>NZ_JAANOG010000002.1 GCF_019923745.1 Aquirufa aurantiipilula
CTATAAATTCCTTGAGAAAGTTCTTCTAAAACTTGTTGTTTGAAACTTTCACTGTAACGATAAATCCTCTTAATTTTAAGCATAAGTATTCAGTTTATAACTGTCTACTTTTTTCAGGACGGTACAGTAGAATGAAGAATGTAGAATTTGGAGCAACATCTCTCAAACATAATTAAGTTTCTTTTTTCATTTACCATTCACCATTCACAATTTATCATTTCTTGACTACCTTTGTGGCTTGATTAAGCATATGGAAGTTTTACAAAATGATCGCCTAATTAGGGCTGCGAAAGGTTTACCAGTTGATCGAATCCCTGTATGGGTGATGCGTCAAGCAGGAAGGATTTTACCTGAATACCGTGAAGTGAGAGCTAAAGCTGGTTCTTTCATTGGTTTGGCTACGCATCCTGAATGGGCAGCCGAAGTTACTATTCAGCCGGTGGATCGTTTTGATGTGGATGCTGCTATTATATTTTCTGATATATTGGTTGTTCCTGAAGCCATGGGTTTGCCCTATGTGATGGAAGAGCAAAAAGGACCACTTTTCCCTCAGGTTATTCGTTCACAAGCGGATGTTGATGCTTTAAAAACAGCAGTTCCTGAAGAGGATTTGGCCTATGTATTAGATGCTATCAAAATTGTCAAGCGGGATTTATCAGGTAAAATTCCGTTAATTGGTTTCGCAGGAGCGCCATTTACCATCTTCTGCTATATGGTAGAGGGGAAGGGATCTAAAACTTTTTCTCAAGCGAAGAAAATGCTTTATGCTGAACCTACATTGGCTCATGCTTTATTGCAAAAAATCACCGATTCGACTATTGCCTACTTAAAAGCTCAGGTTGCTGTGGGAGCTAATTTAATTCAAGTTTTTGATTCTTGGGCAGGGATATTGTCGCCATCACAATACAGTACTTTTTCTACTCCTTATCTTAAGCAAATTTGTGATGCATTGACAGATGTACCAGTCACTTTATTTGCCAAAGGAGCATTTTTTGCTAGAGAGGAAATGGCGCAATTAAATTGTGCAACCATCGGTTTGGATTGGAATATGGATATTCAAGAATCAAGACGTTTAGTTGGTTCAAATAAAACACTACAAGGTAATTTAGATCCTTGTGCCTTATATGGAGATTTTAAAACGGTAGAAACTGAGACGAAGAAAATGATTGATCAATTCGGAACTCAGCGCTATATTGCTAATTTAGGTCATGGTGTATATCCTGACATTCATCCAGATAAGGTGAAGTGTTTTGTGGATACCGTGCATAATTATCCTGTATAAGTCATTGAATTTTGGATTAACTTAAAAAGGCTCAGGGTTTAAACCCTGAGCCTTTTTGATTATCAATATCTTGGACAATATGTCCTGAATTTCATTCGTTTTTGCAACGCTGTCAAGGTTTCAAACCTTGACAGCGTTAAAGCAAACTGGTATTTTTACTTAGCACTATAGTTAGGTGCCTCCTTGGAAATACTAACATCATGTGGGTGACTTTCTTTCACTCCAGCAGAAGTGATTTTTACAAATTTAGCTTGTTGCATATCTGTGATGGTTCCAGCTCCACAATAGCCCATTCCAGCTTTCAAACCACCCACCATTTGGTATAGGATTTCAGTAACGGAACCTTTGAATGGCACTCGTCCAACGATTCCTTCTGGTACTAATTTTTTAATATCATCTTCCGCATCTTGGAAATAACGGTCCTTTGATCCATCTTCCATGGCTTCTAATGAACCCATTCCGCGATACGACTTGAATTTACGTCCTTCCAAAATGATCATTTCTCCCGGAGCCTCATCTGTACCAGCTAATAAAGAACCAATCATCACCGTGCTAGCTCCACCTGCAATAGCTTTGGCAATATCTCCAGAAAAACGAATACCTCCATCGGCAATTAATGGAACATTGTAAGGTTCTAATGCTTTTGCTGCTTCATAAACTGCGGTTAATTGAGGCATTCCCACACCGGCAATGATACGTGTAGTACAAATACTTCCAGGTCCTACACCTACTTTTACGGCATCAGCACCTGCTTCCGCCAAAGCTTTAGCAGCTTCACCAGTGGCAATATTACCAACGATAACATCTAGGCTTGGGTATGAAGTTTTCACTGCTTTTAAAGCGTCAATCACTCCTTTGGAATGTCCATGAGCTGTATCAATACTAATTACATCGACTCCCACTTGTACCAATGCTTGTACACGATCTAATAAATCAGGTGTAACACCTACTGCTGCCCCAACACGTAAGCGCCCTAAAGAATCTTTGGAAGCTAAGGGGTGGCTTTTGCGTTTTAAAATATCTTTATACGTAATTAATCCAATCAAACGACCATTCTTGTCGATGATCGGTAATTTCTCAATTTTATGTTCTTGAAGAATACTTTCCGCTGCCTCCATGCTAATCCCCTCATTGGCAGTAATCAAATTTACCTTAGTCATGATTTCGTGCACCGGTCTTGCCGTTTCTTTTTGGAAACGTAAATCACGGTTAGTCAAAATTCCCACTAAAATTCCTTGAGTATCTATTACAGGAATTCCACCTATTTTAAACTCCTTCATGATGCGCTGTGCGTCACCTAAAGTCTGAGTATCATGTAAAGTGATAGGATCAATGATCATACCTGATTCAGAGCGTTTTACTTTACGGACTTGTGCCGCTTGCTGCTGAATAGTCATGTTTTTGTGAATGATTCCAATTCCTCCTTCTTGAGCCAAAGCAATAGCTAAATCAGCTTCTGTTACCGTGTCCATGGCGGCAGAAACTATGGGAATGTTCAAACTGATGTTTTTGGTCAGTCGAGTTTGAGTCTTCACATCACGTGGTAAGACTTCAGAATAGGCAGGAAGCAACAGGACGTCGTCGTAGGTAAGTGCTTCGAAAAGGAATTTGGATGAATCAAGCATGGCAAATAAATTGAGTGGGAATTGGATTTATCGGATGAAGGCGAACCGTACCCTTATTTGCCGGACAAAATTACAATAATTTTTCGTAATATTTGAATGATGAATAAAAAATCCCTTATCATCACGGTTTGCTTCATTTGTTGTAGCTTTTTAATACAAGCCCAATGGACGAAATACCGTTTTGAAACCGCCCGAATGGGTTCTCCCTTTCGCATCATTATTTCATGCCAGGATTCTACAGGTTTATCAAAAACCATTCAAAAGGCCCAAGAATTAGCGTGGAATTTAGAAATGCAATTGAGTGATTATCAGGTCAATTCGGACCTGAGTCAGGTAAACCAAAGGGCGGGTTCTGGTCAATTCTATCCCATTCAAGAACCTTTTCGAGCCATTATAAAAGAATCTTTGTTGGCCTATCAATTTTCAGGAGGCGACCTCAATATTTTTATGGGTAAATTGGTGGCTGAATGGAGAATTGCACGTAATACGCGTGTCATGCCAGATAGCACTTTACTACAAAAATGGGTTAAAGCTTTGCAAAGTCCTTGCTTGGAATTTAATTCAGATAGTAGCGCCATTCGTTTAATCAATTCGGATTGCCAAATGGATGTGGGGTCAATTGGTAAAGGATTTGTTGCTCAACGAGTTTTGGATTATTTAGTGAAATCAGGATATCCATACGCTTTAGTGGATGCAGGAGGAAAGATTAGTGCCAGCCAAGTGAATCCTCAAGGTGATGCCTGGAAAGTGGCATTGGAATTTCCTAACTCCAAGAAAATATCCACGGATTATATAGGCATCAAACACCAATCCATTGCTAGTTCGGGTAAGACATACCAACAAGTTGATATTCATGGGAAAAAATATTCCCATGTACTTGATCCCAAAACAGGTATTGGTTTAGAACATGCTCGTTCGGCTACAGCCATTGCAAACGAAGGAGCCAGAGCAGATTGGATAGCTACAGCTGCCACCATCATGGAAATAGATGAAATTAAAGTCTTGCTTCAAAGCTTTCCACAGGTACAGGTGCTTGTATGGGAATACCAAAATGGGGAATTGGAAATATTATTGAATCATGGTATCTTGAAAGTCGATTAGAATTAATACAAGAATGAATAGAAAAATACAAGTAATAGTACTGGCCTTGAGTGTAGGGATTTGTCAAATTGGATTAGGTCAGCAATTGAAATCTTACCGCCAAATCATTCCTAATTCTACCGTTGCTTTTGATATGAAGGCTATTCCTGCCGGAACATTAGTTTTAGGAAGCCCTAGTTCTGAAGTAAGTAGAAATGCCGATGAGGGTCCTCAGCAAAAAATGAATGTAGAGGCTTTTTGGATGGGAAAGACCGAAGTTACTTATGATGAATATCAATTGTTTTTTGAGGAAGATCGTGATCCTGCACCTAAACCAGCCAAAGAAGGTCCTGATGCCATTACCCGTCCTAGTCCTCCTTACATCGATTTTACCCTAGGCATGGGAAAAGTTGGAGGTTTTCCTGCCAACTCCATGCAGCATTTTGCTGCCCTCATGTATTGTAAATGGTTATATGCCAAAACCCAAATTTTTTACCGTTTGCCTACCGAAGCAGAATGGGAATATGCTTGTAGGGCCGGAGGAAAAGGAGCTTATTCTTCTCTCGCTGCGAATGAAAAATTAGAAGATTATGCTTGGATTGCTACCAATTCAGGAGACAAATACCATCTGGTAGCTCAGAAAAAACCCAATGCTTGGGGATTGTATGATATGTTGGGGAATGTTCACGAATGGGTATTGGATCATTATGAGCCAACCTATTCTGCTAATAAACAAGCTCATCAAGCACTCTTTAAAGACAAATATGCGGATGCGGTTGTAAGAGGGGGGAGTTATCGAGATGAAGCTAACATGGCCAGAAGTGCCAGTCGTATGGCCGCTGACCCTGTTTGGAATAGAAGAGATCCGCAGGAACCGAAAAGTAAATGGTGGAACGCTGATGCGCCATTCGTAGGGTTTCGTATCATGCGACCTGTAAAACAACCTAGTCCTGAAGAAGTTCGGGCTTTTTTTGATAAGTATTTAAAAGATTATTAACCTTCAAAATATATACCTAAATAACATGAAAAATTCACGTAGAGAATTTATAGTGCAGTCGAGCCTAGGCGCGGGAGCAATGATAGCTGCTCCGCTACTTGCTCAAGCAAAGCCAGGAGTCAGTTTCAGCCAGAGTAATGTGGGTGATACCTTAAAAGTAGCCTTGATTGGTTGCGGAGGTCGAGGAACAGGAGCTATTATTCAAGCTTTGAGTACCAAAGAAAATATCCAATTGGTGGCCATGGCAGATGCCTTCAAAGATCGTTTGGATGATTGCTATAAAAGTGTGATGAATTCTAGAGCCAAAGATACTTCAGCAAAAGCCGTACCGGTGAATCAGAAAGTCAATGTTTCTGAGGATCATAAATTTGTAGGTTTTGATGGCTACAAACAAGCAATGGCTCTTGCAGATGTGGTGATCTTAACAACTCCTCCGGGTTTCCGTCCTTACCATTTTGAGGAGGCGGTACGACAAGGAAAGCAGATTTTCATGGAAAAGCCGGTAGCCACAGATCCAGCAGGTATCCAACGGGTTTTGGCCGCTGCTAAAATTGCTAAAGAGAAAAAGTTGAATGTGGTAGTAGGTTTACAACGTCATTATCAGAATTCCTACCGTGATTTAATGAAACGTGTGCAAGATGGCCAAATCGGCGATGTTGTTTCCGCTTCATGCTGGTGGAATAATGATGGGGTTTGGGTAAAGCCACGTAAAGAGGGACAAACTGAAATGGAATATCAAATGAGAAACTGGTATTATTTCAATTGGATTTGTGGTGATCATATAACGGAACAACATATTCACAACATCGATGTAATTAACTGGGCGAAAAACGGATATCCAGTTAGAGCAAGAGGTACAGGTGGAAGAGAAGTTAGAAAAGGGAAAGACTACGGTGAAATCTTTGATCACCATATTGTAGAATTTGAATATGCGGATGGAACTATCTTGAATAGTCAATGCCGTCATATTCCAGGAACATGGACTAAAGTTGATGAGCATTTGATTGGAACCAAAGGAAAGATACTTTTTGATTCAGCTAAAATTTTGGATTTGAAAGGGAATGTGAATTACGCTTTTGACAAAAAGACAAAAGAGAATAATCCATATCAAACTGAGCATGATGAATTGTGGGCTACTGTAGCCGCGGGAGAATACAAATTTGCTGATGCAGAAAATGGGGCATATTCTACTATGACTTCTATTTTAGGAAGGATGGCAACCTATTCTGGACAGGTTATCGAATGGGACAAAGCGATTAACTCGGGGATCAATATCGCACCAAGTCGATTTGCTTGGGATGCAGATATGCCATTGAAGCCAGATGCGAATGGTTTGTACCCAGTAGCAGTGCCAGGAAAAACCAAGTATTTTTAATGAAATAATCTTCAAAATTAGATTTTAGTGAGTAAATTGCCGCTTCAAATTTAGCGAAGTACAAGATGAACTATCAACCTCAAGATTTTTTACCCATTTTCGTTCAATTAGCGGCGGCTTTGGCTTTTATCGTATTGGTCATGGTGCTGACTCATGCTTTGGGTCCTAAGCGCCACTCTGCGAAAAAAGATGATTCTTTTGAGTGCGGTATTGAATCCATCGGAGATGCACGTACACCTATTTCGGTGAAGTATTTCTTGGTGGCTATTTTGTTTGTATTGTTTGATTTGGAGATTGTATTTATGTACCCTTGGGCAGTGAATTTCAAGCAATTGGCATGGAACGGTTTTTATGAAATGATCGTATTCATGGGCTTGTTATTGGCTGGATTTATCTACGTAATTAAAAAAGGTATTTTAACCTGGGAAAAATAAACTTTTAGCTTTTTGCTTGGTTTATTTCTAATAGAAAAGAAGATTATATATGAGTGATGCAAAAATTAATATCGTAGAAGCGCCGGCAGGTTTAGAGGGTCAGGGATTTTTTGCTACCAGTTTAGATTCATTAGTAGGGATGGCTAGGGCGAATTCGCTCTGGCCATTGCCTTTTGCTACATCTTGCTGTGGTATTGAATTCATGTCAACCATGGCTTCTCACTATGACATTGGTCGTTTTGGTGCAGAACGTTTAAGTTTTTCTGCTCGCCAGGCCGACGTATTGATGGTGATGGGTACGATAGCTAAGAAAATGGCTCCTGTAGTAAAGCAAGTCTATTTGCAGATGGCTGAGCCTCGTTGGGTTCTATCTGTAGGTGCATGTGCTTGCTCTGGGGGAATTTTTGACACCTACTCTGTATTACAAGGGATTGATCGTGTCATTCCTGTTGATGTATATGTGCCAGGATGTCCTCCGCGTCCAGAGCAAATTTTGGATGGTTTTATGCAAATTCAAGAGCTGGCAAAAAATGAGTCTATTCGTCGTAGAAACCAACCAGAGTATAAAGCTTTGTTGGAATCTTATGGTATTGAATAAGTAAATCGAGCATGGAAAACGTGAGTAATCAACAAATTATAGAGGCCTTACAGGGGCAATTCGGTGAAGAGGCCATTTATGGAATCGCTGAATCCCATGGTATCTTACAAGTCACCACTGAAGTGGAACACATCGTTCCGATGCTTCATTTTCTTTACCAACATCCGGTATTGAAGTTTCAATTTTTGACGGATTTAGGTGGAATTCATTTCCCTGAGGCAAAAGGGCAAGAATTGGGAGTGATTTATCATTTGCACAGCTTAGAGAATAATGTGCGCTTGTGGATCAAAATTTATGTTCCTATTGAAAAGCCAGAAGTTCCGACTGTAACAGGTTTGTTTGCTACCGCCAACTGGATGGAACGCGAAGCTTTTGATTTTTATGGCATTATTTTTGAAGGTCACCCAAATTTGATCCGTATTTTAAACGTAGAGGACATGGATTACCATCCAATGCGTAAGGAATACCCCTTGGAGGATGCCACCCGTCACGATAAAATAGATGAATTATTTGGTAGATAATCTACCTTCAACGAGCGAAACATGTCTGAAGTAGCATTAGTAAATAACCCCAATGTAGGTCTGGATAAGACGCCTAAGAGTGGTCCTTATGTGAACGAGTTGACCACCCTAAACTTAGGGCCTACACACCCAGCCACACATGGTATTTTTCAAAATATCTTGACGATGGACGGGGAAACCATTGTGGATGCAGAACAAACGGTGGGATATATTCACCGTGCATTTGAAAAAATTGCGGAACGTCGTCCATTCTATCAAATTACCACATTAACTGACCGTATGAATTACTGTTCAGCACCTATCAACAATATGGGCTGGCACATGACGGTAGAGAAATTATTAGGAATCGAAGTTCCTAAACGTGCACAATACATCCGTGTTATCATGATGGAATTGGCTCGTTTGGCCGATCATATTATTTGTAATTCCATTCTAGCCGTAGATACAGGAGCTTTAACTGGTTTCTTGTATGTATACCAATGGAGGGAATTTATATATGAAATTTACGAGGAACTTTGTGGGGCTCGTTTAACCACAAACATGGGTCGTTTTGGTGGTATGGAAAGGGATTTAAGCCCAGTAGCCATCGAGAAAATCAAGAAGTTATTAGCAGAGTTGCCAGCAGCTTTGAAAGAATTTGAAAGTATGGTGGTTCGTAACCGTATTTTCATGGATCGTACACAAAACGTAGGAGCTATTTCTGCAGAACGGGCATTGAACTATGGTTTTACAGGACCTAATTTACGTGCAGCGGGTGTGGATTATGATGTTCGTTCATTAAATCCATATTCATCGTATGAAGATTTTGATTTTGAAATTCCAGTAGGAACTAAAGGAGATACTTACGATCGTTTTTTAGTACGTGAAGAAGAAATGTGGCAGAGTTTACGCATCATTCAGCAAGCCATGGATAATTTGCCAACCGGTCCTTATCATGCTGATGCACCACACTACTATTTGCCACCTAAGCAAGAAGTTTACCGCAACATGGAAGCGTTAATTTACCATTTCAAAATTGTGATGGGAGAAATTGATGCCCCAGTGGGTGAGGTTTACCACTCCGTAGAGGGAGGTAATGGAGAATTAGGATTCTATTTGGTTTCGGATGGAGGACGTACACCGTATCGTTTAAAATTCCGTAGACCTGGATATATATATTACCAAGCATTCCCAGAGATGATCAAAGGTTCGACTTTATCTGATGCCATTGTGACGATGTCATCGATGAACGTGATTGCAGGTGAGTTAGATACATAATACATGGAAGGTAAGAATAACATAATTTTTCCAGCAGAAACGCTGGATCTAGTGAAGAAAATCATCGCTCGTTACCCTGAAGGGAAACAGAAATCGGCACTTTTGCCCATTTTACATTTAGCTCAGGCGGAGTGGAAATGGTGTAGTCCAGAAGTGATGGATTATGTGGCTTCCTTATTGTCCATTAAGCCTATTGAGGTATATGAAGTGGCTAGTTTTTATACCATGTTCCATTTGGAACCGGTAGGAGAGCATGTCATTGAATATTGTCGGACTGGCCCTTGCTGCTTGATGGGTGGAGTAGAAGTTTATGACCACTTGAAAAAACGTTTGGGTGTAGAAACAGGCGGAACTTCCGCAGATGGCAAGTTCACGGTGAAAGAAGTAGAGTGTTTGGCCGCTTGTGGTTGGGGACCTGTATTTCAGATTCGTGAGAAGTTTTACATGCACTTGACCAAAGAGAAGGTAGATCAAATCATTGATGAATTAGGAAAATAAGCGAGGATGAAGATATTAACCGAACATATTGAGGTACCAGGAATAGAAACGATTGATGTATATCGTAAGCATGGTGGGTACCAAGCGGTAGAAAAAGCATTGAAAAAAATGACTCCTGATGAAGTTACTGAAGAAGTAAAAAAATCAGGTTTGCGTGGTCGTGGAGGAGCTGGGTTTCCAGTGGGTATGAAGTGGTCATTTTTGGCTAAACCAGAAGGTGTACCTCGTTATTTGGTATGTAATGCCGATGAATCTGAACCGGGTACCTTCAAGGATCATTATTTGATGTGGAAATCTCCTCATACCTTGATTGAAGGTATGATTGTTTCCAGCTTTGCATTAGGAGCAAATACATCTTATATCTACGTTCGTGGAGAGCTGATGTATGTGATCCATATTTTAGAAAAAGCCATCCAAGAAGCTTATGATAAAGGTTTGTTGGGTAAAAATATTTTAGGCTCAGGCTATGATTTGGACTTATATGTTCAATCAGGTGGCGGGGCTTATATCTGTGGTGAGGAAACTGCCTTGTTGGAATCTTTGGAAGGGAAACGAGGTAATCCTCGTAATAAACCTCCATTCCCAGCTGTAAAAGGTCTATGGCAATGCCCTACCGTAGTAAATAATGTAGAATCTATTGCTGCTACTTCATGGATTGTGAATAATGGAGGTGACGCCTATGCGCAAATTGGTGTAGGAAGAAGTACTGGTACGAAATTGATTTCAGCTTCAGGGCATATTCGTAAGCCGGGGGTTTATGAAATTCCTTTAGGAATTACCGTAGAGGATTTTATCTATTCCGATGAATGGTGCGGTGGTATTCGAGAGGGGCATAAATTGAAAGCGGTAGTAGCTGGAGGTTCTTCAGTACCTATTTTACCTGCCGAGATGATTTTAACTACCGCTACAGGTGAAAAGCGCTTGATGACCTATGAGTCATTGTCCGACGGAGGTTTTGCTACAGGAACCATGTTAGGGTCAGGAGGATTTATCGTGATGGATGAAACCACCTGTATCGTCCATAATACTTTAACCTTTGCTCGTTTTTACCACCATGAATCCTGTGGACAATGTTCACCTTGTAGAGAAGGTACAGGTTGGATGGATAAAGTGATTAAGCGTATTGAATTAGGCCAAGGCCGAAAAGAAGATATTGATTTGTTAGTAGATGTAGCTAAGAAAATTGAAGGAAATACGATTTGTCCATTAGGAGATGCAGCCGCATGGCCAGTATCTGCTGCGATTCGTCATTTTAGAGATGAGTTTGAATGGCATATAGAACATCCTGAATTAGCGACTCAACCCGGTGCTGTTTACATGCGTCCAGGTGCTAGCTGGTCTAACTAAAGATGGGAGCCAAAATTCTTTTTGTTGGGCATGATGCCAACCGTGCTGGTGCACAATTGGTATTATTACATTGGCTTAAGGAAAATGCGGCGAACGGAAATAAAGGCTATTTGCTCTTAGAAAAAGGGGGGGATTTACTCGCTAGCTACCGTAAATATGCGGAAGTGTGGGTTTGGAGAAGAGAGCATAACAAGTCTAGAAATATATTTAAGAAAATACCTTTTCTCAAAAGAGAGGAAAGTTCACCAGATCGGGAACCCAACAAAGCAGAAGTTCAAAAGATGCTGAGCGAATTTCGCCAGCAGCATTTTGATTTGATTTTAGGAAATACAGTAGCTTCATTATCCTTAATGCAACAATTATCTTCCTTGAAAGTAGCTTTTGGTGCTTATGTGCATGAATTGAAGTTTTCTTGCGAGACCTATGCCTCGGAAAAAGATATGCTGTTTTTGGTACAGAAAGTGAAGCATGTTTATGCGGTTTCAGAGCAAGTGAAGCTATTATTGAAGGAGAAATACGAAATTCCAAGCGAAAAATTGGCCCTATTGCCACCGGTTGCAGAATTAGCGAAAGCTAAATCTAGTTCTTCTGAGCAAGTTCGGGAACAATTGAATATCCCTGCCTCCAGCCCAATAGTTTTAGGCTGTGGATTGGCAGAATGGAGAAAAGGAACAGATGTGTTTATTCGAGTTGCCAGACAGGTAATTCGATTGAAACCTGAGGTTCATTTTATCTGGTTAGGAATGGGTGATAACCTGTATTCAGCGGAGCTGATCGAAGAGAAAGAGAAATGGGATGTAGGTGCACAAGTGCATTTGATTCCTGCCAAAGCAGATACCAAAGCTTATTTTGAGGCCATGGATTTGTTTTTCCTTTCTTCTCGCGAAGATCCTTTTCCTTTGGTCATGCTAGAAGCTGGGCACCAAGCAAAACCTGTATTAGGTTTTCAGGAAAGTGGAGGTATTGCCGACTTCACCCAAGGTTTATCGGGTTTGTTAGTCGATTACATGGATGAGGGCCAAATGGTTGATTTAATCATTCATTGGCTGAATGCACCCGAGACTGATCGAATAGACATAGGTGAAAAATTGAAAATTAGATCTACCCAGTATACCGTAAAAGCCTTTATGGAACGTTGGGCAGCATTAGAAAAAGATCTTTAATTGAACATAGATCAAGGGCCTAAACCCTTAAAAATAGAAAATGAAAGTAACAATTGATAACATCACGTTAGAGGTAGAACCAGGTACTACCATCATGCAGGCAGCAAGGATGATTGGTCCGGAGATTGCTCCGCCTGCTATGTGTTACTATGAGCCATTGAAAGGAACTGGTGGTAAATGCCGCGGTTGCTTGGTGAAAGTAACGGCTGGTTCTGAAAAAGATCCTCGTCCTATGCCTAAATTAGTTCCTTCTTGTATTACTACAGTTCAAGATGGTATGATCGTAGAAAATACCATCAATGAGCAGGTATTGGAAACGAGAAAAGGCATAGTGGAGTTTTTGTTGTTAAATCACCCATTGGATTGCCCTGTTTGTGATCAAGCAGGAGAGTGTCATTTACAAGACTTCTCATTTGAGCACGGTGTTTCTTCCACGCGTACGGTTGAAGATAGAAATACCTTTGAACCTGTCGATTTAGGTCCTTACATCAAACTAAACATGAATCGTTGTATTCTATGTTACCGTTGTGTGTATGCAGCAGATCAATTGACTGAAGGCCGTGTTCATGGTGTCATGCACCGTGGTGACCATGCAGAGATTAGTACATACATCGAGAAAGCTATTGACAATGATTTCTCTGGTAACATAATCGATGTTTGTCCAGTAGGAGCATTGACCGATAGAACTTACCGTTTCAAGAGTCGTGTATGGTTCTCTAAACCAGAAGAGGCACATTGTGATTGCGATAAATGCTCTGGAAAGGTGACTTTATGGTATCGTGGAGATGAAGTAATCCGCGTAACAGGACGTAAGAACGAGTGGGGTGAGGTGAAGGAATTCATTTGCAATACCTGTCGTTTTGAACGTAAGAAAACTTCAGATTGGGTGATTGAGGGTCCTACTAAAATTGCGCGTCATTCGGTTATTTCAGCCAACAAATATGGAGCTAATTTGATTAATCCATCTTTCCCAATCAAACAAGCAGCTTTGGCCTACAAGCCAATTGATGATGATCGTGATCGTAGTTTTTTACCTGCAAGAAAGAGTCTTCCAAGTTCAGAAAAGAAATAAATATGGAATTAATTACAACTGTTTTTATAGCAAAAGCCATCATCGTAGGAGTCGTATTTGCGATTACTTTAGGGGTTGCTGCTTATTCAACTTATTTTGAACGAAAGATTGCTGCATTTATGCAGGACCGTATTGGTCCAGACCGTGCCGGCCCATTTGGTATTTTGCAGCCATTGGCCGATGCCGTAAAAATGTTCATGAAGGAAGATTTTATTCCTGCCAATTCCAACAAATGGTTATTCATTGCAGGTCCATGTTTATCCATGTTAACCGCCTTGATGACTTCGGCAGTTGTGCCGTTTGGAGATAGTGTGACCATTGGAGGAGCTACCTTTGATTTACAAGGTATTGATGTGAACATCGGTATTTTGTGGGTATTCGGTATTGTTTCTTTGGGTGTATATGGCATCATGATTGGTGGTTGGGCTTCCAACAATAAATTCGCTCTTTTAGGGGCTATTCGTGCTGCTTCACAAAACATTTCTTACGAATTAGCCATGGGTATGGCCATCATCACGATTTTGATGATTACAGGATCATTATCCACGAAAGAGATTGTTGAGGTGCAACAAAATGGTCATTGGAATATATTTTATCAGCCATTAGGCTTCATTATTTTCATCATTTGTGCCTTTGCAGAATGTAATCGTACTCCTTTTGATTTACCAGAATGTGAGACAGAATTAATTGGTGGTTATCATACTGAGTATTCTTCGATGAAATTGGGTTTTTACCTATTTGCCGAATACATCAATATGTTCATTTCAGGAGCAGTGATGGCCACTTTGTATTTTGGAGGTTATGATTATCCAGGTGTTGATTTTGTAACTCAGCAATTTGGAAGTAATGTAGCTAGCTTTGTAGGCGTAGGTGCTTTGATAGGCAAATCATTAGGCTTTGTATTCGTATTCATGTGGGTACGTTGGACCATCCCAAGATTCCGTTATGACCAATTGATGAACTTAGGCTGGACAGGCTTAATTCCTTTGGCTATGTACAACGTGGTTGTAACAGGTTTCGGAATTTTAGTGGGTAAACCATTCATGGTATCCATCGCTGGATTGGTTCTATTAATCGCGGCATTGTTCGTGTATGATCAATTATTAGTAAAGAAAAAAATAGCTTAGGTATATGAAATTAAGCAATAAAACCAAGGTGTTGGAGCAAGGGGAAATGACCCTGGCTGAGCGCATGTACTTACCTGCCATCGTTGGAGGTATGGCCACTACCTTAAAACACTTCTTTTCGAAGCCAGTGACCATCCGTTATCCTGAGCAAACGCGCTATTTAGGTCCAGTTTACCGTGGCCAACATATTTTAAAGCGTGACGAAGCAGGAGCGGAGCGTTGTACAGCTTGTGGCCTTTGCGCCGTGGCTTGTCCAGCAGAAGCTATTTCCATGGTAGCAGAGGAAAGAAAAGCAGGAGAAGAAACCTTATACCGTGAAGAGAAATACGCCAAGGTATATGAAATCAATATGTTGCGTTGTATTTTCTGCGGCCTTTGCGAAGAAGCTTGTCCGAAAGAGGCTATTTTCTTACAACACGACAAGATGGTACCCGTATTCCACCAACGTGATGAAGTCATTTGGGGTAAAGATAAATTAGTTGAAAAAATGGATCATCGCTATCTACGCGATGGTTGGAAATAAATTGACGTATGGAGATTTCTAATATTTGGTACTTTTTATCGGCCTTGACTTTATTGAGTGCTTTGATGGTGATTATGTCTAAAAATCCCATCCACAGCGTGCTGTATTTAGTGTTTACTTTTTTCTGTATTTCAGCTCATTATGTGTTGTTGAATGCTCAGTTTTTAATGGCTGTAAACATCATCGTTTATGCTGGAGCTATTATGGTATTGTTCTTATTTGTGATCATGATGTTTGATCTTAAGAAAAATATACCTGAGTCCAAGAGTTCATTAACTAAATTGGCAGGTTCAGTTGTTGCAGGTACTTTATTGGTTATTTTGATAGCGATTGTTCGTAAAAATAATATTCCAGCACCTTTAGGGGATAAGTTTAATTCACAAACTGGTATGGTAGAAAACCTAGGACAAGTTCTCTATGGAGAGTTTTTACTACCATTTGAATTGGTTTCTATCTTGTTCTTTGTTGCCATGGTAGGTGCTGTTCTTTTAGGTAAAAGAGAAGCAGGAGAGAGAAATTTCTAAGATAAAATCTTGTTGCCTTGATCATTAGGCAAATGTTGAAAAAAAGGCCAAAGGAATTATTCTTTGGCCTTTTTTTGTTCAAACTTTAGGTCAATACTTTATTACGTAATTGGGTTAGGAACCCTACTTATGAAATTTACATTTGTGAATCAACTCAATTCAATCCTTTTCTGCTCATATTTCCCCATGATTTATTGCCTTTGAAATAGCTAATATTACCTCGAATAGCCGCATAAATGTTAATAGGGTGATAAATGATGGGTTCAATAAATATCAGTAGCCAGAGTTTAAAGACGGATCCATCTTCTGGATTTCGACTGTATGAATTTTCTTCAAGCAGGAGCGCAATAACTGATAAAATCCAATAAAAAAGTAATGAACATAAGGCTATTAAAAATAGTAATTTCAGATTAACTAATCCTGATATAATCAGTATCAATGTAGCAAAGAAACCAACAAATTGTATGATAAATGAAAACCATTCAATGATATACCAATAGGGGATGGCAAAGAGACCCAATGCTCCATATTTTCCGTTTAAGAGTAAATCTTTGTGTCTGAGTAGTGTATCAATCGCCCCTCGAGTCCACCTATTTCGCTGACCAATTAAGACATTTACATCTTCTGGGACCTCGGTCCAACATAAAGGTTCCGGTACATAGACCACTTTGGATGGTTTATTCTGCTTTTGTTTGTGCTTTCTCATACGCACAATTAGCTCAATGTCTTCACCCACTGTATCCGTTTGATATGCCCCTGATTCAATGAGTACCTTTTTATTGAAAACACCCAATGCTCCAGAAACCAAAATAAGCGAATTGATACTTGACCAGGATAATCTACCAATTGAAAATGCGCGGATGTATTCTAATACCTGTAATTTGGCTAATAAGGATTGAGGTAATTTGACATCTAAAATCCGACCATTAAATATGGTAGAACTATTAGCTACTTTCACGGCTCCACCTACTGCTATAACATCTTTTCCATGAGTAAGAAATGGTCTAGCTAATTTCAAAAGTACATTATTGTCCAAAATACAATCTACATCGATAGTAGCTGTCAATTCAAATTTAGCGACATTAATACCTGCATTTAGTGCATCTGCTTTACCTCCATTTTCTTTATCCACAACAGTTAGTCGGAAATATAAATGGTTTTTTGAACGATAAATCCCTCTAATAGCCTGCGTATTCAGTTTATTTTGCTGGTAAAAATTTACTTTGACAAGATCAAATTCCTCAATGAGCTGTTGCAATGTCTGATCTTTGCTTCCATCATTCACAACAATAACCTCATACAGGTTGTAGTACAGAGAAAGCAGAGATTTTACATTATAATTGATGTTTAATTCTTCATTGTAAGCAGGAGCTATGATGCTAATTCCTGGAACAAGCGGACTTGAAAGAAGCAAACTGTAATCAATGTAGTCGTTTGCCTTTTTGTATTTTTCCATTTCTCCATAGGCACTGTACACCATCCAAACATAGCACAGAACGACAAATAGAGCATAAAATACCATGATGATGGATAATGCGAATAACAAGATGTCCATGAATATTGCCATATTAAATCAGTCTTTCTTGGGCATGAAGAAACATTTTTTTAATTTTTTCATCAACAACATGGATGTGCTCTAAAGTAAATGTTTGATCAAATTTTTCAGATAAGCGACATGCACTTCGTAATGCCTCAAGCTTAACTTCGTCGACAGTATCGGGATTATTAATGACATCCACCAAATCGTCTAATAAGTCCTTTATTTCTAACAGCTTAATCTGTTTCATCAAATTGACTTGAACATATACGTCTTCTATGTTTTGAATTGTAGCGAGTAATTCTTTAATCAACACATAATTATTTGTTTTAAATAGGAGATTAGCCACGGCAACCGTGATATCGGGGTTGGGGGACTTCAGTAATTTTCTTACGATTTCAGAATCATAGTTTTGTTTAAAATAATCACATAAGATGAGACAAATTTCAACAACATGAATATTGGTGGATGAAAAACCCAGGGAAAAATCAGGGATATTTCTCTGATCTAATTTTTTGCAGCTTTCAATAAAATACTGTTTTTGGCCCTTGTTCATGTGAGTGAAATGCTCAATTCCAACCAGCGGATTATCGATTTGTAATACGAGTAAAGCAACACTAGCTTCTATTTGGATTTCCTTATCATCTTGGTATTTTAAACAGGCTTTAATGAGATCGATGGACTCAATAATTCTCATTTGACCTAATTCCCAAATGATTTTAGGATGGTCATAGGATTTCTTATTTTTCAATAAGTTGAGCGCAATTTGGTCTAGACCTAAGCGAATGTATAAGTCACGAATACGCTCTGAAGCAATGTCTTTTAAGGATCGATGTAACGTGAGTAATTCATGGGTGACTATCTTTCTTTCAAATTCACTTGTATCGATATAGTTTTTTTTGAAGTCTAAAATCAGCTCTAGATTGGGATTAATCCAATCAGGGTGGTACTCTGGATTATTTATTTTAAGGACTAATTCTTCTATTAATTGAATCGTTTTAGTTTTTACAATATCTTTTTTGGTGCGCTGTAGTTTTTTATAGATTCGGATGAAGAATAGGAGTAGACTTAGAATTACAAGAATTGCTGCAAGGCTTACAGAAATATATTGAAGTAGAGATATATACATAGCCTTTTAATTGGACTCTTGGTGAATGTACTGTGTTGGAATCAATCTTTCCTTGACAATTTGATTGATTTCTTGGAGATTATAAGGTTTCAATACTTGTTTTATAGGTATGAAGTTTAGACTTCGTTCCATAAGTCCAGGATTCTCAAAAACGCATAAAAGTAATATGTTTTTGAAAGTGTGGGATTGAACAAAATGATGGATCAAATCGAAACCACTATAAAAAGGTAAAAGGATTTCTGTGATCAAATAATCAACAGGCTCAGATTTAAGTATTTCTAATGCCGTATGTCCATCATGGCACACAAGAATTTTAAATTCATTTTTTTGTAGCACAAAATTGATGGTTTGTGCTAAAATCGTTTCTTCACAGACTAATAAGATAGTAGGTGTAGGAGACATGTTGACATAGGTTTAAATATCCATTTAACTTGGAAAAAATTAAATGTAGGGTTAAAATAGAAATAATAGTCGGGATATTAATTCTGAATTACCCGTAAATGGGAAAAATGAATAAGAGTTATGTCTTTTGAAACGTTTTTTAAAGTAAAACAAAAAGGCGAACCATACGGTCCGCCTTTTTAAGTATTCAGAGAGCAGATATTATTTTTTATTATTAACCTTGTGATTGAAGAATCCCACTTTTAAGCCAACTTGGCCCGAAAATCCAGATAGTTCAGGAAGCTCGTCGTTCCCTATGGCTAGTCGATAATTAGCACCAGCAAACAAGCGGATGTATTTATGAACATTTAATTCAGCATTGATACCTGGTTGTAGACCAAAGGCATTTCGGCCATTTCTCCAATAAAAATTATCGAATCGGCCACCTGGTCCTGGCATAGTAGCAAGCATGGTTTCATCTTGATACCGAATGACACCTATCATTAACGGAAAGCTTAGGTGAACTAATTTATTAGCATTGGGTGTATATGCTAATGATAATGCAGAGAAATTTTGTCTTAAATCATTGGAATAAAATTCGTTTCTGTGACGCATGCTTCCTAAAACGCTTGCTCCAATTTCCCATTTGTTGTTAAGATGCAAGGCTAAAATCCCTCCTTGCTGTGGGCCCAATTGACCGAACTGTACAATGGGAGAAAAAGATAAACCAAAACTTTTGATTTTAGGGGAGCTTCCTCCTTTAAATAAAGTTTTGGTTTCAGATACATCTTTGCTCTCTTTTCTATCTTGTGACGATAGCGTGGTTTGAGCAAAGCTAATTGTTGACATAAACACGGATAAACAGAATACTAGGGGGCGGATTGAATAAAGTTTCATATAACGGTGGTTTGAATTAATGAAACGAATGTAGAAAGCTTTTTTTAGCAAAAAATTTATATTCGATTAGCTTAGTTGAAAGGAGGATGTATCCCCCTATTTTGTCGATAAGTGTAGAAATATTCTTTAGAAGTTGAAATTTGCTCGTTCGTCGATGCATTTTGCTGAGTAGTAGAGTGGATTTCTAATTTGGTATAGATTGGCTAGCTTTGTGGACAATATATCAAGGTGTATGTGGAAGGCTTTATTGCAACCTAAATCTCAACGAACATTTAAAATACTCTTCAACCTCATTTTATGGGGATTATGGATTGGTTTACCCTTATTAAGTCCTGTGCACCAGTCGCACTCCAATGATCATCCACATCCACACCAAAATCCCGAATTCACGGAACATATTTGGTTAGAAATTTGCACTGTAGTTCCTCTGTTCTATACCATCACCTTAGTCTTGATACCTATTGTATTTAGACAAGGTGGTGTTGTTTCCTACATTGTTTCAGTCATTTTATTGGTGATTTCTTTTTGGTTCATTCAGTATTTCGTCATGGCCTATTTATTGCCATTCGATGATCGTGCTTTAGAATGGCCTACATTAAAAGGGTTTTTTCCTTTAATTATGATAACGGGAATTGCCTCTACCTATGGTTTATTGTTGGAATTCATAACCATAGAAGCGAGAAATGAAGAATCAAAAAATGAGCAAATGAAGTCGGAATTGTCTTTTCTTCGTTCACAGATTTCTCCCCACTTTATTTTCAATGTCTTAAATAGTATTGTGTATTTGATTCGTACCAAAGCGGATAAACAAGCGGAGGATGTTACCATCCGTTTATCCAATTTAATGCGCTATATGCTGTATGATTCGGATCAATCCATGATTCCCTTGAATAAGGAGTTGGAATACTTAAAGAATTACATCGACTTGCAAAAAATGCGTTTTGATGATGATGTGAAAATTGAGTTTGAACTAACAGGTACGGTGAAAAATTGCATCATTGAACCCATGTTATTGATTCCATTTGTTGAAAATGCTTTTAAACATGGGGTAGGATTCGTGGTTGATCCGGTGATTAAAATTAGTTTTGGAATTGATGATGGTATTTTGAATTTTAAAGTGGAAAATAAAAAAGGAGATCATGACCCGAATGTAAAGGATGAGAGCTCTGGAATAGGTTTGAAAAATGTTCGTCGACGCTTGGAATTATTGTACCAAGGAAGACATGTACTCAATATTGAGGATTTGGAAAAAGATTTTAAAGTAGGACTGCGATTGAAATTGCATAAATTATAGGCATATGGAAAAGCTACAATGTATTGTTGTTGATGATGAAAACATGGGGAGAAAGTTATTGGAAGAGAATGTCAGACAATTGCCTTTTTTGGAATTGGTGGCATCTTGCAAGAATGCCTTCGAAGCCATGGAAGTTCTTCAAACCCAAACGGTGGATTTAATCTTTTTGGATATACAAATGCCGGGTATGTTAGGGACTCAGTTTTTACAAACCTTGAAAGAAAAACCTTTGACCATTCTAGTCACGGCTTATGATCATTATGCGGTGGAAAGTTATGAATTAGATGTAGTAGATTATTTGATGAAGCCGGTTAGCATTGAGCGCTTTAGCTTAGCAGCTCATAAGGCTTTGGAATTGTTTCAAAACAAGAAAAATAAATTGGATTCTGGATCCAAAGCGGCTATTCCTGAATTAGCTCAGGAAGATTTCTTTTTTGTGAATGTGGAGTATGCCCTGGTTCGCATTTCTATTCCTCAAATCACGCATATAGAAGGATTGAAAGATTATGTTAAAATCTATTTGGAAGGAGAAAAAAGACCTATTTTGACCAAGCTGACGATGAAATCCATTGAAGCCAAAGTAGCGAATCATTCCTTCATGCGTGTACACAAGTCCTTTATTGTGAACATGCGAAAGATAGAATCTATCAAGCAGCAAAGAATCAAAATTGGAACGTTTGAGATACCTGTTAGTGATTCACATGCTAGTGAATTAATGGAAAAGTTGAATTTTACCCGTCCTTCTTAATTAAAAGAAATTCAGTGTTAGACCTCCAGAAAAATTTCTTCCTGGGGAAACATTGTAATATCGTGCACCTACAGCATTTAAGTCGGGACCTGCGCTGTATTTTTCATCTCCAATATTATCTGCCGCAAGCCATAATTCCCAAGTGTATTTAGCCTTATTTTTTCGGTAGGAAATTTTACTATTCCATACTCGACTAGCAGGTAAAACATCTGTATTGGCATCATTCAGATATAAATAATCGGTCATTAGGAACTGCTGATTCCAACTTAAGCCTGGCAATATTTTCCATACCACTAAAAGTGATTGTTGGAATGGACTAGTTCCTGTCAAGAAATTGCCGTTATAGCTTTTGCCTGCCGTACTGTAATCCGTGAATCTGAAGTTCTGCCAGGTGCTTGCAGAAAGGACTTGTAGGTAGGAAGTAGCTGCCCACTGAAGACTTAATTCCATTCCTTGTTGGGTCGTTTTCCCTACATTGTCATAAAAATCAGCGCCATCGGCTGCTCTTCTCAAGACGATGGTTTCGTCCAAATTGAATTGGTATACACTTAGATCCCAGGTTAAATTAGCAGCAGGGCTCCATCCGCGATAACTAAGTTCATAATTCCATCCTTTTTCTGCTCTTAAAGAACGGTTGATGACATTGGTGGAAGGTCTGATTTCAGCGATGCTAGGAGGAGAAAATCCATGGGCAAGCTTAGCTACTAAATTTTGATTAGCACCTAATCTTCTTACAATGGCTAATCTAGGAGAAAATATCCCTTCACTGGATTGGAATTCAGTCCAAAGTTTATTGTAACTACCTGCTAAAGTAAAAGCCCAATTTTTAATTCCATCATATTCCAATTGAGTAAAAATGCCCCCTTGTTGTACACGGGTATTTTGCTCAAATTGTAAAGTATCTTTGACCCCTTTGCGATTGCCATAGGTACGGCTATCAAACTGTCCTATTTGAAATTCGTATCCAAGATCCCATGTAAATTGACCTTTTCCAGCAGCTTGTTTGTAGTGGATAACTCCTCGATTATTTAAGTTAGGTTCTTCTCTAAATTCATAATTTCGGATGGTTGGGTTTTCGATGCTATTAACTTGTACAGCATGAATGGCATCCCAAGCCCAATTGGAATTCCAAGCGTTGGAAACATGTGCTCCTACAAAATAACTCTTTAATTTAAAGGTAGCCATTTGCTCGATAGCTCCTTTATTGATTCCAGCCGCTGGTCTGGCTTGAATGGGATTTTCTTGGTACTGTTTTAGGGTTAATCCACCTGGAGTTTGATAAGCCAAATCACCATAATAAGCAATTAAATTAATGGCTCCAGTTGTACCAAAACTCTTATTCCACTCATAGGAAAACCATTGCTTTTTCATGGCTGATTGATCACGGTAACCCTTTTGTTGCCAAAATGAGGTATAAAAACGATGGGAACTCGTAGGATTTCCCAATCGAATATCCCAGGATTGTTTGTATCCGCCTAAGGAATGAAAAAGTTCTTGATGCTGAACCGAAGGAGCACGGTAGGCTTGACTGGAAAGTAATAATACACCACCTGTTCCTGCTCCATATAGACCTCCACTAGGACCTTTGGATACCACTAATTGTTGGAATTGTTCAGGATCCAGCAGGGAAAAATAAGAGTTATTTCCTGCATCAGTAAAGGACATTTGATTCCAATAAATTTTCACATTTCTAACACCAAAAGGTGCTCGAAGTGAGCTACCTCGTATGGCTAAACGATAACTACCCGGAGAGCGTTCTTCCATTCGAATACCGGCTTGTGAATTTAATGCAGGTAAGAAGCTGAGGGCATTCCCAACTTGCAGTTTACTGGAATCTAGTAATACAATGGCATCAGGTGAACGGAGTGGGTTACGTTTTTTTTCAAAGGCTTGTACTTCTACGTTGGCTAAGGTTTTATTCGAAAATTCATCTTTGCTTTGTGACCAAGCGAGGGTAGGGATGAGTAAGCAAATACAAATCCTGATGGTAGAAATAATGCGTATCATTAAAAATAGTAGGTAAGGTAGGCAGAAAGAAAATGTACACTAGAAGCCGGAATTGATTTAGAATTTGGATTCGAGGACGAGCCCAAGTTAAGCAATTCATACATGAAGGTTGCCCCGATTTGTTGGTGTTTATATTCCAATTTCCCTTTAAAAGAAAGGTCGTTGGCAGTACTTAGGGTTTGAAATGGCACACCTACATAACGTCCAAATAAAGTGACTTCCCGAATGATAGGTTCAAATACTTGTGCCGAAATAGCGAAGTCGTTTTTACCCGGAATTTTTAATCCAAAACCAGCCGTAATACCATGTAAACTGTATTTTTCTTCTTCAATGTATTTATAAGACGGGGTCGAAATTTTTCTAGCCAATGATTTACTATAAATACTTACCATGGGATAGAAGAAAGGATCTACTTTTTTAGCTTTATGCTGCCACTTAATCCCCAATTCTGCTTCTCCACCTCGGTAAGCAGATTCTAATTCATTTAAATTCGTTGGGGTATTTTGAGGTTCAATAAAACTATAATTGGCTAAGTCTACGGGAGAATGATGCGTATTTCCGTAGGTTTTTAATCTCAAGAAAAATAGTTTTTTGGCATTAGGTTTTTGAAAGGTAATTTGTGTAGAGAAATCAATGGTTTGTTGATTTTCATACCACATTATACGGCTACTACCTACACTGCTTTCTAATTTAAACTTTTGGCCCCAAGATATAGGTCCAGAAAGAAGTAAAAAAAGTATGACTAAGTAGTTTAGGTTTTTCATATTCCTGTAAAATTATAAAAGATTACCAGTATTTACCTCTTTTTTGCCAGGTAAAAAGTAGACCTCGAATGATGATAATCAGGTGATTCATGCACGTGGTAAAAAAGCCAAAGTGATTGCTCAATATTTGAAATCTTTCTTTCCAACTTGTTTTTAGATTCTTAACGGAGGCCCCTCCCATTAAGTAGCGACAAATGGGATAGGCTGTTTTCTGGATTCCTTTTGCCAATTTCAAACAATTAATCTCCCAATCAATATCCGAACTCATGCGGTATTCCATGGAAAACGCAGGGGCTAATTCTCTTTTGGCTATGAAGGATTGATGGCATACTAACATGCCTTTATCAAAGTCTTTCCAAGTTAAGTGATCCGGAAGTGGATGTGGACTGACTTCAGAACGTAAGCCAATGGCCTTTCCTGCGGGGTTGACAAATATGGCATCTCCATAAAGTACGTCAGGGTCTTTTTGTAAGTCCAAAAGTATTTGGTGTAAGGTATCTGGACCCGCAAAAGTATCTCCAGCATTTAAAAAATAGAGGTATTTGCCTGTGGCTAATTTCATGCCTTTATTCATGGCATCATAAATTCCTTTGTCTGGCTCAGAAACTATATGTGCAATCTGAGAGGCATAATTTTGTGCCAGCTCTAATGTACGGTCACGGGATCCACCATCCATGATGATGACTTCAAAATCCTGCTCACCTTGGGAGAAAATACTGCGCAAGGTATTTTCAATGTAAGCTTCAGCTTGGTAGGTGACCGTGATAATACTGAGAAGTTTTGACATACTATAGGCTGGTTTGATAAAATTGTAGGTGTTTATTAGCAATGATGGAGGACTCGTAATGAGTGGCCACTTTTTTTCTTGCCTCTTGACCTAATTTTTCAGATTGTGGTAGGATGTAGGAAATGCCTCGACAAAGATCTGCTGCTTGAAGTTTTTGTGCAACATAACCATTGACTTCATGGTCTATCATCTCGGGGATTCCGCCTACTTCAAAACCCAAGCATGGTGTTCCACAGGCCATGGCTTCCATGATGGTATTGGGTAAGTTTTCTTCCAAAGATGGAGTAATAAACATGGCGGATGATTGGTAGGCCTTTATCATCGTTGATACATCCTGTACTTTTCCTAAGGTATGTATGTTCAATGCCAAAGATTGCATGATTTCAGGATCCGAAATTTCACCTACGACTAAAAGTTCGGTTTGTTGAACTAAAAGGGGATGTTCAATGGCCCATTGGTGTAAAGCGGTTTTTAAATAGGAAAAACCTTTTTCTGGGGCAGAAACGCGCATGGCAACAAACAATAAATACTGTTTGTCAGGATTTAGCCCGAGAGAGATTTTGGCTTGAGTCGCATCTCCCGGTTGAAAAATAGCCACATCGATGGGATTAGCGATGGTTTTTATTGGGGTACCATTTAATATACTACTTGATTTAGCCCGATTACCCAACCAATCAGAGCAAGTGATGATTTGTAAGTTGGGATAATGAAATTGCTTCATTTTCTTTGCCCATAATTGATGAGATAAATCTTGAGGTTCTGGTTTGGCTAAAAATTTACAGTGTCCACATGTCTGTTCAAAGCCTTTACAATCTCCACTATGATGGCATCCTCCGGTGAATGCCCACATGTCGTGCAGGGTCCAGAAAACAGGTTTATTCAACTGTAATAGTTTTTCAATGGAGCGGATGGAAAGAAAGCCAAAATTGACCCAATGTAAATGAATGATGTCCGCTTCTTGGATAGCAGGGTGTTGGGAAATATCTTGTCCGAAAATACCGGGATTAAACAAGAAACGAATGGATTTATTTCGTTCAAATCGAGCAAAATAGAGCCTTTCTGCTACAAATCGGAGAAATGCCATCCATTTTTTCACAGCGGAAACAGCTAGTAAAATGGACGAGTCTTCACCAGTTTTCTCTTGAACTAAGGTAGTCACTTGATGGCCTGCTTTTTCCAAAGCGTCATGCAGTCGACCGCAGGCAATCGCTGCTCCACCATTATGATTATGGTAGGAAAGTAGAACGATTTTCAAGGGTCGAGTTTGGCTCATGAATGCGGAAACAATTGGTGGATAATGGCGGCAATTCTTTCTGCAGTATGTCCGTCCCAAAGAGGAGGTACTTCTCCTTTTTTGACTTCACCTTTCAAAATGGCTAATAAGGCAGCATAGGTTTTCTTTGGATCTAAATCCGCCAATAACTGGTTAGTACCTAAAGTGACCGTAATGGGTCTTTCCGTACTATCACGGAAGGTTAAGCATGGAACTCCTAAATAGGTTGTTTCTTCTTGAATTCCTCCAGAATCAGTTAAAATAGCGGAGGCATTGGACATCAATTGAATGAACTCCAAATAACCTAAAGGTTCAGTAAGAATCAAATTCGGAATTTTATTCAGTCGATTCGTTAATTGAAATTTATCCATGTGGGCTCTCGTTCTTGGGTGAATAGGGAAGACCACTTTGGTTTGAGAGGTACTCAATTCCAATAATTCCAAGATAGAATTTAGCCCTTGTTCGGTATCCACATTAGCTGGACGGTGCATAGTGACTACAATGAATTTGTTGGCTTGAACCTGCAAATCCTCCATGATGGAACTCTGTTTGGCTTTTTCACGGTAGCGTTCTAGAGAATCTATCATGACATTACCTACAAAGAATACTTTTTCGGGAGCTACACCTTCATTTTTTAGGTGTTGCATACCACTTTCTTCGGTAACAAAAAGGTAATTAGCCACCGAGTCAGTCAAAATTCGATTAATCTCTTCGGGCATTTTGCGGTCACCACTACGTAAACCAGCTTCAACATGTGCCACAGGAATATCCAGCTTAATGGCTACTAAAGTACAAGCCAGGGTAGAAGTTACATCTCCTACTACAATGATCAAATCTGGCTTTTCGGCTTGAACAATGGGTTCAAAAGCCAACATGATTTTGGCAGTAACTTCAGATTGCGAACCTCCACCTATACCTAAGAAGAAATCAGGTTTAGGTAATTCCAATTGAGTGAAAAATACATCACTCATATTGGCGTCAAAATGCTGACCAGTATGTACAATTTTGGATTCCCAGCCCTCCATGGCCTGTATGGCACGGTGTAACGGTGCTACTTTCATGAAATTAGGTCTGGCACCTACTATTTGTAATACTTTCATGTCAATTTTGTTGTGATGTTTAAATAAAACTACCGCTTATTTTGATGATTTATGGCAAATTTAAAGGCCTCCATGTAATTATTTAATACGGTATGTATATTGATTTCTTGTTCAATAATCTTCTTGGAAGCCAATCCCAATTGCTTGATTTTTTCTGGATGTTGGAATAAATCTGAAACCACATCTACCAAGCTTTTCATTGATCCAGACTCAAAATACCGTCCATTGAGGCCTTCTTTGACTAACCTTTTTTCGGTACCATCGGCTACCGAACAAACTACTGGTTTGCCAAAACACATGGCTTCATTGATGGATAAACCTCCCATACCAGCTAATACATAAATGCCGGAGGCCAAGGTGATTTTTCCTAGCTCTTGCATGTCGTAAATGCCTCCCCAAAAGTGTATATACTCATTAGCGTTTAGGCTTTCAGCTAATTCCTTGAGTGTGTCTAATTCAGGGCCATCACCCACGATGTGTAATTCAGTTAATGGGAATTGAGCTTTAAGCTGTACCGTTGCTTGGATGAGCAAGTCGACCTGCTTCCATTTAACCAATCTCCCCACATGGAGTAATCGGTGCGGGTGAGTTTCAGGTAAGCCTACCTTTTCTATAGCGGCATATTGCTGAGCTATATAATCCGTATCAGGTGAATTGGCAGTAACAAAGACTTTTTCCTCAGACACTCCATAGCTAGCATGTATTTGCTTAGCTTCATCCAAATAATTGATGTGGGCATCCACTAGATTTACAAATCGTTTACGGCTTTCTCTTACCAACCAATATTTTAGGTATGCTAGCAGGGATGTACTTTTCTGATGTTGTTGGTTATTTTCAGTAATTCCACCTCCTCGTAAGTAATAGTCGATGGCCTCTTGATACTGAGGAACCTGAAAAGGAATCTCTTTGGAAATGAGTGCTACATTTTGCTGACGCAAAAAGCGGTACCAGGATGGATAAAAAACATAAGCCAATTGATATGGCCAATTGACCATTAACACATCAGGTTTTTCTTGAAGGATTAAATCTTTTAGGCCTTTAAAGAACTTTTTGCCATAGTACGTCGTGTACTCTTCGGCATAAATCACCTTAAATTCAATACCGCTTTTACTCTCAAAAACACCAGCGCCTAACGTTGCACCATTGCCGGATGGTACTACAACGACTACTTCCACACCAAATTCATGCTGTAATTTATTCAGCACCAAATTATAATAATGAGGAAGGCCACCGGCCAATGACATTAATTTCATTTCTTCAAATAGTTTTTAATCAATTGGTTCATGTCTGGAGATAAATTAAACTTCCAGGCTGCCAATAAAAACAGGATACTCACACTAATCGTTTTAACACTCAGATTTAAAAACCAGCTAATCCATTTTTCTCCACCAATTTCAGGCACTTGCTTGACCAATAGGTAAATGATGCCGCTCACCACTAAGATACCTAGCGTACGGATTTCGAAGGGCTGTAAGCCCATTTTGGCCCAAATGAATACATATTTGATGGCATTGTAAATGAATAATGCTAATAGGCTTGCGAATGCCGCACCATTAAATGAATAAAGTGGGATAAATATGAGGTTACCAATGACCACGATGCTCGCTAAAATGATGTAGAAAAGTAAGTCGTAGCGGTAAAATTTAGAATTAATCAATATTTCCGAATTTAATCCCGTACCCATGTCAATAATCTTACTGATACCCACCATCAAGACCACCCAGCGCCCCGTTTCATACACTTCGGACCTAGGAATGATTTGGTAGATTTGGTCTAGATTGACCCACACCAAAAGAAATAAGAAACAACCCACTAGGAGCAAATTTAATGACGATTTCTTATAAATTTCTTCAATTTGACTCGTGTCATTTCGTTTCCAAGCTTGGGCCAAAAGGGGGGTAGAAATAGCAGCAATCACATTTCTTGGAATAGCAATCATCAAGGCCATACGGGAGTTGATATCAAAAATGGCCGTGGTACCTAAACCTCCAGCATAGGCTGGTAACATGATTTTCTCCACATGTTGAATTAGCGTAAAACTGGCTCCTGCCAAAATTACCCATGCTCCGTAACCCATCATTTCTTTGAAGATTGGTTTTCTCAAAAAGGAGAAATCCATTTTGGTATAGAAGCGTTTTAACTGTTTAATGTAAAGTAATAGCGCCACCACGGCAAGTATATACGAAACAGTGATCCCTTGCACCAATTGATGAAAATTCAGAAATCCAAAGCCATAAGCTACAATCAAAAGAGCATTGGCGATTCGTAAATAAAGCTCACGAATGATGGCAGGAACCACAATCCTTAAATGTACTCTTGCATAGGATTCCAATACACTCATGTACAGAAAACTAGCGGTAAGGGGAATGATATAATAAAAATAAGTAGGTAGCAATGGCGAGTTTTCAGCATAAAACTGATTGAAAACCCCTCTTAGAGCCACATAGCCAAAACTAAATAAAGCCAATCCTACTAAAGGTGAGAGCAAAAGAAAGGTAAAAAATCCACCATGTTGATTTTCAGGATTATCGAAATGAGGGAAAAAGCGTACAGCAATATGGGGTATACCAAAGTGCGTAAACGATGAAAAAATCAAGGGAATACTGACCAATGCACCGGCTATTAAACCTACTTCCGCTTGGGTCAGAAATTTATTGTAGAGAAAAATGACATTGAACGTCCCGATGGCCGTACCTAAATAGGTAACTATTGAGCCTTTTAAACTTTGTCGGATGACGATCCCCATGCGATAATTTTAGAATAATCAACAAATTTACACAATTGCCTTCATTGAATGAATTCAAATTTTAGGCCAATAACTGTTTAATGCTTTGACTTAATTTGCCCACCTCATAATGTTCCTGCATATGGGATCTAGCGGCCATTCCCATTTGTTGGCATAATTCTGGATTTGAAGCCAGGCGAATTAAGGCATTTCCCATCGCCTCCACATCATGTTCATCCACTAAAATACCGGTAACTTCTTCTTTTACTGCTTCTGGTATTCCCGCATGTCGAGTAGAAACTATGGCCAAGCCGGTGGCGGATGCTTCTAAAATAGCCACAGGTGTGCCTTCTGAATCTCCTGAAGGGGTTACAATGGAATGTTGAATAAAGGCATCAGCTTCTTGTAATAAAGGCAAATATTCAGCAGGTGATTTTGCGCCTAAAAAATGGATATTATTCTCCAATTGTTGCGTTTTTACATAATCTTTGGCTTCCTGCCAAAGTGGACCATCGCCCACCATGTTGAATTGAGCATCAGGAAATTGTTTTAGCAGTATTTCAAAGGATTTAATGCTTAATAAGGACCCTTTTTTGGCGGCAAATCGAGCTACTGAAATAAGTTGAAACGCTGTTGATTTTTTCTTTTGGCTAGCAGGATAAAACTGATTTAGATCGACGCCACATGGGATAACATGTAGATTGGGTAAAGGGCCACAGATTTTTTCTAAGGTCGGTTTCATGGCAGAGGCCACAACAATGATGGCCTTGGCTATAGGTAAAACTTGAGCGTATCGAGCACCATAATTTTCCAGAGTTTTGGTTTCATTGGCGTCAAAACCTAAAAAGACGATTCCAAATGGTACTTTTTCAGCTTGACATGCTTCGAAAATATGCGTCCCTAATGGCCCGTAATTAGCTAAAAACGCATCTATTTGATTGTTTCGTAAGTATTTTCTAAGGAAATACGTGTAAATCTTTTGGTATAAATCTGGTAAAATTCGACGGAGACTTCCTCTTACCAGCAACTTATTCAAAGGAAAGGGGTAAATGGAACCACCGCTATACAATCGACTAGGCTGCCAACCTTCATACAAAACGGAATGTGGTTGAAGCTGTTTGATTTGCTCATCAATGAAGGTTTCAGAATAGGAAAAGTAATTGGATCGAGCAATAAGAAGCTTCATCGAATGGGGTTCGAGGTGAATGATTTAACGAAAATACGAAATTATTTTAAAGCCTTCCCGACTAGGTTAATCAAATCTTAGCTCTATTTTTGCAAGGCATTTGACAGGTATGGAAAAAATATTACTCATTGGTGGAGCTGGCTTTTTAGGATTGAATTGGATTCAATTTCTCGAAAATCAAGTAGCAAGCCAAGAAGTAGCATTAACTGTTTTATCGAGGCATCATCATGCCGACTTAGATCGATTCCCTCAAGTGAAATTTGTCCAAGGAGACTATGGGAATATTGATTTATTGAATCGATTATTTCAAGAAGAGCGTTTTACCCAGGTTTTTCACTTTGCTAGTACCATAGTTCCTGCTACTTCTACCCAAAACGTTTCAGAAGATTTAGAGGCTAATTTGACTCCCACGATTCAATTGTTGGAAGTCATGAAGCAGCATGATTGTCGCTTCCTAGTCTATTTTTCTTCGGGTGGTGCAGTGTATGGCCATGCCGGATTGGAGGCATTGAATGAAAACCAGGCCTGTAAGCCAATTTCGTCCTATGGGATCATTAAGCTGGCCGTTGAACATTTCATTCAACTTTATTCCAAAATCCATCAAATTGATTATTTGATTTTACGCTTATCGAATCCCTTTGGGTATTTTCATCATTCAGATCAACAAGGTGTTATCAATATTGCTTTACGTAAGGCACTACGAGGAGAGACGTTTACTGTTTGGGGAGATGGTAGCCAGACCAAGGATTATATTTTTGCGGAGGATATTGCCAAGGCCATATTTCAATTGTGGCAGTCGGGCCATAAAAACGATACCATCAATATCGGATATGGTTCAGCCATCTCCTTGTCGAACATTTTAGACAAAATCAAAGGACTTATTCCGGGTTTTCAAGTAGTATACAAGGAGGCAAAACCTACTGATGTCCCTCATGTTTGCTTGGATATCCAAAAACTAGAATCTCTTATTCCATTCGAAAAAACTGCATTTGATGAAGCCTTGGAGAGAACGTGGAAATGGGAAGAAGGTAATTCATAATTATAAGTTATAGGTTATAAATTATAATGTATTGTTAATCATAAAGAATGATTCTATTTGAATAAAAATGCTCTAAGGTACTCTAATATCGATTTTCGAAGGATTTGACACAAAAGTTTAAAAAAAGCCAAATTTATAATCTATAACTTATAAACTATAATTTCTTAGCTACCAATATAAACGTACAAGCATCTTCTCTTCGGGATTTATTTCCAGCGATTTTATCAAAGAAGATGATGAAAGGTTGCAAGAGCATAGACCAAAGTGGGCGAATGGATTTAGGGAATTTGAATAAAAGGCCATCTTGGAATAATTGAAGTCCCATAGAAGAGCGCGAAAGGATACCTTCAAAATACACTATTTCAAATCCAGCTTCTTTAACAATCTTTTGTAAACCCGCAGAAGTCCAACGCCAGAAGTCGGTTGGGTCGGGATGAAACATCCAATAACCATGAGTAGAAAGAATCAATTTGCCATCTTTTTGTAAAATCCGACAAGCCTCTTTTAGATAGGATGTTGGATCTTCCACATGTTCCAAAACCTGTGTAGATAATACAAAACCCACACTTTCATCGGGCATGTCGATGATGCCTTTAGGGTCTACTACGACATCGGCTTTGGTGTTTATGGCTAAGTCCAGACCAATGTATTGTTCCACAAATGGACCGAAAAGTGGCTCATATGGCTTGTTGCCGCAGCCATAATCTGCCAACAATTGGTGAGGAGAGTTTTTGACAAATAGTTCAATGACCCTTTCCAATTGCTTTCTTAGTTGGATTAGGTAATAATAACGGGCCGACATTCTTCCCCAGATTTTGGGATAAAGACGTTCTACTCCAGCTTCTCTACTTTCCATAATTACAATAGTTTGGATAAGCGATGGTACTCATCCTGCGAATTTTTATATTCAATATACTCCTTAGAAAGGTGCAAATATTTTTTGGCTTTGGCTCTTTGGCCCGACTTATGCGCAATTCGGCATAAGCCCAAATAAGCTAAGCCTCGGATATCTTTAGTAAACCTTTCTTCAAAAGGATAAGCTAAGGCTTTCAAATAATGAGCTTCTGCTTGGGCTAACTTCCTTTTCCCAAATTCGTCCGCTATCCCTCTAAACACACATGCAGCACCGGTATAATAGGGGATTTTTAATTTGTCCAATTTCTCGTTGAAGATTTCCCCTTCTTCAAAATTATTGGTCAAGGCCAAAAGCTCAGCTCTTTGGAGTAAAAATAGGTGGTTACTTGGAAAATCTTCTAATAATGCTTGATTTAATGGAAGTGCTTTGGCAGGTGTACCCTCGTATTTGTTGTAGACATAACCTAAATAAAACCGACCTTCATTTTTCACGAAAATAGTTTTACGCGTACTTTGATCAAGGTAACTTAAACCCGCGCGCTTATTTCCATCTTCAAAAAAGACCATAAATGGTTTAATGACAGGATGAAGCTCCGGGTATACAATGCGGTAATAATTATAAATACCAGCCGAGTACAAAAATTCAGGCTGCTTATCTGTGTTTTTTAGTGCAATTTTTAGAAAGGAATAGGATTTGCGTGTATAAGAAACGGCCTTCATGAAGTTTTGATTATCCGCTTCATAGGCAGCTAAAAATCCAGTAGACGAGATACAAAAGAAGACAGCTTCTAGATCATTTTCATTTTTTTCGTAGGCAGCTTCAGCTAATTCGAAACTCCTTTCCAAATAGGCCAAATAGGCCTTACTTTGATTAAGATGATCTTTTAAGGGAAAGTATTGTTTTTCCCATTGCATTGCCAACAATAAATAACTACTTGGATGCTTTGGGTATTTGGCTTTTAGCGAATTAAAATCCTCGGTGGCCTCTTTGAACTCATGGTTGTACATGTGGTTCAAGCCGTTTGAAATCCAATCTTTAGCTTGATTGTCCGCTAAAATTTGTCCAGAAATATTCCAGGACCATAGACAAAAAAGGACAATAAAAATTCGCCGCATATACGCTCAATTGAATTGCAAAAATACGTAAGTACTGTGGTTTTTGGGCCTAATTTTTTACTTTTGTTTCTATTTTAATATTAAACTTCCCGAATGATTTCATTTCAAGAATTTACCTTAGACAACGGCTTACGTGTGATCGTACATGAAGACCCTAGCACTACATTAGCAGTGATGGATGTGATTTACGATGTTGGTTCTCGAGATGAAGACCCTAGTCGAACAGGATTCGCTCATTTATTTGAGCATCTGATGTTTGGGGGCTCAGAAAATATTCCCAATTACGACAGTCCTTTGCAGCGTGTTGGGGGTGAAAATAATGCATTTACTACACCTGATTTAACGAATTATTACATCAGTTTGCCCTATCAAAATCTGGAAACAGCTTTTTGGTTGGAGTCTGATCGAATGAAGCAATTGGCTTTTAATCCTAATTCCCTGGAAGTTCAAAGAAAAGTAGTCATTGAAGAATTTAAACAACGTTATTTGAATCAGCCTTACGGCGATTTATGGCTGAAGTTTAGGCCTATGATTTACCAACAGCATCCTTACCGATGGGCTACTATTGGAGCTGATATTAAGCATATTGAGGATGCGACACTAGAAGATGTAAAAGCATTCTTTTATCAACATTATGTACCAGCCAATGCGGTTTTGGTGGTTGCGGGAAGGGTGAATTTTGATGAAGTAAAAACATTAGCTGAAAAATGGTTTGGACCTATTCCAGGAGGTGTGAAGCCCCTTCGTCAATTGGTTCAGGAACCTGAGCAGAAAGAAAATCGAAAAATGGAAATTTCTGCCAATGTGCCATCCGACAGAATATATAAAGCATATCCGATGGTAGGGCGATATCAGCCTGGTTTTCATGCCATTGATATGTTGGCCGACTTGATGGGAAGAGGGGAATCTTCTTATTTATATGAACATTTAGTTCAGAATAAACGAATATTTGATTCATTAAATGCCTACCAAATGGGTTCCATGGACCCGGGTATTTTGGTGATTCAAGGTCAGATAAGTGAGGGAGTGGATATTGAAACTGCGGATAATGCCTTGGAAGAGCTAATTCAGGAATTTGTCCAATCAGGAATTGTAGAAAAATCTTTACAAAAAGTAAAAAATCAAGCGGAGGCTAGTTTAGTCTTCATGGAAGTGGAGGTCTTAAACCGAGCGATGAATCTGGCCATGGCTGCCAATGCGGGTGATCCGAATTGGGTAAATACGGAAGCTGAAAAAATCCAAGCCGTTTCATTGTCGGATGTACAATCTTGGGCAAAACGCTTGTTTATTGATGGGAAATCGAATACCTTATGGTATAAGAAAGAAAAAAATTAGACATGAAGATACGCGTAGGACAAGGATATGATGTGCATCGCTGGGTTGAGGGGAGACCCTGTATTTTGGGAGGTATTGAAATAGAATCAGCCAAGGGGCCTTTAGGTCATTCGGATGCTGATTTAGTTTGTCATGTCATTTGCGACGCCTTATTAGGTGCAGCCAATCTACGAAATATTGGTTTTCATTTTTCGGATAAAGATCCACAATGGAAGGGAGTTTCCTCCATTGCCTTATTGATTCGTGTATTAGAAATGATTCGAGAAAAAGGTTGGAAAATTGGCAATGTGGATGTGACCATTATCTTGGATCAACCTAAGTTAAATCCACACATACCTGCTATGCAAGCTAATTTGGCCCAAGTGATGGCAGTAGATTTGGATCAAATTACCTTAAAAGCAACCACTTCCGAGGGAATGGGTTTTGTAGGAAGAGGAGAAGGAATTTCGGCCATGGCAGTGGCGCTAATTACTGCTGAGTAAGCTATGCCTATCAATTTAGAAAAAGAGCGATTAGAGATTTTGAAAAGGTACCGCAAGCTCTTGCGGACAGCCAAACCCTTTTTAAAAGATGATGATGCCAAGCAAATCAAAAAAGCATTTTTGATTTCTGCGGAGGCACATAAAGAGATGCGAAGAAAATCAGGGGAACCTTATATCTACCATCCTTTGGCTGTTGCTCAAATCTGTGTCGAAGAAATTGGTCTAGGTACAACCTCCATTATTTCAGCTTTGTTGCACGATGTGGTAGAGGATACGGACACCACCTTAGCAGATATTGAGAAAGATTTTGGCCCTAAAATTGCTTCCATTATTGATGGATTAACCAAGATTTCTGGGACTTTTGAATACGGGACATCGCAGCAAGCGGAAAACTTCCGCAAAATGCTGTTGACTTTGTCCGACGACATTCGTGTGATTTTAATTAAACTGGCAGACCGTTTGCACAATATGCGAACCCTGTCAAGTATGGCCAAGGAAAAGCAATTAAAAATTGCTTCAGAAACCATTTATTTATACGCTCCTTTGGCACACCGTTTGGGATTAAATGCCATTAAGACGGAATTAGAAGACTTGGGTTTGAAATACACTGAGCCAGAAGCTTTCAAGGAAATTGCCAATAAATTGACAGAGAATAAGCGTAACCGCGAAAGTTTTGTCGATCATTTCATTCGCCCTATCAAAAAATCCTTGGATGAATTGCACTTGCATTATACCATTAAAGGTAGACCTAAGTCGATTTATTCCATTTACAATAAAATCAAAAGTAGCAATACGCCATTTGATAAAATATACGATTTATTTGCGGTTAGGGTAGTGATAGATGTGCCTTTGGAAAGAGAGAAAGCAGATTGCTGGGAGGTTTATTCCATTGTCACAGATCATTATCGCCCTAATCCTAGTCGATTGAAAGACTGGGTTTCTACCCCTAAATCCAATGGTTATGAGTCTTTGCATACCACGGTGATGAGTTTGCCATACGGCAACGATAAAGAGGGGCGTTGGGTGGAAGTGCAGATTCGTACAAAACGGATGGATGAGATAGCGGAAAAGGGGGTGGCTGCACACTTTAAATACAAAGGAACGGACACTCGTACCAGTCAAGCATTTGAATCTTGGTTAAGTCAAGTTCGCGAAGCTTTAGAAACCAATGATAAGAGCCAGTCGGCCGTAGAATTGGTGGACGATATCAAAAACTCACTATACCACGAGGAGGTATTTGTATTTACTCCAAAAGGAAAATTGGTGGTTTTGCAAGTGGGTTCCACTGCCTTGGATTTTGCCTTTGAAATCCACTCCGAAGTGGGGGCCAAATGTATCGGTGCCAAAGTTGGAGGGAAATTGGTGCCCTTGTCGCACAAGTTGAGCAATGGGGATCAAATTGAAATCTTAACTTCTTCCAAGCAAAAGCCATCAGAAGATTGGTTACGTATAGTAACGACTACTAAGGCCAAGGCTAGGATTAAAGACTTTATCAAAGAAGAGAATAAGTCGCACGTCATCAAAGGGCGTGATATGATTGAGCATCGATTGAAGATTTTGGGGTATCCAAGTTTAACTCTGGAAATAACCAATCAACTGCGGGCGTATTACAATGCCAAAGATGCCAATGATCTTTTCTATCGATTTGGAAAAGGATATATCGCCATTGAGCAGTTGAAGCATTGGAAGTCCGACAAAGAAATGCACGAACGGAAGCAGGCGGAAAAAGCCATTCAAGTTCCGATTGTCGATAATAAGAGTTTTACCAAAGAAATGAAACGAGTACAGCATGACCGAAAAGATGCTGATATTCTATTGATTGGTGAAGATATGGACAAGGTAGATTATACTTTGGCCAAATGCTGTAATCCAATCTCAGGTGATGATGTATTTGGTTTTGTGACGATTAATGAAGGCATTAAAATTCACCGTACTAATTGTCCTAACTCCCCTGAGTTATTGTCTCGGCACGGTGATCGGGTGATTAAAGCTCAGTGGGCGAGTCAAATAGCCATGTCATTTGTAGTGGATTTAGTGATTCGAGGTATTGACCGTGTAGGATTGGTGAATGATGTAACTCGGGTAATTTCAGATGAACTCAAAGTGAATATCACGGCATTGAATATTGGGGTGAAAGATGGACTATTTGAAGGACAAATTTCACTTATGATTCAAGATACGGATCACTTAGTTGCCCTAGTAGGGGAATTGGAACGAGTGGCTGGAGTAATTGAGGTTGCTAGGGAAGAATAATAGCTTTTTTCAGTTTTTATAGCTTATTTTACGTCGTTTTTTTCGCTAAATGTCCACAGAAATAGATAAGTTCGATTCGGTTAAGAAAATTTTCACAGCCTACTTGGAAAACAAGGGTCTGCGCAAGACACCCGAGCGATTTGCAATCCTGGAGGAGATCTATTTACGCGATGACCATTTCGATGTGGAGGAGTTGTATATCTCCATGAAAAACAAGAAATACCAAGTTTCCCGTGCTACCGTTTACAATACATTGGATGTATTGGTAGAGTGTGATTTGGTCGTAAAACACCAATTTGGACGTAATCAAGCCCAGTTTGAGAAGTCTTATGGACGTAGACAGCATGATCACTTAATTTGTACAGATTGTCACAAAGTGACAGAGTTTTGTGATCCGCGCGTTCAAACCATCCAAAGTTTAGTAGGAGAAATGCTTCATTTTAACGTGATGCACCATTCTTTGATTTTCTACGGATCATGTACCAACAAGAATTGTGAACACCGAGCTAATTTCCAAGCGAGGTCCCAAGAATAAAAGAATTTAACACAAGTTTTTATGGCAGTTGATGTATTATTAGGCTTACAGTGGGGTGATGAGGGGAAAGGTAAAATTGTAGACGTTTTAGCACCTCGTTATCAGGTTGTGGCAAGATTTCAAGGAGGACCTAATGCAGGTCATACATTGGAATTTGATGGTTTTAAGCATGTTTTGCATCAAATCCCTTCGGGTATTTTCCGTCAGGAAGTGCAAAATATCATTGGTAATGGTGTGGTGTTAGATCCCATCATTTTTAAGAAAGAGATTGAAGGATTGGCTCATTTCAACTTGGATTTGCAGAAAAACTTAGAGATTTCGAAGAAAGCGTCCATCATATTGCCAACGCACCGTTTATTGGATGCTGCTTATGAGCTAGCCAAAGGAAAAGAGAAAATTGGTTCTACATTAAAAGGTATTGGACCAACTTATACAGATAAAATTTCTCGTCAGGGATTGCGTGTAGGGGATATGATTTCACCTAATTTTCCTGAAAAATACAAAACACTAGTCGATCGCCATAAAGCGATTTTGGATGTATATAAATACGAATACGATTTAACTGAGGCTGAAGCTGCGTTTTTTGAAGCTGTAGAATTCATGAAGCAATTTGCCTTAGTGGATTCAGAATACTCAGTGAATAATGCCATTAATTTAGGCAAGACTATTTTAGCTGAAGGAGCTCAAGGGTCATTATTGGATGTGGACTTTGGTTCTTATCCTTTTGTAACTTCTTCCAATACCATTTCCGCAGGAGCATGTACCGGTTTAGGTGTTGCGCCTAAAAACATTGGTGAAGTATTTGGTATTTTTAAGGCATATGCTACTCGCGTTGGATCAGGACCATTCCCTACGGAATTGGAAGATGAAGTGGGAGAAGCAATGCGCCAAGAAGGCCGTGAATTTGGTTCTACAACGGGTCGTCCGCGTCGTTGTGGCTGGATTGATTTACCAGCTTTAAAATATGCTATGATGATCAATGGGGTGACTCAATTGATTATGATGAAAGCAGACGTTTTGAATATTTTTGAAGAGATTCTGGTATGTACTTCTTACGAAATGCCGGATGGTACCGTTACGGATCAAATCCCTTTTGAGATTACGGATATTAAGGTAAAACCCATTTATGCGAGTTTACCAGGATGGCATTGCAGTTTAGAAGGTATGCGTGATTTTAACGAATTGCCTGCAGAATTGACCAACTACATTGCCTTTTTAGAAAAGCATTTGAACTTACCGATCAACTTCATCTCTACGGGCCCAGATCGTGAGGCTTGTGTTTTGAGAGGATCATTGGCATAATAAAATGAAAGCTTCGGATCGAATGGATTTGGCAGAATTGTATAAGTTCGACGAGATTTACTGGATTCCAGCAGATCGACCTAACATTCCATCCGAAGCTACTTTTTTGCCCGCAGAAACTCCAGCATCTACGTTTGAAGAGGAGATTTCTACACCAATGGCTGCTGTCGTAGAAGAAAAAGTCAGTCAAGCAGTACAGGAAATCCCCATGATCCCTCCAGGACCTGGTATACAAGCTAGCTTTGTTGAAGAAGTGAAGGAGGTAGAACCTACTGCTCCTCCAATTTCACCCTCTTTACCTCAAGTGACATGTCGATTGGTGGTCGTAGGAAAGATTAATGCTACTGAAAGAGAGCGATTACAACTCGTATTATCAGCGGCTCCAGTTTCTCTTCAACCCAATGATTGGCAGGTCTTGGAACCAATGGATTCCTTTACTTTAACAGAATTGCTAGAAGGTACTCAAGCCCAAATCTATGTATTCCTAGGTGATCAAATCCCAGCTTGGAAAGAACAATTGCCAGAAGGTAAAATCAGTCAACTCGGGAATAAAGCCATCTACTACTTCCCTCGTTATATCTCTAGCCTAAAAGATTCCGAAAAACCCTTGAAATTGGCGTTTTGGAATAGCATGAAGGAAATTGTAAATTATAATTTATAGATTATAAATGGGGTTTATGTAAATGTCATTCATGCATTCACATTTCACCATTTAATTCAAACTACCTTCCAATATTTCGATGGGATTAACCTTTTAAATAGGGGTTAGATACTAGTTATTAGAATATAGATTGGCAACAGATCCATTTATAATCTATAAATTATAATTTACCATTTATTTCATGTCCATCCTCGGCAGAGGACTTACGTCTTGGCCACAGAAAATACCAGCTTCTGCTTTGAAGTGACCAGCCATAGCAATCATCCCAGCATTGTCAGTGCAGTAGGAAAACGCGGGGATAAAGACATCCCAGTTTTGTTGAGCACCTAACTCTTGAATTCCATTTCTAAGCCCAGAATTGGCAGCAACACCCCCAGCAATAGCAATTTGTTGACAGTTCTTTTCTTTCATCGCCTTTTTCACTTTGCGAAGTAACATGTCGATCAAAGTCTTTTGTACAGAAGCACAAATGTCGGCTTTATTTTCCTCGATGAACTGAGGATTATTCTTCTGTTCCTTTTGTAAAAAATACAAAATGGAAGTTTTGATGCCTGAGAATGAAAAGTCTAAACCTGGCATTTCTCCCAAAGGAAAAGGGAATCGGTTGGGATTACCTTCTCTCGCTAGTTTATCAATCATGGGACCACCCGGATAAGGTAATCCGATGAGTTTGGCTGTCTTATCAAATGCCTCTCCTACAGCATCATCTTGGGTCTCTCCAATGACTTCCATTTCCAATGGACTCTTTACCCAAACTAATTGGGTATGTCCGCCACTGACCGTCAAGCAAAGGAAAGGAAAGCGCGGTTTTGGGTCCTCAATAAAGTGTGCCAAAACGTGTGCTTCCATGTGGTTTACCTCAATGAGAGGAATATCCAAACTCAAGGCCAAAGCTTTGGCAAAGGAGGTTCCAATTAATAGTGCTCCCAATAAACCTGGCCCGCGTGTGAAGGCAATGGCATTCAGTTCATTTTTGTTTATATTTGCTTTTTGCAGAGCTTCTGAAACAACAGGTATGATGGATTTTTGATGTGCTCTGCTGGCTAACTCAGGAACGACTCCACCCCACTGGGTATGGATCAATTGAGTGGATACAATGTTTGACCGAAGTTCACCGTTTACCATAATGGCAGCGGAGGTTTCGTCACAAGAAGATTCAATAGCCAGTAGATTCATAACGGATAAAAAACTCTGCAAAAATAAGGCAAAATATGCCGTAATCGTTGGTTTTTCTGAAAAAGAAAATATGATTAAAACAACCAAAATCTTCGCTAAATCCATTCTTTACGGTTTGGTGGGGATTTTTTTGTTGTTTTTTGTAACGGTCTTATTACTTAGAGTTCCCTCCAATCAAACCTTATTAGCTCAGTATTTTGCGCCGAAAATAGAGAAGGCCATTGGCTATCCACTGACGGTTCGTGCTATCCAGCTCAAGTTTTTTGATGAAATAAGTTTCTGGGGTTTACGGGTCAAAGACCCCTGGGGTAAAGAAATGATCCACATTGAGCGATTGGATGTTAATTTTAATTTGTCCGATTTACTGTTCCAAGGGAGCAATCCTCACCTAGATTATGCCCGTTTGTATCAACCCAAAGTTCACCTGATTTTTGAGGAAAAATCAGGAAAAATGAATTTGGATGAGTTCATTGTTCGGATAGACCATTGGCTTAATCCGGGTCCTAGTGTGGCTGGACCAAGTTCTAAATTTGAAATATTGGATGCCGAAGTCGTGGATGGCTCCTTCATGTTGGATGATCAACAAATCAAGAGTGAAGCTACTGCTAAGCATTTCGATTTGAATCACCTCATTTTTACGCATATTAATGCCAAGGTCAAGGACTTTTTTGTACAAGGGGATACCTTGGGTTTGCAAACCATTGGGCTTAAAGCATTGGATCCAATCAGCGGTTTGAATATTAAGTCTTTGGATACCAAATTCATGTATGCTGACAAGCAGATGCGGTTCGATCAATTGAACTTATTTTTCAATGATTCTCAGATAAAAAACCAGATTGTTTTCAATTATTCAAGTACCCAAGACTTCAAATTTTGGAATAAGAAAGTCAGTATGAATGCCTATTTTGACAATAGTCAAATTCGTGGAGAAGACTTGGGAAGGTTTGTTTCAGATATGTACCAATACAAAGGTATGTACAAGTTGAAAGGAAATTTGGAAGGTCCTGTAGCTCGTTTAAATCTGAAGAATTTTGAAATGGCTTTTGGAAACAGAAGTGTGCTACGGGGAGATTTTAGTTTCAAAGGTTTACCTGAAATTGATAAAACAGTGATGAATTTTGACATGGTGAACTCACTCTTTCACCCACAAGATTTACAAGTCTTTTTATCCAAATCAGCTGTAGAAAAAATGAATATTTTAGGTCCCGTTTCCTTTGGTGGAAAGTTTTCGGGTACCAATAAAGACTTCAATACTTCGGGTAAGTTAAACACGGGTTTAGGTTATATGGAAGGCGATGTAGTGATGAATTTGAGTGATTCCATGGCCTTTTCTAAATACCAAGGTAAGTTGAAGTTGAAGAAATTTAAGCTGGGGAAATTATTCAGTTTGGAGGAATATTTGGGAACTGTTGATTTGGAAGCTCAGGTCAAGGGATCCGGTTTTTCAAGCAATTCAGCCAAAGTTGATTTTGATGGTCAGGTATCTGAAATTAACATCAAGCGCTATGCGTATCGAAGAGTTAGTTTGAAAGGTAATTTGCAAAGGCAATTATTCAAAGGATTGGTCTCTGTTAAGGATAGTAATTTACTGGCACAGATGAGTGGGGAAATCAATTTAAGGCAAGAAAAACCTGTCTACAATTTGGAAGGACGGATAGATCATGTCGACTTGGGAAGGTTGCATATTACAGATACCCCCATGCAGTTGGTGAGTGATTTTCAAGTCAATATCGCTATGAATGATTTGGATGATTTAGAAGGGAAAGCGACTTTTTCTGAGGCCATTTTGGGTACTCCCAAGAAGATGGATTTACCTATACATTTGTTGACATTTAGTTCAGATTTAAAAGGAGTAAAACGTCACTATCGATTAAACTCGGATTTGATTTCGGTGGAGGCAGAAGGTGATTTTGTGCCGTCTCAATTACAAAAAGATATAGGCCAATTATGGGAAGAATATACCTTGTATTTTACCAAAAACGAGAGTGAAAGAACTGCATATTATGCGGCAAAAACCCATGAAACGAGTCGAAAATATGTGTCCGATTTTACCGTTATCTGCCATGATGCCAAGCCTATTTTAACACGCTGGTTTCCAACAATTGACCTAGCGAAGAACACGGTTTTTTCTGGGAGCGTCAATAAAGGAAGGTCAGTTTCTTTGAGTTTGGAGTCTTATCCTGATACGCTGGTTATGGGAGGATATAAGTTTTATCAATCCATTTTTTCCTTCCAAAGTTCCAAGTTTTTAGGTGGCCCTGAGGTTTCGAGTAGCTTGGTTTTTCAATCGAGAAGACAGCATTTGAACTTCCTTACTCCAACGGAAAATTTGAAATTAGATGGACTTTGGGATCAAGATCGCATCAATTTTGAATTGGATTTCAAACAACAAGGAGATGATAATTCTGCTCATTTAGGCGGAGTTTGGCGATTTGAAAAGGATGGTTTGTCACTACGATTTAAAGATACTTATTTACGGATCTTAGGACAAGATTGGGCGGTTGACCCAGAAAACAAAATTTCCATTCAAGGTAAGGAACTGCATGCTGAGCACTTCTTGATCTCAAATCAAAAGCAGTCCATCGCTTTACAAGGAAGCTTGTCCATGGATTCTACGGAGACCTTAAGGTTGAGAGCTAATAAGTTTCAGTTAGGCACCTTAGCACCTTTGTTTTCTTTGAAAGTTCAGGGCGAATTGAATGCAGAAATCAACATTCAAGATTGGTATCAGCATACTCGACTAGACACATGGTTGCTGGTTGATTCCTTGCATTTGAATACTTTTTACATTGGCAATTTACAAGGAGTTGGAACCTACAATGCGGATTTGAAAACGATGGATTTGAACTATCATTTAAATCGTTTAGGGGAATCAGTCATGGAGGTAGATGGAACCTATAAGCCTTTTGAAACGAGGAATAAGCTGGATATTACGGCGGAGTTAAACAAGACCAATCTCAGTATTTTAGAACCATTTACCCAAGGTGTTTTTTCTGGTTTAGCAGGTGATGCTTCAGGTAAATTAAAGGTGAAAGGAACCCTAAATGACCCAGATATTGAGGGTAAAATAGTGCTTCAGAAAGCAAAATTATTTTTTGATTATCTGAAAACTAGCATGGCATTTTCAGATACCGTGGAGTTTAAGACCCGACAAATCATTGGTCGAAATTGGAGGATATCAGACCCTGAAGGTAACACGGCTAAGCTAAATGCCAATTTTGTTTTTCCTGCAGGAAGTCCATTTGAAATGAATATTGAGGCAAATTTAAATCGTTTCAAATTATTAAATACCCAGCGAGATCCTACTTCCTTTTATTATGGAACAGGTTATACTTCAGGGCCTATTTCTATCCGAGGGGCATTGCATGATTTATTGATTACTGCCGACTTGAAGAGTGAAAAAGGAACACGTTTATTCATTCCTTTGGATCGAGAAAGTAGTACGGAAAATGATGAAGACTACGAGTTTTTTAGTAAGTCATTACAAGTAGATTTGACCAATGTGAACCAGCAACTGACATCCAAATTAAAGGAAGGAGGGATAAGTTTGGACTTGGATTTAGCCTTTACGCCGGAAGCTTATGGCGAGGTGCAAATCGATAAAAAGAAAGGTGATTTGATGCGGATTTACGGTACAGGAAACATCAATATGACTTTGGACAAAAAGGGGCAGTTTAGGATGGTCGGCGACTACGCCATTGACCAAGGAGACTATACTTTCACCTTGCAGAATTTGATCAATAAGCGATTTGCGATTCAGCGTGGCTCTAAGATTTCATGGACTGGAGATCCTTTGGAGGCCAATGTGAACATCAAAGCTATTTATACTCAGTATGCTTCATTATTTCCAATATTATTGGATACTACCAATAAATCCAACTTGCCAGAATTCAAAAGGAGATACCCTGTTGATGTGACAATTAATTTGCAAAATCGACTTCTATCACCCAATATATCCTTTGATATTGGTATTCGAGATTACCCCAAAGATGTGCATTTGAATGGTGCTGTGACGGCTTTTACGAATCGAATTAAGACGGATGAGCAAGAGTTAACTCGACAAGTTTCTAATGTCTTGTTGTTTGGGCAATTGGTGTCCCCTTTTGGTGGAAGTGGTATCGCCTTGGGTAATTTAGTGGGTAATTTTACGGAAATGCTGTCCAATCAATTAAGTAATTTGGCCTCTCAAATCAATAAGGATTTGAACATTGATGTGTACTTAGGAGGAGGGAATTTGAATCAAGATATCTTATCTAATTTACAATTGCGCGCTTCATATAATATGAATGACCGCTTACGTATTACCCGAAGTGGGGGCTTTACCGATGCTCGAAATCAGACGAGTCCTTTGATTTTACTGGGCGACTGGGCCTTGGAATATTTTGTGAAAAGAGATGGGTCTCTTCGCTTGAAAACCTATAACCGCAACGTTCAAACCACCCTGCTTGGGTCTTTAAACTCCTACCAAATTAACCAAACCATTGGTGCTAGTTTGTTGTATAACCGAAGCTTTAATAAGCTGTTTGGGAAGTGAGATTAATATAGAATGTAGAATTAGGAATGTAGAATGGAATCCATTGATCATTTATGATTCATCATTTACAATTTTCTCTCTTTCATTGGAATTAACCGTTTAATGTAGAATGGAGAATAAGGGATGGAATCCATTTATCATTTATAATTCATCATTTACAATTTCCTTGCCGCTGTTCGACATATGTTATGTCGAACTACAAATCCAGAGGATCTACATTCCCCACCAATTGTAACCTAAAAGAACATATATTCTGATGAAAGCGAATCGAAGATTCTTTTTATCAACAATTCGACATGCCTTTTAGAACATGTCGAATAGCTGAATTTCGGGCTTGGCGCAGTGGCGGTTTAGAACCGTTAACTGTCAACCAAAAGAGAACTTGATAAGAACGAAAATAATAAAATTTAGCACCTTAACCGTCATTGAGCCAAACGCGTGTTAGCAGCAGTGTTTTCGTTTCAGCAAATTAGTCTATTTTCTCTGGCAAATAACCCTTGTATTCATTAGGTAATAGCCCTTTAGCGATTTCAAAACCATCTCCAATTATTTTTCTGTTATTTGGGTCCTTAACCCATTTGTAAACCTTAGTTACAAAGTTTTTTCTCCATCCAGCTTTTTTTGTTGAGTTCAGAGTTACTTTTAAGTTTTCAATATCTCCAATCAGGTCTTCTATTTGCTTTTCTAGATCTTTTTTATTCTTTGTATTGTGTTCAATTTGCGATTTTAACTCTTCCTCTAGTTTGTTTAATCTTTCTGTTAAGGTAGATACTTCCTCCTTAGAAAAGTATTCGTCAGGTACATCTGATAAGGTTTCAAGTATTTTATTTATGTCTTCCCTTTGTTTGTCAATTTCTTTCACTACAGGGTCTGAACACAATTCACTCCAAATGCAATCCATCCAAAGAGTTATTTTTGTATATAGAACAGACTCTTTATTAAATTTAATTTTTTCTTGAAATGAAAGTGGTCCTGGGGAAAGTGTTCCAGAAAATTCATATGATCCATCTTCTTTAGCTTCATCTGGTACTCGAATACTTAACTCATAGCGGTTATCAAGATTATAAACAATTTTCAACTCCGTCCCTGAATATTCCTTTTTAGTTGTAATTACAAAGTCATTACTATCAAAGTACTGATGTTTGTCAAGTATGTCATTTACATTTTTAATAATTCGTGCTCGTATCATGGCTATTTATATTTTAATTTGTCTGTGCAACTTTAAGATATTTTTTCTGAGGTTTAATATTGCTGCTAACGTTTTCGGGCTTTGCATTCGGGCGGGTTTTGGAGCACAAAGTTTCAATTTATTACTAAAGCTCCAAGTTTGCACGTCTGCCGCCTGAAGCAAAACCCGTGTTAGCACTCGTTATTTTCATCCCCGAATTCGTCTTTCTCCATTTGTAAATATCTTTGGCCAGCTCTGAATGCGGCTTCATTAGCTAATTGGTCTTGTAATGATATTCTGTTTTTGAATCTCAATAGTGTTGTTATTATGCCTTTGTAGTTATAGTTAATAGACTCATTTTCAAATTCAATTTTTAGCAATAGTTCGCCATTGCGAAATACAGCGAATGATTTGTCTTGGATTTCGTCATCTAAGCATTTTTCAACTCTGATATCACCTGTTGTTATTCCCAAAACCATATTTTCAATATTGCTAAGGAGATATTTGTCTATGTAAAGATTATTTCCAGAAATTCCTGCCCTTGAGCCAGATGATTCCATTATATAAGCTTTTGAAAATGCAGTATTCATTTGAAATACGCGAGGGTGATAGGCTACTGCATTATTATCTAAGACAGAAACTGTCGATTCTACATGAGTGTAATTATAACGATGTCCGTATGTTATTATTCCACGTACACCAGGAAAACCAGATCTTGTGTCTCTTGTATTTAAACTTTCATATTCAAGGAGTAAATCATCTAAGACAAGAACTTGTCTTAAAATGTAATTAGGTTTTTTTGAATCAATGTCAAAGTTTGTTATAACGCCATCATTTAAGCTAAAGGTTGTAGTCCCGTGTCTAGATGAGTATTTGTTTGTATAACTTAAGTCTAATTCTGTTATTCTTTTTAATTGATTCATGCATAGATTGTCGTTCAAGTTCCAACCTGAATCCATTAAAGGTTTACCATAACCTAAAAGGTCATACCAAGAACATATGCATTCAATAATTTCAAAATTAGTATTGTCATCTTCCATACATCAATGTGTTTCTTTTATAATGAGTGCTAACTAGTATATACACGCTACTCCATAGCGCAGATGTATGTGAAAATGGGTGTATTGGCACTATTGGCCTAAGTAAATTCAAATATAACTTTTATTGTAAATTATCAAATGGAGAGCAGATATTTTGCTTGCTTTTCGTCCCGACATGGGTGTAAATTTCTGTTGTCTTACTACCCCTGTAATCCAGAAATTTTTAAATATAGCTTAAATCAGTTCCTGCTTCTAATAAATGTGTTGCATAGCTGTGCTGCAATCAATGCAATAGGTTTCTTAATTCCTGTTTTTTGCAAATCTTATTTTTTTTGCTAAAATTTTGAATCATAAACGTGACTTTTAATTTGCTCTTTGGAGGGCTTATATTGCTTAATTTATACTTACAATGAGTTAATAATAATCACCAAGTGAACTATTATTAGGACAAGACATTCTACATTCTCCATTCTCCATTCCCCATTAAAAAAGGAACCACTTTCGCAGTTCCTTCTAATCACTAAAACCTAATATCTAATACCTATTTTCTTATTTCACCTCAAATCCACCTGTTCCAATCGCGAAACCTTCGGAGTATAATTCAATCGTGTATTTGCCTGGTTTGTAAGCCACACCACCACGAGAATAGAATACATCTACCGCCTGGTTATTGTTGGAATAGGTCACCACTTGTTTAGCTGTATACACCATTTCTTTTCCATCTTGAGTGAATTTACCAGAACCAGCTGCTTCGTCAGAAACGATGGCACCATCAGCATCTAATACGCGAACAAAAATAGTTTTGTTCTCTAATTTAGTAATTGGGTTGCTAGCCAAGTTGAACGTGATTTTCAACTTCTCAATTTTCTTACCATTGAAACGAGATTTCTCTGCTTCTTTTCCTTTGCTATTCACGGATAACACGCGTAAGCTTTGCGCTTTTAATGCTGCTGCTATGCTCACTTTTCTAGCTAATTCCTTGTTCTTAGCCGTTACTTCAGATAGCGTATCTACCAAGGTTTTGTTTTCTGTTTTTAGACCAGAATTCTCGGTATTCAAGGTTTGATTTTGTGTAGTCAACACTTGGTTGTTCTCCGTCAAAATTCCATTCTGCTTTTTCAATTCTACAATGTCAGCATCTTTCTGAGTCAACACTAAATCGTATTCTTTGATTTTCGCATCGTAAGAGGCAATCGTAGCGTGGTTCGCTTTTTTCAAAGAGCTTTTATCTTGTTCTAACTGTAATTTTAATGCTTCTAAATCACTCACTTGTCCACCTAAGGCTTTGATCTCCTCAATTTTAGCATCCAATTGAGTAGAAATGGAGTCCAGTTTCATGCGCGTATTCGCTAATTCGGTGGCTTTTTCTTCAATATTGACTGCTTGTTCTTGTGTTAGTTGGTTAGAACGGAAATACAAGACGCCAAGTACAGCGGTTAATACAGCCAGTACAATCAAGGCAATCTTTGAGGTGTTGTTGGAGGTTTCCATTTGCTTCAAATGTTTATTTAAGGGTTTAATTCGTCGCAAATTTAACATTAATATTCAATATTTTCTTTTAAATAGGCTTTTGGTTAATTTGCGCCTCTGAAAGACATGAATATGCCTACGTATGATTTTATTGTGGTGGGTTCTGGAATCGCTGGCTTATCATACACCGTTAAGGTAGCCCAATACTTCCAGGATAAACAGATTCCCATCAAAATTGCTTTAATTACCAAAACGGTTGCCGAGGAAACCAATACCAAATATGCTCAAGGAGGAATAGCTGCGGTTTGGGATAATCAAGATTCTTTTGAAAAACACATTCAAGATACATTAGTAGCTGGCGACTTTGAAAGTGATCCAAACGTAGTGGAATTGGTAGTAAAAGAAGCCCCCGAGCGCTTGAAAGAGCTGATTTCATACGGAACAGACTTCGACCGAAAATCAGATGGTAGTTTTGATTTAGTCAAAGAAGGTGGTCATTCAGATAAGCGTATTTTGCATTACAAAGATTCCACAGGAAATGAAATTGAAAGAGCTTTATTGGAAAAGGTAAAATCTTTCGATTCAGTTGATTTTTTCACCCATTATTTTGCGGTTGACTTAATTACCCAACATCATTTAGGGGAGAAAGTGACTAAGGATACGCCTAATAAAAAGTGTTTTGGGGTGTATGTTTTAAATAAGAAAACTAAAAAAGTAGAAACTTTTATTGGGAAAACGACCTTGTTAGCCACCGGCGGAATAGGTCAAGTGTATCAATCTACCACCAATCCAACCATTGCCACGGGAGATGGTATAGCCATGGCCTACCGTGCCAAAGGTTTTGTGAAAGGGATGCAATACATCCAGTTTCATCCTACAGCTTTGTATCAGCCTGGCAAAAAACCCAATTTCTTGATTTCTGAAGCTGTGCGTGGGCATGGAGGGATATTGAAAAATCTGGATGGGTCAACCTTCATGGAAAAGTATGATGAGCGCCTATCATTAGCTCCTCGGGATATAGTAGCGAGGGCCATCGATTCAGAAATGAAGAAAAATGGTACAGATCATGTTTATCTAGATACTCGACATATTCCCAAAGAAGAAATCATTGCACATTTTCCCATGATCTACCATTACTGTTTGGACCAGTTGGGAATAGATATGTCGCAAGAAATGATTCCTGTGGTGCCTTGCCAACATTATTTATGTGGGGGAATCATTGTGAATGAATACAGCCAAACCAATATTGAGCACCTGTATGCCGCTGGCGAATGTTCTCATACCGGTTTGCATGGCGCTAATCGTTTGGCATCTAATTCCTTATTGGAAGCTATCGTATATGCCCACCGTGCATTTGAAAAATCCATTGGTGAATTTGGTACACAGACCATCCCAGCTGGTATTCCTCATTGGAATGATGAGGGGACTAGAAATCCAGAAGAAATGGTTTTGGTAACCGAGATGACTCGTGAATTGGAGTCCATCATGAGTAATTATGTGGGAATAGTTCGTACTGATCGACGATTGAAGCGGGCCTATGATCGCTTGGAATTGATCTATTTGGAACATGAGGAATTGTACAAACAATCCAAAATCACGGTTCCTCTGTGTGAATTAAGAAACATGATTAATGTGGCATATTTAATCATTAAGCATGCTCGTGCTCAGAGAGAAAATAAGGGATTGCACTATAACTTGGATTTACTTAATGCGTGATTTGAGGTAGTGAACGATCACTTCCAATCCTTTTTCAAAATGGATGTTGTTCGGAATAACAATGTCGCAGCTTTTTTTGTGCGGACGAATAAATTCTTCGTAAGTAGGTTTAACGTGGTATTTCCAACGGTACATCACATCTTGTAAATCATAACCTCTTTCTTCGTTATCACGCTTGATACGACGCTTCAATTTGATTTTGTTTTGTGCGTCAATGAATATTTTCAAGTCCAACAATTTGGCAACTTCAGGAAAATGGAAGACGAAAATGCCTTCTACCACTAAAATTTTTCGAGGATAAAAATGCAAGATATCAGGTACTTTACTCGAGTTATTGAAAGTGTACTCTTCCCGAGTTACAATTTCTCCTGAACGTAATTTTTCTACATCTTTGGCAAAAGCTTCATCGTCAATGGCTCCCGGTAAATCAAAATTCTCAATCCCATTTTCGTCTTTAGTTTGATCCTGCTTGGGGCGGTAATAATTATCTTGAGATAAAAGACAGATTTCTTCGGAAGGAAACTGGGACATGAGCCTTTGTAAAAACAATGTTTTTCCAGAGGCACTTCCACCTGTGATTCCGATGATGTAGGGTCTTTCGTTGGTTGGGGTCATTGATGTAGCGAATTCGAATGCAAATTTGCGAAAAGCATTTAATTATACCTCAAAAAAATACATGTTTTCACCGTTTCACGTATTTTAAATAAAAAGTCTGCTTTTCCTTGACTAGTTTTTGACTCATTTCGAATTCTATGCTAGCCATTTGTAGGTCTATTTCTTCTTGGAAATACAGCTCTTGTGCACAGCCTTCATGGATGCGGCGCTGATCTACCGACAATTCCTCTTCTAATAGAATCCATCCGCCGGGTTTCACTAATCGTTTTAAAACAGGTAGAATCTCTTCTAAAGGAGCTAATTCATGCCAGGCATTGAAAATGAAAATACCATCTATGCTGAGTGGGGTAATTGGAATTTCAGTTATGGGAGAATGAAAAATTTGGACCAGAGTGGAAAAGGATGAAGATTGTTTTTTTTCAAAGTACGCAATGCTTTCTTGTACAGCTTCCAAGCTTAATACTTGAGTATTGAGGTCAATTAGAATGATTTCTCGACAAGGTTGATGCAATAGGAGATTCACCTCCCACCACCCAGATCCACAACCTAAGGAAAGCAAAGTATCAGATGGTTTCCAGGGAAAATGCTCAAGTAATTGTTTCATGCATCAAAGAAAAGGAAAATTGTTGTTAGTGTTGATGGGAAATGTAGAATGTAGAAAGATAGTGATTAGGGTTAAGTTATTAGGTATTATTGGGATTTAGATGGTAGAATGACGCCAATCTCATTTATACTTTATTATTTACAATTTTCTTTCCGCCTTCCGCTTCGCTCATGCTTCGTGCGAATAGTTCAATATAGAATGAAGAATTTAAAATGTGGAATTTTTCATATTTAATCCCGTCGTTCAGCCCAGCGAAATGTGATGAACGCAGCGGTAGACGAGGTTTTGACCTTAGCAAAGGCGATGCGTGTCGGCGTCAAAAGTATAGGCGATAGCGGAGAGAATCACGGTTCTGCGAAGCAGAATTCGCCTTGGCGGAGCGACAAAAAAGGTTTTTTTTGTTTCTTTTTTTTCAAAAAAAAGAAAATCCATGTGAATTAATGAATAGAAAAGTGCTTGATTTTAAATGAAAAGTATTTTTAAATCTTTTAAATTCATCACTTTTTCTGAAGCTTAACTTTCCTTGCTCTTTCTTTTTTTTTCAAAAATAAGAAATACCTAAGTATTGACATTAAAGTAGAGTGTGATATAAAAGAACATGTATAGCTTCAATAATTACATATCAGAAAATGCTAAAGGAAATGGAAAGACAGAAATTAATCTGTAATTTTCGATTAAACTAATATTAAACCTAGATAACCTATAATGGCGATTTTCATTGCACCAACAGCCTCAGTAATGGGACGTGTATTTATTTCTCCTGATGTCTCTATTTGGTATGGAGCAGTCATTCGAGCAGATGTAGAAGAAATACATTTGGGTGAAGGATGTAATGTACAAGATAATGCAGTGTTGCATGCTGATGAGGGCGATAAAACCATCATTGGGAAATTTGTGACAGTTGGGCATTCAGCTATTGTGCATGGCGCAGAAGTAGGAGAGGGTAGTTTAATAGGCATGCATGCAACCGTGTTAAATCGGGCTAAAATTGGCAAGTATTGTTTAATTGGAGCACATGCATTGGTGACGGAAGGGATGGAAATACCCGACTATTCCCTTGTTTTAGGGACACCAGCCAAAGTGGTTAAAACATTGAATGAATCGCAGATAGAGCGATTAAAATATGGTCCACCTCATTACATTAAAATGGGGGAAAAACATGCCAAGGGCGAATATCCACTTATCACTCAAGCTGATTTTGAATCATGATTGATCTTATTTTAATCCGTCATGCCCATTCTGGGCCATATGATCAGCCCGACAAAGACCGTCAATTATCTTTGCAAGGCATGGAAGAAGTAAGCCTTTTGGCCCAAAAGCTTAAATCGGTTCATTTGCCAACTGGTTTATGGTTATGTTCTGATGCCAATAGAACCACGGAAACAGCTACTGCTTTGCGAAGTGAATTGGGGATTATTGGACCAGTTAATTTAGATCCTTGTTGGTATCAAGCTTCGGGCCCAGATTATGTTAAGATGATTGAAAAGCAAAGTAGACCCGTGATTTATTTGGTGGCTCATAACCCTTCCATTTCCTATGTAGCATCTTATTACTCTGGCACGCTGATTCAAATGGAAACGGGTGGTTGTTGTTATCTACGTTTTCAATATGCCGACTCACCCTCGGAATTAAGTAAGGGCGCTGGAGATTTAGTTTTTCATTTTAATCCTCAAGTAGTATAATGAATCAGAATCAAAAAATATTTCGTTGGATACTCATTTTGTTCACATTACTGATGGTTGCCTTAGCCATAGACATGGCAAAAAACACAACGGCCCCTTGGAATAAAAAGAAAGTGGAGAAGGGGAGGTGATAATAAGTTATAAATTATAAGTGTTTAGGGATTAGTGATACTTAGCTTTGTCAAATTAAACTTTGTCAAATTTTCAAAATTTGACAAAGTTCCAATTAGATAACATTACTCCTACCTAAATAAATCAAGAATTTTTCCATTTCCCTGACCCTAATACCACTCATCATTTATTGTCTATTTTCATTGAGGAAAATCCCTAGTTTAGACTGTTTTTGTAATTTTAAATCCCCTAAAAACCATGACTACTTTACTTGTATTTGGAATCATCGGCATCTTACTGATATTCTTTAGTTTGGTGACTGTCCAACAAGGAAATATTGCCGTTATATCCATGTTTGGAAAATACCAGCGTATTCTGCATCCAGGTTTGAATTTTAAAATACCTCTGATTGAAAGCGTCTTTAAAGTGATATCCATCCAAAATCGCTCCATTGAATTGGAATTTCAAGCCATTACGATTGACCAAGCCAATGTGTATTTTAAATCCATGTTGTTGTATTCAGTCATCAATCAAGAAGAAGAAACCATCAAAAACGTGGCCTATAAATTCATTGATGCTCAAAGCCTTATGCAAACTTTGGTCAGAACTGTTGAAGGATCTATTCGTTCTTTTGTAGCCACTAAGCGTCAAAGTGAAATCTTAAGCCTGCGCAAGGAAATCGTTTCTTATGTGAAAGATCAAATCGATCAGGTGATGGAAGAATGGGGCTATCACCTTCAAGATTTGCAATTGAATGACATTACTTTCGACGAAGTCATTCTAAAATCCATGAGCCAAGTGGTAGCTTCCAATAACTTAAAAGCGGCTGCTGAAAATGAAGGTCAGGCCTTATTGATTACCAAAACCAAAGCTGCCGAAGCGGAGGGTAACGCAATTAAAATCTCTGCCAATGCGGAGCGTGAAGCGGCTCAATTACGAGGACAAGGAGTTGCTCTTTTCCGTCAAGAAGTAGCCAAAGGGATGTCAGATGCAGCACGTGAAATGCAACAAGCTAATTTAGATACTTCCGTGATATTGTTTTCAATGTGGACAGAAGCCATCAAACAATTTGGAGAGCAGTCGAATGGTAATGTGATTTTCTTAGATGGTTCCGCCGATAATATGCAAAGAACCATGCAACAAATGATGAGCGTCAACCAGTTGCAAACGATCAAACAAAACAGAAAGAAAGAGAGTTAATCCTCTCTTTCTTTTCTCTATTTCACCGATAAAACATGTGCCAAATGATGGTCACAGTGCCATGCATATATTCCTAATGCTCGGTCTAATGGATATGTAATACCTCTTTCTGGGTTAATATAAGCCTTTTTCCAATCGGTTTCTTGTAAAGTGTTCAATAAATACACCCAGCGTAAATGAACGTATTTGATGCCTTCCAAAGACCATTCTATGGGAGCGTCATTGCCATCAGGTAAATTTGCCCAATCTGCTTCAGAATATGGTTTGATAATTGGATTTTCTTCCGTCAATGCCATTTTGAAACGTATAAACGAATTCATGTGGCTATCATTCACATGGTGAATGACCTGACGAGCTGTCCAACCACCAGGACGGTAATGTTTGGCCAAAGTTTCATCCGACATGCCAGCAACAGCTTGTTTCAATTTATCAGGAAATTCAGCTAATGTCTTGATCCAAGCAGTTCTAATTTCTGAAGTGATGTTCTCCGGAGCTGAAAACTTGCCAACAGGATATTGCAATGGGTTGATTTCCATAAGATTAAGCCGTTTTAATGTTGGTGTAAAATTCGGTTATTTCTTGTGCTAATTGATGGGTTTGGGCAATTAATGGATGTACTCCTTTGGAGATAGATTCCAGCATTTCCACCGCAGAATCTTTATTCCATTGTGCTGTATTTACTGTAATTAAAATCTCTCCTTCTTCTAAAAGCATGGGAGTTTGAACAATAAATGCTTGCTTACCAGTAGCTGATAAAGCATGAGCTTGTTTTTTCACTACTTCAAAACTGGCTTCAAGTTCAACAGAATTGGTTCCTCTAATTTCTAAAATGATTTTCTCTTGTTGTTTCTGAGCATCTAGTTCAACTTGAATAGCAGAATCCAATGATTCTAACTGCTTGCGAATGGCATGATAGTTTTTGCCTGTACGCATTCTTTCTCTTAGCGATTGACGAATGAAATAAGTGATTGAATCGGTAATCGTTAATCCAATCTCAGCCATTTGCTTGAATATCAGGGAGCTAGGTGACATACCTGGAATGGTATTGGGATCATGTAAGACCACAACTCCACCTTCAGATAAAAACCCATCAATGCGAGTACAAACACCAAAGCCTAAATCATCGAATGCCTGACAAACCATTTTTTGGATTTGTTGTAAGTCCGCTAAACTAGCATCCATGGGAATGCGTTTGCGTGTAGCTTTCGATTTGTATTTAGCATTGAAATCAAACACTTCTACGGATTCATCAATGACAATTTCTGTAGGAGGTAATGCTACCGTTTTTCCTTTGGGACTTTGAATGACCCCGCAACTGAACTCATTTCCGTTGACGAAAGATTCCAATAAAATAGCATCTTCTGAATGGATGGAATGAATACTGGCTTTGGTTACACTAAGTTTAAAATATTCTTGCAAACTGGCGAGTAAATCGGCAGGATGCAGGTAGTTTTGGTGATTAAATCGTACAGGAAAACCAATTCCCTCATCGAGATTCACCATTTTTTGTAATAAAACCAATTTATCTTCTTCCGTAAAATTCAACCAATCTTCTCGGTAAATTTCTTGGATAAATAAGCATTTCTTAATGGCATTGTCGAAGTCCTCCAAGGAGTCTTTTTTCACAAAGGCTAAACCGATCGAGGAACCTTGATGGGGAGCTTTGGCAACAAAAGGTATACCAATTTCTTTCTTTACTTGCTCAAATAGAGTTTCTCTCCCGTATTTCTCGTAATCTTCACGTTGTAGAACAAAGTACTTTTTGTCTAAACCAACACTCTTTTTTAACCAATCGTTTTGCTTGGCTTTGTCGATGCCTATGGAAGAACCTAATAAGCCAGGTCCAGAAAAAGGCATGCCAAACCATTCCAACAATCCCTGAATACTACCATCTTCAGCCGCTGGCCCATGCATGGCCAAGAACACAAAATCAAAGTAATGTGCAAATTCATGGGGCTGAATGATTTGACCTATTTCCGAAATGATTTGTTGGTAATCATGTTCAGATAAATCCTTTACAGATTCAATGTAGACAGAAAAAATATCGTCTTGAAATCTTTTGGGCGGGAAAAAATCACGGATGGAGCTGGCATGTATGAGTTCTTCTTGGATCAAAATAAAATTTCCCAAACTATCCACAAAAACAGGAACAGGCTGAAAAAGGGCCTTGTTGATGTGTGCCATAGCCGTTTTACCACCAGCAAAACTTATTTCACGTTCACGAGCCGGTCCACCAAAAAATATACCAATGCGCATCATGAAACTTAAGATTGTACGGTTTGACTTAACTCTTCTACAGAAATGATTTCGGGAACTTCGCGGCGAATCGCTTCTTCGACACCGGCTTTAAAGGTCATTGCCGACATGTTGCACGACTTACAAGCACCTAATAAGTTAAGCTTCAGTCGATTGTCATCCGTAATCTCAATGATTTCCACATTTCCACCATCAGCAATCAGGTAGGGCCTTATAGAATCAAGGGCTGCTTGTACTTTCGAGTATAGAGGGTGGTTTTCCATGGGTTATTGACGTGGAGTAGAAGCGTTTCTAATAGCAATTTGTTGGGCTAAATTAGCAGCAATGCTGGCAAATGCCGTGGCACTTGGTCCTTCCGTAGAAGCGATAGGCTTTCCTTCATCACCCGCTTCTCGGATGGCTTGAATTAAAGGAACTTCGCCCAAGAAAGGTACTTTGTATTTTTCTGCCAATTGTTTACCTCCATCTTTACCAAATAAATAATACTTGTTTTCAGGTAGTTCAGCAGGTGTAAAATAGGCCATATTTTCAACTAAACCTAAAATAGGTACATTGATACCGGCTTGGTTGAAGAACTGTAAACCTTTGGTAGCATCAGATAAAGCTACTTTTTGAGGAGTTGTTACAATAACTGCTCCTGTCAATTTAATCAATTGAACCAAGGTTAAATGAATATCAGAAGTTCCTGGAGGAAGGTCGATTAACAGATAATCCAATTCATCCCAATTGGTATCCCCAAAGAATTGGCGCAATGCTTGCGTCATCATAGGTCCTCTCCATGGCACAGGACTATCACTAGGAGCTAAAAAGCCCATGGATATCATCTTAATACCGTATTGCATGATGGGTTGAATGCGATTTTTGCCATTGACTTCTTGAACCAAAGGCTGTAATTCCTCTGCCCCAAACATCACGGGAATGGAAGGGCCTGATATGTCTGCATCTAAAATTCCGACTTTAGCTCCACTTTGTTTTAGAGCCATAGCCAAGTTTGCCGTAACTGTTGATTTTCCTACTCCTCCTTTACCCGAAGCTACCGCAATCACATTTTTCACACCCGGAATTAATGGGTCGGAAGAAGTTAAACTAGTAACCTCTGCCGTCATGTTGATGGATATTTTTAGGTCAGGATGCACCAAACGGTGGATAGCTTCCTCACAATCTTGTCTGATTTTTTCTTTCAATGGACAGGCGGGAGTTGTTAAAACAACGGTAAATCGAACTTCACCAATACCTAATTCCACATCTTTAATCATGCCCAAGGTGACCAAATCTTTTTTAAGATCAGGCTCTTGAACGGTACTGAGTGCACCTAAAATGATTTCTTTACTTACGCTTAATTCTCCCATGAATACTTTATCTCTTTCAAACCTCAAATATAAGGTATTTTCGCCTTTGTTAGCCTTTCAAAATTAACTAATTGATAAAATCCGCGCTTGAATGGCTTGTTGTATTTTGCTCGTATCATAGTTGAGTGTGGTACTTGAAAATTCCACTTTACATTGTTCTAAACTTTGTAAATAAAGTGCTTTTTTCGCTGGGTGAAATTGATGATGCAGTGTTTGGAATAATGCTTTCCATTTTTTCTCAATACCCAATAATTCCTCACTGAAATAGCATTCAGTAAACTTTTGCCAAATATATTCTTCTGCCGTATCATTGGGATGAATCATGTCAGATGCATAAAATCGATAATCACGAAGCTCATCTAGCATAATTTCATAAGCAGGGAAATAGTCGACTTGAGGAAACAAGTTTTTCAAAGTTTCAGCTGCCAAGCGAAGAACAGCCTTGGAAACTGAATTTTCGGGTATTCCATCTTTGGTATGTCTGACGGGTGAAACCGTCAAAATGATTCTAAGGTCTGGGTTTTTCTTGCTTATTTTTTGAATAAATTCCTGATATGGTTGGATGATTTCCTCCACAGAGGATAGTCTTTTTTCAAAAGAATTGGCCGATTGTTTGTGGCAATTGGCAATGTGTCTTTTTAATTTTTTATCCCAATAATAATAGGCGGTACCCCAGGTTATGAGTAAATATTGACTTTGTCCAAGGCTTTTTTTGACCTTTTGTTGGCGCTGCTGAATCAGTTCCATCAAATCTGAAGGGTCAGCAGCACATAGACTAGAATGGTAATCTGGATGTAACCAAATACCTTGTTGATTCACTAATTCTATAGGCGAAAGCTTATCTGTTTGAAGTGCTTTTAAGATAGCATTGGGATGAAACAAGGTTCCAAATGGTTGGTTGAGGATGTTGATGGGTAAATTTTCCATCCTTTTGCCCATGTTTTCAGCAAAACAAGAGCCTATACTGAGTACTTGGACGTCAGGAAGCCACTTCCGGGGAGATTTGGGAATGGAAAAAGTAGTAGTAAACTGCATGAATGATTATTGATTTTGTGCCCAACGATCCATTTTTTCCGAAAGTAAATCTAATGGTAAACGACCGTCTTTAAGAATTTCATCATGAAATTGGCTTTGCTTGAATTTTTTACCCAGTTTTTTCTCCAAACGTGCTCTAATTTCTTTGATTTTTAATTCACCAATCTTGTAAGAAAGGGCTTGTCCCGTGTAGGTCATATAGCGCTCAATCTCCGCAGTAGCTTTTTGAAGACTAATCGGTTCATTGGCCATCATGTATTCAATAGCTTGTTCTCTACTCATATTTTGGGAATGTAGACCTGTATCCACAACCAAACGAATAGCACGATGAATTTCGTGTCCTAAAGCACCCATGTATTGATATGGATCCGTATATAAACCTAAATCCTTTCCTAAACTTTCTGCATATAAACCCCAACCTTCACCATAAGCCGCATTGAAGCCAAATCGGCGAAATGCTGGTATGCTGGCATTTTCTCTTTGTAAACTCACTTGATAATGGTGACCAGGAATAGCTTCATGAAGGAATAAACTTTCCATTCCACTGTTATTAAATTTGGTCGCATCTAAAATGGGAACATAAAAAATACCCGGTCTTGAACCATCTGCTAAACCAGGATTGTATTGCGCAGCGGCACTAGCGGCACGAAAAGCTTCCGTGGCTCTTACTTCAAATCGAGTGGTTGGTATTACGCCAAACATTCCTTTTACCTTGTTTTCCATTCTTCTATAAATGGTATAAAAGCCTTCAATAACTTCGGCTTCCGTTTTGAATGGCATGAATTGTGGGTCATTTTCAATGTAGTGGAAAAATGCTTTTAAGTCGCCAGAAAAGCCCACCGACTTTTTGGTTTTTTCCATTTCATCCTGAATGCGTTTCACTTCTTTCAGTCCTATGGCATGAATTTCTTCGGCCGACATATTGGTAGTGGTCATTTGTCGGATTTTGTATTGATAATAACGTGCAGCATCGGGTAGTCCTTGCGCGCCAGAACTAGCTCGGGCTTTAGGTAAATATTCGTTTTTGATAAATACGGCTAAACGACGGTATGCTGGTATGATTTCCTTTTCAATGATGGATGAATAGGACTTGGTGAATTGATCTTTTTCAGCCTGGCTAAAACTTGCAGGGAAGTTTTTTAATGGTCCATAAAAGGTACTTTGTGTGATATCAGACTTGTCGAAAGATTCTAGTTGTCCTGTTAATTTCTGTACTAATGCTTTCGGTAAAACATAATTGGCTTTTAATCCTTTCTTGAAATAGACGATGCTACTGTCGAGACATGCCGCGCCCAAATGCATTCTTTTTTCCCAATTGGCATAATCTTTGACAGTTTTAAAGGGTTGCACTACCGATCCTGAGCCATATTGAGCAAAGGTTAAGTGAAATCCTTGAAATTGATTAAGAGGAATATAATTTTCGGGAAAGGTTAATCCTTCTAGGTTAAGTTCTAAGGTATTTTTAAGAATTTCATAACTCAAACGGTCATTCTCGTTTAGGCCCTTCACATCGATATTTTTGAGACTGGCTAAAGTCTTTTGAGAATAGGCTTTAAGTTTAGCCCGATAGTCGTCTGTAAAATCAAATGTCAGTTGATCATTAAATCGATTGTCTCCATTTTGGGTAGCAGAAAGAGGATTCATTTGAATTTGATTTTCATAGAATGCATCTGCCAATTGGTTTAAGGCACTATTAGGTGCTTGGGCTAAAGATTGAAAACAGACTAATGTTGTCAGGTAGAGGAGGAAATATTTTTTCATGTTGTTGATGGAGGAATGGGTGAGCTGAAACCTAAGAAATGATTCAATTTTGATATTTCGAATTAAAATGAAGCCATTATATAAGCAATATATTCATTTTTACAGGAATTCGAGATAGGATTTTAACCTGTTTTTGGACTAATTTCAATGGACAATAGTATTTTTCAGCGGTAGTTTTGAATTCGGCTTGGATTCTATTTCGAATCTGCCTGAAATCAATAACTTTGCGATTTGCATTTATTCATACAAATTAAAAGATATGTCGGAACTAGGAGCGGAGCGTGCACGATTAAAAACTCGGAATGACAATAAAGGTTGGAAGAAGTGGGGGCCATATTTAACAGAAAGACAATGGGGTACGGTACGTGAGGATTATTCAGCTCATGGAAATGCTTGGGACTCCATTACTCATGATATGGCGCGTTCCAAGGCCTATCGATGGGGAGAAGAAGGTATTGGAGGAATTTCCGATAATAAGCAACACGTTTGCTTTGCTTTTTCATTTTGGAACCATAAAGACCATATTTTAAAAGAGCGATTTTTTGGCCTAACTGGTGGTGAATCTAACCATGGGGAGGATGTGAAAGAATTGTATTATTATGAGGATTCTACCCCAACGCATTCCTACATGCGGATGAGTTATAAATATCCTCATCAAGCATTTCCTTATCAGAAACTGATTGATGAAAGTAAAAAGAGGACTCGTTTAGAGCCTGAATATGAATTATTGGATACGGGTATTTTTGATCGAAATGAATATTTTGATATCAAAATGGAGTATGCCAAAGGAGATGAACAAGATATATTAATTCAGGTTACTGTAGAAAATAGGGCTAAAGTGGCGGCACCTATTACGGTTTTGCCTACCATTTGGTACCGTAATACCTGGTGCTGGGGCTATGAAAATTATAAATACAAGCCATTATTGACAGGAGTGGGCCATTCGTTTATTGAAGTGGACCATCGGGTGGTGGGGAGATTTAAGCTATATGCGGAGAATGCCGATGAGTTTTTGTTTTGTGATAATGAAACCAATTTTCGCCGTTTGCATGACTCTCCTAATTTGAGTCATTTTGTCAAGGATGGAATCAATGATTATATCGTTAATAAGGCTAAAAATACCATCAATCCCAATAATATAGGGAGTAAGGCGGCCGTTCGTTTTTCCGCAAAAATTCCAGCTGGAGGCAAAAAAGTATTTCGACTACGATTGACGAGTCAGTCCATGCAACATCCATTTGAGGATTTTGATGCTATTTATTCCGCAAGAATAAAGGAGGCAAATGACTTTTATGATGATTTGCATGCAGGGGTCAAGGAGGAAAAGTTGCGAGCTATACAGCGCCAATCCTATGCTGGAATGTTGTGGACCAAGCAATGGTATTATTATAACGTATTTGAGTGGATTAAAGGAGATCCATCCATGCCACCTCCACATCCAAGTAGAAAAGTAGGAAGAAATAGTACCTGGCGACATATGTATGCGGCCAATATTTTATCCATGCCGGATAAATGGGAATATCCTTGGTTTGCGGCTTGGGATTTGGCATTTCACACCTTGCCTTTAGCAAGGTTAGATCCGGATTTTGCAAAACGCCAATTGGCGGTTATTCTGCGTGAATACTACATGCATCCTAATGGTCAAATTCCAGCTTATGAATGGTCATTTTCGGATGTGAATCCTCCTGTACATGCTTGGGCAACCTGGAAAGTGTACGAGATTGACAAGCAGATGAATGGAGGAAAGGGAGACGTAACTTTCTTGGAAAGGATATTCCACAAGCTCTTATTGAACTTCACTTGGTGGGTAAACCTGAAGGATGAAGGAGGAAACAATATTTTTGGAGGAGGCTTTTTGGGGATGGATAACATTGGGGTTTTTGACCGATCGGCCACATTGCCTACCGGTGGACATTTGGAACAAGCAGATGGAACGGGTTGGATGGCGATGTATAGTTTGAACATGTTACGCATTGCTTGTGAGATTTCCATTGAAAAGCCTGTGTATCAAGACATGGCTTCCAAGTTTTTTGAACACTTTTTGCACATTGCTGGGGCCATGCAGGCCATTGGTGGAGATAAATTGAATCTTTGGGATGAAGACGACCAATTCTATTATGATATGTTACATAAGGAAGATGGAAGCTTGATGTTGCTGAAATTACGTTCTATGGTAGGTTTGATTCCTCTGTTTGCTGTCGAGGTTTTGACATCAGATATGTTGGAGAAACTACCCCAGTTTAAAAGGAGAGTTGAATGGGTATTGAATAACCGCCCTGATTTGGCCAATTTGATTTCTCGTTGGTATGAACCAGGTAAAGGAGAAAGTAGATTATTATCCATTTTACGTGGTCATCGTATGAAAATGATCATGAAACGAATGTTTGATGAAACGGAGTTTTTATCAGATTTTGGTGTTAGAACTTTGTCGAAATACCACCAAGAACATCCTTATAAATTCATTTATGACGGAGGAACGATACAGGTGAATTATGATCCTGCCGAATCAACGGGAGATATGTTTGGGGGTAATTCCAATTGGCGAGGACCAATTTGGTTTCCGATGAACTTCCTAATCATTGACTCATTGAGAAAATTCTCTGATTACTATGGCACGGACTATGAGGTTGAATTTCCTACGAATTCCGGCGTGATGGTCAATATCAAAGATGCTGCTGAGGGGGTATCCAAGCGATTATTAGATTTATTTATACCGAATAAAGAAGGTAGAGTACCTATGTATGGTAGTTATGAAAAGATGCAGGAGGACGAGAGCTTTAGGGAATCGATGTTGTTTTTTGAGTATTTCGATGGAGATACAGGAAAGGGTTTAGGAGCTAGTCACCAAACAGGCTGGACAGGATTAATTTCAGAAATAATACATCAATTATATGGATAAGCGTACACCAGAAGAAAATTTTGCGGCCTTGAATTTGGCATTACCACCAGCACCTAGTCCTTTGGGTGTATATAAGCCAGGGCTTCAAATGGGAGAATTATATTATGTTTCCGGACATGGACCTGTGCAAACCAATGGCCAGTTGATTATTGGTAGAATTGGGGATGCATTTACAATGGAGGAAGGAAAACAAGCAGCTCAACAAGTTGGATTGACTATTTTGGCTACATTAAAAGCGCAACTTGGGAGTTTGGATCGAGTAAAACGAGTAGTGAAAGTATTGGGGATGGTCAATTGTACCTCAGATTTTGAGCGCCATCCTTACATCATAAATGGTTGTAGCGAGTTATTTGCCAAAGTTTGGGGAGAAGAAATGGGCATAGGAGTGCGGAGCGCTGTGGGGATGGGAACCTTGCCAGATAATATTCCAGTGGAGATTGAAGCCTTGTTTGAATTACATCAATAAACTGATTTTTATTTGTGATTTTTCCCATTTAGATTTGTCAACTTTGACAAAGTTGACAAATCTAGGTCACCATACACCCGTGTGACCATGCGCCCAAAGGATCAATATACCATGAAACCTTAAGACCATGCGATCAAATGGCCATGAAGCCTCAAGACCATGCGCCCATATGACCAATTGTCCATGCGACTTTGTGGCCTTGTGATTTCTTGAAATCGTTTCTTTTTTTAGTCATATTTCGACTGTTACTTGGAAATTTCCAGCATCGCTTTTAATGCTTTGTAGGCTGGAATTCGGATTTCTTCACTCAAGTGAATTTCTGGGAGCTCATAATACAAGGCATTGTACAATTTCTCCAGGGTATTCATTTTCATATATGGACATTCACTGCAAGCGCAGGAATTTTGTTCATTAGCAGGAGCAGGAATTAAATGCTTATTCGGTACCGCCATCTTCATTTTGTGTAAAATACCAGCTTCAGTTGCGACAATGAAGGTTTGTCGATCTGATTTTTCCACATAATTCAATAGTGCTGTCGTACTTCCTACATAATCAGCTTCCCTCAAAATCATTTCTTTACACTCCGGATGGGCAATCAATAAAGCATCGGGAAACTCAACGCGCAATTGCTTCAATTTGTCCAATGAAATATCAATGTGCACCATGCAAGCGCCTTCCCATAAAATTAATTCACGACCAGTTTTATGGGCAACATATCGACCTAAATTAGCATCAGGGGCAAAAATAATTTCTTTCTCTTTGGGGATAGATTCTACAACTTGTACAGCATTTGATGAGGTACAAATAATATCTGTCATGGCCTTAATTTCGGCGGAGCAATTGATGTAACTTACCACCACGGCATTCGGATGTTTTGCCTTTAATGCCGCAAATTCCTCTACAGGAACTGAATCTGCTAAGGAGCAACCCGCATTGAAATCAGGAACGACTACTTTTTTACTAGGATTTAAAATCTTGGCTGTTTCACCCATGAAATGCACCCCACAAAATACAATTAAATCGGCTGTAGTATTTTCTGCAGCTTGTGAAAGCCCTAAACTATCCCCCACAAAATCAGCTAATTCTTGAATTTCACCATCCACATAATAGTGAGCTAAAATCACGGCATTTTTTTCCGCTTTTAGTTTTTTGATGGCTTCAATTAATTCGGGGCCCTTTGGTGCGGATCTACTGATATAACCAACTTCTGCTGCTTCTTCTGTTAAATTCATGCTTTTTTTGCTTTTAAGCTAAGATCTAAACTTTTGATTTGATGGGTTAACGCACCCATAGAAATATAATCAACGCCTGTTTCGCCATAGGCCCTCAGCGTCTTTTCTGTAATACCTCCTGAAGCTTCGGTAATGAATCTTCCATTAATCTTTCGAATGGCATCGCGGAGGCGATCGGGACTGAAATTGTCCAACATAATTCGTTGCACTCCACCGATAGCCAGTACTTCATCTAATTCAGATTCATTCCTGACTTCTATTTCAATCGCCAAACCCAATTGATGGTTTTGGTTATAGGATATAGCTTGTTCTAATGCTGCTTTGATACCACCGGCATAATCCACATGGTTATCTTTGATTAAGATCATATCATATAGTGCAAAACGGTGATTCACTGCACCACCTATTTTACAGGCCCACTTTTCTGCAATTCTGAAATTGGGTGTTGTTTTGCGGGTATCCAATAATTGAGCGCGGGTGCCTTCAAGTAAATTCACCATACGTTTGGTATAGGTGGCAATTCCCGACATTCTTTGCATGCAGTTTAATACCAAACGTTCTGCTTTTAGAATGGATTGGGCATTACCTTGTACTTCTAGGACCACTTGCCCATGCTGAATACTCGCTCCATCTGTCATAAAGGTTTGCACTTGTAAAGCAGGGTCAACTTCTTTAAATATGTACAAGGCCATTTCTACTCCTGCCAATATCCCCTCATCTTTGACCAATAATTGAGCTTTTCCTTGAGCATCTTGATTCACCGTGGCCAATGAAGTATAATCTCCAGGGCCAACATCCTCCTTCAAGGCAGCTTGAATAAAGGAATGAATGTGAATAGGATCCAGATATGTCAACATGCTCAGGGGTTTTGTTTGGCAAATTTACAAATTTTAATCTTACTAAGGTGGGAAATGGAATTGTAAAAAAAATATCCTATTTTTGCTCCCCATCATGCAAAAGAAGGTCAACTTTTTTCAATTGTTTTTATTTCTACCCGTCCTATTTTGGTTGGTAGCAAATCCTATTTCGCTGTTTTCAGCAGAAAAAGGGCAGGTAAAAACAGATAAAAACTTCCCAGCAAGCAAAAAAGAATCCAAGCAGGAGACTATTGTAAAAGCAGAACAGCCTGTATATCAGGTGAGTAGCAATTTGCAATTGGATTTTCCTAGTGATTGGGCTTTTCAGCAAATCAGTATTCCTAGTTTTCAGGAAACGTTACATGCTTTTAAATTACCCATTGCATTACCTCGTGCTCAAATTCTGAGCATTCTTTTTACCCAATTTATAGCCACTCTGGCCCCTTGAGAATTGTCTACTATTTAGACTATTTTATTCTTATTTTATTTCATTTTTAATTTACAATTATGCGTTACAAAAGTGCCATTATATGGCTGTCTACGATTATTTCAGCCCTATGTATCTTTTTCCTTTCCTTCACTTGGAAAGCGAATCAATTAAGGGATCAAGCTATTTCCTATGCAACTACCAAAGATGGTAAGTATGATCCAGCCAAGCGTTTACATTTCATTGATTCCCTTTGGAAGCAGCCTGTTTATCTAGGTTATACTTTTCAAGAGGTTACTCAATATGCCTTACAAAAAGGTCTTGACTTAGAAGGTGGTTTACATGCCGTATTGGAAGTTTCACCGGATGAAATTTTACGTGCATTATCTGGAAAGAGTAATGACCCAACCTTTGAAAAGGCCTTAGCAGAAGCTACGAAACAACAAGTAAATTCAACTCTTCCTTTCAATGAGTTGTTTTATACTGCATTCGCTAAAATTGCTCCTAATCAAAGTTTGGCATCTGTTTTTGCCAACTCAGTTAACCGTGGAAAAATCAGTTCTACATCATCTGACTCTCAAGTAAAGAAAGTGATTAATGCAGAAATTGATGGTGCAGTGGATCGTGTGTATAAAATTATCCAAGCTCGTATTGACAAATTTGGTGTAGCTAACCCAAATATCCAACGTTTGCCAGGTTCTAACCGTATTCAGGTAGAACTTCCAGGTGTTGACAATCCAGAGCGTGCTCGTAAATTATTATCAGGAGCAGCTAAATTGGAATTTATTGAGTGCTATGAATTGAACGAATATGGTGCTGGCTTAAATGCATTGGGCGCTTTATTAGAGCAAGAAACAAAAACACCTGTAGCAGCGGCAAGTACTCCAGCAGCAGCTACCAAAGATACTTCAGCGAATGCATTAGCTTCTCAGTTGACTTCTGCTCCGAAAGCTGATTCAGGAAAAGCTAAAGCAGATACTGCTGCAGGTAATGCATTAACTAAATTATTTGTTCAAATGGGCAATGGTATTGGTGTGTATCGTAAAGATACCGCTCGTGTGAATGCCTTGTTCCGTCGCCCAGAAGTAAAAGGATTCTTCCCAGCTAATTTATCTTTTGCTTGGTCGGCTAAAGGTACACCTGCGACCAACGGAGATGAAATTTTGAGTCTAGAAGCTTTGAAAAAAGGGGAAGGACAATCTGCTCCATTAGAAGGAGATGTGATTACGGATGCTGCACAAGATTTTGATCAAACAGGTCGTGCAGAAGTAACGATGTCCATGAATGGAACGGGTGCTCGTATTTGGAAAAACTTGACAGGTGCTAATGTAGGCCGTCGTATTGCTATCGTATTAGATGGTTATGTGTATTCTGCACCAGTAATCAATGGAGAAATTCCAGGTGGTCGTTCTTCTATCTCAGGTAACTTCACCGTAGAAGAAGCAAAAGACTTAGCCAACGTATTGAAAGCAGGTAAATTGCCAGCTCCAACTCGTATTGTAGAAGATGCATTCATTGGTCCATCTTTAGGAAATGAAGCCATCAATCAAGGATATTTATCGATGGTTTTAGGTTTATTATTAGTGATTATCTTCTTGGTAGGTTACTATGGTACTCCAGGTTGGATGGCTAACTTGTCTTTGTTCTTTAACTTATTCTTCATTGCTGGAGTTTTGGTTCAAATCCAAGCTTCCTTGACTTTGCCAGGTATTGCCGGTGTTGTTCTGACATTAGGTATGGCGGTTGATGCCAACGTATTGATCAATGAGCGTATTCGTGAAGAATTGCATAAAGGCAAAGGTTTGTTAGAAGCCATTAACTTAGGTTATGAGAAAGCTTTAAGTGCGATTTTGGATGGTAACATTACCACAGTTTTAGTGGGTGTGATTTTGATTATTTTCGGTTCAGGTTCTGTTAAAGGATTTGGAGTAACACTTTGTATTGGTTTGGTGACTTCTGTATTTACGGCTGTTTACTTATCACACATCTTCATCGATTGGATGGCTAAACGTGCGATTAAGGCAGGTAAAGAAAAAGAAATGACTTTTGAGACCTTTATTTCTAGAGATCTTTTCAAAGGCATGAATTTTGATTTCATCGGAAAGCGTAAATATTCGTATTGGATTTCATGGGGCTTAATTACTGTTGGAGCTATTGTATTGTTCATGCAAGGTGGATTCAACTTAGGTGTTGACTTCAAAGGAGGTCGTTCTTATGTAGTAGAATTCTCTAAACCAGTAGAAGCAGGATTAGTAAAAGAGGCATTGAAAGATGATTTCAATGGGGTTGGTTCAGAAGTGAAGACCTATAATGGTCAAACTAAATTGAAAGTAACTACATCCTATTTAGTAGAAGATGAATCTATCCAAGCGAACCAAACAGTAAGAACAGCTTTGGAGAAAGGATTGAGCGAGTTTTCAGCTAGTAGTCCTAAGATTTTATCGGAGTCTAAAGTGGGTGCAACTGTAGCAGATGATATTTTGACCCAATCTTTTGTGTCTATTTTCTATGCTTTGATAGCAATCTTTATCTATATCTTGATTCGTTTCCGCAAATGGCAATACTCGCTTGGAGGTATCATCGCCTTGTTACACGATACTTTAGTGGTATTGGGTATGGTTGGTATCGTTCGTTTGTTTGGCTTTGAATTAGAAGTTGACCAAGTATTCATTGCAGCTATCTTAACAGTTATTGGTTATTCCATCAATGATACCGTGGTTGTATTTGACCGTATACGTGAGGAAATTGGTGTAAATCCTGATTTGGGTAATAAGCCATTGATGATCAAAACCATCAATGAGTCCATTAACCATACCATGTCACGTACTGTTATGACAGCGACAACCGTATTCTTAGTAGTAACAGTCTTGTTATTCTTCGGTGGTGATGTGTTAAGAGGTTTCTCTTTCGCCATGTTTATTGGTGTTGTATTTGGTGCATATTCTTCTATATTTGTAGCTGCACCTATTGTAATCGACTTAGGTACGTCGAAAAAAGAAAAGAAATAAATTCATTAGGCCGGTGCAATAATTGCACCGGCTTTTTAATGATTTCCATTTAAAAATTTGATGCTATGAGCAACAGTATTTGGAGAAAAAAACCATTGGAAGCCTATGCTGCTGATGTAAAAAACAATCAATTAAAACGTGTTCTTGGAAAATGGGCTTTGACCTCTTTAGGTATAGGTGCCGTTATTGGAGGAGGTATATTTACCTTGACTGGAATTGCTGCCCATGATTGGGCGGGTCCTGCCTTGGCATTATCCTTTGTGATGGCAGGTGTAGCCTGTACGTTTGCAGCATTATGTTATGCTGAATTTGCTTCAATTTTGCCTGTAGAAGGCTCCGCTTATGCCTATTCTTATGGTACAGTGGGTGAATTTTTTGCTTGGTTCATTGGATGGAACCTCATTTTAGAATACATGATGGGAGCCACTACGGTGGCTGTGGCCTGGTCTGGGTACTTTGAAAAATTATTACATCTCTTCAACATTAACTTACCGATTTATCTTACCAATGACCCTGTTACCGCAGCTGAAAAAGCAGAAAAGCTTCGTGCGGCAGGAGAAGTAGTTCCTGATTTTGCTTTCGCTTTTAATTTACCCGCTTTCCTTATTGTTTGGGGTGTTACTTGGGTATTAGTGAAAGGAATCAAAGAAGCAGCTAGCACGAATAACTTAATCGTTATTATGAAAGTGGCCGCCGTAATTTTTGTAATTGTAGTAGGTGCATTTTATGTTGATACTGCCAATTGGCATCCTTTTATTCCTGAAGCAGTGATTGATGATTCAGGTGCTCAGCACTATGGATTCAATGGTGTTGTTACCGCAGCAAGTATTATTTTCTTTGCATACATCGGCTTTGATGCTGTATCTACGCAAGCAGGAGAGGCGATCAACCCAACCAAAGATATTCCTTTTGCCATTATCGCTTCGTTATTAATTTGTACACTTTTGTACATCTTAGTTTCCTTAGTGTTAACTGGTATGGTGAAATACGACACCTTGGATTTGAAAGCTCCCGTAGCGTCCGCTTTTGAAGGAGCTGGTTTGCCTATTGCCATGTACATTGTTACGATTGCCGCTACTGCTGGTTTAACTTCCGTGATGTTGGTGATGATGTTATCTCAAACACGTATCTTCTTAGGTATGGCCAAAGACGGTTTATTGCCAAAAGGTTTGTTTGGAGCCATTCACCCTAAATTTAAAACACCTTGGAAAAGCACGATTTTCGTAGGAGGAATCGTATCTGTAGTTTCAGCACTTACACCTATTGATAAAGTGTCTGAAATGTGTAGTTCAGGTACTTTATTGGCCTTTGCTATGATTTGCGGTGCAGTATGGTTATTGCGTGTTCGTGAGCCCAATATTGAGCGCCCTTTCCGTGCGCCATGGTTGCCATTTGTAGCTACAGCTGGTATTTTATGTAACCTGTATTTGATGTGGGGTTTACGTACCGAAACTAAAATCTCCTTCTTGATATGGGGTAGTTTAGGAGTTATTGTTTACTTCTTATACAGTAAAAAACACAGTAACCTGAACCAGAAAGACTAAGTTTATAGCTTGTAATATTTGGCACCCAAATTGGGTGCCATTTTTTTTTGCCGTACTTTTGCAACCTGAATTAAAAAAGTCATTAAATGAGTAAGCTCGCAGCCGAAATTGCCAAAAGAAGAACCTTTGGAATTATCTCCCACCCTGATGCCGGAAAGACAACTTTAACGGAAAAATTGCTACTTTTTGGAGGAGCAATTCAAACAGCAGGTGCAGTTAAATCCAATAAAATCAAGAAGGGGGCAACTTCCGACTTCATGGAAATTGAACGCCAAAGAGGTATCTCGGTCGCAACTTCCGTGATGACTTTTGACTACCAAGGGGTGAAAATCAATATTTTGGATACACCTGGTCACAAGGATTTTGCCGAAGATACTTATCGAACATTGACAGCGGTTGACTCCGTTATTTTGGTTATAGACTGCGTGAAAGGGGTAGAGGAACAGACCGAGCGATTGATGGAGGTTTGTCGAATGCGTAAAACTCCTGTGATTATTTTTATCAATAAAATGGACCGTGAAGGTCAAAATCCATTTGATTTATTGGATGAATTGGAGCAAAAACTCTCCATTCGAGTACGTCCTTTAACCTGGCCTATTAATATGGGTTCAAATTTCAAAGGGGTGTATCATTTGTTGGATCGTTCATTGAACTTGTTCTCTGCCAACAAAACTAAGATTGAAAAAAATGTTGTTGCGGTAGATATTCATACACCTGAATTAGATGCAAGGGTGGGTGAAAAAGATGCGGCTCAATTGCGCGAAGATGTAGAATTAATCGAAGGGGTATATGAACCTTTTGATCGAGCAGAATATTTATCTGGAGAAATTGCTCCCGTATTTTTTGGTTCAGCTGTGAATAATTTTGGTATACAAGAATTACTAGATACGTTTACCAAAATTGCCCCACCTACCCAAGCACGTGGTACTGATGTGCGAATCGTGGAGCCTTCCGAAAAGAAATTTACTGGATTTGTATTTAAAATACATGCCAACTTAGACCCGAAACACCGGGATAGAATTGCGTTTTTACGCATTTGTTCTGGAGTATTTCAGCGAAATACCTTTTACCAACACATTCGTTTGAAAAAGAATGTCCGCTTTGCGAATCCATATAATTTCATGGCCCAGGAGAAGGAAGTGATTGAAGAAGGATTCCCGGGAGATGTAATCGGTTTATACGATACAGGTAACTTTAAAATTGGAGATACCCTGACTGAAGGGGAGGTATTGAACTACCAAGGCATACCTAATTTCTCGCCAGAAATTTTCAAGGAACTAATCAATTTAGACCCGATGAAAGCCAAGCAATTGGAAAAGGGAATTGACCAATTAACGGATGAAGGAGTAGCTCAATTATTTCTTCAACCCCAGCTTGGTAATCGTAAAATTGTTGGTACTGTGGGTGACTTGCAATATGAAGTTATTCAATATCGTTTGGAGCATGAGTATGGTGCCAAATGTCGTTTTGATGGAATGCAGGTGAGTAAAGCTTGTTGGATTACCTCAGAAGATCCAAAGAAATTGCAAGAGTTCGTACGTTTGAAAGGTCAAAATATCGCCCAAGATAAAGATGGTAACTACGTATTTCTAGCAGAATCCGATTGGATTTTGCGTATGAACCAAACGAATAATCCTGAGATTGAATTCCATTTTACTTCGGAGTTTAAATTAGCGTAATATCAGTTTCTTGGACAATATAATTTGTTTCAAAAACGTTACAACGCTCAACGCTGTCAAGGTTTGGAACCTTGCCAGCGTTAGAAAAAAGAGCGTTGAAATCTGTATAAATAACAAAAAACCCAGGCACTTTGCCTGGGTTTTTTGTTATCAAATTGCAGAATTATTTTTCAATAACAAGCAAACTTTATTTTAGTCCTAAATCTTCTTGAATGGTTTTGACTTTGGCTTGCAAAGCTGTAAAAGTCGCATCAAAATCAGCAGCTGAAGCTAAAGGTGCATTGACAGAAACATAAAACTTGATTTTAGGTTCTGTGCCCGAGGGTCTAGCCGAAACCTTTGAACCATCAGCTAAAATCAATTGAATCACGTTGGAAGCTTCTATTCCTCTACCTTCTATAATTGGACTTACTTTTCCCGTAGTTAAATCCGTTGATTGTAAGCCCTCATAATCCAATACCTTCACAGGTTTGCTTCCCGCCACGCTAGCAGGCACATTGGAACGAAGATTAATCATCATTTGCTTGATTTCTTCAGCTCCTGCCTTACCTTTTTTAGTTAAGGATATTAAGCCCTCGTAATAAAAATTATTCTCGATGTACATTTCTGCTAGAAAATCGAAAAGCGATTTCCCCTGATCTTTCGCATAAGCGGTTAATTCAGCAATCATGGCACAAGATGCCACGGCATCTTTATCACGCACAGCATCGCCAATTAAATAGCCATAAGACTCTTCTCCACCTCCAATGAACTTCTCTTTTCCTTCTAATTCACGAATTACCTGAGCAATGTATTTGAATCCCGTCAGCGTATTGTAACAAGGAACCCCTTGTTGTGCACACATTTTATCAATCAAATCCGTAGTCACAATGGTTTTAGCCACAAATTCCTTGCCAGTCAATCGGCCTAGTTTTTTATCAACCTTCAGTAGATAATACAAAATCAAACTAGCCATTTGATTTCCATTCAATAGCTGCCATTCGCCACTTGGACTTTTCACAGCTGCCCCCACACGGTCCGCATCTGGGTCCGTAGCTATGACCAAATCGGCATCCAAGGCTTTTGCTTTATCTAAAGCCAAGGTCATGGCTTCTTTTTCCTCAGGATTCGGATATATGACGGTAGGGAAATTTCCGTTGGGTTCCGCTTGTTCTTGAACAACATGTACCGATGTGAAACCTAATAAAGCCAATGCCCTGGGTACTAAAGTTATTCCCGTTCCATGAATAGGAGAAAAGACAATTTTTAAATCTTTCTGGCGCTGAATTACTTCGGGTTGACGGCAATTGGCTTGAATGGTTTTTAAATATTCCTGATCGATTTGATCATCCAATAAGTGTAATAAGGCATCGTTCCCCTGAAACTTGATATCATCCACAGAAAGAATAGCATTTACTTCCGACACAATGTTTTTATCATGAGGAGCTACCACTTGGGAGCCGTCCGACCAATAGGCTTTGTACCCGTTGTATTCTTTTGGATTATGCGATGCTGTAATCACGATACCAGCATGACATCCTAAATGTCGTACAGCAAAGGATAACTGGGGCGTAGGACGAAGTGCTGGGAACAAATACACTTCAATGCCATTGGCGGTAAAAATATCGGCAGCAATCCGACAAAATTCTGGAGAATTATTTCTGGAATCATGGGCAATAGCCACTTTTATCTTTTGATTCCCTAAAACTGTTAATAGATAATTCGCAAAACCTTGGGTAGCTGCACCCACCGTATAACGGTTCATTCGATTGCATCCAACACCCATTTCGCCCCTCATGCCACCTGTTCCGAATTCCAATGATTTATAAAAGGAATCAGTTAAGGTAACTTGATCTTCTTGATCAATTAATTGTTGGATTTGAGATTTTGTTTCTGCATCATAGGCTCCAGAAAGCCATTGATTTACATTTTGTTGAGTAGTATTGTCAAGGTGTAATGCCATAGGGTTAATTTTCAAAGAGGGCTGTCAAATTATTTGCTTACTTTTGTGGATATACGAACACATTGCCTCTAAATTAGAAAATTTTCGCAAGAATTATAATTGGATTGATGAACTTGTTTAGCCAGCGTCATTTTTATTTTTTTCTTTCTCTGGCTCCTGCCATTTTCTTCTATTTCTTTCTTCTGAAATTTGGAATCAATGCTCCCTTCGCTGATGATTGGAGTGCCATCAATGGCTTCATTATTCGCTTTTTTCATGGAGATGATAGCCTTCTAGAAAAAATAGCATTATTGGCTTCTCAGTGCAATGAACACCGAGAGGGTTATTTGTCCATCGTCAGTTTAATTCAATATGCTATCTTGGGTCAAATCAATTATATGACCTTGAATTTAATTGGTGCAGGCGCCACTTTGGGGGTTCATGTGTTATTGAATGGCTATTTACATCGCTATCAATTGCCTCATTGGTGGATTATTCCTTTGGCTTTTATTTGGTATAATGCAGCCTATTTTCACAATGTTTTTTGGCCAGTTTGTGCCTTGCAGCACAATAGTATCGTGTTTTTCATCCTTTGCGTATTTTATGTGTTGGATGGGAAAGGCAAACAATCGACGCAATTTGCTTGGGCTATTCTCTTGGCTTTTATCGCTGTATTTACCAGTGGAAATGGCTTTTTGTTGTTTGCGGCAGCACTTCCTATCTTAAAAAATTACCACTGGACCTATTGGTTGATTTGGTCAATGGCAGGTATTGCCTTTTTTAGTTTGTACATGTGGGGTTATCAGCATCCATATCAACGGGGACATTTGACAGATAATTTGCACATGTTAGGTTCTATAGTTCAAATATTCTTTGTCTACTTAGGATCTTTTGTGGGCGTGTTTTTTTCTTCAAGTTCAGAGTTTAGAATTCAATTAAGTCAAAGTTTAGGGATAACGGTATTTTTGGGCTGGGGTGTTTTTGTGTTACGCCATATTTATCAAATCATTCGTCAAAAATCTTCTTTGGATTTATTGCTTTCCATTCAATTGTTCATTCTCGCTACAGCATTAATCTATGCAGTAGGACGAGCCAATTTACCCATCGAATATGTTTTTGAGAGTCGATACGCCATCAATAGTACCTTGTTTTTGATGAGTTTGTGTTTGATGACATGGCATGCTTTTCCAGCTATTAAATCGTGGAGAGCATGGGGATTTGTGGGATTTTCCATTCTTTATTTTACGCTATCTTATTGGAATAATTTATTAGCAGTCATCAATTTTACCAGTGCTCAATCGGCGGCAATCATAAAGCATAGCATCCAGCATCGGGAGCATTATTACTTTCGGGATTCTTTAGGTCAAAAGGCTGATTTGGGCGCACCTGATTTGAAAGAATTGGCGCAATTAGCTGGACCAATTGTTGATTTTACCGCGGAATTGCCTGCTTCTGTCAAATATGCCAACGATGTTGTTTCTTTAACGTTCAAAAAAGGATTTTTTGCTTTGGATGGACGCGAAGCAAAATTAGAGAAGGACTTCCAAGCAGATGTTGCCTCTTTACCCCAGGCTCCCAAGGGGAAAGATGTATTGAAGTTTAGCCTTGAAAAAAATGGATTAACCTATTCAGGAGAAAAGACTCGAGTACGAATGTCGCACGGCTCAGATGGGATGTATGCCATCTTTGAAAATGCTAAAAAAGAGAATTGGGTATTCAGTTTGTATTTTATGGAGCTGGATCGAGCCCGACAAATCAAGTTTCACGATGCCATTTATGTCAGGAAAGCAGAAGGGATTTTACCCTTTATTTACTTGCCTGATGGTGATTATCGAGTGAAAATTATGCGGGTAGAAGATAATCAAACTAGTTTAGTAGGTATTTTACCACATATTCCAGTTAGAGGGATGTAATTTCTCCTTCAAACACCCGAAGGGCTGGTCCAATTAAATAGACATCATAAAAGCCAGTTTGGGCATTTCCTTTAAACTCAATGGATAGATTTCCACCGATGGTTTGAATAGCCACTGGACTTGTTAAACCGTGGATGGCATTGGCTACCAAAGCGGCGGCAGTTACCCCAGTTCCGCACGAATAGGTTTCATCTTCAACCCCACGCTCGTAAGTACGCACAAAGAGACCTTGATTGACTAATTCTACGAAATTGACATTGGTGCCACCCCGACTTTTAAACGTTTCGGAATAGCGAATTTCTGCTCCAACGTTTTTGACATCTTCAGCTTGCACGGCAGAACTAAAACGAACCAAATGGGGTGAACCAGTTTGGGCAAAATAATCAGAAGAAACGGCTTCTATCTCTGACACATTTTGCATGTGTAAGGAAATTTTATCAGGGTCAATGTGGGCTTGATGCTCCCCATCGATGGCAATGAAGGTGGTGAAATTTTCCACAAGGCCTAAGTCGGCAGCAAAACGTACTAGGCAGCGTCCGCCATTTCCGCACATGCTTCCTTCTGTTCCATCTGAATTATAATAAACCATTCTGAAATCATATCCTTCAGCTTTTTGAAGCAGCATAAGTCCATCTGCACCAATGCCAAAACGGCGGTGACATAAATGGGCAATCTCCTTCTGACCGAGCTGGAATGTCCCTGCTCGATCATCAATGATGACAAAATCATTTCCAGTTCCTTGGTATTTGTAGAATTTCATGGGGGCAAAGATAGGAAATATAGTGTTTAGATATTAGTTATTAGGGTTTAGTTATTAGTTATTAGGGTTCAGTTATTAGTTTTATTAGAATGGTTTTAATTTTTTCTTGATCGTTAAGTCTATGCTTAATTTCGATAATTAATTCATAGAAAAACCCGTTGCTTGATAGGACTAAAGAATCATATAACTAATAAATAACTAAAACCTAATCACTATAAACCATACCGCTCCTTCAAAATCCCCAGATGATGCTTTTCATGGCCCGCAATCATCCACGAAATGGCGCGCACAGATACAGAATTGCCGTTGGCTGTACCTATGGTATTCCATTGTTCTGGAGAAAAGGATTGCAACAAGGCGGTGGTAGCTTGACGGGTTAAAAGGTATTGTTGCAGGATTAGTTCAGGATTTTGGTTTTCATAATGGGCATTTTCTAGGTAGGTATTTTCATCAAAGCCGGGAAGGGATTGTTGTTCACCCCGACTGATGCATAAAGTTCGGTAAGATAAGATGCGTTCGGTATCTATCAGGTGGCCAAGGAGCTGTTGCAAAGTCCATTTTCCTGGAGCATAGGCATAAGTCCACTGCTCTGGACTCAGATTTTGGTAGAGCGATTGAATTATTTTTGATTGATTATCGAGTACGTCAAATAGGTTTTCTGTCGACTCAAAATTCAGATATTCAGCGAAGTAGCGAGTTTTCGGGTATTCATAGGAGGCGGGAGGGAACATATTTTTTAGGTTTTTTTTGCTTTGGCATTTGTTTGAAAGGATAAATTAGCTAATTTTGTGCCACATTACAAGACGGTCCGGTAGTTCAGTTGGTTAGAATACATGCCTGTCACGCATGGGGTCGCGGGTTCGAGTCCCGTCCGGACCGCTGAAATAAAGTTAAGTCCCTGATAATCAGGGACTTTTTTTATGCCTGGTGCTAAATGGGGTGCTACAAATTGGATTTCACCTTGAATCCTTACCTCAAAAACACATTCCCCACAGCTAACATTCCATCCACATCAGCCTCAATTTTGATGTATTTTTGAAGGGTCGGCAAATCTTTGAATGGTACTTTTGATTAATATTTTGGGGAGATTTTATTGTTTTATTTTGCTGATCGTTCAGGAAATAAGGTAATCAATTTTAACCGTATCTTACTTAGTCGTTAGGTTGAGAATCTTTAGAGAATAGAACTTTCTTTAATTTGGAGGAAGTATGGATAACCCTTTACCAAAATATTACTTATGATTACAATCATTTATTCTATTTGTCCTTGATCGCATATTAATTTAAATCTTGGTGGATTTTGATAATTTTTCTTTAGCGAACCCCGAAATTTGTTAACATAATCACTTTCTAAATTGAGATTTATACCATTTCTAATTTCAGATGGGCTAATGTTAATAATTGGAATAATTAATAAACATTCATTGTTAATTGAAAATAAAATGTTGGTCAATTCCAAGTTTAGAGAATTAATTTCAATGTTTTCACTTTCCAACTTATCTGTATTGAATAAAATTGTCACTTGTGGTTTTTTCGAAAATTCAGATAGGTTAGTTTCAGAGAATTGTGCATAGTCCAAAATGTCCAATTGTGCTGCATTTGACTTTTCTTTGTTCTTGGATTCCAATTTATTATTTTGGTTGAAAACTGTATTAGAAAGTAACATCAGGAAGAGAAATCCAAAGTAAATTGAAGAAACTTGTTTGATTTTGACTTTATTATTTTTGAAAATGTTGTAAAAAAATATGTAAAAGGCCAATGACAAAGTAAGAACTGTAATCAGTATGAAATTCTTTTTTAGGAGATATAATGTAATAAAATCATTAATTGAATTATCTAAATACAACATTTTTTAATGTTTTAAATCTTAGCCTTTAATGATACTATAAGAAAAATTGACCTGATATAAAATACAGAGACCCCACTATGAGTAGGGTCTGTACAGATTACTGTGTTCTAAATTATATATATATATAGTCTTAAATTTGAATCCGATAATCTCAATCATTTTTAAATTTCAAGTGAGATTATGATTTCTTTGGTATTGCTGAAAATTTTATTTTCAACAAGTTTGTTCAGCAAATCATGATACAAAGCACCATATTTAATTTTGCACTTTGAAGTGTAATTATGTATAATACATATTTTACACACGAATACCTGTAGTAAATAATGCGAGTTCACTTTTGGAAGATTGGAAAGTAATTAATGAGATAAGGTAGCTAATGAGTATTTATTAACTTTTTACTTGACCTTACTTTTATATGTTAATGATTGAAGAAAAAAAGTTACTCAAATAAGATTATTTTTAAGGGCAAATTCAATAGCTTCTTGCTTTAGCCCGTATTTGATAAATCTTTTATCGTCTTCTAAGCTAATTCTTAATATTGCACTTTTTATTTCAGCATTTTCAAGGAAAAAATCATTCATGGTACATATAAAGTGACTCCTGTATTGCCTTTGAGTATCATAGGCTTTTTTGTTAATGTTGAGCAAATTTGACAATTCATCTGTTGTTAAGTAATTTTCCAAACCATTCTCTTTGAAATGCATAATAAATAGTCTCCCACCTTTAGGTAACTTTTTTTGATATTTTTGTGTAAATAATTTGTTTAATCGTATATCTGAATTATAAAATCTCCATAATGGCTTTAATAAAATAATTACTGCTATTAGGCCAATAATTGAATAGATAAAGAGCTCGCTATTTCCAGTTTGGACGGAGTTATAGAGTTTACCAATTGAAACAGCATTCTTTTTAATATCTTCAAGCTTCAAGGAATCTGTTATAGTTGATTCAAATTGTTTACTATTCTTTTGGGTTACAGAATAAGCCCAACCATTTTCACAATATATTTTTGAATTTGAATTGAAAAAATTCTTTTTTGTACCTGTGTATTTAAATATTTCATTTTTTTGTGGGTCCGCAAAATATCCTTGTAATGGGTCATTAAACAATAGGAGGTCATCCAACAATATAAAATTGTAACTATCCAAACCTAAATTTTCGAAGACCGAATGGTTGATATTTCCTTTTTTTAGCCACCTTCGGGTATTTAGATTAAATAAATACAATTCAAATAATTTGGAACTATTTGATAAATGTTCTTCTGTATTAACAATTGATATAATTTCGTTTTTGTTCTTCATCAAGCCAGCATTTTCAGAAGTAATTCCAAATAATGGTTTAACATGCTCATTCCCTACTAAAGACCATTCCTTGGTTTGAAAATCAAAGAATGTTAAAATATTGTTTGTTAACCAAAACCCATTTCCACCCAAACTAAATATGGTGTCATTTCGGATGAATTGAAGAGCATTGAAATTATAACCACGATAGAATGTTTCATCTATTCGAGTAAATGACTTTGATTTTTTGTCTAAGATATAGACTTGGCTAGTACCGGGAACTGAAAATAAATATTTTCCTGAGAAGTTAAATTTGCGAGACATACATGATTTTGGCATATCCCTTAAATTGATGTTTGAAAATGTTAGTTTCTCAATTTTTAACCACACCCCTTTATAATTTTTTCTCTCCCATACTCTTGTATTTATATTAATTCGTTCGTATTCTTTTGATTTAGTATTAAACCATTCAAAGTTGGTGGAACTGGCTAAAATAGGTGTAAAGCAGAGTAAAAATGTAAATTTTATACATAATTTAGACATAATAATAGTATCTATTTCTTGAACATTTCAAATGTATATTGGTCAATTATAGAACTACTAATTTTAAATTATGAATTCATGTAATATATGTAATTACTATATATATATACATGTTGTTCAGGTAATTGTAAATTTTAAGGGGCCTTTAGTTACAAATGATAGATTTCAAAACAATGTTTAATTTTTCACCCGAAAGTTATGTTTGACATCTATTTAATCAGATTAGGGTTAAATCAATTTTCATTACGAAGAGGCACTAAAATTCAATCGGAACCTTCCAATTTGATATAAACCCAATTCTCACCTCAATAACCCATTCCCCACAGCCAACATACCATCCACATCTGCCTCACTTTTGATGTATTTTTGAAGGGTCGTCAACTTCTTGTGACCTGTGATTTTCATCACCTGATGATAGGGGAGACCAGCATCCACCAAAAGTGTAGCTAAGGTTCTTCTGGCCGTGTGAATTACAATCATTTGGTATTTTTTCTTGTATTCACGGACTTTTTTACCACCTTTTGTCGATTTCTTCTCAACCGTAATTCTCATGGATGGAATGAGTTGACAGATGTTTTTAATCTCTTCTAAGATGATGGTATCACTATACGGGTCAGGGAAGTTATAATCGTATTTTTCTCCAAGTCTCCTCAACGTCTCGAATGCCGGTACCTGACAAGTTTCACCAGTCTTTTCCGCTCTAAAGGTGTAAACCTTGGTGGTTGGATTGATTACCTTGACCAAGTTCTTTAAGTCACTCTTACGGACTCCTGACCATAAGTACAAGAGGTATTGGTCTCTAATTCTATCATAATATGGATTGTCAGAAAAATCCAGCTCTTCTAAGTCATTTAATTCCTGTTTGGTAAACACAACCACATCTGAATCCTCTGTGTATAGTACCTTTTTGAACTTCTTGAAGGGATTGAATGGTATTAAACCTTCATTTACTCCAATTTGGAGGAAGGCCTTAAGTACCTTCAAGCGGTTATGTATTGTGTTCAATGACATTTGCCGGTCCTCAGTTAAAAAGTGTTCATATTCCTCAATAATGTCCATCTTCAACCATTCCTCCAAATAGTAGTGCTTCTTTCCTTTTATCTCTTGAAATTTTTTCAATGACAAAATCAATGAGTTATACGATTGAATCGTAGAATGACTAAATTCTTTACCCTTGTTAAGTTCTTTTCCTGTTATTCTTCTAAGAGTTATTCGTTCAACCAAATCCAATAGTTTAACCTTGTTTGGTTTTTCGAAGTACTCTTCATTAGTCATGTTAGACCCTAAAAACTCAAGATATACCTCTTGGGTCGGATAGGTACTAAATGATTGATAATAAAGAGAATAAAAGGTTGCAGTAAGGTCTCTTAACCGATTCAGTCTATTCTGAATTTGACTATTCGCTTGTTTTCCTTTACCAGTCTTCATCTGTCCCATGCCCCATTCTGAGATATCAATCTTACTGTTTGCCACAGTGAAACTGAATCTCCTTTGTCCCTTGGGTTGAACACAGCACCGAATGGACCCTGTTTTCGACTTCTTGTTTCTGATATAAAATGATACCATGGTTAATTGTAATAATTTCGATTATACTTTGATGGAATTCTTTCCAAATCACTTTCAAGGACTAAAATCTTATGTCCAATACCTCTATTGGGAATTAGACCCCGCTTGATGTACTCACTAATTGTATTTTTTGATACACCAATTTTTTGACCAGCCTCTTCACGAGTCAGGATTCTTGGAGGAGTTCGTAATTTCTCCTCCAAGACTGCAAACTCACTTTTCACGATATCTCTAAGTAGAGAATCCAAATCCTCACCATCGATGACATACATCGGTTTTTGTTCTTTTTTCATGTCATTTAATTTTTGAGAGTGCCAAATGTACTGCCCACATTTGAATAGCACCGCTTGTTCTTAGTTTTTTTCAGGAATTTTGGATACCAATATTTGATTGAAATTAGGCAGCCAGTTGTATTTCATCATTTGATGTGTCATCCCCAAGAACCATACTCATCCTCTTTCGACAGAATTCCACGGATTCAATATCTATATCTACTCCTAAACTATTGAGTCCATTTTGTGAAAATACTTCAAGCCCCTGCCCAGCTCCACAGTGGATGTCGATTGCAGTCATCCCAGGTAATGTATATGACTCGACTATTGTCTGATAAACCTCCATTGGACATGGTGCATCATGGGTAAAGTTGGGGTCATATTTTTTATATTCATTTGGATTACATACTGGTGTTTCAATGACATTAGTAATTACCCTTTCCTCATCTTGTAGAAATACTCGTATTCCACCATTTTTTGATTTATGACTATTTTTTATTCCCTTTTTACCATCCTTAGTCGGTGTCATTTTTGGATTAAAAACATGGTTTCCCCCTTTCAGTTTACAAATGAAAACGGTCTCATCTGCTGGTCTGAAAAACCCATCAACTTTGGAAGGGGTTGGGTTCTCCTTAATCCATGGACATTTACCAATGATATCTAGTCGTTCCTCCAACATTAATTCATATCGAGCCAAAACACTTTTGAATCCACCTTGATAACTCTCACCAATTACAATAGCAATCACTCCATTCTCGTCCATAATATCTATGAGTGACATGATGAATTTTCTACAATTATTTATGTAATCTTCAACAGTAGGTTCTTGACCATACTTCATTTCACCTTGATTTCTGTAAAGTTTCATCATCCAGTACGGGGGACTGAACATGGCAAAATTTGGTCTATACTTTTTCAGGTTTAAAAGGTCATCTGAACTTTGGTGAAAGATTTTGGACCAAACGGCTTGATTTGATATTTCATTTTTTCTCCACTCTTTGAACAAGTTTTTTTCTTGGATTTTCTTGTCTTTTTTTACGAGTCTATGTGCGGCATCGAGTGAAAACAAATTATTGTCCAATCCTTCGATTAATCCCAAACTGTCATCATCTTTCTCTTCATGCCAATGGATATCCATTAATTTTCGTAACGATGAACCCTTAATAGGTAAGTCAAGCAGATGACATGTGAGCTCAAATCTATCCTTACCCACTAATCCATGATGATCTTCATTATCAAAATCCTCGAACCCCAACAACTCTTTCTTTTTTCCTTGGGTCTTGCCAACTAATTCCAACATGTGTTCTGCATACTTTACCATCTCGGAGTATGACATTTTCGCCCGTTGATTACTAGTTAATCTGAATTTTACTACATCTTCTTTAGAGATATTAATAGGTAAACATCGAAGGGTTTTATGACCTAATTTTTTAGCAATTTCTAAACGGACAATGCCGTCAACAACGTAGAAAATGCCATCTTCAAAGTTTCCTAATATGGGTGTAACCTGACCAAATCGTTTCATGGTATATTCGATGTGGTCCATTTTCTTCTCCTTGTTTAATAAGGGAATCTCAGTGTGAGGTATAATATTCTCTATTGGAATATCAACTTCTTGTGGATTTAATGTTATCATCATTTTAGTTTAATTTTAAAAGTTGGTAAATAAAATTACCAACCAAGTTTGTTGATTAAAAAACGGACACTCATCCGTTAGTTTTTATTTTTCTATTATTGGTGAATAATATGGTACTAAAAATTCTTTTTCAGGTTTATTGAGGTAGGTTTGAAAATACATATCCCATAGCTCAAATCTTAAAGCCGTTTTAATAAATTCTTTCTTGTCTGTTAATTTAAATTCGAATACCCAGGTCTTTCCATCAACAGAAGCAACATGGTCCGCTCTTAATGATCTGGCAAAAGATTGTTTCAATTTCCAATCAGTAGATTGTTGTGCCTCAGTTGTAAAATAATCATTTATAACCTTCTTCATTGAAAATTCTAAACCTAATTCTCCTTTTTGACCAAATGTCTTCGACACCTTAATAAACTTCAATCCATCGTCACCAATCCAATTTAGTTTTACAAGGTCATATTCATCACCATTAGACTTTTTGGTTATGGTTGGGTAGAAATCGGGTTCGATAACCATGATTAATCGTTTGAGTCTAGTTTTTTTAGCTTCTATAAGAAGATATATATCCTCTGGTGTTAATGCGGATTCTTTATTTTTAAAATGAAGTTTTGTTGTATAGAAATTCAACACATCTTTAACCAAAATATCTCTCTCGGCAAATATCTTTTTTCTAAAGCCGTCCAATATGTTAGCTGAGAATTTACCGGCTTCATATTTTTCCATAATTTCCTTTATACTCAATCCTTCAATTTCATCAGCAGGAAATGATACGAACGACTTTCCATTTTTGAAGTCTAAATTTTCCAATTTGGCAACCAACGTTTAAAGGTCTGAGTTTTTCATGTTCTACTAATTTTTTACAAATGTAGAAGAAAATATTTTTCATACAAAATATTTTGTCAACTTTTTTATCTTCGTGTAATTTACACGAAGTTGAAATGGTCTAAATTTCAATCAGAACCACTTTTTTGATTTATAGGAGGTTTAAAATAATTCTTACATCGGTCAATATTGGATTGAAACACCATTCGTTTTTTCTTTTCAAATTGTTTTTTGTTGGTAATCCATTTGACCTTCTTCCAGCACTTATCAATATCTTGCTGGGTCGGGTTTACTTCGATTCTGGGACACTCTCTCTTCACACCCGGCACAATACCCGTTAATCGTTTTCCTTCGTTTATAATCAATTCTTTCAATGGGTCCACGAATTCTTCAAACGTATACAGACCATCATGTATGGTGAATAATGGTGCTTGGGGATATTCCTGATTAAATCGTCTTGAGACCTTGTTCAACATGAAGTAACTCTCTGTTCGTTGAAGGATATAGGATAATTCTTTTCCACCAATGGTTTCATGTGAATATTCCAACCATTTATTAACACCGGGAAAACATTCATTCATGTATCGAACCATTGGATTATTATTCCTCTGTTTTTTGTCTCCATCGAATAGAATGTACATGGTACTCTTCTTGAAGGATTCTCTTTGACTTTGAAGTTCCTCGGGAGTCATATCCATATCAGAATATTTCTTTACCACGTAGGCATAATAGTCATCTTCAAATGGTAACTCTTGATATTCCTTGATACTCCTTAATTCTTTTGTATTGAAAAAAAGGCACCACATAAATGAAGAATATTCTTTATCTATTCCTTTGTTATTATTTATGTAATAATTAATGATTTGATTATTATTTCCAGTATTACTAGAATTAACATTTATTAGATTATTACTAGATGTACCGGTACTAGTAACTACATTATCTAAAGAGGTATAACCAGTACCAGTAACTACATAATCAGATGATGTATAACCAGTAGAACTAACTGGTATATCATTACCAGTATTCCAGAACTCATCCAACATTCCTCTATTATATAATCTGTCATACATTTCTGGATATATGGTCTTCAGATTATAACCATCCCCAGTAGCTTTAATGAATTCATCATTCATTACAGTTGCTAGTAAATAAGGTGCGGATGACTTAACATCCAGTCCAACCAGTGGTCTTCCATTACATAGAATGAATGGTCTAAGTATTTTAGGTAAATGAGTATAGACAGAATTTAACCGGTGATTCTTACCAGATACCATAGGATTTAAATCACCTGTATCCACTTTATTAATCAGATATAACCATCTTCCAATTAGATTTTGTATTACCTTGATTTGGTATGGATTGTTATTGATTACCCGGCTCATTAATACATGATACATATTGGTAACATAGACATATACCAAAGGATTAAAGGATAATTGGTACTGGGTGAACTGGTTTATTAGAAAATCATACTTTTTCATCATATCCATACCATCCTTGTAGTTGGATTGGTATTTCATGATTTTAGCAACCATTTTAGAGTCCTCAGGTAATGATTTGTATTCAATTTCACCAGTGTTATACTTATCGGCTAACCAGAAACTCATACATTTCCCATTGACCTGATATGAGTCATCAGTTAGGATTACCGGGTCATTTGTATCCATAAGAATATCCCTAGCCTCGTAATATTCCCGTGTACCAAGAATCTGTTTCATTTGGTCTGAACTCATGAACCTACGGTATTGATTGTTCTTATAGAACTCATAGTTCTCGTTATGTATCACAACACGTGATAGAATGTAATAGATTCTGTATTTCAGGTTATGGGATTTGGTTTTAGATAGATTTAACCTTGAAATAATAGATTTTACATCCACAGATGTGGGAACGGTTAATCTTATACGATGATTTCCAATTTTTGTACTTTTTGACATGTAATAAAAAATCCCTCATTATTTCACCGGTAGTGGACGGTTACTTTAATGAGGGGGACACTCAAACTCTTTATGGTATCAATCAGCACCACTACATACTAATTCTTACCTTTTAAAAATATATCGAAAATGGGTCAGAACGAGAAATTTCCAATGCTAAGGAATTGCTAAGAAATCAAAACTCACTTCCTTTAATTTAAAGGAGGTTTTTGTCGTAAGACAGAAGTACATGATTTCAAATCATTTTTTAAAAAACGATGTACCGGATATCCAACTAACAATACTGGGAACCCAAATACATAGTTGAGAACCAGTGAATGATTTGTCGTAAAATAATGGGTGAGATATTGACCTGTTCGTGAAGTGTGACCAGTTCGTTTATAAAATGATAAAATCGGGATATTTATAGTTAAAGAAATACCATGAAATCATTGAAATCAAAACCACTTCGTTCAAATAAAAGTATGAAAGTAATCATCACCGAAAACCAGTTGGAACGATTGTTAGATAGTTACATTTCTATATTAGAGGAGAGCCGGTACACAAAGATGTATTCAATCAAAAAAGTATAGAAAAACGAGGAGTTCCCTTTTGTACAAAAATGGCACCACAGCACAAAAACATCGATTAAACCTCAATTTCAAGGATTTTGAAAAATAATTCATCATTAGCTTGACCAGTAGTTCCAAAAGCGGTAGCCTAGCGCTAAAAAAGGAACTATTATGACAACCAAAATCAAAACATCCGAACACTTAGAGGAACACGAACTCAACAAACTTTTGAAGTATCTCTATCAGAATGAACAATGGACATATTACTTATTTGTTCGACTTGGTGTATCCACCGCATTAAGGTATTCTGACCTATCAAAAATCACATGGTCCATGGTATTACATCAAGACAGATTTATCATCAAGGAGAAGAAAACGGGCAAGGTTAGAGAGATACCAATCCAACCCGAACTCTCTGAGAAGATTAATATGGTATATGAAAAAATGGACAGACCCAGTCAATCCGATTATTTGATACCATTACATATTAGAACCATCAATAAACAGATTAAACTTCATGCTAAGAGAGCTGGTTTAAAGAAGGTACATCTTTCAAGTCATAGTCTAAGAAAGACATTTGGAAGAGAGGTCTATCGTAGGAATGGAGAAAGTGAATCCTCCTTGGTGAAACTTTCATTATTATTCAATCACTCAAGTACAGCAATCACTCGTGTCTATTTATCAATTACCAAAGAAGAAGTTCAAAATCTGTATCAAATGCAAGACCTTTTTGTTTATTAGAGATTAGGCTGAGATTTCATATTGGGATACGGCCGATCATGAAAATAATTTAACCGGGAATATCACAGATTTAACAACCTTTCTATAATTTAACATCAGAGGTTTTTAGGTGAGCCAAAATCATACCATGGGTCCACAATTAAAGAAAATCAATACATTAAATATGTTTTATAATCATCAATAATACGTTTAATTTATCTTCAAATCTGAAAAAACTTATGTCATACTTAGAAGATATTAAAAAATTGAAAGAGGAACTTAACATTATTAAGTCTAAACTAGATGATTTAGAGTTAAGGCAAAATCGATTCATAAATAATCATGCAATTATTGAAAAGGAAGATTTTTCCAACTTGGAAATTAAACACCAAGAAAACGGCCAAATATTATTTCATTATAAAAACTGCTCCTTTTTGGAGGAGGAAAATTCCGAGTTACATAAAGGATTATTAAATGGGTCACTCAATTATATTGTTTTAAACAAGTTGCCAAATTCTTTAACATGGCAACATAGGTATTCTATTTCTCACAAATCGTTATCTCCAACCGAGGCTGCAATCATATTGAATTTCACAATTAACAATAGATAAAATTTTTAATCACCAAAGAGGAAGTTCAAAATCTGTATCAAATGAAGGACCTTTTTGTTTATTAGGTTCAACTAAAAGATTTCAAATTCAGATCCGGCCGATCACCAATTAAACAATACCGGGAAAACAATCCAATATAAAGATTCCCGGTAATATAAGTTTTGGATCAGGGTCCTCAGGTGAAGAAAAAATCCTCCTAAAATTCTTTGGTGGACATATTGAAAGGAATCCCGGTAATATTTGACTTGCCGGCAGATCGTCTGAAGATGATCCCCGTACAGGTGGTGGGTGCAGGGAGGAAGTGCCGGGAGGAGCGGTATCCCAAATTGCTTTAAGCCAATTTAACCTTATAAAGTGGGTGATAATCAAATAGTCGAAATAAAATCTGCCGGAAATTTTCACTCAACATGGGTATCCCCCAAAATACCTAAAGAATCAAATGAAATGGGGAAATCCGTTTTAAAAATTCCAGCAAAATTTTTAGAAATCAAGACCTCAAGGATTTATATATATGACCTCAAGAACATTAGGACCTTCATTCAGACCCAGCTTTGTTTAATCTATAATATGAAAATTAAGAAAATTCGGACTTCCTGTAATTTGAAGGAAGTTGTGGTAACCAAAAACATTATAAATCCCAACCACTATAATCCACATCCTTTTCAACGAATCTGCACAAGTAATGGGTGGTTTGTGCTTGTATATGTCTTAGTTTCATGGAAGTAAAATTAAGGTATATAAATCCAAAATAATATTTTGGATACGTTTTTTATTTATAAATATTATTTGTAGATTTATGTGTAGGAAAAATCTCTATTTACGCCAAAACGAATACTTTTGGTATTTTAAATTGAGGGTTTTGTTTTCCTATTTAAATTTTAAGTTCTATAATTATAAATTTTCAAAAAATGCAAAAATTAGAAGCGATTAAACCTGGCCCTAAGCCAAACAAAGTTGATGGTACACCTGACAGAAGACAGCGTGTGACAATTCCCAACAAACCAAATCATCCTCAATTGAAACCCCATGTTCACAAGCCGGGTGATTCGAAAAATTCAGCTTTATTAGTCCTTCAGGTGAACAAGTTCCATCTGAATTAGTAAAGTTTCTATTCACGGAAATTTTGTTGGATAGACTAGCTTTGGAGAGAACCTAAGCTAGTCTATTTTAGTATTTGATTTAATATTTTGAAATGATTTTAAATCTAAATCGGCAATAATGATTTCTTGAACTTCAATTTACCTGCAAGGTCATCATTGTCATCATTGTACATTGAATCAATGATTTTTTCGTATTGCTCAATGAATATTTCTGTGAATCTATTCCCATCTATAAGTTGAATCTGTTCTCTTTCCTTATCAGTTGCACTCTCAATTGCCTTCTTATTAAATGATGAAAGAGTGATAAAACAACCTTTGAAGTCTCTTTTTAGAGCACCTCTAAAGTTTCGAATTTCCTTCTCACCAATGACACCTTTATCATATCGTTTTACTTGAACTTGTAGGTTAATCGATGCTACACCTGATACATCAAGTATTCCCTCAAAGTCAATTCCCCCATCACCAACTTTACCAATTTCCTGAGTGGGCTCAAATCCAAGAGTTCGAAGAAGGTACGAAACTAAGTACTCAAACTCTGTGGCATCTAATTCAAGAAATCTTTTTCGTATAAGTTCAAAATTTGACACCGGTTCTAATCTATAAACATCATTGCTAACTTCACTTTTCTCAATTAGTCTATAATGGACTAATATTTCATCTGCTGATGTAATTTTAAAACATGTCAGAGAGGACCGGAGTGTGTTTTGTAATGGAACAGACAAATTATGTCTATCAATTTTCTCTTTAAACCACTTTACTTTTTTTCTCCAAGCGTAAGGAGAAGAAGAGTCAATTTGGAAATATTGGTCACTCTCTATCGTACCAACGAGTAATTGACTATCTGTGAATGGAGAAACAACTATATCACCAATATTCATTTCATTAACAAAACGATAAATTTGACCCACATTTTGATTGATACTCATGTTAGGGTCATTGGGGTACACTTCCCTATACTTTACTTTCAGAAACTCCTTATCCTGTAAATCCCAACCTTGGGGATCTTCATCAAACCATCCTATTCCAATGTAAGAATTCGATTCGAAAGAACTTGTGTAAAGACCAAAACCAGCTCTAAGTACAAAGACATTTTTTTTCATAGGACAATAATTCTACCTTGATTAATTAGTTTTCTTTTTCTTTCCCTTAGGTTGAGTAAATAGATCTGCCGTATATTTTTCATATAGTTCAAACAAAAATTCCATTCGTTTAGCCTCATTGGTAAACGGTTGTGGTCTATATGCCAAGTCAACTGCTTTATCTAACTCATTATGAGCTTTAACCAAGGCAGGAGGCATTGTCATAGGATCATATAAATCAGCTAAAGAACTCTTTGGATATTGAGATCTTGTTTCTAAAACTCTTTGTGCTGCTATTTTTATTGCTTGGATGTGCTTTTCATTTGGAAATTCAGGCCAAGGGAAATTATTATAAACTATTGAATTTGAATATCTGTAATCACTTTTAAGTCTACCACACAAATAACGAACCCAAGACATATGCATAGTAGATGACAACATTCCAAAATGATAAATTGATGCATTAGGTAAAGCAATACAGCTATCATTTACTATATAGTCATTTGTAAAAAAACCCAATGGTAAATACCTTCTGTTTTCGGATGATGTTCTTGGGAAAAGAAGAAAATCTGAGTCTGGTTGACGTGGTTCTGCAAATAACTGTGGCGTTAAAGAAGTTTGTCGAGTTTGAATTTTAGTACTCGCTTCTCTGTATCTAACAACACTCTCCACTCTTTCCTTTACTAAAGGTAAATTTCTGATTTCTTGGGGTTCTGCATTTGCTAAATACAATACCCAACGATTTCTTCCATTAATAAACTCGTCTCCAGATAATATAGGTTTAAAAAATTTCTCAGCATTTGGTTCTTTTTTAAGAAATTCCAATTTTTCTGTCTCTGTAAATAAATAAAAACCTCCATCTACTATTTTATTACCGTAAAGCATTTCGGGTACATTACAAATGGGTTTAGTCCTTGAAAGAACGGCAAAATCCTTTCCTTCAACCAAGTAAGGATTAATATTTTTCACTTTAATTTCATGTGCTTCACCTTTAATATCTTCGTATTCAAAAATGCTTTTATTTGTTGTGTCGTAATTTGCAAACCCAATTATGACAACATGTACCGCTGCATTTGCTTTTGCTTCATTACTCCAATTAAAAGTTCGATGAGCAAAATGTATTTTAATTTTATAATGATTAAAGAGTAAATTCCATAAGATTCCTACTTGTTCTCCCTGTGTAATTGAATTAGTAGATACAAACGCCACTTTGGTTTTCGTGTTTTGAATTAGTTGTGCAGCTTTTAAATACCAACCCGCAACATAATCCATAATTCCCGCTCCCTTAACCCCTACAAATATTTTTTCTAAATCTTTTTTCTGATTTTCGTTTTGATTAGATTTTCCTATAAATGGAGGATTTCCAAGAATGTAAGAGAGTTCATTTTTTGAAACTAAATTCTCCCAGTCTATTTGTAATGCGTTACCGTGAACAATTTTTGCAGACTTCTTTAAAGGTAAGCGGACGAAGTATTGTCCAAATTCATTACTAATTAGCATATTCATTTGGTGATCAATCAACCACATAGCAACTTCTGCAATTCGAGCAGGGAATTCTTCGTATTCAATTCCATACATCATATCCACATCAAGCAACATAATGCTGCTTACATCCAATACCTGTTGCCCACCTTTATAAATGACTCTTAAAATTTCTAATTCTAATAATCGTAATTCACGGTAAGTAATTACAAGGAAGTTTCCACAGCCACAAGCGGGATCGAGAAATTTTAGAGTACTTAATTTCCTATGAAATTCGGGAAGTTTGTTTTTATTGTCTTTGATACTCTCAAATTCTTTCCAAAGGTCATCTAAAAAAAGTGGTTTGATCAATTTTAGGATGTTGGTTTCACTTGTGTAATGAGCACCTAAGTTTCTGCGTTCCTGAGGATTCATTACACTCTGAAACATTGATCCAAATATGGCAGGAGAGATCTTACTCCAATCTATATAACAGCAGTTTAGTAATGCTTGGCGCATTTTTGCATCAAAACTTGCTGTGGGTAAGATCTCCTCAAATAGTTTTCCATTTACATAAGGGAACTCTGATAATTGCTCATCAAGGTTTTTAAATCGATTTTCTTTGGGTGTATTTAATACCTGAAATAATTCTTGTAATTTGGCAGCGAGGTCGCTACCATCTTCCGAGGTTCTTTGTTCTATATAATCCTGAAATTGCTGTTTATTGAAAATCGTAGTATCCTCAGCAAACAATAAAAATAGTATACGTACTAAATAGACCTCCAAATGATGGCCTGTGTAGCCGATTTCTTCTATACTGTCGTGAAGTTTACCCATTAATTCCGCTGCTTTTATATTAGCAGGGTCTTGTTCCTTATAAACCTTCTTTTGGTAACCTAATAGATACCCAAAATGCTGAACATTATTTACAAGTTCGTTCAGTTTAAATTCTATCGTTTTATCCTCCTCAAGGTCGTAAAGTCTAAAATTCTCAAAGTCCGAAACAAGAATGTATTTAGGTAATTCATGTTGCTTGAGTCCGTGTGTGTAATCAATTGCCTGTTGATAAGCTTTGGTAAGGTTTTTACCAAGACTCTTCATTTCTATTAATATTGTACCTTTCCAAAGTAAATCGATGTAACCATCTTTTTCATCTAATTTTTTTACCCTATGCTCAAATGTTGAAACCCTTTTACTACTGATACCAAAAACATTGAAAAATTCAACTAAAAAAGGTTTTGCATCAGCCTCTTCATTTGAAGTACCTGCCCATTCTTTGGAAAAATTCAAGGCCCTATCTTTAATCTCATTCCAACTTAATGTCATAAAAAATTATATTAAAAGTATTCTACTTGTAAGTTTCATTTTAGTAAATCCCATCGTTCAAGATAATCCCCATTGAAATCTTTAAAATTGCGAACGTCAGAATCAATGTGTTTTTCACCATTTTTACCCGGTGTAATTAACCAGTCATGATGAGTCTTCTTAACCATTTTTGCAAGATCAATACTTGGAACTATATAATAATCAGGTCTTTGGTTTAAACCTTTAAGCCCAACAAAAATGTAAAACATCGATTTTGAAAACTTATTTTCAACTTTTTTATTGAGAATCCACTTTCTGTTATTTACCTGTGCTGTTTTGACTTGTATTGCAAAAATTTTATCATTGTCATCAAGTTTGGATGCATGGATATCAATACTATCATTATTCCTTAAAGTAATAGATGCCATATAACCTCTTAGGGACAGCTCTGCTGCCACAAAATATTCTCCTGCAATCCCTGTTATTCCTTTTGATAATTTCTCCATTATTCGTTTGACTTAAATAACTAAATAAAATTCATATTTAAACAATTACTACATTTTATAGTCTCCAAATACGAATGTATAAATTTAATGGACTTGGGTCTTTTCAAAATACAAATCTGAGTACTGTGAACCAGTCAGGTCACCTCTAACTGGTAGGTACTCATACAGTAACTCGAAGCACCACAGTTTAAAAATTTCTTCTTTGTTCTGAGGATTATTGTTTAATAAATGTATCCATTCATTATCTCTATTTTCATTTCCTGATTTTTGGAAATTTTGAGGTGTGAAATGACCAGCTTGATATTTTGATTCAAAAATGTATTCGTACTTCCAAAACATGTTCTTTATACCTTCAGAAGAAACACCGAATGGGTTCTCTGATTCTCCTTTGAAATAACCATACATACTATAATCAGAATTGCTGTGTTGGATAGAATTGGTGTCGAATGGTGAATAAACTTCAAAATCATTGATAAAATCAATACTATTTAACGAATGGTATGATACTATCTTGAATCCATAATGTTCGTTAGATTGCTTCAAAAATAATTCTAAGAGCTGTTCCTTGGTTTGATTATTGGTTTGTAATAAGTTTTGGTTATCCAATAGGTTCCTGAATGATTTCGAATATAGCCCATATTGAAAGAATTCTTCCCATTTAGATTTAGAGTACTTCTGATAAAATTCCTTTTCAAAAACTGACTCAATCCACCAAAACTTATACCTTAATTCATTTTTATCTGTTTTAAATGGATTCTCAACCTCACCTTTATAACATTTGTACACGCTATAATCATTACTCTGTAACATTCGTAATAGGTTACTTTGTGTTATTGAGACCTTTGGTGTTTTTCCGAAATTTGTATGTTCCAAAAAATCATTGATAAGTTCCTCACTTAAATTTTCCATGAAATTCTTGTAGGCAATAGTTAATTCCGTGATTGGTCCTTCAATATTTCCGTTTGATTTGGATTTGTGCCTGTACCGGCTGATTTCATGTTCTTCGAAGACAACCCATTTTCCTTTGATGTATTCTAATCTGAAATCAGGTTCGTTTTCATCTGAATACTCATCGGAGTAAATTTTACAGAATAGTTCTAAATAATCACCTTCATTGGGAGTGTATTCAAAATCAAAGACATTATATGTATTCAGTCTCTTTTTAATCTTTTTGATGATGTACCGGTCATATAGGTTTGGATTACTAAATTCTCCCAATACATGTAACTCAGTTTTATTTTCTATGAATCGATGTAGGACCCAATGCGGTTTTGTCCAGTCAACTTCAGATTCACCACATGTACATAGCTTGAAAGGGCCATTTAGGTCACACATATATTGATATTAAATAGGTTAGTAAATCTAACAAATTCCATCATTTAAATACTTTGTGTGACTTTAAATGACGAACAAAATCACTTCCTTTAAATTACGGGAAGTTTACACAGAGCAAAATTTTAATCAATAATAAAGGAAGTTTTATAACTTTGAATTATGTTTTATAGAAGAAGAATCATATTGTCTTTGTTACAAACTTTTGAAGGAGAATTAGGAAAAACTAAATTTCAAAAGCTGTTATTACTTTTCACTCAACAACAACTAAAACAAGATTTTCACTTTGTACCATACCGATATGGATGCTATTCTTTTCAAGCTGCAGCCGACATTTCTACAATGCAAAAATATGGACAACTCAAAATAGGTAATAATGGAGTGAAAAAAATTGATCCTCAAGATTATGTTTCTACTTTAAAAATTGAAGATAAAAAGATTATCAATTCAATTTTTTTACAACATAGAAATAAGAGTTATTCGGATTTAATAAAGTTTACTTATCAAAAGTATCCATATTATGCGATTCACAGTGAAATTGCAAATAGATATTTGACGGACTTAGAGTTAGAGGCTGTAAATAATCATGTACCATTTAGTAATGAAACTATTTTATTTACAATTGGATATGAAGGAGTTTCTTTGGAAGAATACTTAAATAAATTAATTAAAGAAGATGTAAAAGTCCTTGTTGATGTTAGGAATAACCCACAAAGTATGAAATATGGGTTTACTAAGAGTCAATTATTAAATGCAACTAACAGTGTAGGAATTGAATATATACACTTTCCTGAAGTCGGTATTGTTTCAAATCAAAGACAAGAACTCAACACACAAGAAGATTATGATAAGCTTTTTTCTAAATACATAAAAGAGACACTTAGTCAAACCAAGAATTCACAAGAAAAAATATTAGAATTGGTTATGACAAAAAAAAGAGTTGCATTGACTTGTTTTGAGGCCAATATTTGTCAGTGTCATCGAAAACACCTTGCTGAAGCTGTCATTTCATTGCCAAATTGGAATTATAAACTTAAGCACATTTAGATGCGTCGTGTCAAAGTTCTTATAACAGTTACAACTTATCCATTACCTTCGAGAAGTTATGACGAATTGGTTTGTACCGCTGGTGTACTTGAAGATGGGTCATGGATAAGAATTTATCCAATTCCTCTGAGTTTTTTATTCGACTTGAAACAAAGTGGGGCGGTGAAAAATGTAAAATACACTTGGGTAGAATTAGATGTTATCAAAAGAGCTGACGATTTTAGACCTGAAAGTCATTCTCCTGTGAATTATGATTTTCGTGATATTTCAATAATTGAACCAAGATTAGATACTAAAAATAACTGGCTAAGGAGAAAAGAGTATTGTTTGAAAAATGTATACACAGACTTTAATCTACTTATTCAAAAGTCAAAATCACCAACTAACTTGTCATTAGCTACGTTTAAACCAACCAATATTGTCAAATTCGAATGGGAAAAGGATAATCCTGAGTGGAAGGACGAATGGGTTGAATTAAGAAAGCAAACTGATTTATTTGCAGGTGGTGATATTGATCCACAACAAATAATTAGAAAAGTCCCGTATAAATTTTTTTATAGATTTAAAGATATTACCGGTAAAGAAAGGCGTTTAATGATTGAAGATTGGGAAATTGGCGAATTATATTGGAATTGTTTAAGGAGAGCCAAGGGTAACAATTCTATCGAAAAAGAAAAAAATGCAATAGAAATGGTAAAGAATAAATATTTTGATAAGTTCAATACCAAGAATGATATATATTTTTTTGTTGGAACAACTAAAGAGTGGCATAAAAGAAGGGGGCACAATCCATTTGTGATTATTGGAGTATTTTATCCTTTGAAAGAACAACAACTTTCACTTTTTTAAGTTTTGATGCCTCCCAACTTGTAAAGGTTCAAGTCAATTATAGTTTTTACGAGATTGGATATTTATTTGAAAAAGTCATTCGTTGAATAAATAGAGCCCCAAATTATTGTACTTAATGAATTCAATTTCGTTAAATGACAATTAAATTAAGAAACCAAGTGGTGCTAAAACCGAAGCAGGACCATCTAATTTGATACAATTCCGATTCAGTTAGATTAACCAATATAATACCTATACTATTATATTTCGACGATTTTATTCGATTTGCGTTCAGTCAGATTCGATATATTTCCACCGTCCGGACCGCCAACTTAGAGAAAGCTTCAGAGAAATCTGAAGCTTTTTTGTTTTAGGTTTATAGCTAATCGGCTTTCAAAAATCAACCTTTGGAAGGTTTAGGGCCCCACTATTTTATACAAAAAAAGCCTCAGAATCCTGGAGCCTTTTAATCAATAAGCCTATTTTAATCTAAATGGAATATTGGTTATTCTTTGTTTTATACTTAGGATAATTTCCCTAACTCTCTCCAAATACTTAATTCTTGTTTGAATCGGTCATTGATCACTTCCAATTTGGTATCAATGCGCATGGTTGGTCGGTCCTTTAAATTATAGGCTTTCCACTCAGGAGCATCTTTTGCGAAGGGCTTTCCTGTCTTAGCAAAATTGGTCCATAATTCAGCAAAATTGTGCGATGCTTGTGCCTTCTCTGGTCGATTACCACCAAAGAAACTAGCCTTATTGGCGCTTTCATTGTTGAACTTAAACGAAATATCCATAGCATGAGGTGTTCCCATGGCATATTCCGTTCCCGGAATTTTAACTTCTGATTTATAGCCAAAATTGTATAAATACACTGGCGCTCCGTTTTGCTTCACTTTCTTTTCAGCAATTTCCACCGAACCCAAACCCATCATAGTGATGGATGAAATAGATACAAAAATATCCGGTGCCGTAGCAGATGGATTCGCTTTGCGGTAGGTGTCTATCAGCTTGGCTGTATCCTTTTTATATTGGGGTTCTAGCTTTTTAGCCAAGGCTTCAAAATCCATTTTAAAGGATTCTGTATCTTTTCTTTCCCAAGCAAAGAACGTGTACTCATCTTCATTCCAACCTACCAATAAGGGTTTATTCTTAGAAATGGCTGGTGCCGTTGGGTCAAATGGATGGTATGGTAATGCTTTTCCATCTACCACTGGGCCAAAACCTCCCGCATTGCGACGCATCAAACCGGCAGCGCTAGCATTGTTCTTTTCCTGGAAGGGAGGAACAAATGGAAGTTTAGCCTGCATGGCTAGCAAGTCGGCCGCAGGAATGTCCAATAACTTCTTCCAATCTTGAGTAGCAATATTGAACTCTTTCAATAATTGCAAGGTATTTTCATGGGCCGTTTCTTTGTCCATCATCCTGACCCCTGGACCACTTTCTATGGATGCTTTGTTGAAATAAGGAGCAGCCGATGGCATGGCATATAAACATGATGTTTTAGCTCCTCCACCAGATTCACCCCATATCATCACATTGTTGGGATCTCCTCCAAACTGGTCAATGTTATCATGAACCCATTTCAAGCCATCCACGATATCCAACATGCCATTATTTCCTGAACCCTCATATTCAGCTCCAGCTAATTGATCCAAATACAAAAAGCCCATCAAGCCCAATCGGTGGTTGGTTTCAACCACCACTACATCAAAATTACGGGCTAAATTAGCCCCATCCTGACTCGCAGAACCACCTGAACCAATCACAAAACCTCCCCCATGATTATAAAACATAACAGGTCTTTTCTTATTATCGTTGGCCGGAGTCCATACATTTAAAAATAGACAATCTTCTGAAGGTGCCGGTTCATTTCTACGTGGTGCTTGAATGGCTGGTGCCCCCAAGGTCAAAGTGTCTTTAACGCCCGTCCATGGTTCTAATGGAGCAGGTCTGCGGAAACGTCTGTCGCCTGAAATCCGACCAGCATAGGGGATACCTTTGAAGATATTCACTCCTTCTGTTCGGAAGCCTTTAATTTTACCATAGGAGGTTTCACTCTGGACGAATTCTTCGACTGAAGAAAGGAATAGCGTTTTCTTTAAATCAGTTATAAGTCCAGGAGCTAATAAACTGCCAGATGAAACCAAAGACAATTGGCTTAAGAAACTTCTTCTACTTGGATGTGGATTTTTCATTTGGCCCTTTATTGAATAAAATTTATACAATGTATATGTTTTGTAAAACATATTCTTGATTTGATACAAATATTGAGATTGGAAAAGAAAGAACTATCCTTACTATAAATAAGGTTAGTTGACTTGGGACTTGAAATAATACAGCAGAATGTTTATTTAAAGGAAATGCTAGTCACGGTAAGCAGCGAAAATGTTAGAATACGTTACATCTCTTTGAACTTATACAAATAGGGGGCTTTGTTGGCCGCGCCAGTAAATTGTTTTTCTAAACGCTTGAGAATGTTTAAATCCAGCATCATTTTTTGAAAATTATTTCTCCGATAAGGTTTGTCAAAAATGGTTTCATATAAATTTTGAAGTTCTTTCATGGTGAAAGTCTCTGGTAGGAGATTATATCCTACTAAATGATCATCAAAGTTGGCGCGTAGTGCCAGAAGCGCTTTTGATATGATAGCCTTACCATCTAAAATTAAATTGGGAAGCTGATTGATATCTACCCATTCTATTTTTTCGTCAATGTAGGTAGTTTGTGGTTTTACCTTTTTTATGTCGACCAATGCATAATAACCTATGGAAACAAATCGACGGACAAACCAATCGTACTCTTCTTGTGAGCCTTGTAACTGCGGGTTTTGTGCTAGTAGGGAACTCATGAATTCAGCATTGTTTCTATGGGCATTGCCGAAAACATGGAATTGCTCCAAATAGATATCTTTTATTTGAGTTCTATCTTCTAATATGCGTTGGGCCGCTTGATCTACATCTTCATGTTGGTAGATGAATCCACTGGGTAATCCCCAGAAATTACCTTGAAAGTTCAATTTGGGGACTAAGACTTTTAACAATCCGTTTTGATAGCCGAAAATAACACAGTCGATGGATAATTGAGCAATGTAATCTTGGGTACTTATTCTTTTATAGCTTTCAGACATAGGTTTATTCCATGGTATTCTCAAAAATAATAAATTATTGTCTAAAAAATAGACAATATAAAAATTGTTTCTATATTTGGGCACCAAATGAATTTAAAATAGGTGTATTTCCTTGGTAATCAGTAATAGTATGAGGATAAATGCCGATAATTTAATTTCCAAACAACAAAATTGAACTCTAATTAATTGTTACAACTAAATAATCCAACCCATGAAAAAAGTAAGTATGTTATTTGCCATGTTAGCTTTTCTTATAAGCTTTCAAAGTTTTTCTAAATCAACTTTTGCTCCTGATTTTTTTGCAGGTAAGTGGGAATTGGTTATCGTAGGAACTCCTAATGGAGATGCAAAAATGATCAGTGAAATTAAGCGTGTAGATGGTAAATTGACGGCGGTATTGAAAGATCCTCAAGGACAAAATCCAGATATGAATGCTAGTGTGGAAGAAAAGGAAAATCAGATTCAGGTCTATTTCCAAGCTCAAGGAATGGATATCACGATGACTTTAAATAAAGTGGATGATGATAATCTAAAAGGGGATATTTTAAGTGGAATGTTTGAAGCGAAAGCCAAACGTATCAAATAATAAAGGATATTCTTTAGATAAAATTAAAGGGGCTTTTAGCCCCTTTTTTATTAAAAACTCCATCTGGCCCTCAGCATTCCCATATCACTGATATGTATATTGTCAAGGAAAAAGTTTTGGACAATCATATCTAGCTCAATCTGAGAACTTAGACTGTAACGAATACTCGGAATAGCAATGATTAAATTCAATCTTGGTGAATAAACGGTACTCAAAGAAATACTTAGGAGCGGATTAATTTCTTTACTGAACATGAATAAGAAATTATACTTGGCGGGCATTAAGTTTTTAGCTGAGAAGTTCAAGTTGATTTGCGGCCAAATCAAGACTTTTTCATTCAATCCTTCACTATTGAATAAAAATCCAGTATTTAAATACCATCCCTTGGGAAACATATAATCCAAACCCGATGAAATATTGATTTGTCCATCGGAAAAATATTGCGCTTCTCCTTTAAAGCCAGCGTCTTTAATATTGCCAGCCCAGCCTAGTCCCCAGGTTCCTAATCCTCGATACGATCCTGCAATAAATTGAAAATCATAGCTCCAATGGTTGAGAAAATACTTCATGGCGAATATGTCTTTTCGATCCAAAGATCGACTATAGACCATTTCTACATGAGAGAAATCTGAAATGGTATATTGTGTTTTAATCGCATCTGAGCCAGGTCTTTCTTCGTAATCAACATCCAAGAAATTATAGGTATTGAATAAATCATTGGGGTTCCAAAGTGTATTGATTCCCCAATTGATACGCTGTCTTCCTAAGCGAAATGTCCATTTTTTTTCCTTCCAATCCACATAAAAGCGTTCTACATTGGTATGGAAAATGACATCTGGTTCATTAATCCAAGCCACTTGTAGGTTAAGATTTTCACTGGTATTTCTCAATCGACTGGCATAATTGGGAATAATATGTAGGCTGTTTCCCGTAAAAATTCTATTTCGTAATTCCATGGAAAACTGGAGATTTTCCTTGGGTTTCCACTTAAATCGCAGTCGATTATGAATCAATTGATTGGAGTTATTGGAGTGGTTAAGCGGGTCAAATTGAATATTTTGTAATGCTTTGACATAGCCAGCAATACTCCAATTTCTAGATGTGGTGGTGCTATCTTGGCCACAAACTGGAATACATATACTTAAACAGGAAAAGGAAAAGAGGCAAAGCCATTTCATGCAGGTAAATTTTGCTTGGCAGTATCCGAAACGATTCTCCCATCCACCAAAGTAATCACTCGCTTGGCTCTGTCAATCACCCGTTGATCATGCGTAGAAAACAGGAAAGTCATATGTTCCTCTTGGTTCAATTTATACATGATATCCAATAAGTTGTTGGCAGATTGCGTATCTAAATTGGCGGTTGGTTCATCTGCTAAAATGAATTTAGGTTTAGAAGCTAAAGCCCTCGCCACAGCCACTCGTTGCTGTTGTCCACCCGATAATTGCGATGGCCTACTATCCAGTTTATCAGATAATCCGATTTGCTCAAACAAGGCATATATCCTCTGTTCTCTTTTTTTAAGCTCAATACCCTGTAGCTGCATGATGAATTCCACATTTTCTTTGGCAGTAAGCACTGGTATTAAATTGAAGGATTGAAATACAAAACCTATATTTTTTAGTCGGAAATCAATTAATTCACTTGGACTCATCTGAGTAATGTCTTTGCCATTAATGGTGATATTCCCTTCATCGGGGAGGTCTAAACCACCAATTAAATTTAGCAAGGTGGTTTTTCCGGAACCTGATGGTCCCACTAATGCAGTAAACTCTCCCTTTTCTACATGTAAATGCACGTTATTTACTGCATAAACAGGGATATTATCCTTGTTATAAATTTTGGAGATATTATGTGCATCAATGACCGTATTATCCATAGGTTTATTTTCTTAGTGCTTCTACAGGCTGTAATTGTAAGGCTTTTATAGCTGGGTAAAGACAGGAAATGAATGCTGTTATCAAGACGAATGTAATAGTTCCAGCAATTTTATCTGTTGGAAACTCAGGATAAATGGTTGAACTAAATCCAAAACTTCGCATCATTTCTTCCCCCATGCTTTTCCAGTTTAATCCAGATTTGTGTAGGTAAGTGTTCAATAACCAAGCGCTTGAGTATCCAATTGGTACACCTCCAATGGTCAAAAATGTCGTTTCTAACAATACCAAAAAGAATAATTTGACCTTATTCATACCTAGAGCCATCATCATTCCAATTTCACGAGTACGTTCTAAAATGGCCATCAACATGGTATTGATGATGCCAAATGCCAAGGCAAATAGAATAATACCCATGATGATATAGGAAGTAATATCTACGGCACTAACCATTAAATCTGTTTCTGGAGATAATTCTTTCCAAGTTTCTATTGCGAGATTTTTAAATTGTTTTTGCAAAATTTGTTGGGTGGGTGTGGCTAATTCGTCCTGGTGAAGGAGAAGCACTATTTCATGCGATTCGCCCGGTATTCCTAACATATCATTGAGATTTGATTGTAGAATAAAGACATTTCTTTCATCCCACATGGAGTTAGTCGATTGGAAAATCCCTGCAATTTTAAAGGCACTAGAAACCATGTTCCCCTCTTGATCACTGCAAGTAAGTACTATTTTATTGCCAACGTCTAGTTTCATTTTTTTGGCTAATTTCTTGCCAATCAGTAGTTGGTTTTTCTTCTGACTTTGAAAACTACTTCCTGCTATTAGTTTGTTTTTTAAGGAGGAAACAACGTTTTCCTGTTCTGGGTTAATACCATTCATTTGTATTCCCGAACTCCCCGTGGTACTAGCCAGCATGCCTTGGGCGATACTTCGTGTGGCAAATGCCTTTACCTGAGGAATTCTCTTTATTTGTTGTATTAGAGAAGGAAGATGTTGAAGATATAAACTTGGTTCAAAGTCTTTTTTGAACTCTTTTTCATGGATTTGGATATGTCCTACTTCGGTGTAAATCAGCGATTTTATTCGATCACGCATCATTCCTTTGTATAATGCTTGCACCATGATTCCGGCAAATAGACCTAGAGCAACGGATAAAATAATCACCATGCTACGTGATTTGTTACGCCAAATATTTCGCCAAGCCATGATTAGGATCATCATTTTTTCATGGAATCTACAGGGTTCAAATGAATAATTTTTATTACGGGATACATTGATAAAATTAATCCAATCAATAGAACTGCAATTCCTTGATTCACAAAGTGATGGTAATCTGTGGAAGTAGGGAATACTGCTTCAAATCCAAATCTTTCATAGGCTTTAGCCCCTTCACCATAAATCCGAATGGGGTATTTGTGCAAATAATAGACAACTGGTATACTCGCCAAAATACCTAAAATACAAGCTACAATGACCGTGAATAAAGACTCGAAAAGTAAAAGCAACGATAACTTGCTTTTTTTCATTCCTATAGCTACCAACATGCCTAATTCATAGCGCCTTTCTGCCATCATGATGAGGAGAGTTCCGAAGATGCCAAAGGAAATTAACAAATAAAGAAATGCTTGTACATATTTCATATTGGCAGAATCTGTCTCAATATGCTGTTTGATATCTGGCATCATTTCCTGCCAGGTCATGACTTCATAGGCCTTACCTAATTTTTTCTCAAGCGAAGATTGAATAGCCATTAAATCATCCGTGTCTTGAAGCGATAAAACATAGGAAGTTATCATGTTCGTCGCACTATATAGATCTTGAGTCAAAGCCAAAGGCATGACTATGGTTTTGTCGTTTAATTCAGGCGAACCTAATTGAATAACTCCTTGAATGGGGTATTTTCCTGCTGCAGTAGAGCCATGGTATCCTTGACCAAACAATACGAGCGTATCTCCGACATAAGATTTTAAGCGTTTTAATAATCCTTCTGAAACCAGAATTCCTAGATCATTGGAACTTAAATATCGTCCTTTTACTATTTTTTCTGATAAGTGAGTGATGCTTTGTTCTTGTACTGGGTTAATGCCCAGAACTAAGCAACCCTTGCTTAATTCACCAGTAGAGGCTAGGGCAAAGGACTCTAAACGAGGAGAAATTTCTCTTACTTGTGAATGACTTCGTATTTTACGCTGAATTTCAGAGTTTTCTTCAAAACAATTATCCAATAATTGTTCTTCCCAATATCCAGCTTGATGTACTTGGATATAGCCCGAATAATAGCCAACCATATCTTTAATGAGGTTGTCAAAAATACCCGTTTTTAGGCTGCTCATTAAGATGGACAATAGAACAGCAAAAAATATTGCCGCCATAGTAATCATGGTGCGGTTGGCATTACGCCATAAGTTTTTCCAGGCTAATTGTACAATCCACATGTTAATTGAACTGTTTCATTTTCTCAATGGAAAAGAAGTTATCATCTATTTCTCGATTAAACTGTATGCTTTTGTAAAAAATCTCGGTTTTGTGATTTTTCTTATTGGCAGGAATCATTTCGAGGTGGGTTGGAATTAATCTTCCATCCATCATTTTAATATCATCCGCTTTCATTACATTGATTAATGTACCTTCTTCATCATAAAACTCTGTGTATAATTCGAGATAATCATTTTTGTCGATGGTTACATGTAGTTTTCCCCAAACCACAGCCGTGTTTGCTTTAGGGATGAGCTCAATTTTATAGCAAGGTCTACTTCCAATCGTCGTGTCTTTTAGCAGTCGATGCTGATAATCATCCACCACCGAAGCTTCTTTAACTAAATCGTCGTTCGTGAAATCGGTCCCCATCCAACTATTTGTCATCATGGAGGGTGGAAGTTTGATACTTCTCTCCAAAGCTGGCATCCAGTTCCAAACTTCTTTTTTACGTTTTAAAAAAACGATACCTTTTTCTTTGGCAGGTGAAAGAACCAATATCATGGCTAATTGCGTGCCTTTAGACCAAGTTTTAACTGACATCTCTCTAGACCAGGTTGGCCTAGTTGTTTTGAACAACATTTCTGCTTGGGATGATTTCCCACGCATTTTATCATTGGCTTTTTTTATGATTTCACTGGCACTTTGTGCATTCAGAATCCGACAAGCGACAAGAGCAATGAATAGAAATAGATATTTCATACTCGCCTATTTTTAAACAAATTACAGGATTATGTATGTAAATTATTCATTTCAATCAAATGTTGATGGAAATCATACGAATCACTCCGCTTGGCTGAATGATGAAAAATGCTACTGAAATAGATACACGCAAATCAAACTTATCAAGGCTGGTAAGGCTTGTTTGAAAAAGATAGCTCTATTGTACAGCGCGCCAAAAAGGCCAGCTACAGACACGCAGCTCAAGAAAAATAAAGCTACGTTTTTAGACCAAATTGGGTCGGAAATGCAGAATGACCAGATCAATCCTGCTGCTAAAAAACCATTGTATAATCCTTGATTGGCTGCTAATCCTTTGGTTGGTTTAAATAATTCTGGAGCTAGAGCACCCTTGAATGTTTTTTTGCCCAAAGTTTCCCAAGCAAACATCTCTAAATATAAAATATACAGGTGCTCTAATGCCACAAGGCCAATGAGTATTTTGCTGACAATTTCCATATTATCTTATTTAAATATGCTTTTCGCCTTGGTCAATTTCTCTATTTCAGCTACTGTTCTTGGTGAACCTGCTGATAAGTTGATCGGAGTATCTTGAGTGACCAAAATATCATCTTCAATTCTTACACCAATATCCCACCATTTTTTATCGCAATTACTTCCCGCAGGAATATATATGCCAGGTTCTACGGTCAGCACTACACCCGCTTCTAAGACTCTTGGACCCATATCATGCACGTCCAATCCTAAATGATGAGAAGTTCCATGAGGAAAATATTTCCTAGCCTCTTTTTCATTGGCAGCAATGCCCAGTTTAATTAATCCCGCATTAACCACAGCTCTTGAGGCTGCATCCACACCAGAAAAGGGCAAACCAGCTTTGCAAGCAGCGATACCTGCATCTTGAGCCTGTAGTACTATTTCATAAATCTGTTTTTGAGCTTCACTGAATTTACCATTGGCAGGAACGGTTCTTGTAACATCAGCACTATATCCATGGTACTCAGCCGCACAGTCACTGAGCAATAATTCACCAGATTGAATTTCTTTTTGGTTGGTAATGTAATGAAGTACACAGGCATTCCCAGCCGCTCCATTGATGCTAGGATATCCGGTATATTCGGAACCTTGATTTTTAAAATGATACTCCATGATAGCCTGAGCCTGAAACTCTTTCATACCTGGTTTAATGGCCCGCATCACATCATTATGACCTAAAGCACTGATTTCAGCCGCTTTTTTGATTAAAGCAATTTCTTCTGGAAGTTTGATACCTCTTAATTTACTAAATATTCCAAGGGTACTTCTTTGGGCAATAGGTTTATTATGAGCAATTACAAGACTATCCAATAGATTAGCCATTTTAGTTAAAGCTTCTTCTCTTCTTTCATATTTACCAAAAATACCTTCATTTCGATATAGAGAATAGACAGAATCAATTTGAGAGATAGGTAAGGTAGAAGCTTTTAATTGATCATTAGTAAAGACATTGTCCATTTTACTTTTTTCCTTGTACCCATCTACACCCAAAATCTTTCCTGTCCAAAGCTCTTTCAAGGGATCACGATTTTGAAGGAAGATGAATTCAGTTCCTGTTTTTCCTAAAAGGGTAACTGGGTTTTTGAACAGGAATAAAACGGCATTAGGTTCATCTAAACCAGTTAGGTAGTAGAAGTTTTTGCTTTGAGCATATTGGTAGGTAATATCATTATTACGTACTCGAACTTGAGAGGCAAAAATGACCGCCATACCCTTGTCAGAAATTTTTTCTTTTAGAGCAGCTCTTCGGCTAGCGTGAAATTCTGGACTTAAATAATCGTTAGGGTATAAAGATGTAGATTGTGCTATATTGCCGAAGGAGATTAGTAAGCAGGCAATCCCAAGGAGAAGTCGAGAATTTTTCATGATTTTCTGTCTTTGAAGTAATTAAGGTAATAAATGTATCAATTTCATTTCATTTTTTATGGTCTAGCTAGCTTAAATTGATGAATGGGACTTAACAAAAGTCCACCAAATATTTATTAGCTTCATGTCCAAATAATTTCAAATGTACCTTAGCAACATGAAAGCCATTAAAATTCTATTACTCGTATTACTATCCATTAGCTTTAGCTCTCGCAATTTTGCCCAATCGTCCGAAAAATTAGTTGCCGGAATGTCCTTGGAGCGTTTGCAGCGATATGATGCATTTTTACAAAAAGAGATAGATAATCATCAAATTCCAGGTGCTGTAAGTTTCATTATGAAAGACGGTAAAGTAATTGAACACCGCGCCATGGGATATAGCAATGCTGTGGACAAAGTGCCGATGAAACAAGATGATCTTTTTTACATGCAATCCATGACCAAGCCCATCATCACGGTTGCCTTCATGATGCTGTATGAGGAAGGCCATTTCCTTCTAACTGACCCAGTTTCTAAATACATCCCTGAATTCAAAAATTTTCGAGTGGCCAAAGATGTGAATAAAGGTGCCAATGGAGAAACAGATAGTTTAGCCAGTCAAATTACCATTGCTCAAATCTTGAGTCATACTTCAGGTATGACACATGGATTAGCTACAACGGCTTTGGATCGCGACTTTAGAATGAAATATTATGGCATGCCGTTTCCTAAAAATATTCAAGAGTTAGTGATTAAGGCGACAAAAATTCCATTGGTTGGTCAACCCGGTAAACAATGGAATTACAGTGCTAGTCCGGATGTATTGTCGGCATTAATCGAAAAATTCTCAGGAATGAGCACGGCAGATTTTTTACAAGAAAGGTTATTTAAGCCTTTGGGCATGGTCAATACAGGCTATAATTTAACCGATGCCCAGGCTGCACGAGTGGTAAAAGTTCATCGCAATTCTCCAGATGGTTCTTTGATATTAACTTCCAATCAACCTAAAACATCTGGAAATGTTATCTGGTTTGGAACCCATAGTCTGTTTTCGACTGCTAAAGATTATATGGAGTTTTGTCAAATGCTTTTGAATGAAGGTAAATGGAAAGGGAAGCAATATCTAAGCAGAAAAACCTTAGAGCTTATGATTTCCAACCACGTTGGAGATATGTATGAGAAAAGAATTCCTGATCGTCAAGGAGAAGGTTTTGGTTTAGGATTTGCAGTTTTAGAAAATGTAACGGGCAGTCAAGTACTTGGAGATAAAGGCTTGTTTTTTTGGTCTGGGGCCAATAATACGCACTTTTTTATTAACCCCAAAGAGAAGTTAATTGCTATCATGTTGACCCAAAAGGATCCTCATACCATTTATTATCATACCAAAATGCGTCAACTGATCCATCAGGCTATAGTGGAGTAAAGAAATTACTCAGATTAATTTTTATCCTTTAAATTCAATATGCCAATGCTCACCAGCCTTGGCATATTCATGTAAACCTATTCTATGAAACATCTTTTATTCCTATTCATTCTAGGAGTTATTCCAGCATGGGCTCAACAAGCAAAAATCGTTCGAGGGCCATATTTACAGAACTTTACTAGCACTTCAGGAGTGATTCGTTGGAGAACAGATATACCCACGGATAGTAGGGTATTTTACAGTAAAGAATTACCTAAAAATGCCAATTCTGTTTACGAGGCACGTTTGACCACGGAACATGAACTTAACATAAAAGGACTACTTCCCAACCAGACGTATTTTTATTCTATCGCAAGTCCTAATATAGTACCAAATCAATTTGTAAAGACATTACCAAAACCAGGTAGCCAACAAGCCATTCGGATATGGGCATTAGGAGACTTTGGAACAGGTTCAAAAAATCAATATTTAGTGCGAGATGCAGTCAAAAATTTTGTCAAGCATAAACCCATAGATGCCTGGATTTGGTTGGGAGATAATGCTTATGGAAGCGGTAAAGATGTGGAATATCAAAAAAATGTATTTGAGGTTTACCAAGAAGATTTTTTCCCGAATACCAAATTATGGCCTAATCCGGGTAATCACGATTATAAGGACAATCCCGATTCTAAAAAACTGGCTTATTTTGAAAATTTTACGATGCCTAAAAATGGGGAAGCTGGAGGACTTAGATCAGGTACGGAAGCCTATTATTCGTTTAATATAGGAAATGTGCATGTTGTTTCAGTTAATTCCGAAGAGACATCAGAAGATGGTACAAGTATCATAGATAGCACGGGCCAACAAGCCCAGTGGCTCAAAAGAGATTTAGCGGCCAATAAATTACCTTGGACCATTGTTTATTTTCATGAGCCGCCATATTCAAAAGGATCACATGATACAGATACGGATGAAGAAATGACTAAAGTGCGCCAACAAATAGTACCCATATTTGACCGGTATCGGGTGGACTTGGTTTTGGCAGGGCATAGTCATTCATATGAAAGAACCATGCCAATTCGTGCTCATCTAGGGACGAATGATAGTTTTGATCCAAGAAAACACATATTTGCTAGAGCCAGTAGACCCAATCATTATGTGGTGGATCAATCCAAAGGGCAAGGAACTATTTATATCGTGGCTGGATCGGGCGGCCAATTGGGGAAAAGTCAAGCCAGTTTTCCATTGAAATCTTCAGCATTTTCTACGGTGGCTTTAGGAGGTTCGCTCATCTTAGATATCGAGGGTAAAAAACTAGTGGGTCAGTGGCTGGGATCTGATGGAAAAGTACATGATGAATTCAGTATCCAAAAGTAAAATGAGCTCAATTTTTCCTTGAATCAGGATGTTTTTTTTCTTTGAAAATGCCTAAATGATGCCAAATGGTTGATTATGTGGGCTTGCCCTAGGATGGACAATGATAGTTAGCTCAAAATGCTTTGGTATTTTGCCCCTACAAAACTGAATTATTCATGGTTAACTCACGGCATTTACTAGCCTTTATAAGTCCATTATTACTTAGCTTCGGATTGCAAGCTCAAGACGCATTGAAGTCAGAGTTTAAAACCCCACCCAATGCGGCTAAACCACGAGTTTGGTGGCATTGGATGAATGGTAACATTACTAAAGAAGGTATTCAGAAGGATTTGGAGTGGATGGAAAAAACGGGAATAGGTGGCTTTCAGAACTTTGATGCTAGTTTAATGACACCTGTTGTGGTGAAAGATAAGCTAAGTTTTATGAATCCTGGCTGGAAAGATGCCTTTAAATTCACCGCAGATTTAGCCAAGAAAAAGAATTTAGAAATGGCCATAGCTGGCTCACCAGGTTGGAGTGTTACGGGTGGACCTTGGGTGAAACCTTCTGATGCCATGAAAAAATATGTGTGGTCAGAGACTAGAATTAGTGGAGGAAAACCATTTAGTGGCAAGATACCTGCTCCATCAAGTGTTACTGGACCTATGCAAAATACACCAGTGGAAGCAGGAGGATTTGGAGGTCCAGCACCTGGCCCAGCACCCGTCGTGCCTGAATATTATCAAGATTTTGCAGTGATTGCCTACCCCATATCCAATCAAGATAAAGCGATGGGTAGCATGAATGCAAAGTTAACCAGTAGTGGAGGCGTTTTTACATTAGCTCAATTAACCGATGGTGATTTACATAATTTTGGTATGTTACCACCAAAAAATGTAGGAGAAGAAACTTGGATACAATACGAGTTTTCAGAATTACAGGAAATTGCTGCTGTAACTGTTGCAAATGAAGGCTATGGAGAGTTAGCTGTTTTTAGAGGCGGGCCAGAAAATCGCTTTGTTCAATACAGTACTGATGGAATAACCTTCAAACAAATTGTAGCTATACCGGGTACTATTACTGCCCAAACTACCTTGTCATTTAGTCCAGTTAAGGCAAAATATGTACGTTTGGTTTATAAAACATTGCCACCTGCACCTAATATGATGGCTATGTTTGGAGGAAGTCAAGACAATACTCCTAAGGGTACTCAAGTGTCGGAATTTGTTATTCATTCTAGTCCTAAGGTTCATTTGTTTGAAGGAAAGGCTGGTTTTCAACCTTGGGTAGAGACACCTGGTTTATCAACTTATAATCCCTCAGGACCCAATACGAATCAAGTCATTGATTTAACGAGTCAAATGAAAACAGATGGTTCCATCTCTTGGAATGCCCCTGCAGGTGATTGGATAATTTATCGATTTGGGTATTCCTTGACTGGGAAAAAGAATCATCCTGCCTCTCCAGAAGCTACTGGTTTGGAAGTAGATAAAATAGACAGAGAAGCTGTTAGCAGATATTTAAATAATTACCTAGACCAATACAAAGATGCCACAGGTGCAGACCTCATGGGTAAGCAGGGCTTGACGCACATGGTTTTAGATAGTTATGAAGCGGGCCACATGACTTGGACACCTGCGATGTTTGATGTATTTAAAACCAAGCGTGGTTATGATTTAAAGCCTTGGTTGCCAGTCTTAGTGGGTCAAATTGTTCAAGATTTAAAATCCAGTGAGAAGTTTTTATGGGATTTTAGAAAGACGATAGGAGAGATGATTGTGGAGAATCATTACGAATTGATTGGAGAGATTTTGGCACAGCGAGGTATGAAGCGATATACGGAATCCCATGAAACGGGTCGTATCTTTTTAGCCGATGGTATGGATGTGAAAAAGAAAGCAGATATTCCTATGTCGGCTATGTGGCAACCAGGAGCATTAGTACCAGGAGCAGATGAAGAAATTAGGAGTAGAGCTGATATCCGTGAGTCAGCATCCGTAGCTCATATTTATGGTCAGAATATTGTGGCAGCAGAATCCATGACCACGGTGGGGAATCCTTTTAAACCGCATCCTGGCACTTTAAAAAGGACAGCTGATGTGGAAATGGCATCCGGTTTGAATCGATTTGTGATACATACCTCCGTTCATCAACCTTTAGATAATCTATTTCCTGGGTTTACATTAGGGCCCTTTGGACAATGGTTTACTCGACAAGAGACGTGGGCAGATCAGGCAAGGGTTTGGGGAGATTATTTGGGTAGAAGTTCTTACCTGTTACAGCAAGGCAAGTTTGTAGCGGATATTCTGTATTACTATGGAGAGAATACGAACATTACCTCCAACTTTACCCAATCTTTACCTACCATTCCTTCAGGTTATGAGTATGACTTCGTCAATGCAACTGCTCTAAAAAATGTTATTTCTTCGAGCAATAAGAAACTAACGAATCCAAACGGGGGACAATATGCAGTTTTGGTATTAGATCCAACTGCCAAGCAAATGACATTATCGGTGTTGAATCGTATTTTGCAGTTGGCCAAGTCTGGTGTTCCGGTGGCGGGGCAAGCTCCAGAATATACACCTAGTTTGGTCGATAATGAACAAGAGTTTGCAGGTCAATTGGCTCAATTGAAAAAATTACCTAATGTGCATTTTGGTAAGAATCTGAAAGAAGTACTAGCTAATTTACAGATACAGGAGGATGTTCAAATCAGCCAGCAAAAGGCGGAGATATTATTTGTTCATAGGTCATTGGCTGACAAGCAAATATATTGGTTGAATAGTCGATCTGAAGGGGCTAATTCAGCTCAAGTGTCCTTCCGTGTAACTGGAAAAGTTCCATCTATTTGGAACCCAGAAACAGGAGAAGTGACTAAAGTAGGATATGAGATCAAAGGCGGTAGAACTACATTGAAATTAGATTTTAGCCCATGGGATGCCTATTTTGTGGTTTTCGAAGGAAAGGCTATGGCATTAAAGGTTGATATAGACAAACCGCAAGTGGTAAAAACTCAAGCGATAGATGGACCTTGGAAAGTTCAATTCCAAAAGGATAGAAGTGCACCTGTTGAAATTACATTGAATACCTTGATGCCATTGAATAAACATGAAAATGAGGGGGTTAAATATTTCTCGGGAGTGGCGACCTATAGCAATAAGTATGAATTGCTAAGTATCGCTCGAGGGGAAAGTATTCATCTCGATTTAGGGGATGTAAAAAATTTAGCGGAGGTGTATGTTAATGGAAACAAGGTGGCGACTTTATGGAAAAAGCCATTTGTGGTAGATATCACCTCTCCATTAAAAATGGGTAAAAATACGATTGAAATAAAAGTTATCAACTCTTGGGTAAATCGCTTGGTAGGTGATGCTCAGCCAGGAGTAAATAAAATAACCTTTACTTCTTTCCCTTTAATTCGTCCGAATAGTCCAACCGAGGAATCGGGATTGTTAGGGCCAGTAAAGGTCTCGACTTACAAATAAAATGATAAATGATTGCTTAAAAATCCCCGGTCTTTCCGGGGATTTTTTTTGTGCTTAAATTTTGATTTACAGTGCTATATTCAAAGACGTTGTTTTCTGACTTTGCACTACAATGGCGCTAATTTGCTTTTCTACGGTTACTAAGCCAGTAGCAGTTTCAGAGACAACAATTAAATCATAACTCCCTGCGGCTAAAAAAGCTAAAGTATAGGCTCCTGTTGAACTTACCTTGCTACTTGAAATGGCATTCGCGAAACGTACATTTTCACCGGTTGGTTCAGCACTTTCACTGGCAGTATATTTGTCTTTTTCATAGGTGTAAACCACATATTTTTTGTCCGTTGCCAAATTGCTCACTAATCCTGAAATTGTTCCAGATTGATTATTTACAGCAATTTTAATAGTTGGATTTAAAATGTAGGTACTTCCTGAACCTGTAACCACAATGGATTTTCTCAAGTCGAAGTCGGCCGTAACTTCAACTACCCCATTGATGGGTACAGAGAAGTTTCCGTTTGCCTTATATCCTGATGAAGCACCACTTGGTACAAATAAGGGCATTTTTTCGCCAGTGATTAGTTCAACATAACATCCTGGATTGGAAGGATTATTAGTTCCCTTAGTAGGAGCATCTAATTTGAAGCGTAAACCAGTGTAGTTACCTGATTTTAAAGTGTAATTTCCTAAAAGTGAAGTTTTTCCATTTTGTAAGTCAAGAATATTAACTACTTGTGGGCCTGTAAAATCGGTAGCCGTTTCCCAAGAACCTCCACTATTTTGGTATTCTAAACCTGTGAAGGTAACATAAACGGCTTTGACATTTGCGGCATCAATAGGTGCATCTGTGACACTGAGGGCAAGCTTTCCTGTGCCATTGGTGAGATCATCATTTTTACAGGAAACAAACAAGGCAGAAACGATTAAAAGTGCTGAGAGTTGATTAGAGAGTTTCATTGTTTTTTATAGTTTTAAAATTTCCTATCTAACGCAATCTTGACTGTTAAATTTCATTAAAAAATACTAAATTGTATCAAATAACGCATTTTTGAAGCCTCAATTAGGCATTTTATCATCCCTTTAGTTTTAGTTACAGTCGTCATGAGTTCACTGGTCGTTTTATTACTATTCTTGGCAATAATCGCATTTCTTTATTCATCGGTAGGGCATGGTGGGGCCAGTGGATATTTAGCCGTTATGGCCATGATGGGGGTAGCTCCAGCCATCATGAAACCATCAGCTTTAGTGATGAATTTAGCCGTATCACTCTTTTCATTCATTGGTTTCTATCGTGCAGGTCATTTTAGACTCAAATTATTTTGGCCTTTCGCCTTGGCATCTGTGCCTTTGGCTTATTTAGGTGGAACAATGACTCTTTCTGATTCGATTTATAAGAAGATTTTGGCTTTATGTATTCTGATTTCCATTTTTAGATTAGTCTTTCAATTTCGTCAAGAAAAAGAAGAAATCAGACCTATTTCTATTACTTCAGGTCTAATTTCTGGAGGAGCTATTGGTCTATTATCTGGAATGATTGGAATTGGGGGAGGTATAGTGTTAAGTCCCTTGATGCTTTTGATGCGCTGGGCTACATTAAAACAAACAGCAGCTGTATCGGCCTTATTCATTTTTGTTAATTCACTTTCTGGTTTATTTGGACAAATTCAAAAGGGTGGAATTCAAGTGACCGAACATTTTCAATGGGCCGTAGCGGCAACCGTTCTAGGAGGACTGCTTGGGTCATATTATGGAAGTCAAAAATTCAATGTTCCGACGCTTCGTTATCTTTTAGCCCTTGGTCTTGTCATCGCAAGCGCAAAATTGATTTTTACTTAAACAAATCTTTAAAAGTGGCTTTTGAGGTAACCAACATTGATTTTAAATCTTTGTTACTTCTTGGGTATTTCTAGATATTCAAAATTCATTTTTCAGAAGCTTTCATTTTTTTTAATCTTTTTTTTGAAAATCCGATTTTCGCCTTACATTCGTATATTAATCTACTAAAAAGATAGAGATTATAGGATATAATAAATTAATGAAATAAGATTTTTGAATTATTGTCATCCTTCGACGATTTTGAGCCCTTTTAACGCTACCCTCTATATGATTGTGTTTTATACTGTTTCTCTATAATTCCATTTTTACCTTACCTGCTAGGATAGGCTAGCGGGGGGTAAAGATTGGTGGGGTTTCAGTTTAAAGCATTTGAAATTGAATAAGGAGGTCAAGGAATAGGTCCTGCCTCCTTTTATTTAAGAATAATTATAATTGAATTCTCTCTTTTACAAGGAGGATACATTTTTAATAATGGTTGAAGGTTATAAAACCGCCTTGTTCTACGAGGTGGTTTTATTTTATACTACTAGTATATATACAAGATATCAAATTATTTTAGGTCCGTGTTATTGGGTAGTTTGATCAAGTTTTTATTTTCCATTCATCATATTTCTGCCATTCTTGGATGATTTCTCCAATGAAATACCTAAATTTTTGATTCAACAAAAACGTAAATCGAATGGCGGAAATTAAAATTACAAAAAGCGATATTCTGTCTGATAATTGGTACATATTGCGTAAAATCACTTATGAGTATAAGCAGGCTGATGGCACAGTACAAATACATCAAAGGGAGGCATATGATCGAGGGAATGGGGCTACAATTTTATTGTATAATAAGGAATCAGGTACCGTTATTTTAACTAAGCAATTTCGCTTACCGACTTACATCAATGGAAACAAAGATGGCATGATGATTGAAGCTTGTGCAGGTTTATTGGATCAAGATAATCCAGAGGATTGTATACGTCGGGAAACTGAGGAGGAAACAGGCTACAAAATTACTGAAATACAAAAAGTATTTGAAGCTTATATGTCGCCAGGTTCCGTGACCGAGATCTTGTATTTCTTTATAGCGGCTTATTCTAAATCTATGAAAGTGAGTAATGGGGGTGGAGTGGAACATGAGCAAGAAAATATAGAAGTGGTGGAAATTCCCATCCAACAAGCTTTAGTGATGATTCAATCAGGGGAAATTAAAGATGCTAAAACCATCATGCTTTTGCAGTATATAAAACTTCATGGGATTTTGTAAAAATTATCCATTGGATAAAAAGGAGTTTACTCATTTACCCATTAAAGGTAATTTGTAGTTCAGAAAGGCGTATATTGGAAGGTTGTTATGGATTAATGACACTCCTGTATGTGCTTATATCGAACTCGATTTTGTTTATTTTGGATATTCATCTTATTGTCGTCTGGGCTTAAGGCTCAAACAGAGTATCGTTGGCTAAGTAGACCCCATGCCATCAAAAGTTTGGACAGTCTGTTGCATCAAGCACCTAGCATGGCATTAAAAGCAGATTTTTATCCACATGGTTTTCTAGATTCTTTATTATTAATACCAGCTAAGTCCAGACAATCCATAGATTCCATTAGCTTAGAAAAGAAAATTCAATATTTGGCTCAGTCTTTTTTTGAAGATCTCACTTTCGGGAATCCACGTCCTTCATTTAAGTTTCAAGGTTATGTATGTGAATTACGGAAGAATGAGATTGGTCAATTACTTCATTCGTATTTGGAAAAGCAATCAGTTGTAAATTTAGTTAAATATCTAAATGAATCTTCCTTTGAAGTTAAAACCTTATTGACAATACTTCAGTCAAAGCAAGATAGTGTCATGAATCCATCAAAATTGGCTCAATTGACCTTGTCGATCAACCATTATCGATGGTTACATCACATTCGAAAAAATAAAGTAGTTAGCGTGGTCAATATCCCTGCCGCCCAATTGAAAGTTTATCAGGGTAATCAGATTGCCTTACGAATGAAAGTGGTTGTTGGTAGGCCTGCTCGACCTACTCGGGTATTGACTGCCCAAATTAAAAATATCATTATCAACCCAAATTGGTATGTTCCTCGGAGTATTGCCACGGAAGAATTGTTGCCTGAGATACAAAAGAACCTACGGTATTTTTATGCCAGTCATTTAGATCTTTTAGATCGGAATAATCAGCTTGTAGATGCAAAAACCGTGAATTGGAAAGCTTTAAGTAAGAATTATTTTCCATATACTTTCCGACAAAAAACCGGTGTTTGGAATACCTTGGGAATCTTAAAAATACCCTTTGAAAACCCTTATCGATTGTACTTACACGATACCTCAGAAAAGAAACTATTTTCTTCATCTAAACGATTTTTCAGTCATGGTTGTATCCGTTTGGAGGACCCAATTCGATTTGGGAAAATGCTTTTGGGACCTAATTCTCGGGCTATGGATACTTTAAAAATTGAAGGGCCTTATTATAATATTCCTTCTAAATGGATTAAAGTTAATAAACCAGCGCCACTGATTATTTGGTATAACCTGATTGATTTTGACGAGAAAGGCGAGGTGGTTTATTTGGAAAATGTATATAAATAGTTGTTAGTTATTAGGGGTTAGTTATTAGAATGCGAATTGATACTCAGGCATTTCTACTATATAACTACCTCCTAATAACTAATCCCTAATCCTTAAATACTAAACCTTATAATACTGCTCCCAACCTTTTCTTGGAGCGGCGCCTTTCAATAATGAATTGGCCAATGTGTTGTTGGTAATCTGTTTGGTTTTAGGATCAAAAATCAATTTGGTATTTAATTTCTGTGCCATACATCCCAAGGAGAATACCTGACTTAAAGGCCCTGCAATGGCAAATGGTGAACGAGTTTCCTCTTGTCCCATGCAGGCTTTCAAGAAATTAGCATAATGGTTAGAAGGGCTTTTAGGTACTTCTGGTAATTTAGATGCCATATCCTTGGCTTGTTCTGGTGGGATAATGGACAAGGTACTACCATGAGATCCCCCTTTGAAAGTCAAGTCTTTGGAATAAATGATTTTACCTGGATTCAATTTAGCAGGTTGTATCTTTCCATTACTAGCTGGAGGTATATTAGGATCTAATTCTGTAACGCCATACCCTTGAGGTACCGGTGGGATATTATTAACCCCATCATACCAAGTAATATCTACTGGTGGCATGTTACCTCTTTCAGGAAATTTAAATAAAATCGTAGAAGATTGAGGGTAGAAATAAGGATTATGTCCATCAGCCCTCAACATATTGATTTCTGTAGGTAATCCCAAATCTAAAAATTGGTGAGCAGTATCTATAATATGTGCACCCCAGTCACCCAAAGCTCCTAATCCATAATCAAACCAGCATCTCCATTGACCATTGACAAAATCTTTGTTGTAATCGTGTGGTTGTGTAACGCCCATCCAGATATCCCAATCTAAGGTACTTGGGATGGCTTCTGCAGGAGGAAAGCTCTTAATTTGGGTATTCCATCCATGCCATCTGCGAGCAGAGTTCATATGCGCCGTGATGGCAGTAACATCCTTGATGATACCGGCATCTTTGTAAGCTTTAAATTGGAAATAATTAGCTTCGGAGTGTCCTTGGTTACCCATCTGCGTCACCACTTTGGAATGCTTTTTGGCTGCTTTCATCATCAATTCAATCTCATTGAATGTTCTAGCCATCGGTTTCTCCACATACACATGCTTCCCTAATCCTAGGGCCATCATGGTAATGGCAAAATGGGCATGATCGGGAACTCCAATGGCAACTGCATCAATTTGATTGCCCATCTTATCGAACATAGTTCGGAAGTCTTGGAATCTTGGTACATCTGGGAATTTTTGCAGTACTTCCAAAGTTTGAGGTGCACCCATATCCACATCACAGAATGCCACAAAATTGGCTAAACCCGTTTTATGAAAGGACATTACATCGGAACCTCCTTGATTCCCGATTCCTATACAGGCTAAATTGACTTTATCTCCCGCTTTTTTGGTCGGGATAAATGAAGAATGCTTTTCTGAATTGGTCCAAATGTATGGAAATGCAGAAGCTGCTGTAATTAATCCTGTGTTTTTCAGGAAGGTTCGACGGTCTTGATTTTTTTTCATAATGGCTTAGTTTATCCAAATATATCATTAATTGACCAATACCCATGCGGTATTATCAGGATTGAATTTGTATTTCCTTATCAAGTATTTTCTATTGAGAATCTACTCATTTTAAATTTCCTCATTGTAGAATAGATCCAATTCTCACGAATATCAATGTGGTAATTAAAAAACTAGACCAATAAATTAAATTTTTTTAACAAGTATACATATTCACGTTACGTATATGTCAAACCGTTAACTAAATCAACGCTGAAAAATAGTGCAAATAATGAATTTTTATTGACGTAAAATTTAAACTTTTCATTACAAACTTAATGTACATTTAATAATTTTTTTTAGGAATAATAGGATTTGATTAATATCATTGGCCATTAACTAATCCTATAAAAACCAGTAAAATGGTCAAACTATGCAAAAAAAAATACTCATGTCGTATCGACAAATGAGCCTGAAAGCTGCGTTTCCTATATGGGGCCTTGCACTTACTTGCTTTAGTATGATGCCAGCGCAGGCCGCCCTAGCAGAAAGGGTAGGAGGGCTAAAAGAAACTAAATTGATCAAGGTTGCAGATATCTCTGTTACCGGTAAAGTGACTGATGAGACGAACGCTGGAATCCCAGGTGTCAACGTTATGGTCAAAGGAACAACCAAGGGTGTCATGACAGATGCTAATGGTAGTTACAAGATTGTGGTAGCCGATTCTAGATCGGTTTTGGTATTTTCAGCCATAGGATATATCCAGCAGGAAATTGCCGTTGGTAATCAATCCACTATTAATATCAATTTAAAACCAGATAATAAATATTTGGATGAGATTGTTGTTATTGGTTATGGTACCCAAAAGAAATCAGATTTAACAGGGTCTGTAAGTTCCATTAAAACGGATCAATTATTAGAGCGTCCTGCTACTTCATTAAACCAGGCTCTCTCTGGTAGAATGGCCGGTGTACAAGTTAGTACTAACTCAGGTCGTCCAGGTGGGCGTACTACCGTTCGTGTCCGTGGATTTAGTTCCATTAACTCTTCCAATAATCCTTTGTATGTAGTTGATGGAGTTATGCTACCTCAAGGAACCATGAACCAGTTTAGTTCAGCTATTGATTACCTAAATCCCAATGATATTGTCTCGGTTGAAGTCTTGAAAGATGCTTCTTCTACAGCTATTTATGGAGCAAGAGGAGCCAATGGTGTAATCTTGGTGACCACTAAAAAAGGTAAATCAGGTGAAGGAAGTGTAACTTACAATGCAGACTTTAGCGTCAATGTAGCAGGTCCCAATAAGCCACAAGTTTTGAATGCCAAGCAATATATGGCAGTTGAAGATTTAGCCTGGGCCAATATGGCGAAATATGACCCTGCCGGATGGGCTGCAGGAAGATGGGCCTACCTGAATCCTAAATTGAGAAGAACAGATCCACGTGTATTTGATGCTAGTGGAAATCCATTGTTTGATACAGATTGGTTTGAGGAGTCAACTCAAAATAAATTATCCCAAAACCATCAATTAGGATTCAGTGGCGGTAATGATCGTACTCAATATTCCTTCTCATTAGGTTACAGGGATGATCAAGGTTTGATTAAAACAACCTATTTGAAGCGATATTCAGGTCGATTCACCATTGATGATCAAATCAAAAAGTGGTTGAAAGTTGGGGGAACCTTGGCATACAACAATCAAACAGAAAACCTATCAGATGTCAATGATGCCGTTTCAAGACAGATTGTAGAAGATTTTCCTTTCTTACCTGTGAAATATGCTGATGGAACCTACGCGAATAACCGTGATTTCCCTTTTGCTGAAGGAACCATGAGTTCTGTTCACCGTTTGATGGGTCGTAAGTACATTTTAAATACACAAACGACTACAGGAAGTGTGTATTCTAACATCACCTTAATGAAAGGTTTGGAGATGAAAACCATCTTGGGAGCCAATATCATGACTCAAGAAAACAACCAATCTCAGACGAGAACATTGAACATTGGTGGTCAAGGAAATGCTTCAGCAACCAACCAAACAGAAACGTTTTGGTCATTGGAGAACTTCTTAACCTATACTAAGGATTTCAATGAAAATCACTCCATTAATGCTTTATTAGGTATTTCTTGGCAACAAACTGACTTCTTTAATATTGGAGCGAGTGTGAATGGATTTGCTACGGATTATTTTGGATTCAATAACTTAGGTGCGGGTGCTGTTAACCCAACTGTAGGTTCAGGAGCTTCAAAATTTGCATTTAACTCGTATTTTGGTCGTGTAAATTATACGTTCAAGAATAAGTATTTAGCCACAGTGACTGCTCGTGCCGATGGTTCCTCTAAGTTTGGAGAGAATTACAAATTTGCGATTTTCCCATCTGGAGCTTTGGCTTGGAGAGTTTCTGAAGAGGATTTCTTGAAAGGTAATGCGACCATTTCTAATTTAAAAGTTAGAACTAGTTATGGTTTAACTGGTAACTCTGAAATTCCAGCATACTCATCACTTTCTTTATTGAGCTCAAACTACTCAGCGGTTTACAATGATGGTCGTGTTTCAGGAACGGGTATTTCTAGGTTAGCTAACCCCGATTTGAAGTGGGAGAAAACAGCTCAAACTGATTTTGGTATTGAATTAGGGTTATGGGGAGGTCGCGTTAACATTGAGGCGGATTACTATTATCGTTTGACTACAGACATGTTATTGGATGCGCCAGTACCTCAAACTTCAGGTTATGCGACCATTCGTAGAAACGTGGGTTCAATGGAAAATAAAGGATTTGAATTTTCGATTAATTCGACGAATATCAAATCGAAGGATTTTCAATGGAATACCCAATTCAATATTTCATTCAACCGTAACAAAGTGTTGACATTAGCCACTCCATCGGATATTTTCAATGTGGGAGGACCTAACTTTACAAACCCAACCAACATCATTCGTGTTGGTGAGCCGGTAGGTTCGTTCTGGGGTTTAACTCGTCTGGGTATTTGGGGAACAGCAGAAGCTGAGGAGGCTGCAAAATGGACTTCTTACCGAAATGGTCTTAAGATTTTACCAGGCGATATCAAGTATAAGGACTTCAACGGCGACCGTGCTATTACGGATGCAGACCGTTCCATCATTGGAAATGGTAGTCCAGATTTCTGGGGAGCTATTTCCAATTCCTTCAAGTACAAGAGCTTTGATTTAACCCTTGAAATGCAGTTTAACTACGGAAATGAAGTTATGTTGATGAACCTTCACCCAAGTGAAGACCGTCAAGCTTTAGCCAATAGTTATACATCAGTGTTAAATGCTTGGACTCCAACTAATCAAAACACCATGATTGCTGAAATCCGTGATACGCGTGCTGGTTATGTGACCAACGTGGATACTTGGTGGATCAAAGATGGTTCATTCTTGCGTGGCAGAAACTTGATGTTGGGCTATAATGTACCAAGCAACGTGGTTAGCAAATTGAATTTGAGTCGTTTGAGAGTATATGCAACTGCTCAAAACTTCTTCCTTTTAGTAAAAGATCCGATTGTTGGCGATCCTGAAGTTACTCCAACCAACCAAGGTGGAGGAAACTCAGCGTTCTCACAAGGTATGATTTGGCACAACTACCCTAAGCCTACGATATACATGTTAGGATTACAGGTAGCATTTTAATGAAGGAAAATTTAAAAATGAAACGTAATATGAAATTCAAAATAAATTCCAAAATAAAGAAAGTGGCCCTAGGTGGGGTGCTTTTATTGGGGCAGTTTGGTTGTTCAGATTTCTTGGTTGAAAAAGCACCATCCAATCTAACTCCAGATGCTTTTTATCAAATTCCTGATCACGCAGAAGCCGCATTAGCTTCCGTGTATGCGGATACTCGATTCATGGGTGGTGGTGCAGGTATATTTTCATCTAACTGGCAGTTATTAGAAGCTTTAACGGGTACTTCTACTACTGAAACAGCTCAGAATTCTGACCTAAACAACTTGTATGGTTTGGTACATGATCCAAATACCATTCACGTAGTGAACTATTGGAATGGTTTATACAAGGTTATTGCTCAGGCGAACCAAGTATTAGAAAAGGTGCCACCTATTACTCCTATGGATGAAAACCAAAAGAAGAAAATTTTGGGAGAGGCACGTTTCTTGAGATCATGGGCTTATTTTCAAGCTGTGAGATTATGGGGTGATGTACCTTTAATTACCAAGCCTCAAACGGCTGGATCTGAAGATTTCTTGCCATCCAGAGCTACTTCGGAAAGCGTTTACAAATTAATTGTGGATGACTTATTAGAAGCAGAAAAAGCAGGTTTACCTTGGATGGATGCGAGTGGTCGTGTTTGTTTGGCTGCAGTAAAAGCGCAGTTGGGTAAAGTTTATTTAACGATGGCTGGTTTTCCATTAAATAAAGGAGCAGCTTATTATAAATTATCGGCTGATAAATCTTTGGAGGTAATTACTTACGCGAATGCCAATCCATCCGTTATTAATTTGTTCCCAACGTACAAGGATGTGCATACCGAAGGATTAAAAAACCGTGTAGAGCATTTGTTTATGATTCAGTGTAATACCTTGGTAGCAGGTAATTTTATGGGAAATTTCTTCCCTAACTTTAAGCCAGTTACATATTCTGGTCCTGGAGGAACAGGAAGTTCTGTTCCAACCATCGCTTTTTATAATTCATACGAAAAAGGTGATTTAAGAGCGAAGAATCAAGAGGGGTATTTTTATACTAGCTATTTTACCAATGGTAATGGTGCAGCATTTGATTTAGGGGCTCCTTATGTATTCAAACATTTTAATCAAAAGGCCAATGGTTCTGCTGGTGTAGCTGGTACACGTTTAGATAATTTGAATGTTCCTCAGATTCGCTATGCCGAAGTATTGTTGAATTTCGCTGAAGCTCAGAATGAGGTGGGTGGTCCCTCTCAAGCTGCTTATGATGCATTCAAACGAATTCGTGATCGTGCTACTTTGGAAACTCCTGGTTTAGGAAGCTACACTGCTGCTAGTTTTAGAGAAGCCGTTTGGGTAGAGCGTTGGCATGAATTATGTTATGAGCAGATTACTTGGTTTGACATGGTTCGTTTGCGTAAAGTTTACAATGAAACAACGGGTAAATTTGATAATTTCGTTGGTCACGTAAACTTAAGCTCTAACCGTCCATTGCAAGAAAAGCACTTGTTGCTTCCATTAGGAAAGCAAGAAATGCTGAATAATCCGAATTTGAAACCTCAAAATCCGGGTTATCCTAACTAGATAGTAGATTTTGAGTGGATTGGAAAAAGGAGGGCATTTGCCCTCCTTTTTTTATTTATTTGGTACAAAAAACGCCTAGGATATTCCTGCTAAGCGATGATATAAGTATCTAAACAGATAAATTACCAACCTTTTCTATATTTCCTTTGAATATATTGATTGGCTAATGGGTAATTAGGGAACTTCATTTTTTTGGCATCCCAAAGAAGTAATTGATCTGGAACGCGTATAGCCACTGTTCCTAAAAGTACGGCTTCCGTCATAGGGCCCGATTGAGCAAAATGGGATTCCGTTTTTTCTCCTCCCAAGCAGGCATCCACAAAATGGTGGTAATGGTTTCTATCCGGCTTCAGGGGTGGAGTATATGACTTGAATTTGGATTCTGGAAGCAAAACAGGCATTTTTTGATGCGGAATTAATAAGGCCCCTTCTGTTCCAATAATCATGGCAGACTCTGCTGGATAATCTGTTTCAGAAAATAAGGCTCTAATTTCTTTTGGTGGATAAAATTCCCCATCAAACCACTCCACGGTCAACTTATCCGCTGCTGTTTTCTCATTTCCAGGGAAAGTCCATGTGATGTGATTTCCTTGCGGCCAAGTATCTGCTCTTCTTTCGGGAGATTCTTGCCAAGATTTTTGTACCTCTGCTACCACCGAAATGGGATTTTTCATATCTAAGCCTTTCCACACAGCATCAAATATATGGCAACCGATATCGCCTGACCAGCCAGTACCAAAGTCCTGCCAAGTTCTCCATATTGCTTGATGGTAAATGTTGGGAACATATGGGCGCATAGGTGCTGTGCCTATCCAATTGTCCCAATGCAAATGACTCGGAGGGCTTTCTATACCTTCCGTAGGTCGAGGTCCTACATGTCGATATTTAGCGACAGCACCAGGTCTATTGGAACATAAATAAGCATGTTTCACCTTACCGATGATTCCAGATTTTAAAATTTCTACACCCGTTCGGTCACCTGCCGTAGAGGCAACTTGAGTGCCTAATTGAGTAATTACTCCAGCCTTTGTCGCCTCCAAGGTAAGAATTCTAACTTCGGCAACATCGTGGCACATCGGTTTTTGACAATACACGTGCTTACGTCTTCGAATCGCTTCAATCGCTATGACAAAATGATTGTGGTCGGGAACTGAGACATTCACCGAATCAATTTTGTCACTTTCTTGTTTGAACATCTCACGCCAATCCGTATACGTTCGGGCGTTGGGTAAGATCTCAGATGCTCTCTTAAGATTCTTTTCATCTACATCGCAGATGGCGACTATGTCCACTTGTGCATGTTTTTTGAATTGGTTGAGGTCTCCCCAGCCCATTCCTCCTACACCGATACAAGCATGCTGTAATCGACCACTTGCAGAAGCGGCTTTTGCGGGTTGCCCTAATAAAACGGGAGCAGCTAAAGCAGCAGTAGCGGCCTTCAGAAGAAAGTGTCTTCTGGAGTCAAATTGATTTTTGTTTTTCATTAGTTTAGAGATTATAATTCTTGATTTCAAGGAAATCATTGTATCTCTAATAATAGAAAAAAAGGAGGAATAATTTATACTTTTCTGTGAGTATTTTGTGCCAAATTTCAAAAAAAATAGGGATAAATCTGGTTTCTATCCTAAAATGTATCCCTATCTAAATTTAGTTTTTGCTAATCGTAAATTGATCGTGGATTTCTCCATCACTACCAAGCCAAACTGCTTCCAATTTGTTTTTGCTGATATCTAAAATCATGGATCCTCCCAATTTATTATTGGAGTAAATGGCAGATTTTAATGGAAAACCATCTCGTTGACCACCTAATTGCCCTCCCGATCCATTGACAATATATATGACTCCTTGCCCTTCTTTTCCAACTGTATATTGATTTGGGGCACTGGTTTTTTCTACCACATGTTTTGCCGGATCAAAAGTTGCATTGATACCATAATGTCCTCTTAATGGATGCGTACGTTCATACACGTGGCTATGTCCTGCCATCACAATATCTACCTTGTATTTTTCAAACAAGGGATTTACATGTTGTCTCATTTTTAACATGTCCTTCTCCGTATCCGAATCATGTGAACCCTTAGAATAAGGTGGCTTATGAAAATAAACAATGGTCCAAGGTAATTTATTCGCTGCTAAATCCTTTTCTAACCACTCGTATTGTGCTCCTTTTCCATCCATTACTTGTAATCCTGAAGGCTCCATAAGTTCAGAATCAATAGAAATTAAATGTACCTGACCATAATTAACGGAATAATAGGACTCATTTCCAGAAGGTAAGCCACCCAATTCACCTTGAACAGGCATATTGAATATTTTAAAATAGGGAGGTTCAGATGGGTCATGCTTCCCCGCATAATCATGATTACCTGGAGCTGGATATAAGTTTAAATTTTGGAAAAACTCATCTTGATAAATAGGGAAAACCTTCTTTTGGTATTCCTCATCCAAACCCTTGCTGTAGGCATTATCTCCTAACCAAATCCATGCGTCTGGTCGATGGTCTTTGGTATATTTTACTACTGCATCTTTTACTTCTAACTGGTTTTTAGTACCCGAGCCAAAATCACCTAAAGCCCATATTCTCACAGCCTGGGTAGAACCTAATTTGGGGGCAGTCATAAGAAATCTTTTTTCTGATGCAGCTTCCATGCTTTTGCTAGAACCAATGGTATAATAATATTTTTTGTTTGGTTTCAAACCTGTAATAATGACTTCGTGGTCTAATACGGCTTGCTTTAGTTCGATTACTTTAGTTAACTTTTTAGGACTTTCACCATAAACAACCCGACTATCAGTCGCCTGTTCTGTTCTCCAGCGAACGATTCCTTGATCAGGACTCACACTTTGTAAATAAGGCCCTCGTACTACTTGAGCAATGCTTGCGAATTGAATTAATAAAAAGCATAGGACGAATAAAGATGGTTTACGTATGTTCATGTTAATTATAGGTTTTTGATTGCGCAATATTACAGATTAAAATCTATGCCAAATGAAGGGAATGTGAAATTTTTGAAATGTTATCTGAGGCTATCTTATTTAGCATATTAACCCAATGCAAAATTTTATTATATTAGTACAATTATTCTAAACCTATCAAACATGCAAGCTAATTTTTTATCAGCCGTATTACTTCCTCTTGCCTTGGCCATTATCATGATGGGACTTGGCCTTTCCTTACAACTAGAAGATTTTAAGCGGGTTGTTACTTTTCCTAAGGCCGTAGTGCTAGGACTGTTTTGTCAAATGATTTTGCTTCCTATAATCTGTTATTTTATTGCCCTAGGTTTTGGTCTTTCTCCCGAATTAGCGGTGGGATTGATGTTATTATCAGCCTCGCCTGGTGGTCCTACAGCTAATTTGTATTCTCATATTTCTAAAGGAGATGTGGCACTAAATGTTACCCTTACGGCTTTGAATAGCTTAATTTCTGTATTCTCCATTACGATCATTGTGAATTTTGCCATGAAGCAATTCATGCAATCGGATCAATACGTTCCCTTACAATTTTCCAAAGTGATGGAAGTGGTCATGATTGTTTTGCTGCCTGTTTCAATTGGCATGGTTGTTCGTTCCAATTTCCCCAAATTGGCAGCGGCTTTGGATAAACCCGTCAAAATAGCTTCAGCGATCTTTTTGATTTTAGTCATCGTATTGACGGTTATAAAAGAGAAAAGTCATATTGTAGATGATTTCAAAGCGGTAGGTTTTGCTACCTTGACATTAAATGTGGCTAGTATGGCCATAGGATATTTTGTGCCCTTGTTTTTTCAATTAGGAAAAAAGCAAGCGATTGCCATTGGGATGGAAATCGGTATTCATAATGGAACATTGGCCATCTTCATCGCCTTAACAGTGATTGGAAATAGTACCATGAGTATACCACCCGTTATCTACAGTCTTTTGATGTTCTTTACAGCAGCTATTTTTGGATATTTGGTCAATATTGGCAGAAAAAACGCCTAGGTTTATCTGTTTTTGCTAGAATAGTTTACTTTTTGGAAAGTTTAATTAACTTATTCAGTCGTTTTATGCTATTATTTTGTGCTGTGTTCAACCAATTCACAGTCCATGAAATTGAAGTCTTCCTTTTTGTTTAAAAGCTTACTACTAATCGTCCTTTTTAGTAGCGGAGTTTTTGCCCAAAAAACGAAAGTTACTCCTGAGACAGCGTTGACATCCTACATTCATAATGGGGATGCGACTTTTCAGTGGGAAGTGAGAGATTCTTCTAAGATTGGATCAACGACTGCCTATCAGTTGGTATTGACATCTCAAAAATGGAGAGAATATACTTGGCGCCATCAATTAACGATTTTCGTACCTAAGGAAGTCAAATTTCAAGATGCCATGTTGTTTATTTCGGGTGGTTCAAATAAAAATGAACAGCCCAATTTAGTAGCTGATGAGCGTCTTTGGCCTATTTTAGCCAATATTTCAGATAAAAATAAAGCTATAGTTTCCTTAATTCGTCAAGTTCCCAATCAACCTTTGTATGGGGACAAAACGGAGGACGAATTGATATCCTATACCTTACATCAGTTTAAAGAAACCAAAGATTTTACTTGGCCTTTGCTTTTTCCTATGGTAAAATCAGCAGTTCGAGGAATGGATGCTATTCAAGAGTTTAGTCAAAAGCGTATCAAATCGAAAGTAAATGGTTTTGTGATTTCTGGCTTTTCAAAAAGGGGGTGGACGACATGGTTAACTGCAGCCATTGATGATCCTCGAGTGAAGGCAATCGGACCTATGGTGATTGATATGTTGAACATGCCAGCAACCTTAGATTATCAGTTTAAAACATACGGAGAGTATAGTATTCAAATTCAAGATTATGTGAGTTTAGGAATTCCTCAGGGAAAAGATACTCCAGATGGAAAAACATTAACCGCCTTAGTAGATCCATTTTCTTATCGTGCCAAATTGAAGGTACCTAAAACGTTATTCATTGGAACAAACGATGAATATTGGACAGTGGACGCCATCAAGCATTATTACGATCAAATTCCTGGTAAAAACATGATTCATTATGTACCTAATGCAGGTCATGATTTGGCGGGTGGAAAACAAGCTTTTGAAGCTCTTAGTGGATTTTTTGCAAATACCATTCAAGGAAGAGAATACCCTGTTTGTACTTGGAATGCAGTATCTGCTAAAGCCGGTGCTGACTTACAGGTTCAAGTAGCCACCCAAGATTTAGTGGAAGCTACTTTGTGGGAAACTACTTCGATGGACAGAGACTTTAGAAATAATTTATGGCTTAGTTCTCGTGTGAAATTGGAGAATTTACCACAATTGAAATTGACTAAAGAATATCCTAAAAAAGGATATCAAGCTTTTTATTTGGATTTGAAATATAAAGACGCTTCTGGCGGAAATTATACCATTAGTACTCGTGTATTTGTTACAGATACCGAAAAGATTTTATAATAAACCTCTAACCTATGAAAACCGGTCAGGGCAGATGTCGAAAGATGTTTGCCCTGATTTTTTTTGCTTATTTGATGGTATGTAATGAAAAGAGAAATTCAGAACAGTTGACTAAGCAATGTACCAATGCCGCATAAAAGACATTTTTGGTCTTGATATAGGTATATCCATAAGCCCAACCTGCAACGCTGGCAAGGCCCACAAATATGACTGATCCTGCATGGAAATGTACCAGTCCAAAAAACATACTAGTTATCGCTAATGAAGTATAAGTGCCTGTTTTAGATACCTGATTTTTCTCTAAGAAATAGGCTCCTGCGAATAGAACTATGGAGATTAATCCCGGAAACCAAAATAAGTCTTTGTACATGGCATAACCGGTATAGAAACTCAATATGGTGAAAATCAGGGCTCCCCAGGTCCAAATTGTTTTCCAATTGGCCATTACCGCTATTTTTTTAGCCAAAATATTTTGAATCAATCCTCTGAAAAATAGTTCTTCAAAAAGAGCTGTACCTATATAAACTCGTATCAGTTCACGGATAGCGGCTGGAATCAAAATCCAAGCAAAGCCTGCAAAAGGTTGAGAAATGTTGAAATTCCAAACAATTCCTGCTACGTATACAAATCCCAAAAAGGAGATCCAGGAACCTAAGGCTACGCTCAAATGAGACCATTTCCAAGTAGGATAAAAACCAACATCGGGTAATTTTCTTACCACTGTATATGCATAGGCAGCACCCAGGATAAGCACTATTTTTTGTACTGAGCTAAAACCATCGGTGTCATAAGGAATATCACTGTTTCCAGGAAAATGTATGATGGTAGAAGGAATTAATACCAATAAAAGAATGATTAAATCTGACCAAGAAGCTTCTTGTTGGGGGAAGGCAAGAAAGGCTAATGTTGGAAATAGGCAAAGGAAAAAATAGAGTCCAGAACTTCCAATAAACGGATTAATGCCATGAAATAAATAATGACTAATGAGCAATGAAAATAAAAAGAGAGGAACTAACAGAGCCCTCTCTTTTTTTATGTGAATCAAATCTTGCAGTTTTTCTACCACGGCGGGCCTTCCCAACGTGAATATAAGTGCATACAAAATAAGGAAATAGCCACTTGAAATCACAAGTTCTTGATTGGGTACATCTTTGTTTAAATAGAGGAAGAAGGCATAAAGTAATGCCGTCATGATGCCTCCTTGCTGAATGGATTTCAAATAGCTATTCATGATTATCCGATGAATTTTTGAATATGATGGTAACTTTTTAAAATCAATTCTTCCTCTGTACTATAATTTTTCCGCCAGATACAAGCCGCTGGAAGTAAAGGAGTAAAAGCCTCTACCACTAACCAACCTTTATAATTCATTTTATCTAAACTCTCAAATACGTTTGCCCAATGTACTTGGCCCTCACCTAAGGTAGCACGGGTATTTTCAGACAATTGGAAGTGGCCTACTTCATCTGCAATTCGAATCATGGCTTCCCCAGTATTGAATTCTTCAATATGGGCATGGAAAGTATCAAACATGATTTTGACATGTGGATGATTGATGGCTTTAACTAAGCTGTATAATTGGTCAGCGGAACTTACTACGTAGTTTTCAAATCGGTTTAAATATTCTAAACCCAGCATGACATTCATTTTTTGAGCATGTTCAGCCAAATCCAACATACTCTCTTTGGACCAGTCTAATTCTTGTTGGGTGGGAGCTGCCCCAGAAAATACACCTAAAGCCGAATGATAAGGTCCTGATAACCAAGATGCCCCTAAATAAGCAGTTACATCCACTGCTTTTTTAAGGAACTCTACACCATTTTTACGGACTGCTGGATCCGATGAAATGGTATTAAGGTCTGCACCTAAAAAAGTAACGGTAAAAACCTCTAGACCTAGTCGGTCTATTTCCTCTTTCCAAGGTTTCCAATAGGCCAAATCGGTTTCAAAAATGGGAATTTCTACACCAGTATATCCTACTTCTTTGATGTATGATAAATGAGGGATTAGTGATTCATTCATGTCTGGTCCATAGACCAGCATGTTCATTGCAACGGGATATTTCATATACTATGAGTGATTTATGTCAATATATTTTTATTTCATTCCTCGATATGGAATGTTGATATCTAATTTTCCAGCCCAATGTTGAGGAACTTTTTTACCCAATTCCCAATGAATGGCATTCACAATCAATCGTTGGAATGGTTCTACAGAAAAATCTTCAGGATGTCCCATGGTAGTAAAAAAAACTCGGCCTTTGTAAGGATTAACCCAGGTCCAAGCTATCGGTTGATCTTCTGCTGTTTTATCAGGGTTTACCGCTTTTCCCATGATTAACCATTCTGTTCCCTTAGCCGGAAAGTCTGGTAATACACGGTATAACCAAGAACGGACATGGAAGCTAGGCGCTACGCCCGTTAAAATAGGGTGTTTACTTGCAGAAGGAATTACGCTGGCATCGGTACTAGCATTGTGACCGTAGTGGGTATGTTTTGCTTTTCCACCCCAGCCTGGAGGCGCTCCAAAAGTGGATTCTGCCCAAGCATTGTATGATTCTAAGGGATCACCTTTGGGATAATTGAATGAGTGGGTAGTAGTTCGAAAGCCCATCACCGGTTTGCCTGATTTCACGTAGGCATCTATCATGGCTACTTGGTCAGCAGGTAATAACCTCCAACGAAGAAAAAATACGGCTAAATCAGCTTCCGCTAAGGCTTCTAGCCCAGGGATATTTTTTTCGGCGTTTTGATCAGGATACGATTTCAAGACTTTGGTACGAAATCCATAGTTTTTTTCTAAGATGTCAGCTAAAAGAGGTAGCGTACTTTCGCCACTGTATTCATGATCACCCGCAACAAATACAATCAGAGGTTTTTTAGCTTTTGATTTTTCTTTAATTGGGGGAGTAATTCCAAATGCAGTAAATGAAAACAGGCATATTGATAGGAATACAATCAGCCCAAGGCGACGGTTAATTTTCATAGTTCCAATTTAGTAGGTGATTAAATGATGATATCACCTTGATAGGTTTGTGTATTCTTCAAAACTAAATGATTTTTAACAAAACAATGAATACTTTAGCTAAAATTTATCTAGGATTTCATGGACTTTAGTGTTTTATCATCCCTCGCCTTATTGCTGGTATTTTTGACTTGTACGGTAGTCATTTGGATTGCGGGTGTTAAAATAACTCGGGCAGTGGATGCAATAACCACGTATTTTACCTTAGGTGAGGCATTTGGTGGCATGGTGTTTCTGGCTATCGTTACTAATTTACCTGAAATAGCCATTACTGCTGTGGCTGCTTACCATCATGATTATGACATAGCAGTTAGTAATTTGTTGGGTGGAGTAGCCATTCAAACAGTAGTTTTAGTTTTAATTGATGTCTTTGGAGTGGGTCGGTCAGCTCCATTAACCTTGAAGGGGCATTCCCGCATATTGATTTTAGAAAGTGTTGCCCTAATTATGATTTTAACCCTAGTCATGATGGCCAAACAGTTTCCATCTCAACTAGTCTTTTTTAGAACAACTCCAATAGAATGGCTCATCTTGTTTATTTGGTTAGGGTCTGTTTATTCCATTTCTCGATTAGCCAAGTCAGAAGAAACATTAGCCGAACTTCGACATACTAATTTATCTAAATTACGTCATCCCAAATCACCTTTTCGAGGAGGCATTCAGGAGGCCATGATTGTTTTGGCTGTGGGGGCTGTTTTAACTTTGGTGGCTGGTTGGGCTTTGGAATATTCCGGTGAAATTTTATCCAAACGTTGGCATATCAGTGGTGTACTTTTTGGTGGAACTATTTTGGCCTTGGCGACTGCCTTGCCTGAAATATCTACAGGTATTGCATCGGCTAAAATCAGGGATTATAATATGGCGGTGAGTGATATATTTGGAGGAAATGCATTTTTACCTGTTTTGTTTTTAATGGCTTCCATCATTAGCGGAGAAGCTGTTATCCCTACTTTAAGTAATTCCGATATGTATTTAACAGGCTTGGGGATTTTACTTACTTGTATTTATATGGTAGGAATGGTGCTGCATTCTAGGCGTCAAGTATTCCAAATGGGTATAGATTCTTTATGTGTCCTTTTGACTTACCTTTTAGGCCTGATTGGCTTGTGGGCCATCGCATAAAAAAGGGGCAGTTTTGACTGCCCCTTTTCATTGTTTATTTATTTCCTAATGCTTGAATCCACGTGGCAATTTTCTCTAAATCTTTTTGAGGAACATGGCTCATGGGTGCCATGGGTGTAGCAAAGTCAGGCCAGTTTTGAGGCTTTGGTTCTTTAATTAAAGCAATTAATTGAGCTACACTGTATTTCCTTTTCGCAATTTCCGTGTAGGCGGGTCCAACTGCTCTTTCATTCACCTTATGGCATGCTAAACAGGTATTTTTAGTCAATAGTGCCATAGCTTCTTTATCAGTTACCACTTGTTTGGCAGCTGTTTTCTTCGGTCCTGCCTCTTTTGTTTGGTTATCAGGAGTATTGGCCTTATCACCTGCATCTATCACGTCTTTGGACGGCTTACGCTTAGGCGTTACTAGTGGAATGTTAGCTTTTTCTCCCGTAGGAATTTGGTTTAAAGTATAAAAGCCACTTGCATGAAGCAGTGGAATGTTTTCTTGAGCAGAAAGCACACCATCTGGTTTAATGGCATGCACATAACCTTCACGCATTCCATCAATCACCAATCGAACTCGCAAACCATCTTCACTTAATTTAGCTCCACGGACTGCATTGTCTTTACGGTTAACCATTGGGCTACCATACACAGGGTGGTATTTGTAGGTATAATTAAAGACTTCATAATTGTTGACATCTTCTGCCAATTTCTTGTTCGCAGGCTGTGTAAATTCAATTTCAAATCCATCCACCATGGCACGTATAGCTTTCATCTCAAATGGAATTTTACCCGTATATACCAGGCGTTCAAGTCCATAATCCTCTGAACCAACTGAACCCCAGCCACGGTTGGTTCCACCAACCAGCATTTGTTGGTCTTTACCCCATGCCATACGTAAAACTCCCGAACGAAAGCCTGAGCGAAATTCAAAACTTGCTCCTTGGTATTTGCCGTTAATCTTTTCCAAGAATACGCGAGCAATTTTGGACATACCTTGGTCTCCTACAAACACTTGGCCTGCAAATGGACCAAACTCTCCTTTGGTTTCATCAGTGATAATTTCTGAAGTAGAAACACCCATGATACCATGAGGCAACCAAACAGCAGGAGATTTGATTCCCATGTTAGGATAGGTCTTTTTCCCTAATTCATAAATGGTGGTCATCGCTTCATCCTTTACGTATTCAGGTTTCACGAATGGATTGTCTTTAGGATCTACCTGAGCAAAGACCATTTCTTTTCTCATTTTTACTGGAGATTCAGGTCGGTCTGCCCATTTCAAAGAAGCAGGATGTCCTAAGAAATCTCCTTTTTCAACATGTGAAATGAATCCAGAACCCTGCCAATCTCCCTGGTTATCACCGTAGAAAAATTCTCCATCGACCATACCAATGCCACATGGGGAGCGCATACCTGCAGCAAATGGTTCCATTTTACCGTCAGGTGAAATTTTCATAGTCCAACCTCTCCAAGGAACCAAAGATTTTCCTGCCCACCAATCGCTGTTTCCAAAACCTACGTTTCCTGTCACATAAAATGAACCATCTGGTCCAATTTTTGGTCCAAAAGAATATTCATGGTAATGACCTGAGATGGGCCAAGAGTAAACTGTTTGGTATTTATCTACCTTACCATCTCCATTTAGGTCAATCAATTTAGTTAACTCACCTCGCTGGGCACAATAGAGGTAGCCATCTTTGTAAGCCAAACCCAATATTTCATGTAATCCGCTGGCAAATTTTCGGTAAGTAGGCCTTGGGGATAAATAGTTCTCAATGATGTAGACATCACCACGGCGTGTAGAAACGGCAACATCTCCATTGGGAAGACTGACTAAACCACCAACTTCTAAGGTAATTCCCTCTGGAATTGCCATGCGAACTATTTTATAATAATCGTTTTCTGTAGGAGCTTTTTGTGCTAAAATCGGCTGACAGCAGAGTAAGCCAATCAGAAAGCAGGCTGTAATACTATATGTGAATCGTTGTATGTTCATGACGTATATTCTGAATTTTTACCAAAGGATGGAATAAGTGATTTTTTCGGCTAAAGGAAGGACCAAAATCTGTCCAGTGGAGCTAGTTCGAACGCTCGCTTGAGCTGCTTGGATATAGTAACTTTGACCATCTATGGCGTATAAATCATTACCGAGAGATTGTATTGACTTGGCTGAAACAAGTTTCAACGAAGCATCTGCATTTGGTTTTTTGATGCTTAAGGTTCGCTGGAGGTATTTGTTTTCTATGACCCGAATTTCATCTTGAACTTGAGATCCCCAAATTTCATATTCAAAAGTGGGTAATTCATGGTCATCCACTTCATAGCCTCCAATTTTGAAACCAGCTGATTCCGACATGCTATCACTATCTTTTTCTAGTTCGGAATTCTTAACCACCAATGGGCTAGAACCAAGATTTAAAACAGGTCCTCTAGGTCTAGATGAACCATCACCACGGTTGTCCCACATAGGTGTAGTATCTAAAAAGTCGCCTTTCCAAATTTGGGCGATAGCTCCATTATCCAAATCATAGGTATAATGCAAATGAGCAGGATTTCCCACATTGACAGAATGAACTAAGCGTTTGCGGGCACCGTTTTGTTGAATATCTACGAAAGAACGAAGAAGTGTGGGTTTGGGAGCATCCATTAAAATGATATCCGAAGGACCATTACCTAGGATGAGGGTAGAAGAAGGATGTTGGAAATTGACCATTCGGAAATTAGGTCCTTCTATGCCCAAACCTAACATGGGACTCATGTCTGCATCAGCTTTATAATAAGTAATTTTGATGGCTGAATTTCCAGCGGGTAATTCTACCTCTACATTTTTCTTTCTTCTGTTAGAATAAAGCGTATCAGATGCAATCATTTGACCATTTACTTGTAAGGTATAATTACCTGCACTGATGAGCTCGATGTTATGTTTACCAGCTTTTGGAACGTTGATGTTAGCGGTATAAATAACAGCAAATTCATCATTATTTTTACTGGCATTCCAAGCTAATTGAGCTTGAGTACCGCTTGCATTAGGCTTTTTGTTGATAAAATCTTTAGGTGATTTGAATTTACCGTAATATACCTGATAGTTAACCGGACTTAGACTAGCTGCTTGACCGTCAAAGTCTTTGATTTTCAAGTTTTTGAAGGCAACAGCTCCGTGGTCACCTTGAATCATAATAGGTCCACGTGCCACTTCTTTTTCAGAAATTGGTCCACCGGTTGGGCCACTTAATTCCACATTTTCATGTAAAATGAATCCATTTAATTTGATGAATAGGACTTTGGCATGACTGATTTTATTTCCTTGGGCGTCAAATTTTGGAGCTTGGAATGAGATTTCCATGTGTTGCCATAATCCAGGCGCTAAACAAGCATTTACTCGTGGGGCATGTCCCTCATATAAATATTCTTGAGGGATAAATTTTCTTCTTTTATAAATACCCCCACAATCGCCAGTACTAGGGTTTTGAACACCCCAGCTGTCCATAAGTTGAACTTCATAACGACCTTGTAAATAAAAGCCTGAGTTCGAGTGACTGGCCATCATGAAGTCAAACTCTACATCCATATCACCAAATTCTTTCACTGAAATTAAATTGGCCCGGTTTTGAGGTTCAGGTAAGTTGACTAAAATACCTTGTCCTGGCTGAGTAGCCATGTGTTCTTTTTTGTTCAAATCAGCGGATACTTGACCGGCAATTTGCCAATTATTTTTGCCGCTTACTTTCCAGAAATTTAAATCTTGAAAAGATACGGGCTCTTTTTGGGCGAATAATCCAACTTGGATAAATAGGCAGGAGAATCCCAAGAGCCTAGAAATTAATGTTTTTTGTTTCATTTAGTTTAATGCTAAAAAATAGAAGGTTAAAGGTAAGGAATTTGAAAGATTTTATAAAAAATCCTCTCGAGCAGGATTAAACACATCAATTAGCTCACCGTCTTCAAGGCAAATCACACCATGGATTTCTTGACTTGGCACAAAATATACATCGCCGGCTTGAAGGATTTTTTTGTCACCAGATATAGTCACCTCAAATTTCCCTTTGGAAACATAGGAAGCTTGTGTATGAGGGTGATGGTGTAGTGAACCAATGGCACCTTGTGAAAAACGGACTTTGATCAACATCAATTGATCATTATGAGCCATGATTTTTCTTTGAATACCGGGTTCGATGTCGCTCCAAGGGATATCTTGATCTGGAATAAGTGTTTGCATAAATCGGAAGAATGGTTTTAGGGTAATTTCTGCATGGCGAATGCATATCTTTTGCCTAATTCAGTGGCAGATTGACTGTTAAAATGTATTTGATCGCTTTTGGCACGTAAATCTTGTGCAGAGACTAAGGATGTATGTTGATTTGGTGCATTAAATGAGCTTAACAATTGGTTGAAATCAAGGTAGTTTTGATTGAAATAGCCTAATTCTCCCAGCACAAATGCTAAGCTCGCATCTTGGCTTATGTGTCTAATTTGAGTGATTAGGGCATGTAATTTATCTACATATCCATCTCTTTTGCTTATTTCAGAATCACTTTCTCCTTGGTGCCATAGTATTCCTTTGATGACACCCATTTTTTGAGCTGCCAAAATTCTTTGAATCGCATCATCTAGTGGATGTGTTTTTGTTGCTTCATCGTAGCCATGTATAACCCAAGAATTGATGGAAGAACCACCAACGGCACAAGGAACTAATCCGATTTTTACCGATGGAGATTGCTGGGCCATTTCGATACCAAAACTTATACCCGGACCTACACCAACCACACTAGGTTTGTCAAAGTGCATCGGATGTTTGGCCAAAACAAATTGATTTTGAGCTGTAAACATCCAAACTCTTTCATGGTGTTGAGAAGAGTAGGGCTCAACCATTTCGCCGCGTCCGGCCATATTGGATTGTCCCATCAAAATATAAATATGGAAATTGGGATCGGGTTTAGATTGACTCAACATTGGGAAAATGAGGAAGTTGAGAAGTAAAATGAACAAGTATCTCATGATCATTTGTTTTTCCAATAATTGGCTAAAGTGGAACCATTGATATTCATCAAAGGCCCAAAAATGGCCGCAGGCAAACCAAGAGTAGCCACTTTCCCCATCGCCATGGCTAGGCCAGAAGCTAATCCAGCATTTTGTAAACCTACTTCAATGGCAATGGTTCGACAATCCTTTTCGGGCAAACCAGTGGCTCTTCCACCCCAATAACCTAGAACGAAACCAATGGTATTGTGAAGGAAACAAGCAACTACCAAAAGAGGTCCTACCGATAGCAAGGAATTTCGGCCATTGGCTGTGATGATAATGATGATAAAGGCAATACTAAGCATGGAAATAAGTGGTAATTGCTTTTGAAACCATGGCCATCTTTGTCCAATCAGTTTATTGTAAATGACTCCTAAAATAATGGGAATTAAGATGAGTTTTGAAATTTCCCAAACCATATCCCAGAAATGTATTTCAATTAATTGACCCGCAAGAGTCTTCATTAGGAAGGGAGTAAGAATTGGAGCAAGAAACGTAGCAATGGAGGTTAAAGTCAATGACAATGCTACATTCGCTTTGGCCAAATAAGACATCACATTGGATGCTAATCCGCAGGGCATACATCCTACCAAGATAATTCCAGCGGCAATTTCTGTTGGGAAGTCAAATACTTTGGTTAATCCCCAACCCACTAATGGCATGATGCTAAATTGAAAAAATACACCCAGGAATACCGCTTTGGGTGATTTTAATATTTCTTGAAAATCATGAACCCCCATGGTAGATCCCATCCCAAACATGATGAGCTGCAAAAGAGGAATGATGAATATTTTAAATTGAATACCACCTGCCCCTAGAAAAGGACTAGGATAAATTAAGGTGATGATAACAGCTATGATAATCCAAAAGGAAAAGGAAATGCCACTGATTAATTTTTTCATAGTAGGTATATATTCAAAGCAAATATACGATTTACTAGAAAGAATAAAAGTGGCCTTTTTTTTCAACGCTGTCAAGGTTCTAAACCTTGACAGCGTTAGAACGAATGAGTAATTTAATTTATTTTATCACTCCATTACGTTATCAATTACTTGATTACAGTTAAGCATTTATCTAGAAATTATTAGGGTATCAATTCGATTATATTCCAACCTAAATCCTAAAAATAGAGTAAAGACTTTTCATTTTAAAATGAAAAGCTATCTTTGCTTCCTTTCAACCAACCTATTCTATTATGAAATCATTTCTTTGGGGCCTTTGCGCCTTCTTATTTTGCTTTAGTCTACAAGCACAAGAATCATATCATTTAGTTCCTAAACCAGCAAAGTTGACTCCAGTACCTGGTAAATTCATTTTTCAAAAGAATACCGTTATTACATTGAGTACGCAGGACGAAAGCTTCAAAGCAGTAGCAACCATGCTGAAAGATCAAATTAGTATGTCTTCGGGTTTAAATCTTGTGATTAAATCAGGTTCGGCCACCTCAAAAGGTATCGTTTTTGTACAAAATGCCAGTTTAGGAGACGAGGCTTATCGTTTGAACATTTCAAACAAGAAGATTGAAATTCAAGCTAAATCAGGTAAGGGAGCATTTTATGCTTTGCAAACATTATTCCAATTGATGCCTGCTCAAATTTATTCGAATGAACTTTCTACTCAGGAAATGACGGCTTTGGCTTGTCAAATCGAAGATGCTCCTCGTTTTTCATATCGGGGTATGATGTTGGATGTAGGTCGTTATTATTTCCCAGTGAGCTTTATCAAGCGCTTTTTGGATTTGATGGCCGTGTATAAGTTAAATACGTTTCACTGGCACTTAACAGAAGATCAAGGTTGGAGAATTGAGATTAAAAAATATCCAAAATTGACGAGTGTTAGCTCTATCCGTAAAGAAACTATGGTGGGGCATTACAGAGATCAAAAGTTTGACAATAAGCCATATGGAGGTTTTTATACTCAAGAGGAAATAAAGGATGTAATTGCTTATGCCTCTAAAAAGTTCATTACCATTATTCCAGAAATTGAAATGCCAGGTCACTCTCAGGCGGTATTGGCAGCTTATCCTGAATTAGGTTGTAACCCAGACAAGATTTATCAAGTAGCCACAAAATGGGGTATTTCTGAAGATGTGCTTTGTCCAAGAGAAGAGACATTTACTTTTATGGAAAATGTGTTGACAGAGGTAATGGCTTTATTCCCAGGTCAATACATTCATATTGGTGGAGATGAGTGTCCTAAGAAACAATGGAAAGAAAGTCGCTTTTGTCAGGATTTAATTAAGAAATTGGGATTAAAAGATGAACACGAATTACAAAGCTATTTTATTCGTCGAATAGACAAATTCGTTACTTCCAAGGGCAAGAAATTATTGGGATGGGATGAAATTTTAGAAGGAGGATTATCACCCAACGCCATGGTGATGTCATGGAGAGGTACCAAAGGAGGCATTGAAGCAGCCAAACAAAATCACGATGTGGTGATGTCGCCCAATAGTTTTTTCTATTTAGATTATTACCAAGCTGATCCTAAGACCCAGCCATTAGCCATTGGTGGAAATTTAACTTTATCTAAATCTTATTCTTTTGAACCAGATCTTCCAGAGCTATCTGCAGAGGAGGCTAAGCACATTGTGGGTATTCAAGCCAATGTATGGACTGAATACATCAGTACGCCAGCTTATGCAGAATACATGACATTCCCAAGGGCTTTAGCCTTATCGGAAATTTCTTGGTCACCTAAGCAGCCAAAAGACTATGATGATTTTCTTCGTAGAGTGAAAGGTATATTACCCGGTATGGATGCGCTTAAAATCAATTATTGTCCTGTAGGATTGAAATAAAAGTAGAATTGTTGGTTTTTTCCTAAACGTCGTCAAGGTTCCAAACCTTGCCGACGTTGATTTTTAATAGTTTCTGATTTTTTCATTCAAAAAACCAACGAATGAAAACTGACATTTATTTCTCAACTAATTGATAATCTCCCAATCCGGAATTTTTGCTCTGCGGTGTTCACGTTTTAGGATATCATCTAGTTGTGGAATCAATTCCGGATGTTGATCAGCAATGTTAATCTTTTCAAATGGATCCTTATCCAAATCATAAATTTCCCAAGGAGCCTGCTTGTTTTTCTTTAAGTTGGATTTAACACCTTTAAATTGTTGGATTCGAATAGCAACCTGCCCTGTTTTTTCTGGAAATTCAAAATAAATGAATGATCGTTGTTTTTGCTCACCTTTTTTTAAAATACTGGGTAAAAAAGAAATTCCATCGGTATCTGAAACTTGTTGCCCTGTTAACTCAGCCAAAGTAGCCATCATGTCATATTGCACTGATGGGAGGTGATTAATCTGACCTCCAGGAATAACCCCAGGCCAAGACACGATCAATGGTTCGCGAATTCCACCCTCATAAACGTCTTGTTTTCTCCCTCGCAATCCTGCAGTACTTTGAAAAAACTCCGTATCAACACCCCCAACATCAAAGGTTGCTCCATTGTCAGATGAAAAGAAAATAATAGTTTGAGTGTCGATTTTATGCTTTTTTAAGGCCTCTACAAGTCGCCCAACCTGGGTATCTAAATAGGAAATCATTCCAGCATAGGTAGCTCTTGGATGTGCCGTAGGTGTATATCCTTTTTTGCCTAAATAAGCGCTATCTGGGAATGCACCTAAATATGGCTTGATGGCCTCATCGGGTGCTTGTAAGGATAGATGCGGTAAGGGAAGTGGCAAGTAGAGGAAGAAAGGATTGTTTTTGTTTTTTTCAACAAAGTTCAATGCTTTATCCATCATTTTATCCACGACGTATTCTTTGCCTTGAAACTGCTTGAAATCAATATCCGAAGGAGCTCCTTTACCTTGGAATTGGTGAACATTCATATATTTATTATTCAATGTGTCCCATTTCCCATTTTCCCATAAATGCGTTGAATAATAATTATGTGCTTGTTTTTGATCCAATAAACCATAAAAATAGTCGAAACCATGTGCATTAGGATTTCCTGTTCCATTGGCCATGCCTAATCCCCATTTCCCGATAGCTGCCGTTTGGTATCCCGCTTTTTTCATCAATGATCCCAAAGTAAAAGTATTTACTTCCAAAGGCATTTGCCCTCTTTCAGTTTCATCCGTAAAACCTCCTAATTCATGATTACCACGAATTTGTGAATGACCGGCATGTTTACCTGTCAATAACATACAGCGTGCAGGGGCACAAACTGGGGCAGAGGTATAGTGTTGCGTAAACTTAATCCCTTGTTTGGCTAAGACATCTAAATAGGGCGTTTTGATGATTTTTTGGCCGTATACTCCCAATTCACCATAACCCAAATCATCCGCATAAATATAGACTACATTAGGTTTTTTAATTTGGCCAATTTCCCGATTCTCCTTTCCTTTTTTTTGTGTTAAATCATCGCCCAACTCCTCTCTAGCCTGATCGGCTAATTCTAAAAGTTCTTTTACTTTATCGGGATATTTCGTTTGTACATCATAGCGCTCACCTGGATCTCTCCTCAAATCATATAACCCCTGTTTGATGGGAAAATTTTCATTAACCTGACCCGCTAAGCCATCGTTTGCCGGTAGAAAACCTTCATAAGTTCTTCCTGGGTGGGGTAACACTAATTTCCAATCCCCTTTTCTAACTGCTTCTAAGTTATTTTTGCGGTAATAATACAAAAAGTTTTTCCTGGGCTCAGCCTTGTTGTCGCCCTGCAAGATTGGCCAAATACTTACGCCATCAATTTTCTTTTTGGGTAATTTAGCTTGTGTTACTTGAGCAATGGTTGGTAGTACATCAATAGCCGCCGCTAATTTATTGGATATTTGACCCGCCTGAATTTTACCTTTCCAATAGGCGATGAATGGCACCCTTTGGCCTCCTTCAAATGAAGTACCTTTTCCTTCTCTTAATCCACTCGTGGAACCTGCATGATTTCCATAATTGATCCAAGGACCATTGTCGCTAGTGAAAATGACTAAGGTATTTTCTTCCAAATGGTTCTTCTTTAATGTTTTGATGATTTCTCCAATGGACCAATCTACTTCCATCATCATATCACCAAAAAGGCCTTGTTTACTTTTTCCTTGAAATGCAGGAGAAGCCGCAATAGGAACATGGGGCATGGAATGAGGCAAATAAACAAAAAATGGTTTATTTCTATTTTTCTCAATGAATTGCACCGAACGCTCAGTCAGTACGCGAGTGATTTGTTCTTGATCTTTTAAATTTCTTAAATAAATACTAGGTTCATTGCCTTCATATATAGAAAGTACTGGCAAATCTTGTTTGTAGGCACCTAGTTTAGTGATCGGATTTCCCTCTAAGTCCACTGGCCACATATCATTTGAATAGGGGATACCCACATATTCATCACAACCTTGCTGCTTAGGTAAAAATTCTTTTTTATCACCTAGATGCCATTTTCCAAACATCCCGGTGGCATAACCCTGATCTTTTAAAATTTCGGCAATGGTCTCTTCATCTGGACTTAATCCAACAGGAGAATTAGGAAAAAGAGCCCCCGAAATACCCACTCGATTAGGGTAACAACCTGTCAAAATTCCTGCTCTTGAAGCACTACAAACTGCTTGAGCGGATAAATAATTAGTGAAACGAATTCCTTGATTAGCCAATCGATCTATATTGGGAGTTTCGTATTGAAGCGCACCATAACAACTCAAATCTCCATATCCTAAATCATCCATTAGGATTAAAATGACGTTCGGTTTTTTGGATTTTGATGCTTGTGAAAAACAGACAAATGCGCTAAAAAAGGCTATTGCAGTAAGTAGTGTGATTTTCTTCATAAACTAGGTTTAGTTTTCGAATTTAAATAATATAATTTGATATTACACCGTATCAGTGATTGGTAGAATCCAATGCGATAATTAGATATTAAAAACAAAACATGGCTATACAAGAGCACTGCTCCTATATAGCCATGTCAGGATAGGAATGAAAGAAAATTAGTTGTTCAAAGCGCCAGCATCTATCCAGGATTTGATTTGACTGATTTCACAGTTGGATATTTTGGTAGCGGCATTTGGCATTGGTACAAATCCTGCACTATGATTGACAGATCCATATAGCTTTCCATTACTAACTACCTTTAAAACATTGGCATGGGTACTTAGATCAATGCCACCCGAAGCGCTAGTGCCACTGTGGCAACCTATGCAATTGGTTTTTAAGATGGTTTGAATAGTGCTGGCAAAACTAATATTGGTAGTGACACAAGCACTTCCGCTTGGCTCACATGAATTATTAAGTGCACCTTGCTTGATCCAATTGAAAATAGCTGTTTTAGTATCTGTACTCAATGGGGCCATAGGAGGTACAGGCATACGTTCATTATCTGTTCGGATGATGCTTTTGTATAATTTACTATTGGTAGGATCTCCAGCTCTGACCACCTTCATGATATTGCTATAATCGGTCAATTGTACACCTTCTTTTTTACTAATAGCATCATGACAACCACTCATGGCACAATTTGAGATGATGATTGGAAGTATTTTTTGTTGGAAATAGACCAAACTAGGGTCACATGTCACCGTAGGGGGTGTTAGTGGTGGTTCGCTGGGTGTAACCGTGACGATAGGATTTACTGGATTACTTGGATTCAAATTAACTAAAATACTACCTGATGGGTAAGAGCCAACTATCCATTTCCTAATTGTGCTAACATCGCATTTGGACAAAGTCGTGGTTGCGTTGGGCATGGGTGAATATCCAGAGGCATGGGTGAGGGAACCATAGAGTTTCCCATTTTTTATATAGGGTATAATTTTGTCGTAGGTGCTGAAATCAACCCCACCCGATATAATGGCACCACTATGACAAGAGGTGCAATTATATTGGAGTATGGGCCAAACGGATTTATCAAATGTGATGGTATTCGTATCACAAGTAGAGGTAGTATTCGGTAATTCTACCCCCGTATTATTTCCAGTACTAGTTTCAGTAACTGGCAAAGGACTGTTTTTATCACTTAGGCAAGCCACCATTGTTAAGGTGACTAAGGTTATTACAAGGAACTGGTATTTCATTTATTTTTTTTGAGAAAACTGTATTTTACTTTTTACTTCTATGACTTCGGCAATTTTAGCAAATACAATTTTGGGTATATCAATTTGATAATCTTGTAAACGAATGTCGAATTGACTACTCAATTGCAATTGGTTTCCGTCTGATACTATGGTTCCCTTTAATTCAATGGGTTTAGTTACTCCATGAATACTTGCTGTACCTGAGGCTGTTACGGGATAAGTCCCCGCTTTTTTTAGATCGACTGCCTCTTTGATTTTTCCTTTAAATGAGGCCATCGGGAATTTTTCACTTTCCAAATAATTCTCATTGAAGTGTTCCTGCATCAATTTATTGGGAAATACGAATGATGTAATGCGCATTTGAACAGCAATCTCATTGGTTGCCACATTGATGATGCTATTGACGCTTTTAGATACGGCATCAATATTTTCTAATGGAGTTTTAGAAAAAAACGAAATTTCTCCGTTCTGCGCTTGGTACAATTGAGCGTGTGCGGTATGGAATACCGCCACTGTGCTCATCAGTAAAGTTGACAGGAATATACGTTTCATAAGGGGTTTATTTATGTGTTTTTTTTGCTTCTGGGTCAAAACTAAAAGTCCTGGCTATGTTGAATCCATAAAATATGTCTCCATTAGCCCAAGTGCCTGTTGTTTGACCAATAAAATGTTTTTCAATCATCCCTCGAGAATTAGAGAAATGTAATTGAAATACGTGTCCGCCTGTTTCAATATCAAATCCTAAGGCAAACGAATCTTGATAAGGATAAACCTGACCTGATTTTGCTAGGTAAGCATTTTTATCTACCAAGTTTTTATAATATTCAGCCGAAATACTCAATCGGTTACTCAATTTATATCTCCCTCCGAATCCAAGTGAAGTGATGTCATTTTCATGGTAAGGAGATTCACTCAAGTTATTATGTAATATGGTAGGCATTACTTGTATGGAGAGCTTTTCACTCATCTTCCGAGCAATTAACACTTGCCCCACATAACTTTGCCTTTGCTGATTATTGTAAAAACGCATCAGTGTCCCAGTCGGCATGGTATACCCAGTCGGCATAGAATTAATCACAAGGCTACCATAAGCTGCTACGCTAATGGGCATTTGGTTTGATTGTCTCAAAATCTTGTATTTGGTATAAAAGTCATAGCTTTTTTCAATGGAAGAGCGACCAGCTCCCAATAACCATTGATCCGTAATACCATATTCAATACCAAGTCGAATTCTAGCTTCATCTAAACCAAAAAAGTTTTCTAAAAATCCAGAATTGACAGCACCAAAACGGTGTGAAATCCAAAAATTTAAATGTTTTTTAGCAATGGTCTCCATCGTTTGCCCATTGATTAAACGGGAACCTTTGAAGGTCGCTTGGGTATACACTTTATCTTTGGATGCTTCTTTATCAAGCATGGCCATTAAATCATCTTGGGCCATAGAGGTAGTGGCCATACTACTTAAGAAGAGCAGTAGGAAGGATATTTTCTTCATATATATGTTATTTTAAGAGAATACTCTCAGGTTGGTACCTGTTAGGGCTGTTTTATATGTAGTTAATCCTCTACTTCCATTGGCATTTAAGCCTTTTCCATTAATGTCATACATGGCGCCATGTACTGAACAATTAAAACCACCATTCGCATAACTAATGGCAACATTTCCCTCGTGGGAACAAACTTGGGTCACTGCTGCAAAAGTGGTGGAGCTAACACGAACTACCACGATTTGATTCACAATGACAAAACCTTCAGGATTATTCAATTTGGAATAATCGGTTTTGGTTAAGTCCAGTGTAAAGTCGATACCCGTAGCTGGGGTACCTGCTTTTACGTTAGAAGAAGCAGTAACATTTTCTTCTTTTGAACATGAACTTAGGCCGGAAGCAGCACAATAAACTGCCATGAGGGAGGCTCCTTTGAATCCTAGAGACTTCAAGAATTCATTTCTGTTAAGATTGTTTTTCATATTATTATAGAACATAAAGGGTTATTAAACGGTTAATGTTAAACAATCTTTTTGAAAAACAATAATAATCTAGTAGAAATATAGAATTAGGAGTACACTCTCAGAGAATTTCCGGTTAATGTTGTTTTATAAGTAGTTAAGCCTCTGCTTCCATTGGCATTTAGTCCTTTTCCGCTGGTATCAAATGTCGCGCCATGCTCTGGGCAATAAAATCCTCCTCCACTGTATATGACTGCGGCTCTTCCTTCGTGGGAACAAACTTGTGTTACTGCAGCAAAAGCTGTACTTGAAACGCGGGCCACAACCACATTTTGAGTTACCACATAAGATCCAACTGTATTAAGTTTCGAATAAGCTGCCTGACTTAAATCCAATGTGAAATCCGCTGAAGAAGAAGGGGTAATTCCTGTTTCATTTTTACATGAACTCATCGCCGAGGCTCCGCAATATACGGCAACTAAAGATGCACCTTTGAATCCCAATGATTTAAGGAATTCGTGACGTTTAATTTTATCCGACATAATTTGACAAGGGGTTTATAATGCTCAAAACTACTCAATCAAACGATTGTTTTAACTGATCGATATCAGGTATTGAAATGATTTAGATGAATGAGAGGAACATGGCTAGCATCGGGCAAACTGTGCCGATTTTTGTAATAGAATGGTAAATCAATCTTCTGTGATTTATTTCAAAATGAAATTAATTGGTTTATGTGTTTAGTTTCTGTTATTTTCCCTACGCGTTAGGCTATATGTTTCAATGAATAGATACCAATGATTACTGTAGAGAGAAGAGTTTTTATATTTTTACTCATGTTATGTTTGCCATATTTTTTAGTGGCGCAATTGAGTCAGCGTCAGAAGGATTCATTGGCTGCTTGTCATGTGCCAATGCCCTCCAAAAGGGGATTAGTCAAGGCTAATTTGATTCAAAAAAATCCGGTCAAAGCTACCATCGTGCAGGGAATGAAGAAAATCCCAGCAGGTGTGTTTGATATGGGAGCTCATGATGAAAAAGGTCGAACTGATGAATATCCTGTACATCGTGTTGCAGTAAAGTCGTTTTGGATGGATGAAACCGAAGTGACTAACGCCCAATTTGCTGCATTTGTACTAGCTACTGGATATGTGACTACCGCAGAAAAAGCCATATCATGGGAAGAATTAAAAAAGCAAGTACCCGAAGGTACACCACGGCCTCCTGATTCCTTATTAGCACCTAGTTCCTTGGTTTTTGTACCTACAACTGGTCCAGTAAATTTAGCGGATTATAGCCAATGGTGGCAATTTGTTCGAGGGGCTGATTGGCGTCATCCAGAAGGCCCACATTCCTCCATAGTGGGTAAAGAAAATCATCCTGTTGTACAAGTATCTTGGGATGATGCACAAGCTTATGCTCGTTGGGCGGGAAAAAGATTGCCCACTGAGGCAGAATGGGAATGGGCCGCACGTGGGGGTTTGAAGAATGCCGAATTTCCTTGGGGGGCTGAACCGATTGAATCGGGACTTTTTAAGGCCAACACTTGGCAAGGTAAATTTCCTTACAAGGATGAAGCTAAAGATGGATATCTGCATACAACGGCACCAGTTAAACAATTTGCCGCCAACGGATTTGGATTATTTGATATAGCAGGAAACGTTTGGGAATGGTGCTCCGATAATTACCGCCATGATTACTACGCCACGTTAAAAAAGAAAGGAAGTCTTGTTCAAAATCCCAAAGGACCCCTAAATAGTTACGATCCTGACGAACCAGGCATTCCTAAAAAAGTGATGCGCGGTGGTTCTTTTTTATGCAATGATTCTTATTGTGCATCTTATCGTAGTTCCGCTCGCATGAAATCTAGTCCAGATTCTGGTCTCATGCATACTGGATTTCGCTGCGTGAAGGACTTTAACTGAGCTACTGAAAAATCAAACAATTAAATCTTTGAATGATTTATTCGAGAATTTGTCTTTCCAACATGGTGTAAAGGGTGAAAGTTGGTAAATGAATTACCAAAATGTACAGGGTAGTTAATAAGATTTTTTTCATCCTTAGGTTTTTTGTTTTAAAGCTATGTCAAATTGTGATAGAGTAAATACTACGTATTTGCTTACAAAACAACAAGGGCGAACCTAGATTCGCCCTTGTTGGAGAGTTAAAAACTGTTAAGCATTAACATCTTTTAAGAAATTGATTATTAGTCGCTTAGTATTTTAATTGGCACCTTTAACACGACCTTTTTCATCATCCAAGCCTGTATTTCTATTGCGTGCCCCTTTCACAGCCGTATTACCAAATCGATAGGTGAAATTGAATCGAACGACACGTGTATCATTTCTATTTCTAACAGTAATATCAATGTCGCTGTATTTAATCGTTGCCATTGGGTTTTGAGTATACAAGATATCACTAGCATTCAAACGTATTGTTCCTTTTTTGTTGAAGACTGATTTTTGAATCCCAACGTTCAATGAACCTCCTGGGCCAAAATTAAAGGCTTGATCCAATCCTCCAGAGAAATACTGTCCACCCATTTCTAATTTGATACCATTATTCAAACTAAAGGTATGGTTGGAGTTGATGTAAAACATATTTCCTACTGGATTGATTTGTGCTTGATCTACTTTACCAGTTAATTCATTGCGATTCAATTGGATATCGGTATTACTTGTCCACCATTTCGTTACTGGGATAGGTAATGAGAAGCTTAAACTATAAGACGTTCTTTGAGCTAAGTTTGCGGATGTTTGATAGGTCTTGCGGGCTTCCGTATCTTGTTTCAATAATTGAGTGATTACATCATCGGTATGACTATAGCCAAAAGTGGTATTGAATGCCCCTTTGAATGTATGTGTTAATTCAAATGAGTTGGTTAATTGTGGCATCAACATCGGGTTACCTACTTGGTAGGTATAATTATCCAAGAAGAAAATGAAAGGATTTAAGTCGGAATAACCTGGACGATTAATTCTACGGCTGTAGTTTAAACCAAAAGTATGATTTTTGTTTGCTTCATATTGAACAAAGGCACTTGGGAATAATTGTTTGTAGTCGCGGTGGAAAGAAGAATCTGAAGCGGCATTTCCATAAGCCATTGATTTTCCATCAGCAATTGTCCATTCCCCACGTAAACCAATCTGATAGCTCCATTTGCCTAATTTGCGTTCTGTATTTAGGTAAACAGCATGGATTTGTTCTTCATACATAAAGCGGTTGCTTTGTTTGTTTAAGAAAGTATAGTCGACATCGCCAGCTGTTTTTCCTCTAAATTGAAGGTCATTATCTGTTTTTACATAGCTAGATTTCACTCCCATTCCCCATTTACTGGTTTTACTGATTGGTAACACATAATCAGATTTGAAAGAGTATTGATCAATGTTTGAGAATGCCCCTGTTCGTAAAAGAGAGTCGTTTTTGATTTTATTAAACTCAGAACCATACCATTGCGTCAAATAATCATTTTGGTTTTTGTCGACATAACGTGCATAATCTAAATCAATAGTTAATTCTTTTCCTGTACTATCAAATGTATGTTTGAAGTTGACGTTATTGGCAAAGTTATGGAATGGATTATCCATGGTGTTGTAAGTATCTAATTTACTCATGATTGCATTGGTAGCCAGATTACGTTGCGTAGATTGATTTAAACCATTATTTAAATTTGTTTGGTTTAATCCTCCTGAAAATAATATACCTAAGGTCGTTTTTTTGTTGACAGTCCAGTCTGCACCTACTTTTATAGAAGTATAAGTGCCTTTGAAAGGGAAATCGGTTGTAGAATTCCAAACTTCATTTTGGGCACGAAAGTAGCGAGTGATGTTGTTTTGTTGAAGGTTGTTTCTTCCAAAATACGAGGCGTTACCGAAGATGTTCCAACCGTTATTGCGGTAATTTAAATTTAAACCTGCGCTTGAACGAGTATAAACCCCTTGACCGATAGTTCCGTTTACAGATCCATTCATTCCCATATTAACATTCTTCTTCATTTTGATGTTGATAATACCTGCTGTACCAGCGGCATCGTATTTAGAAGAGGGGTTGGTCATGATTTCCAATTGTGAAATTTGATCAGCGGATAGATTACGTAAGAAGTTGCTCAAATCATTTCCTGATAAATAAGAAATTTTACCATCAATCATGACTTTGACTCCTTGCTTTCCTCGTAAGCTGATGTTACCGTCTTTGTCAACAATAACTCCTGGCGAGCGTTCTAATACTTCCATGGCCGAATTACCAGCCGCCATAACGGAGTTTTCAACATTGACTACGGTCTTGTCTAATTGTCTTTCGATAAATGGTTTAGTCGCTTTAACTACTACTTCATTTAATTGGGTAGAAATTGGTTCTAGGGTAATAATGCCCAAATCCAATTGGGTGGTCGCATTGACTTCTCCTAATTTTTTAGAATAGGCTTTATAGCCCGTAAATTGAATTTTTAGCGTAAAGTTTCCTTGGGGTAAAGCGTTTGCTTTTAATTCACCGTTTTCATCAGTGATAAATCCTTTTACCAAAGTGGAGTCCATGGTTTTTCTTAATAATACAGAGGCAAAAGGAACCGGCTGATTTTTTTCATCTCGGATTTTTGCAGAAAGTCCATTATCAGCAAATGCGAGGAGCGGGGCAAGAATGGAAAATAGGGTTGATAGAATAAAAGTTTTCATTAGGCGGATTGAATTGTTTTTTGGTTGTTTAACAGAGAACGAGTCGTAGATGCCAACATGAGCCCTAGGGTTGCATGTCTCTCTTTTGACAATGCAAAACTATACTAGGTACTTTGTTATACATAGTACTATATGATAAACAATAAAATGATTTGGATGAGTGGTAAATAGCTAGGGCAAAAGATAAAATGCCTATAAGGATAGGGTATAATTGATTATCAATAAATTGGACAATAGATATGAATTCTTATTCGTTTGGCATGTAAAAAAACAACGCTGGCAAGGTTCCAAACCTTGACAGCGTTGTTTCAAACAATCCAAAAATTTTAGCTTACTGTGGTCTCAAACGGAAAACCATACCTGGGTTTTCTACCCCTACATACAAAAATCCATCCACACCCATTTTTACATTACGCATGCGGCCTAGGTTAACCAGTACTTTTTCTTGCGAAACGACTTTGTTATTCTTAACCACTACTCGGTTCATGTAATTAAAGCGTAAAGAGCCGATCATTAAATTACCTTTCCAAGCTGGGTATTTATCGCTATTGACAAAAGCTAAACCAGAAGGAGCAATGGATGGTAGATAATAAGTGATGGGTTGCTCCATGCCTTCTTTCTTCGAAATGCTGGTGATGGGTTTACCATCATAATTAATTCCATAAGAAATCGTTGGCCAACCATAATTCTTACCCGCTTGGATAATGTTGATTTCATCTCCTCCGCGAGGACCATGTTCTGTTTCCCAGATGTCTCCTGTAGATGGATTCAGGGTTAAGCCTTGCGGGTTTCTTTGGCCATAGGAATAAATGCTATGGTGAAATTTAGCTTTATCCTTTCCAACAAATGGATTGTCTTTTGGAATACTACCATCATCATTTAAACGGTGAATTTTACCATTATCATTATCGGTTTCTTGAGGGAATACTTTTTCCATTCCTCTTTCACCTACACTAAAGAATAAATATCCTTGTTTATCGAAGGCTATACGTGAACCAAAGTGGTGGAAAGTCTTTGTATAAGGAAGGGATTCAAAAATGTCTTGTGATTCAACCCACTCGTTGTTTTTGATTTTACCTCGTACAATTCCCGTAGCAGTGACTGTTTGTCCACCTTCGGTTTTAAATTTGGAATACGACATATAAACCCATCCGTTGGCAGCATAATTAGGATGTAAAACGACATCCAATAAGCCACCCTGACCTTTTGCCATCACAGCTGGGGTTCCTTTAATGGCAGTTTTATGTTGTTTTTGGTCTACCAAATACAAAGTGCCTGCACGGTCTGTTACTAAATAATCCTTGTTAGGTAATTGTGCAAATCCCCATGGACTTTCTAAACCAGTAACAATGGTATCCAATACCACAGTCATTCCTTCTGATTTGAAAACATTGGAACTCGGCTTATTGGCAAATTTATATTGATCTACACTAGCTAATTTCTCGGTAATTAAATCGGCTAATTTTTCAATATCCTTGGCACTTAACGCTGCTTTCCAGGATGGCATACCTAAATCTGCATAGCCATTGGTGATGGATGCAATCAATTCAGGTTTACTTTTTCCGTGTTTCCAAGTACGATCCACAAAAGCATCAACCTTTTCTCCATGGCAACTGGAACAATATTGGGTATAGGTTTTTTCCGTGGATTCATCCACTAAAGCTTTTTTAGGAGCATTGGTTAAAGACATGATGCTGATGGATGCCACCGCAATTCCGCCCAAAATACTGAGTCTTTTATGCATTTTAGTAAAATTAAAGGGTCAATTTTCTTTTCAATTCTAGCACTAAGCTAAAAATAATTTGTCGAAATTTTATCTAGGTCTATCGGCTTAAAAAAGAGGAAGATTTCTAGATTTTTTTTACATTACAGTTTCAAACCTATTAAATCATGAAAAAGTTTCTATTGATTTGCCTTGGGCTAATCTCTTGGAGTGTTTCCGCGCAGGATTCATCCAATTCTTGGAACATCATCACATCACAGCAAGCTGCCCAAAAAAGACATGAAAGCTCCATGGTGGAATGCGATGGAAAATTTTATGCTTTAGGTGGAAGAGGAAAAAGACCCATAGAGGAATTTGATCCCAAAACCTCTAATTGGACCGTCTTAGCGGATGCCCCGATGGAATTCCATCATTTTCAGGCTATTTCTTTTCAGCATGAAATTTATGTGATTGGAGCACTAACAGGAAACTATCCTCACGAAAAACCTATTCCACAGTTTTTGATATTTAACCCTAAAACGAAAACTTGGAGAGAGGGAGCCTCCATTCCGACAGATCGATTGAGAGGCTCTGTTGGCGTTTTTACACGAGGCCATAAAATTTATTTAGTTGCTGGTATTATTGATGGCCATTATGATGGACATGTTAGTTGGTTTGATGAATATGATACCCAAACGAATACTTGGAAAAAACTTCCCGATGCACCTAGAGCGCGAGATCATTTCCAGGCTGTGATGGTTGGCAAAGATAAAGCCTATGTGGCGGGTGGTCGTACCTCTCATGCCAAGATTGGTAAAGTACTTGATCTTTGCATCAAGGAAGTGGATGTTTTCGATTTCAAAAGCAATCAATGGTCTACGCTTGCGGAAGGTCTTCCGACCTTACGTGCTGGTACTTCTTCCATTGCCAAAGGTCCTTTTCTCGTGGTTATGAATGGAGAAAGTGTCAAACAAGTTCCTGCCCATTCTGAAGTGGAAGTTTTGGATACTCGAACGGGAACTTGGTCTAGTTTACCCAATCTTCTGCAAGGAAGACATGGTACAGGGGTGGTATATTGGAAAGGTAAAATATATGTAGTTGCAGGTAGCGCCAACCGTGGTGGAGGGCCAGAACTCAATGAAATGGAATCCTTATCGTGGAAATAATCGAAAAAAACAGGATAAATATGCGCCTAATAGCCATTCGAAATATTCTTATTTTATCTGCTTTTAGTATACTAGCTTACACCAGCTGGAGATGTACTAGCTCGAGGGCTGATGATACAAGTATTCCTGATGTTGTGGATTATAATTACCACATTCGGCCTATTCTATCTGATCGTTGTTTTAAATGTCATGGGCCAGATGCCAACAAGCGGGAAGCCAATTTGCGTTTAGATACTCCAGAAGGGGCTTATGCGGCATTTAAAGATAATGCCAAAGCGCATGCAATTGTACCTGGTAATCCAGATGCTTCTGAATTGATGGCCAGAATTACCGCCAAAGATACTTCCCAGCGGATGCCTCCTATGAAATCCAATTTGACTTTAAGTCCTCATGAAATAGAACTTTTAGAAAAATGGATTGAACAAGGTGCCAAATACAAACCACACTGGGCCTTTATTGCGCCCAAATCTCCAGAAATTCCTGAAGCAGACGCTTCTTGGGTACGTAATCCCATCGATCATTTTACTTATGCTAAAATGAAAGAGAAAGGACTCAGTCCAAGTGATGAGGCCGACAAAGAGCGTCTCTTAAAGCGGGTGTGTTTTGACCTAACAGGTCTTCCACCTAGCTTGGAAATGCAAGATCGCTTTTTGAAAGATAGCAGTCCCAAAGCTTATGAGAAGATCGTAGATGAATTATTGGCCAATAAGCACTATGGTGAAAAAATGGCCACCTATTGGTTGGACGTGGCTCGTTATGCGGATTCCCATGGATATCAAGATGATGGATTAAGGACCATGTGGCCTTGGCGAGATTGGGTCATTCATGCCTTTAATTCCAATTATTCCTATTCCAAATTTCTGACTTGGCAGTTGGCCGGAGATTTAATTCCTCATGCCACCAAAGAAATGGTGTTGGCTACAGGCTTTAACCGTAATCATAAAATCACCCAAGAAGGTGGAGTTATTGATGAAGAATACCGAGTGGAATATGTGAATGACCGTACCAGTACTTTTGGGAAAGCATTTTTAGCACTCACTTTTGAATGTTCCAAATGTCATGATCATAAGTATGATCCCATTTCTCAAAAGGACTATTATAGTACTTATGCTTTTTTTAATCAAGTGCCAGAAAAAGGTCTTTTCGGAACCATAGATGCTTCTTTTGCAGATCCTCCCAATATCAAAATTACCAGCCAAGAAGTGTCTTCAATTTTAAAATTCATCAACAAGCGGGATACTGCCGCAGTAGAAGTTATGGTGATGAAGGATTCCAGTAATTGGCGACCAACCTTTGTGCTTAATCGAGGAAATTACGATGCCCATGGAGAACCTGTAGGTGTAGGTATCCCCAAAAGTATATTGCCTTTTTCTCCCCAAAAATATGGTAAGAACCGTTTAGGTTTGGCCAAATGGTTAGTCGATGATCAAAACCCACTAACAGCGCGGGTTTTTGTCAATCGGGTATGGTTTCAGTTTTTTGGAAGGGGGATAGTTAAAACGCTGGGCGACTTTGGTATGCAAGGAGAATTACCGACACATCCCGAGCTTTTGGATTGGTTGGCCGTAGATTTTAAGTCGCACCATTGGAACATCAAGCGTTTGGTGAAACAAATTGTAACTTCTGCTACCTACCGCCAATCATCAAGTATTACATCTTCGCATATAAAAGTGGATCCAGATAATGTGTATTTATCTCATGCACCTCGTTTACGTATTCCAGCGGAAAATGTCCGCGACCATGTGTTGGCCAGTGCTGATATTCTAAATCCTGAAATTGGTGGACCCAGCATTAAGCCATATCAACCAAAGGGGATTTGGGAAGTAGCATCTTCGGGTCGAGGGTCTTTGATGACTTACATCCAAGATCACCGCCAGGATTTATACCGAAGAGGAATGTATGTCTTTATCAAACGTACGGTGCCGCCACCTTCCATGTTGATTTTTGATGCCAGTAATCGAGATCAATGTGAGGTACAAAGGGGCAGAACCAATACTCCTTTGCAAGCCTTGGTGATGATGAATGATCCCCATGTTTCGGAAAGTTCCCGTGTGCTGGCTGAAAATATGGCAAAGCTGAAACTTCCAGTCGATGAGGTGTTGAGTCAAGTCTTTCGAAAAATTGTATGTAGAAAACCTCAGGCTAAAGAATTGGCTATACTAAAAAAGTACATGGAAGCTGAACAATTGGAATTTCAGCAGAAACCTGCCAAAATCAAGCAATTGATGAAAGTGGGAGAATATCAAAAGAATCAGGCTTTGTCCAATCCATTTACAGCTGCATTGATGCAAACAATTCAGATGATTTATAATATGGAAGAAACCTTAATGCGGGTATAAATAAACCTTTTCATCTATGGAAAACGAGTTTTTTAAAAATAGACTGAATATCACCAGAAGGCATTTCTTTGGAAAAGCCGCTGCGGGAATTGGTGGATTAGCCTTAGGGTCTTTATTAATTCCAAAAATTTGGAAAGGAGATGGAACAGATGTTTCTTCTAGTCCTTTAGGATTGGCGCAATATGCCCCTAAGGCGAAGAGAATCATTTATTTATGTCAAAACGGAGCACCTTCCCAATATGAAACCTTTGATTACAAACCCTTATTGACCAAAATGATGGGTCAGGATTTACCTGAATCCATTCGTGGTGGTCAACGCTTAACGGGTATGACGGCTAGTCAAACCAAGTTCCCTTTGATGGGCTCTTATTATAACTTCCGACAACATGGACAATCAGGTGCCTATATCAGTGATTTATTACCCAATATTGCTAAAATAGCTGATGATATTTGTATTGTTCGGACGATGAATACCGATGCGATCAACCATGATCCTGCTTTGACATTTTTGCAAACAGGTGCTCAAGTAGGAAATAGACCAAGTATGGGAGCCTGGATGAGCTATGGTTTGGGTAGTGAGAATAAAAATTTGCCCGCTTTTTGTGTGTTATTATCTCGTGGAAGAGGAAATGGCCAAGGGGTTTATTCCAAACTTTGGACCAATGGCTTTTTAGATTCGACCCATCAGGGAGTAGTATTTAGCTCCAGCGAGGATCCAATTTTGTATCTGAATGATGCCGAAGGAATTGATAAACAAGACCGTCGTAGGATGTTGGATCATTTAGCTGAATTAAACCAATTGGGATTTGATGAAAGTGGAGATCCTGAAATTCAGGCGAAAGTTCAACAATATGAAATGGCTTATCGCATGCAAACTGCGGTGCCCGAATTGACTGATTTATCCAAAGAGCCTGATCACATCATTAAAATGTATGGTCCTGATTGTTTGGTACCTGGTACCTATGCTGCCAATGCTTTATTAGCGAGGAAACTTTCTGAATCGGGCGTGCGTTTTGTTCAATTGTACCATCAAGGTTGGGATTCTCATGGAAATTTACCGAACGAAATGGGTATGCAAGCACAGGATGTAGACCGCGCTTCGGCGGCATTAATTACTGATTTAAAGCAAAGAGGTCTTTTAGATGAGACTTTGGTTATTTGGGGAGGTGAGTTTGGCAGGACAAACTATTGCCAAGGTAATTTCACTCCTGATAATTATGGACGTGACCACCACCCAAGAGCATACAGTATTTTCATGGCAGGAGGAGGCACTAAACCAGGTACTGTATATGGAGAAACAGATGAATTTGGATACAATGTGGCAAAGGATCCTGTCAATATTCATGATTTTCATGCTACGGTTTTGCACTTAATGGGAATAAACCACGAGCAATTAACCTATAAACATTTGGGAAGAAGGTACCGATTAACCGACGTTTCGGGTAATGTTATCCCAGGACTTTTGGCATAAATGGGATGAATAAAGAACAATTGTCTTCTTGGTACAGCGTCTTGTTGAGTAGTTTAATCTTTCTACATGCCTTGTTGCTCTTTCTGCTTTTTTGGCAAGATCAAGTGAATTTGCCTTGGGCCTTTCAGTTGTTAGGTCGCTTTCATCCATTGATTTTACATATACCCATTGGATTAGGGATTTTACTTCCTTTTGTACACCTGTTGCGGAGGCCATTGGGAGAGCATGCTTTTTATCTTTCTTTTAGATTTGTCCTTTATTTAACGGCCTTTTTTGCTGCCATTACGGCCTTATTTGGTTTCTTTTTATCCCAAGAATCTGGATTTGAACCTGAGTTATTGGTGTTTCATCAATGGTCAGGATTGGCCGTTGCCTGGATATACTTAGTGTTTTTACTTTTGTTTGATCGTTTATTGGTCAATCCTTCTCAAGCATTTATTGGTTCACTATTGGGTGTAGTCATCCTAGCTGCCGCAGGTCATGGTGGGGCCAATATTACCCACGGAGAGAATTACCTACTGGAATTATGGCGGCCAGAAAAAGAGATTAAAGCCCCCACGGGAGAATCCGCATTATTTGAAGGGGCTATTCAGCCCATCTTGGAAAAGAAATGTGTTTCCTGCCATAATGATCAAAAAACGAAAGGTCAACTAAACATGAGTTCAGTTGCCAAGATGCTTGAAGGCGGAAAGCATGGCGACCTATGGAAGGCAGGAGATGTTAGCCAAAGTTTATTCTTAAAGCGGGCTCATTTACCTATGGAGCATAAGGAGCACATGCCTCCAAAAGGGAAAAGTCAGCTGACTCCTGATGAAATTTTGCTTTTGGAAGCTTGGGTAAAAGATGGAGCATCCATGGATAAAAAGATCAAGGCCTACGCACCTGCATTGCAAGTTAGTCAGCTCGTAGCGCGCTTATTTGCTACTCCAGCAAGTATTGAAATTCCCAAACGAGAATATCCTTTTTCTGCCGCTAGTGAATCAGATTTGGAAGAAGTGAATAGTCCATTTTGTTCCGTTTATCCCTTATCAAGTGATGCTCCTGCTTTGCAAGCGGATTTTTACGTAGCAAAACGATTTGAGCTGAAGACCTTGGAGAATTTGTCGAAAGTAGCCGAGCAAGTAGTAGGAATTAATTTGGCCAAAATGCCAATCAAGGATGAAAATCTGAATATGTTGTCTCAGTTTAGCAATTTAGAAAAGCTGAATTTGAATTTTACGGAGATTCAAGGAGCAAATTTGAAAGCATTGTTAGCCAATAAAAAACTGCTTTCCTTATCGCTTTCTGGAACGAAAATTACCGCCAGTCAATTGCAAGCACTGATTTCTCAGTTACCTCAATTAAAAGAGGTATTTATCTGGAATACCAATATCCCATTGGAACAAATAGCTAGCTGGAAAAATACATATCCTAAGATTCGTTGGGAACAGGGATTTGTACCAAGTGAAGAAAAACTGATGATTAATCCACCCATTTTGGTGAATGAGAATTTCTTTTTGGGACCCCAGGAAAAAGTGATTTACAAGCATACCATTCAAGGAACTAGCATTCATTATACCTTAGAGAAAGATCAGGAACCTGATTCCTTGGGGACTTTGATTACCACTGGACCTATTGATATTCCCTTCTTTACAGTAGTAAAAGCCTTGGCAACTAAACCCGGCTGGCTGGCTAGTAAAGTGGTGAAAAATACGTTTTACAAATATCGTTTTGTTCCAGACTCGGTCTATTTAATGACTAAGCCGGAATTGAAATGGCAAGCAAAAGGAGGTTCAACCCTGAAAGATTTGGTACAAGGCAAACGCGATACCCGTGGATTGGCTAATGATACGTGGATCGGATTTCAGCAACAAGATGCTGATGCTTTGTTTGAATTTAAGCAAGCCAAGAATATGAAAGGTATCACGGTTAGTTATTTAAGAAAGCAGGATTCTAATATTTTTCCACCTCTTGAAATAGAAATTTGGGGAGGAAATTCAGCTACATCTTTGAAGAAATTAGCCTCTGTGAAACCTGAACAACCAGAAGAGAATGGAGGATATTCCCCTCAAGCAATTAATATACCCCTGCCCTTGGGCACATATACCCATTACCGCATGCTGGCCAAACGTATTAAGCGTTTTCCAGCTTATGTCAAAGACAAGGCAAATCCTGCAATTATCAAGTTGGATGAAGTGTTGTTTTACTAAATTGCTTTAAAACCTAAACCTATGACTAACCGAAGAAAATTTGTACAATCCCTAGGCCTGATGAGTAGTGCCTTTTCAGTTTCAAGTCTATTCCAACAAAACCATGCGGCTGATTTTAAGCGCATCTTGGAAACTAAGCAGCATCTTTCTCCTGCTGCATTGGCGGAAGACGAGGATTTTTGGGCATTTGTACAACAAGGATACACAACCAGTCCCAACATCATCAATTTAAACAATGGGGGAGTGAGTCCAAGTCCTAGGATTGTTCAAGAAGCAGTAGAACGTTACAATAAATTATCCAATGAGGGTCCATCGTATTTCATGTGGCGTGTTTTGGATCAGGGACGTGAACCTTTGCGGGATAAATTAGCCGAATTGGCTGGATGTGATAAGGAAGAAATTGCCATCAACCGAAATGCAACAGAGGCATTAAATACGGTGATTTTCGGTTTAGATTTTAAAGCAGGAGATGAGATTATTGGGACCAAGCAAGATTATCCGAATATGATCAATGCTTGGCGACAAAGAGCTCAGCGAGATGGAATTGTTTATACCCAATTGAGTTTTGATTTTCCCATTGAAAATGATGCCCAGATAGTAGATGCTTTTGAAAAAGCCATTACTCCTAAAACCAAATTGCTTCACATTACCCATATCATCAATTGGGTGGGGCAAATTATGCCGGTTGCTAAAATCTGTGCCATGGCGAAAAAACATGGTATAGAAGTGCTGGTTGACGGCGCCCACACCTTTGGATTGTTGGATTTTAAGATTCCAGATTTAGGATGTGATTATTTTGGCACTTCATTACATAAGTTTTTATCCGCGCCTATTGGTTCAGGTATGCTGTGGATTAAGAAAGATAAAATTGAGAAAATTTGGCCTTTGGTATGTAATGATAAGCCGAGGGGAACAGATATACGTAAGTTTGAAACACTTGGAACCCGAAGTTTTCCCATCGAACAAGGCATTGGGGAGGCCATTAATTTTCATAATGCGATTGGCTCAAAAAGGAAGGAAGAACGTATCCGTTATTTGAAAAATTATTGGACTACACAAGTAAAAGATGTGCCTGGGGTAAAGATTCATACTTCTTTTAAGTCGGCCTATTCTTGCGCCATTGCTGGTGTGAGTATTGATGGAATGACCATTGCAGAGCTGGATAGTGCTTTATTTACCAAATACAAAATCCATACCGTGGGTATAGTTTGGGAAAATATCTCTTGCGTTCGTGTAACTCCACATGTTTATACTCGACTGAAGGATTTGGATAAAATGGTATATGCCATCAAAGAATTAGCCGCACTAGCAAAAACAAAGAAATCATAAGTAAAATGGCTTGAATTAGCCCAATTATTATTGATTTTAGCCATTTTATATACCTTTGTGAATTATCTAAACCTAATTATATGTCTACCCTACCTCATTTAGATCAAAATAGTTTAAGCTCCAATCGCCTATATTCATTAGATGCCCTACGCGGTTTCGATATGTTTTGGATCATGGGAGCTGATGAAGTTTTTCATACCATGTTTAAGGCTACCGATTCTCCTTTTTGGGGTTTCTTGGCACATCAGTTCTCACATCCAGCCTGGCATGGCTTCCGTTTTTATGATTTAATTTTTCCTCTATTCTTGTTCATGGCTGGTGTGGCTACCCCTTTTTCTTTAGGGAAAGAAATTGAAAAAGGTAAAAATCGGGAACAATTATTGCTGAAAGTGATTAAACGAGGATTAATTCTAGCCGCTTTAGGTGTCGTCTATAATAATGGATTGGAAATTAAACCGATTGAAGAAATTCGTTTTGGGAGTGTGTTGGCCCGCATAGGTCTAGGCTATATGTTTGCAAACATCATCTATTTGTATACCAAAAAACCAACGATTCAAGCAATTTGGTTTGGTGGAATTTTGATGTTTTATTATTTGCTATTGAAGTTTAATGCTGCACCGGGTTTTCCTGCAGGAGATTTAAGTCAGGAAGGTAATTTTGCCTCCTACATGGACCGATTAATCATGCCAGGTCGATTGTACAAAGGGAATCATGATCCAGAGGGATTAACTTCTACCATACCAGCTATTTCAACAGGCTTATTAGGGATTTTAACAGGTAATTACCTGAAAAATGATCCAAGTGAAGGGGTTCAAAAGACAAAACGCATGGCCATGTTTGGTGCTTTGTTCATCGTGTTGGCTTTGATTTGGAATATCGATTTCCCTATTAATAAGAACCTCTGGTCTAGCTCTTTTGTCTTGATGGTAGGTGGTATTAGCTTATTACTTTTGTCCTTATTTTATTATATCATTGATGTCAAAGGCTATCAAAAGTGGTCGTTTTTCTTCCGTATCATCGGCATGAATTCCATCTTGATTTATATGTCAGGCGTATTTATTAATTGGGAATACAGCACAGACAGTATTTTTCATTGGTTAGGCCAATTGCTGGGAGATCCATTTAATGCCGTGGCTATGGCGATTTGCTATACAGGTATCAAATGGTATTTCTTGTATTTTATGTACCAGAAAAAAGTATTCCTGCGGGTCTAATATGTATATACGTATAGTTGCTGATAGGAATTTTAATCGATTTCTGTAACTTGAAAAATATTGAAACTATTCATCATTTCCCTTCTACGATTACCATGAAAAACTTTAAAACAAGTATGAGCCAATTTACTTTGGCAACATTAGCCTTGGGCATGTTAATGTCGAACAAACCCGCGGCCAAAATGCTAGCGGATGAGTCGGCCGTTAAGGTGCCAGCTGGATTTAGTACCAAGATTGTAGCTACAGATTTAGGTGCCACACGCCATTTAACCGTGGCTAATAATGGGGATATTTATGCCAAATTATCCAAGTTTAAGAATGGCAAGGGTATTGTTCATTTGCGAGATACCAACCAGGATGGAGTAGCAGATGAAACCAATTATTTCGGTGATTTTGTGGGTACAGGAATCCAAATCCATAATGGCTTTTTATATGCGTCCTCAAATTCGGGTGTCAACCGTTTTAAAATGAACGATAAATTGGAAGTGGTAGATAAAGAGCACTACGAAAATATTGTGAGTGGATTAATTGACAAAGGTCGTGATAATGCCAAGCCTTTTGTCTTTGACAAGCAATCCAATATGTATGTAACGATTGGTTCTTGGAACGATGCTTGTCGTGTACCCGGTACAGGTCAAGGTATGGTCCCATGTTCTGTTTTGGATTCAGCTGGAGGTATTTGGAAATACAAAGCAGATCAACTAGGTCAGAAATTTCAAGATGGAAAGCGATATGTCACAGGATTGAAAAATGCAGTAGGTATAACTTGGAATACCAAGACCAATAGCTTATTTGCAACTTCACATGGACGAGGATTCTTCCATGATTTTTACCCTCAATATTATACTCCCAAGCAAAGCGCTGAGATTCCAGCGGAATGTTTGTATGAGATTCATGAAGGTGATGATGGGGGCTGGCCAATCATTTATTACGATCAATTTCAAAGTAAGAAAATCTTAGCTCCAGAATACGGTGGCGATGGAAAGAAAACAGCAGGAGAAAAAGCAATTAATCCCAAAGTGGCTTTTCCAGCGCACTTAGGCCCGAATGATGTTTTATTTTATACAGGAAATCAGTTTCCTGCTAAATATAAAAACGGTGCGTTTGTCGCTTTTCATGGACAAAATTCTGAATTGAAAAAAGGATATTTTGTGGCTTTTGTGCCATTTGTGAACAATAAGCCATCAGGTAAATGGGAAATCTTTGCTGATAATTTTTCAGGAATAGATTTAGCCAAACCAACGGGCCCAGTGCAACACCGTCCTTGTGGTTTAGCACAAGGTCCAGATGGTTCTTTGTATGTGGCGGATGATTTGGGAGGAACAATCTTCAAAATCACTTACAAGAAATAAGTAATTATGATTTAATTTGACAATGAAATGAGATGGACAAACAATGTTTCATCTCATTTTTTTTAAACCTAAAACCTATGAAAACTATTCGTTTTATACTGCTATCTATGATGAGCTTCGCACTAGGCTTTTCTTCAGATGCACAAATCAAAACCAAGCGTTATCTCTATGTGGCTACTCCAGGAATAAGAGATTATGTGGGATATGGCGGACATGGAATATTGGTCTTTGATGTCCAAAATAAGCATCGATTTGTCAAACGAATTAAAACCCAAGGTTTACATCCGAATGGAAAGCCCTCTAATGTGAAGGGGATAGCTGTTAGTATTCCATTAAATAGTATTTATGTGAGCACTTTGGAGTCATTGCAACGCATTGACTTAGCTACAGAAAAAATTATTTGGGAAATACCTTTTGTGGGAGGTTGTGATCGTATGTCGATTTCACCTGATGGTAAAACCATGTATTTACCTTCTTTAGAAAAGGATTTTTGGAATGTGGTAAATTGTGAAACGGGAGTCATCATTCAGACTTTGAAGGGCTTTAAAAGAGCGCACAATACATTGTATGGTTTGTCGGGGCAATATGTTTATTTGGCTGACATAGGTAATCCTTGGTTGTATCAAGTGGATGCTCAAAAACATACCTTGGTGCAGAAAATAGGACCATTTGCGAATTTTGTAAGACCATTTACTGTCAATGGAAAGGAAAGTATTGGCTTGGTTACGGTGGATAGTCTTTTGGGATTTGAAGTTGGAGATTTAAAAACAGGCAAAAAATTGGCGAGTTTGGTTGTGGAAGGATGGAATAAAGGGCCTGTTCGTAGGCATGGAAATCCTAGTCATGGGATAGCATTTACACCTGATGAAAAGGAAATTTGGTTATGCGATGGATTTAATATGCGTTTGCATGTATTTCAAGGAAAAGCGCCATATCAGCAGTTGACGAGTATTCCATTGAAAGATATGCCCGGTTGGATTAGTTTCTCCATGGATGGTAAATACGCTTATCCTTCCAGTGGGGAAGTAATTGACCCAATTACTAGAAAAGTATTGTACCATTTGGAGGATGAACAGTACAATTACGTTTCCAGTGAAAAATTAGTGGAAATTGAGTTTCAAGAGAATAAAGCCATTCGGGCAAGTGATCAGTTTGGTAATGGAAAGGTTCGTTAATTTTGACGAGCTTTTTCAATCAATTCTTGCGCTTTTTGATCCGCTTCTTCCAATAGGGCATCTGCTTTCCGATCGGCCTCTTTTTTGAGTCTTTCAGCAATTTTTTGGGCAGCAATTTTAGCAAATGGATTCTTGGCTTCTTCCACCAAACGGTCGGCATTAGCATAAGCTTCTTGTCTCAATTTCTGAGATAGAGCTTCTGCTTCTTTTTTCAAGACTTCAGCCTTCGCTTTGGCTTCATCCAATTGCTTATTAATCTGTTGTTTCGCTTCTTGTTTTACCAATTCCTTGGCTTGAGTGGTCACAGATGCATTGCTATTCGTAGTCTGGGAATTGATGATATTTACTTTAAATTCGGGCTTTTGGACAGTACCACTCACCGTTATTTGCATTTTTAGGGCTTGTTGGATTTTCTCCAGATTTAGATTGGGATTTAATTTGGCTAATTGCTGATTCAAACTAGCAGCTACTCCAGATTGTAAGGATTTAGCAGGAATATCCGTTAAGATAGTATATGCCAAACTTTGGTCTAATCCGTTGGAACCATTGACGTGGAATTTGGTCAAATTCGTTTGCACTTCAAAGGGTTTGAATTGAAGTCTTCCTTGTTTAATTTGAAAATTGAGATGCGTGGGTTTTAACTCCAAATTTTTCAATTGATTCCACTGAGTCAAACTTAGTAGTTGATTGAAGCTGGCCGAATTTTTCAAATTGAAATCCACCAAATCCATGTTGCCTACGGCTGTCGTACTCATGATATTGGGAGAGAAATCGGGATTCAAAGAGCCAGCATAGGTAAAATCAACATCCACTTTTCCTTGAGCAGCGGCAGCAATTGGAGCAAATTTTTGTACTAGGCTAAAATATTTATGAGCTTCTTGTATGTTTAAATGTTGGATGGAGAAGGCAAATTGTACCAATGGATTTTGGCTCTCCTGTAGATTGATGGACCCCTTTGATTTCCAAGCGGCATTGGCCAATTGAAAGGACAAACCCTCTAGGGAAAGTATTTGGTCAGCAACACGCATTTTTCCTGCTGCTTGACTTATGACTAAATCTTTGAAAAGTAATTTGTCAATGTTGGATTGAATCGTGAAATCAACGTTTTTAGGGATTTTCAAATCCGCCGATGAAGAGGTAGAAGCCGAAGTATTACTTCGGCTGTTCTTATCCGTATTCCCACCTCGGTTCTGCATCCATGGGTTTAAATCCACTAAAGGCGATTTCAAGCTTAAATTTCCTGTGATTTTATCATTTTTCAAGAAGTAAAGGACATAGTTTTGTAAGCTACCACTGGCATAAAACTGGGTATTAGCAAGTTTTGCCGATATGTTACGAATAATCAAAGATTTTGGGTTAATACTTGCTGTGGCTTCTTGGATACGAATGTCTTGTTTTGTCTCACTGTTAGTATATTGTATTTGATGCGCATTAAAATACCCACTAGCTTTCCCTTGGGCTTGCTTAAATGCTTGTACATAGCCATCCAATTGTATGTCACTTTGAATGGTACCGCTCATTTGAGTATTTTTTTGTGGGATTATTTTTGCAATTTCTCCCAAATTCAAAACGCCTTTTAGACTTGCAGTAAGGTAAGGGTTTGAAACAGGTGTTTTTAAGAACAAACTAGCTTGTATAGGCTGCTTGTTCATGTATAATTGCAATTTTTTTAAGTCAACAAGGGTATGATCTGGGATCCCATCCGGATTATCAATGTGCAAATCGAGTTCCATTTGTTTAACGCCAACTGGGACCTTCGCATAGCTAAACGCACCTTTTGAAATACGTAAATCCATCCCAAAACCGGGCATAGATTGACCATTCATTTTACCTTTGGCATAACCATTGAGAGCAAAATCACCTGATGCTTGAAGATCTTGGAATGAGTTTTGGTAAAGTAGAGGTACCAAAGATAAGAAATCTTTTAGGGGAGATTTCAAGGCATGGAATTTGATATCCATATCAATAGAAGTATCGGGCATAGCCACCCAAGCATCAAAATGAATGGGTAAATCGTTCAAAAATAGATCATTGTTTTTAAACGCAAATTCCATTTTTGAGAAATTCATTTCAATAGGAGCTTCAAGTTTACTTTTCACTTCAGATAGATAGGTTTTTCCTAAGAATTCTAGACTTAGTTTTTCAACTTCTGTTCGCGTTTTTAGTGTAAAAATGTCTTGTGAAAAATCACCGGAACCTTCATGATTCAATTGTATTAATTGAGTTGAAAAACCCCTCATTTCGTCGGTGTAGTGAATGTCAGCATCTATGAATTGATAATGTTCTAAGGAAATCCTCGTGTTTTGATTGGATTTTGCTTGTGGGCTTTCTGAAGGACCTGCTTGGTAAATATCCCAATTCATTTTTCCATTGGGCAAGATATGTAAGTTCAGCTTCGCCTTTTCAATCATCACATCTTGTATGTCAATTTGGTGGTCCAATAAATAGGCAAGAGGGGCAATTTGTATTGTCAGCTTCTGTATTTGTGAAAGGGTATCGTTTTTAAATTCGTTTTTCCCAATAATGGAACTGTTTTCCACCTCAATACTTAGGCTAGGGAAGTGGCGTAAAAGGCTAATGGAGGCATCTTCAAATTGGAATTGTGCTTGAAGCTTCTCATTGGCAGTTTTGGTGATTAAGTCCTTGATTTCATTTTTATATAACAAGGAAATCCCCATCGCAGCTAGGATGAAAAACAAGGTAATTCCTAATAGAGCAAATAGGATTTTTTTTAACATGGGATGAAAGATTGCGGCGGTTTAATCTATTTTAAATGAATTTGGGATCGCAGTTGATTTAATTGGGTAAATCAGGAAGCATAACTTAAATTTACAATTATTTTCTGTGTGAAAACCATCTCCATTGTTTGATTTATATGAAACGTTCTATTCCAGTATACGGTATAAGTAGTCTAATTATTCTTTTTGGCACATTGTTTATGATTTCATGTGCTCAAAATGCCTTGACAGGTAAAAGTCAATTATCTCTGGTGTCAGAGCAGGAAATTCAAGCACTTTCTTTGACCCAATATCAAGAATTTTTAAAAACGAGTCAGGTTATTTCCCCTGCTAAAGATGCGCAAGCACAAATGGTACAGCGAGTGGGTAAGAAAATTACAGCTTCGGTGGAAGCTTATTTTGCAGAGAAAAATAACAAAGAATTTTTGAAGGGCTACCAGTGGGAATACAATTTAGTTAAAAACGATACGACCATCAATGCGTGGTGTATGCCAGGAGGTAAAATTGTCGTTTATACAGGAATCCTACCAGTTACTAAAAATGAAACGGCTCTGGCTTTTGTCATGGGTCATGAGGTTTCACATGCCTTGTTGCAGCATGGAAATAAGCGCATGAGTGAGTCCATGATTCAAGAACTGGGTGGTTCTGTTTTATCAGCGGCCATTTCTAGTAAACCGAAAGAAACGCAGGATTTATTTATGCGCGCCTATGGCATTGGAACGACATTTGGAATTATGTTACCCTTTTCTCGTGAACAGGAATTAGAAGCAGATAAATTTGGTTTAATGTGGGCTGCCAAATCGGGATATGACCCATCTGAAGCATCAGCCTTTTGGGAGAGAATGCAAAAATCAAAATCTGGGGAGGCTCCACCTGAATTTTTAAGTACTCACCCTTCTGATGCCACTCGAATTCAAAAAATTAAAGAGTATCTACCTGAGGCTTTGAAATATTATAAAAAATAAAATTCAATCATATATTTCTCTGTAATTCAAGGAATTATCATTAATTTATTGAATGAAATATGAAGTCCAAGGGCTTCATTGAGCGTATTAACAATCAACCTACATGAAAAAAATTGCCTTTGTTTTACTTTTACTCCCTACTATTTTATTAGCTCAAAAATCTTCTAAAAATAGCATTAAAATTAACTTGAGTTCACTTTTACTGAGGAACTATAATTTTACTTATGAGCGTAGTTTAAGTAAACACATGTCATTTTCTCTCGGATTCAGAACTATGCCCTATGGTGATGTACCAATGGAAGGCACCATTTCGGAACAAATAGATGATAAATCGATCAATCTTTCCCGATTGAAACTGGGTAATATAGCCATTACCCCTGAAATCAGGTATTATTTTAGCAGCAAAGGGAATCAAGGTTTTTATGCGGCTCCCTATGCACGTTATTTAGTGTATGAGTTGACAGCCCCTATCACTGTGGTAGACAAAACCAGTGGCCAATTGATGCAAGTAGATCGTGATTTTAAAGGAAAAATTACCTCCATGAATGGAGGTTTGATGTTTGGCATCCAGTATCCCATTTGGAAGAATCGAATGGTATTTGATTTTTGGATTGTTGGTGCTCACTTTGGAACGAGTTCGGGTATTTTAACTGCAGAATTTAATCCTGCATTGACCACCAATGAGCAAGCCGTTTTACAAAGGGAGGTGGATAATTTGGATACTTCGCCATTTAAATCTGTTGGAAAGGTGACAGCTAATTCGGCTCAAATTAATACAGAAGGACCTTGGTTGGGTGTTAGAGGACTAGGGATAAATTTGGGCTTTAAGTTTTAAATTTAACCAAAGCTTAATCTATCCTTCCTTTCAAATTGCCTTTTTACAAGTAATTTAAATCCAAACCTTAATAGAAAACATGAAAATTCCTTTTTGGGGAACAGGCCTTTTTGTATGCTGGTTTTTGATTTCCAGTTCATTAGCTGCTCAAGTTCCCGGTGTAGTCATAGCCCACAGTCCTGCTTCCAGCGGCCAGTACATTGGCTCCCCTAGTATTTGTATTTTGTCCAATGGAGATTATTTAGCCTCTCATGATTTTTTTGGACCTAAATCTACCGAACATAGTTCCGCAGTTTCTCACGTGTATTTATCGAAAAATAGGGGTAAGTCTTGGACAAAGATTAGTCAAATTCAAGGGCAATTTTGGTCCAAGCTTTTCGAATTGAATGGCAAGCTATATATCATGGGAACCAATAAGCACCATGGAAATACCATCATTCGGAATTCATTGGATGGGGGATTTACTTGGTCAGAACCTGTGGATGCGGAACATGGACTTTTAATAGAAGGAGAGTATCATTGTGCGCCCATGCCATTCTTGGAACATAATGGTCGACTATGGAGAGCCATGGAAGATGCTATGGGGCCGATTAAAAAATGGGGGAAAAGGTATGGTACATTCATGATGTCCATGCCTTTGGATGCTGATCCTATGTTGGCAGCTAGCTGGACTAAGACCAATGTTCTTCGCTATGATTCTACCTATTTAAATAATCATTTTGGCGCTTGGATTGAGGGAAATGCGGTATTAGACCCGCAAGGGCAGGTTTGGAATATTCTGAGGGTGGATAATAAATCTACCATGGATGAATATGCGGCTATGGTTAAGATAAGTGCAGATGGCAAAGAGTCTAGTTTTGATCCTGAACATGGTTTTATTCGCTTTCCGGGAGGGGCTAAAAAGTTTAGTATTCGCTTTGATCCGAAATCAAAAAAATATTGGACACTGTCAAATGTGATTCCAGATACTACTAAGGTCAAGCATTCAGGGAAAAACCCGGCATCATTTAGAAATACGTTAGCTTTATGTTTCTCTGGTGATTTAAAGAATTGGGAGGTGAAGCAGGTGATTTTTCAGCATCCAGATGAAATTAAACATGGATTTCAATATGTCGACTGGCAATTTCAAGGTAATCATATTGTGCTGGCTTGTCGGACTGCCTATGACGATGAAGATGGCGGTGCGCACAATAACCATGATGCTAATTTTTTGACCTTTTATCGAATTAAGCGTTTTAGGAAATAACTCACCCATTTAATGATTTACATATGAAACAACTAGTTTGTTTAGTAGTGGTTTTCTTTACCCAAATCGAGTTTAGTTTAGCTCAAAAATCTTCAGATAATCGGGTGATTGTGATCACAACAGATGGATTACGTTGGCAGGACGTGTTTAAAGGCATGGACACCAGTATAGCCAAAAAGAAGATGTATCACCATGGTGATAGTTTAGCCATTTTCAATCAATTTTGGGATGATGATTTGGCTGTTCGTAGAAAGAAATTAATGCCATTTTTATGGGGAGAATTAGTTCAGAAAGGCCAAATACATGGAAATAGGACTTTAGGTAATCAAGTAGATGTGGCTAATCCACATTGGTTTTCCTATCCTGGTTACAGTGAGTTGCTGACAGGACAAGTGGATACAGCCATTAATTCCAACGATTATAAACCCAATCCTAATACTAATTTTTTTGAGTATTTAAATCAATTGCCCAGCTATAAGAACCAAGTGGTGGCTTTTGGTGCTTGGGACGCCTTTGACCGTATATTAAATGAAAAGAGGGCAGGTTTTCCTGTTATAAATGGATATGATGTTTATCCTGAATTGAATAAGGATCCTCAGATGAAATTAATTTCGGATATGTTGAGTCAATCCTTTCGGGTTTTTGGTGATGTAGAAAGTCAAGATGTATTCATTCATTTTCAGGCTATGCGCTATTTAAAGACTAAAAAACCCAAGGCCATGTATATTTCCTATGGTGAAACAGATGAGTTCGCACATGAAGGTGCTTATCAGCATTATTTAGGGGCAGTGCATCATTTTGATGCTTGGTTGAAAGAGATATGGGATTTCGTGGAATCGGATCCCTTATATCAAGGTAAAACAACCATCCTCATCACTACGGACCACGGTAGGGGAGATATTCAAAAAGATCAATGGAAGTCACATGGTAAAAAGGTTCAAGATTCCCATGAAATTTGGTTTGCTATGCTGGGTTCAGGGGTGAAACCTATGGGTGAGGTGAAACAAGGAGCGCAGGTATATCAAAAAGATTTAATTCATCTGTTGGCAGATAAGCTTCATCTTAACTTTAAAAGTGAGCGAAAGGAATAAGGAAAATAGATTCTATGATTGGAGAATAAAAAAGAGCTCAGGGTTTAAAACCTGAGCTCTTTTTTATTTTGTTGATGAAGTGAACCCTGAACTGATTCTGGTTCAGGATATGTTTAATGGATTAATTTAGGTGTAAAAAAAGCTCTGGGTTTAAACCCAGAGCTATAATATGTATTGTTGATGTAGTTATTTTACGGCAGTGTCGCTAGCAGGAGCTACTACTTCTTTTTTGAAGAAGGAGAATCTCAAGGCGATTTCGTGAGTCTGAGTGCTCACTTTACTGATATTCGAGATAGGTAATTCATAAACATAACCTAAATAGATTTTTTTAGAAGCTTGCATACCTAAACGTAGACCGTAGCTGTCTTGGTGGCGGTAGCTCAATCCGACATCTAATTTTTCTTTGATTTGAGCATTCAAATTGATATCCCAGCTTAAAGGCACATCGGCTGCAGCTCTTAACAAGGTACTTGGATATAAATTGATGTTATTTCCCATTTTAATTTTGGTACCTACCATGGTGTAGAAATAGTCTACATCTTTATAAGCTCCACTAGCTGCACCAAAATCGTATTTAAATACACGAGGCTGAGAAATGCTGAAGAATAAACCATCTCCTTTGCTGAAACGTAGACCCCAACCTGTATTGAATTTTAGTCCAGTTGAAATATCTTGTGCAAACAAGGCATCGTTTGGATTAACAAGGCGAATGGATGACCAATTTAATGCTAGGCTTGAAAAACCTCCACGAATACCGCCAGACATTCTCCATTTATCATTCAATGATACGTGGTAAGCGAAATCTGCACCGATATTGGTTGTTTTAACGGGACCTGCTTGATCCACCATGGCTAAAAATCCTAAACCCTTCTTTTCTCCCCATTTAATGTTCGCTGTAGCGGCAATTGTTTTAGGCGCTCCCTCTACACCAATCCATTGTTGTCTGTTAATGAATACTACTTCTGAATTTTCTGTAGATCCAGAGTGCGCAGGAGTAATGATTTGAGGATTAAAGCGGTACAAATTGTACATACTCTCAATTTGAGCATGTGATGAATAACTCCATGAAAGTAAAATTCCCAAAAGGAGGTAAGCAAGGGCCAAGCGGCCCCAGCTTTGCCTTTTTTGATCTACTCTCAGTTTAATATGTATATAATTATAGAACATTGTTTTACTTTACTGCTAATCTGTTGATAAGTACGTATGTCGATATGTTTTCCTTTTGGCCATAAAAATCTATTACATAATAATAGATGCCATCAGGAAGTAATTTGCCATCGCTAGTTGATTCTGAGGTAAGGTATTCTCCTCCCCAATCATTGGAATAGTTTTCTTTTTCGAAAACCAAATTTCCCCAGCGATTAAAAATGCTTAGCTTATTCTTAAGCCCTAAGATTCCGTCAATGACTAATTTGTCATTTTTCCCATCTCCATTGGGTGTAATTCCCTGAGGAATAATGCCAATGGCTTCCATGTCTTCGGTGCGGAACTTGTTTTTATCACCAGTAGGAATGACAAACTTGCCTTTGAGGCTAGAATCTGCCGACATACTCGTAATTACTGTAGAAAAGCTAGATGAAATACGTTCTGTTGCAAGAAGCTCCGTAGTCGACACACTACATCCAACAATCATCAAAAACGAACACGCTTTTGATATCGGTGAAGATAGAAGTGAAATTGACTTAGAGTTGAATGTTAAATTCATTTAATCTTAATTAGAACACGTTTAAAATTTCAAAAGCTGGATTCTTTAACAGAAGTTCAACAACCGCATCATGTTGATGTGCTGTTGGTTGAATTTGTTTTAAATTTTGTTTAAAACAAACAAGCCAGATTTTTGCGGAATTAAAGTTTTCTGTAGTATTAGTACAGAATAGCCGAACCGTGAGTTAAGCTGAGAGATAGATTTTTTCATATTAATTTAGAACATGTAGAACACCAAACCTGAACGAAGTCCTATACCTCTGTTTCGATTTGCTTTACAAATGTACTTCAAAGCGTTAATTTAAAAAATAGAACATCGTTAATATTTGTTCTTAATTTTAAATTAAAAACAAAGTTCTTCTCCTGCACTCTGTATGGCCCTTTTGTGTGTTTTTTGATTTTAAAAAAATACGATTAGCCTTTGGCTGTATGGGATTTTTCACGAGGACTTTTACTTGTTTATTTGATAAAAATTTAAGCTTTTCTTTACAAATCAAGTAAAAAACGCCCCCATTTGCCTCCATTTGGGCTTTTATTTGGCCTGATTTCAAGCAGAATTTACCTAATATCAAGCAGGAAGCTATGTAAAGTTAATTTAAAATTGCGAATTTATATCTTTTGCATTTAGGGTATTTTGTGCCATTTTTTTAATGAAAAATAGTTTACACGACATCTATTTTAGATATATTTCAAATTTACAGAGAAAATGAAGCATTGCTTTTAGCTTTTCATAAGTAGAAGGCATAAAAAAAAGCTAGATCAAATATTAACCTAGCTTTCCACTTTTCGTTCTCTAATCTACTGTCTTGAATATCTATTTCGTTTCCAAGCTATTTTTCTTGTTAAACGTAAATCTTAATGCAATTTCATGGGTTTGTGTAGTTACCTTACTAATAGCTGAAATAGGTAACTCATATACGTAACCAGCATATAGGTTTTTTGTTGCTTGGAATCCTAAGCGAATACCATAGCTATCTCCTTTGCGGTAACTAAAGCCTAGATCAAACTTATCATGGATGTGGCTATTGACGTTTAAATCATAGCTCAAAGGAACATCTGTCGCTATACGAACTAATGCACTAGGATATAAGGTGATTTGTGATCCTAAGCGAACTTTTGTTCCAACCATCGTGTACAAGTAATCCACGTCTTTGTAGCCTCCAGATGCAGCGCCGAAGTCATATTTCAATACCCTCGGTTGTGATAGACTTAAGAATAGACCATCACCTTTGGAGAAGCGTAATCCCCAACCAGTATTGAATTTTAAGCCACTTGAAATATCTTCTTGGAAGTTATCATCACCACCATGAGTTAAGCGAATTGCTGACCATTGAATGGTTAAATTGGAAAATCCTCCACGGATACCTCCGGACATAGTCCATTTGTCGCTCAAAGGAACATGGTATGCAAAATCAGCACTGATTGCAGTGGTTTTAATAGGACCTGCTTGATCCATTAAAGCGACTACACCTAAACCTTTGTTTTCACCCCATTTGGAATTTAAGCTAGCAGCAAAAGTCGTTGGTGAACCTTCAAATCCTGTCCACTGGCGACGGTTTATCACCGTGATGTCAGAAACATCTGAAGACCCTACGTGTGCAGGTGTGATGATTTGAGGATTGAAACGATATAAACTGTACATAGTTTCAATTTGTCCTTTTGATTCATGGGTGAAAACACCCAATAACATCGCTACAAGGATGGCCATCAACATGCCCTGGAAAGGCATGTTGTTTGGCTTCGTGATGTTGAATTTATTATTTTGATTCGTATTCATTTTTCTTTCTGTTTTCAGTGGTGTTGTTTACTTAACTTTCAGTCTATTGATGAAGATGAATGTTGAGATGTTTGGTTTTACACCATAGAAATCAACTATGTAGTAGTAAACTCCATCAGGAAGTAAACCATCTTTCAAAATAAACACGTTGTTACTTTCACCACCCCAGTCATTTTTGTAGTCCTTGGTTTCGTAAACGATTTCACCCCAACGGTTGAAAATTGTTAATGTATTCTTGAAACCTAAGATTCCTGGAATAATCAATTTGTCATTTTTACCATCACCATTTGGCGAGATACCTTGAGGAATGAATGAAGGACAAACATCTGGGTCAAGTCGATTTGGAATACCGTCATTATCGCAGTCTGGTAGGCCACCATAATCTAGGTTATCTTCCATTACGTCTAAGATACCATCGTTATCATCATCTGTATCTTGGAAATCTGGTTTTCCGTCTTTGTCTGTATCTAATGGGGCAGAAGGGTTAGCACCTGCTTCTACTTTATCCATTACACCATCATTGTCAGAATCTAAATCTCTAAAATCAGGCGTACCATCATTATCCGTGTCTATTGGAGCATTTGGATTTGGACCTGCTTCAATTTTGTCAGGGATACCGTCATTATCCGTATCTAAATCTTGGAAATCTGGAGCAATATCAGAATCCGTGTCAATTGGGTTATTCGGATTATTTCCAGCTTCTGTTTTATCAGGGATGGTGTCATTATCTGAATCTAACTCACGGAAATCAGGAATTCCATCTTTATCTGTATCTGTCGGATTGGACGGGTTTTTACCAGCTTCTACTTTGTCTGGGATACCATCGTTATCCGAGTCTAAGTCGCGGAAGTCAGGAGTACCATCTTTGTCTGTATCAACAGGGTTGATTGGGTCTTTTCCAGCTTCAATGCTATCTGGAATACCATCGTTATCCGAGTCTAGGTCGCGATAATCAGGAGTACCATCTTTATCTGTATCTACAGGATTGTTTGGATCTTTACCTGCTTCAAATAAATCTGGGATACCATCATTGTCAGAATCTGTATCACGGAAGTCAGGAGTACCATCTTTATCCGTATCAATTGGATTATTTGGATCAGCACCAGCTTCTACTTTATCTGGAATACCATCATTATCAGAATCTAAATCCTGGAAATCAGGCGTACCGTCTTTATCTGTATCCAATGGATTGTTTGGATCAGCACCTGCTTCAATCTTATCAGGAATACCGTCGTTATCCGAATCTAAGTCACGGAAGTCAGGCGTACCATCTTTATCCGTATCCACTGGATTATTTGGATCTGAACCAGCTTCTAATTTATCTGGGATACCATCGTTATCTGAATCTAAGTCGCGGTAATCAGGCGTACCATCTTTATCCGTATCCACTGGATTATTTGGGTCAGCACCTGCTTCAACTTTATCTGAGATACCATCGTTATCCGAATCTAAGTCACGGAAGTCTGGAGTACCATCTTTATCCGTGTCAACTGGATTGCTAGGATCAGCACCGGCTTCTAATTTATCAGGAATACCGTCATTGTCCGAATCTAAATCACGGAAGTCAGGAGTACCATCCTTATCTGTATCTACTGGATTGCTAGGGTCAGAACCTGCTTCAATCTTATCGGAGATACCATCGTTATCAGAATCTACATCTTCGAAGTCTTTAAGACCATCTTTATCAGTATCGACAGGAGAGTTACAAGTAACAGCTTCCAAAGCGTCTAAAATACCATCATTATCAGAATCTGTATCACGGAAATTAGCTTTTCCATCAAGGTCTAAATCATCACCTAATTCAACGCGATCTGGAATACAGTCGTTATCAGAATCTAGGTCTAAGAAATCAGAAGTACCGTCTTTATCTGTATCGATCACTGGAACATATTGTCCACGATCATCCCAGCCATCACCGTTACCATCATTCAAGTTCGTGCAAGTAGCACACTTGTTTTTACCTTCCCATGCATCTGGAATTGTATCGCCGTCAGAATCTAAATCTAAGTAGTTCGGGATACCATCACCATCGTTGTCGCTATCTCTTTCGTCGCTATCACCTAACCAATCGCCATCAGAATCTAAATCACGGTAGTTTGGAATACCATCTTTATCTGGATCTGAGGTTAATTCATTGCGATCTAATAAAGTATCACCATCTGAATCTAAATCTAAGAAATCAGCTGTGCCATCTTTATCTGTGTCTGGGATAGGAGCAGGATTAGCTTCTAAGAAATCAGCTAAACCATTTTTATTACTATCAACAAAAGCGCCATTTTGGTCAACACGTCCATCGTAATTTGGATCAATTACTCCACGTCTTGAATCTGTAGCTTCCCAAGCATCTAAGATCGTATCACCATCTGAATCAAGGTCTAAATAGTTAGGAGTTCCGTCACCATCACGGTCACTTGAACCTTCTGTTCTATCTAAGATACCATCATTGTCAGAATCTAAATCCAAATAGTTTGGAATACCATCACCATCTGAATCAATGTTTTTCTCAATACTATCAGGAATACCGTCATTATCAGAATCAGAATCTTGGAAGTTAGGAATTCCATCAGCATCGTAGTCTTGGCAGTTTGGACCACCAGAAGCACATTCTACGTTGTTTGGAATACCATCATTATCGCAATCGTTAGCTCCAAAAATGGCATAGCTAGGAGATCCAATGCTTGGAGGGTTTCCACCAGCACCACCAACACAATAGTTTAATGGTTGTGGATCTGTACCGTTGTTGGTTCCGTCTCCGTCACAGTCTGTATTTTTCCAAGTCAAGGTAGTGTTAGCAAAAATTTGACTTGCTGGATTGTATGAACATCCATCATTTGGATTCGTTCCGTCTATGGCTTCTTGAGCATCAGAAACACCATCACCATCGGTATCGGTTGGTAAACCTGAATTAACCGTAATAGTGAATGTATTGGAAACTGTACTGCCTGAAACGTTAGTGGCAGTAACTGTAAAGCTTGTTAAGGCTGTTACTGCTGAAGGTGTTCCTGTAATTTTACCATTAACTGTGCTGAAAGATAATCCAGCTGGAAGCGTCCCAGTAGTTAAGGCATAAGATGTTACAGTACCCGTTACCGTTGGGTCTAATGAAGTAATAGCAGTTCCAACAATATACGTGTTTGGAGTTGGGTAGGTTAATCCACTTGGGTCAGCAGGGTTAACTGTAATAGTAAATGTGTTGGATACTGTATTTCCTGACACATTGGTTGCAGTAACAGTAAAGCTTGTTAGGGAGGTTACCGTTGTAGGAGTTCCCGTGATTTTACCATTAACCGTGCTAAACGATAATCCAGCTGGAAGTGTACCAGTTGTTAAAGCATATGAATCAACAGTACCTGTAATGCTTGGGTCTAATGAAGTAATAGCTGTACCAACTTTATATACGTTTGGAGTTTGATACGTTAAACCTGTTGGAGCGGCAGCATTCACTCGGATACTTAAGTCTGCCGTAGTACTACCTGCGCCGTTGGAGGCTGTTACTGTATAGATCGTAGCAGGACTTGTTACTGTAGGTGTACCACTAATGACACCAGTAATAGGATTAATGATTAAACCTGATGGTAATGTTGGAGTAATAGTATATCCCGTTACAGTACCAGTTACAGTAGGATTTAATGATGTAATAGTAGTACCTACCACGTAAACATTAGGTGTATTGTAACTTAATGCAGATGGAGCAACTAGGGCTGCATTAACGGTAATTCTCACCACGGCAGTTGTACTACCAGTGGCATTGGTTGCCGTTACAGTATAATCTGTTGCAGGACTGGTTACAGTAGGGGTTCCACTAATCACACCTGTGGTGGTATTGAATGTTAAACCTGTAGGTAGGGGAGTAGAAATACTATAACTAGTAACTGTACCTACTACTGAAGGATTTAAATCCGTAATAGTAGTACCAGTGGTATATACGTTAGGTGTATTATAACTTAAACTTGTTGGAGCAGCTAATGTAGCATTCACCGTAATATTGACAATTGCAGTCGTGCTACCAGTTCCATTGGATGCAGTAACGGTATAGTCTGTTGCAGCACTTACAGCCGTTGGAGTTCCGCTGATTACCCCGGTTGTTGGATTGATACTTAAACCAGTTGGTAGTGCTGGAGCGATGACATACCCAGTAACAGTTCCAGTTACCGTTGGATTTAAAGCGGTAATGGCAGTATTTGTGGTGTAAACATTGGGTGTCGTATAGCTTAATCCAGATGGAGCAGCTGCATTAACCGTAATACTGATTAAGTTGGAAGTTGTACTTCCAAATCCATTGGTAGCTGTTACGGTGTAATTTGTTGCAGGGCTAGTAGCAGTAGGTGTACCGCTAATAACACCCGTAGTAGTATTGATACTTAATCCTGCAGGTAATGCTGGTGCAATAGAGTAAGAGTTCACACTACCCGTCACGGTAGGGTTTAAATTGGTAATGGTGTTACCTACAATGTAAACATTGGGAGTCGTGTAAGTTAAACCGCTAGGAGCGACAGCATTGACTGTTATATTAATTACCGCTGTGGTACTACCTGTTGCATTAGTGGCAGTTACAGTGTAGTTAGTAGCTGGACTAGTGGCTGTTGGCGTACCGCTTATCACACCTGTAGTCGTATTGAATGACAAGCCTGCAGGTAATCCTGGAGAAATACTGTAACTTGTTACTGTACCTGTTACAGTAGGAGATACGTTGGTAATTACGGTGTTAACACTATAAACCTTAGGAGTAGGATAACTTAATGCACTTGGTGCTGCGTCATTGTCGACGATGGAAACAACTGTAGTATTGGTTACTATAGCCGCATTGACAGCATTTGCAATAACGATATTAAACGTTTCAGTAGATTCGCCAGTTACATCATCTAATACACCCACAGTAATCGTTTTGCTAGATTCCCCGATGGCAAATGTCAAAGTTCCAGATGCATTAGTATAATCTGTATTGTTGGTCGCAGTACCACCTGATGTACTATAAGTAACAGTGGTTACCACTGTTGCTGGAGCGCTTAAGGTTACTGTTGCAACGGCATTAACGCCTCCAACAGTTTCAGTAACACTTAGTGTAGGTGTAATATTAAGCTTAGGTTGTAAATTTAAATAATCATTTAAACTTGACAACATTTGAGATACAGTAGCAGCATTACCTGTTATGATACCTCCTGACATATTCAATATTTGTCCATTGAAGGTTAATCCTAAAGCTTTGGTAGCAGTAATCGTATAGCTTCCAGAATTAATTGCAATGACTTCATTAGTACCAGTTGCTGGTAGAAAGACCATGGTTCTAATGGTTGAACCATTTGTTTCACGCCAGTTCATAAAACCTGCTATGGAGTGATAAACATTGTTTTTGTCATAAAATGTGACAAAGCCAGGTAAGTCATTCCCTTGTAATTCAAAACCAGAAGTACTGGAGTTTTGGCCAAATGACAAACGGGTAATTCCTGTTGTAGAAACTGCAATTCCGCCATTGGCTTTGTTATTTCCATTTTGGTCAGCAATGAATCCTTCATTGAAGGAAACTGACACATAACCGGCCAAGGCTGGTGTGGCAGCAGAGAGAGAGAAGATTAAAGAAGCTAAAAAGAGAAACCTTGCCAGGAAGGAACGCTTTTTAGAAGCCTTAACAATTGAGTAACTTTTTTGCATAAAAGATAATTTTAATGACTATTTGGTTTAAACAAATAGTAGGGTTAGAGAATCAACCCAAAGCCATGAAAACATGGACTATAGAACGACCAAGAAACTTTTGAGAAATTGAGATTTCGCCTGAGGGCTCAATAGACAAAAACGAAGAATCAAAAACCTCCTTTGTACAAAGAAGCCTTTGGAAATAATTTAAGTTTATTAGAACAAGGAGTAACCTGCTTTTAATCAAAAGAATTCCTGCTTTAGGTTTTCTTCGATGCAAAATAAGTATGATTTGTTGCCAAATTAAAATTGTAACACATGTTTCGTGTTCTCTATTTCAAATGTAGGACAAAAAAAATGCCTGTGCGTTAATTATGGGCAAAGTAGAGAGAATTACCAGATTCGCTACTTTTCGTATTGGCTTTGGAAAATACAATTTCAAGGAAGCTGGTGTGGAAAACAAGTAAAATTTAATATATGTAAAAAATAGTTTAAATTAAACATATCTTTACAATGTGTTAGTAATTATTGTAATATATTGATTATCAGTTAATTGTAAATTTAATTATTTGAATTGTTTTTAAATTTTGTCAAGATTAGTTTACATTTCATGTTTATTCATATTTTCTCCTTTCCTCATGTTCACTTTGTCGCCGTTCATCCTATTTTATCCTAAAATAATGGAATTTTAACTTGCTAATTTAGAATATTACCTATATTGCCAGCAGTTCATTTTTTTTAAACCTATTTATAACAACCATGAAAGTAAACTTCACTCAACAAAAATTGAGGGGGTGGTTATTTTCCCTATGGCTTTTTGCGTCTTGTAGTTCAAATTTATTAGCTCAAAACCAAATAGTTAGTGGAAAAATCAGCTCCAAGCAAGATGGTTCAGGTATCCCTGGTGCCAGTGTCAGCCTAAAGGGCACTTCCCGTGGAAGTAGTTCCAATGAAGCTGGAAATTATTCCATCGAAGTATCAGGTCCCAATTCTGTATTGGTCTTTTCCTCAGTAGGTTACGAGCCCCTGGAGATACGCGTAGGTAATCAAAAGAAAATCGACATCACTTTATCTCCTGCTACTTCCATGTTAAACGAGGTAGTAGTAACGGCACTGGGTATTCGAAGGGAGGAAAAATCTTTGGGATATTCTGTCGCTAAAGTAGATGGTAAAGAGATGAACCGTGTGGCTCAAGAAAACGTACTAAATGCCATGGCAGGTAAAATGGCCGGGGTTACCATCAGTTCCACAGGTGGAACAGGTTCTTCTGTTAGTATGGTAATCCGCGGAGCCAATTCCCTTAGCACTGATAATCAGCCTCTGTTTGTTATTGATGGTGTGCCTCTAGCCAATACTCTAAATAATATTAGTCAGGTGGGTAATGATAATCGGGTTGACTTTGGAAATTCTATTTCTGGATTAAATCCTGAGGATATTGAAAATGTTTCCGTTTTAAAAGGTCCAAGTGCCGCAGCTTTATATGGTTCTAGAGCAGGGAATGGTGTAGTTTTAATTACGACCAAGTCGGGTTCTAAATCAAAGAAAATGACGGTGAATATTACCTCCAATACAGTTTTTGATAATCCTTATAAGTATCTAAAGTGGCAAACAAAATTTGGCCCAGGTCAGTTTTCAGCCATTCCTGTTTCCATCACCGGAAATCCTCTATCGAATGCCTTCGGAAAATTGATTCAAGAAGAAGTTGGTGCTACTTATGGAGCAGAATTAGATAAAGGTTATTCAGAAGTTCAATGGAATAGTCCTTTGGATGCCAATGGTAAGAAAATAGCCATGCCTTTAATTTCTCATAAAGACAATGTGGCCAAGTTTGTCCAAACAGGTATTACTACTACCAATGGTATTTCTATTGCAAACAGTAATGATCAATTTAATTATCGATTGTCTTACTCCAACATGCAGAATCGTGGCATTATCCCAAATTCTGATTTGTTCAGAAATACCTTGAATTTAAACACATCCATTAAAGTCAATAAGAAGCTGACCCTAAGCAACAATTTGGATGTGAGTCGTTCTTCTTCCAATAACCGTCCAGCAGGTAACCGTGGTACCAATCCATTGGAATGGGCCTATAACGTTTCTCCCCATATCGACATTTTGGAATTGAAAAACTATTGGATGCCTGGTCAGGAAGGTCTACAACAAAGAACTCAATACAATACCGTCTACAATAATCCTTATTTCTTAGCTAATGAAGTAAATAATGGATTTGTACGTGATCGTTTGTTTGGAAATATCCGTTTGGATTATCAAATCACCCCAGAGATTAGTTTGATGGGTCGCTATGCTTTAGATACCTATACCGAGCAGCGCGAGTTGAAAATTGCCAATAGTTATACCAATGACCCAAGAGGAGCTTATGGAAATATCAATTTGGCGAACTTTGAAAGTAACGCAGATTTCTTAGCTACCTACAAAAAGGACATTAAGGACTTTAGTTTATCTTTCTCTCTCGGTGGAAATGCACGTTACCAGCGTGGTTCAAACATCACCAATGCGAGTAAAAGCGGAACGGGCCTAATCGTTCCGGGTGCTTTTAATGTACAAAACATTGCCCCTGCGAATTTGGATTATTATAGCACTTGGTTCCAACGTGCCATTTATAGTGGGTATGGTTTGGCCAATATCGGTTATAAAGACATGATCTTCTTGGATGTGACGGCTCGTAACGACTGGTCAAGTACTTTGCCGGCGGCTAATCGTTCTTATTTCTATCCATCTGCTTCATTGAGCGTCTTGTTTAATGAAATGTTCAACATGCCGAATCAGGTGGATTTATTCAAATTTCGTGGAGGGGTAGCCCAAGTGGGTAATGATGCTAATCCGTATCAATTGCTTGGAACACTAGGAAATGCAGGTACATGGGATGGTATTCCTCGTTTAAGTACTCCTGGAACTTTATTGATTTCTGATTTGAAACCAGAGATTGTTACTTCCTATGAAACAGGTTTTGACTTGAGTTTGTACCGAAACAGATTACGTTTCTCTGGAACCTATTATCAAGTAGAAAATAGGAATCAAATCTTGAGTACCAAATTGCCTCCATCTTCAGGTTATTCCTTGAAAAACGTTAATGCGGGTTTATTGGTAAGTAAAGGAGTAGAATTAACAATGGGCTATACCCCAGTTAAATCTTCCAATTGGAATTGGGATGTGAATGTAAACTGGACTCGTAATAGAACCAGAATCGTCGAATTATCAGATGATCTTCCTTACTATACCTTATGGCAAGATGCCAAAGGAGGAGCATGGACTTATGTAGGTGAAGAAATTGGCGATATTTATGATGCCCAAATCGTTACAGTTAAAGATAAAGCATCTCCTTATTTTGGTTATCCAATATTGGATAATACAGGTAAGTGGCAATCCATTGATGCTATCAATACGCGGAATAAAATAGGAAATTTCAATCCAGACTTTATTTTGGGAATGCAGACATCCATCTCTTACAAACGCTTGAGTTTGAATATGTCATTTGATTGGCGTAGTGGTGGTCAATTCGTTTCTCAAACCTACCGTTATGGAGAAGAGAATGGTCGTTCTCAATTGTTCTTAGACAAATTAATTAATCCCAACGGTCTGACAGGAGATGCACTGAAAAGTTATTTAGTGGCTAATCAAGAGCGATTAATTAAGATTACGGGTAATTATTTCCCATTAGTTGGTGGACCTACACCAGAATATGGTCCCTATGGTTTTAAGTATGGTCCTTATAACTTCCCACATGGAGGTGTATTTATTCCTGGGGTGATTGCAACAGGATATGATACTTCGGGTAATCCTACAGGTTACAAGGAGAACTTAGGTAATGCGGGTACCACTACCTTGCCATTTGCTGGTTCTACAGCTTGGTCATTTACTCGTGCATTCTTGTACGATGCTGATTATGTGAAATTGCGTGAAATTTCTTTAGGTATTGATTTACCTCAACAATGGCTCAAGAAAATTGGAGTTCAAAATGCCAATTTCTCCGTGTATAGTCGCAATATCATCCTTTGGACAAAAGCGAAAATAAACATTGATCCTGAAACAGCATTCCAACAAGAGGCTGGTGTTCAGGGAGGTGGAACTCAATTCAAGCAAGGAATTGAACGCTACAACGTAACCCCTTGGGTTATTCCTGTTGGTTTCAAATTAGGTTTAACTTTTTAATGAAATTTAGACAGCAAAAGATCATGAAAAATACTTCATATAAAATCATAGCATTGGTGTTAGTCCTATCAGGGAGTTTATTCTCTTGTAAGGATTTAACCGTGCTGAATCAGAATCCCAATGGGATAAACCCAGAGACTGCTAATCCCAATTTAGTGATGTCTACGGTATTAACTGAAACCGGAAAGGCCTTTGTTAATTTAGGTTATCAGGATATTGCAGGAGTCATGCAACATACCCAAAAGGACGGTTGGTCTGGTGGTCATAATACCTATGAGTGGGGAGGAAGCCAGTCGTGGGCATCCTACTATGATATCCTACGCAATAATCAATACGTATATAATCGTTCGGTAACCTTGAATTTGGAATTACATCAGGGTATAGCTTTGGTGACGAAATCCATGATGTTTGGTTTAATTACTGATTTATGGGGTGATGCTCCTTATACAGCCGCATTGAAAGGCGCAGAAGGTGGAGCTACCAATACTTTCCCAGCCTATGATACCCAAGAAACTATTTACACAGGAATTTTAGCAGATTTAGAAGCAGCTAATACCTTATTGTCCAAAGCTTCGTATCCAAGTACTCCAGGAACAGCCGATGTATTTTACCAAGGTAACGCGAGTAAATGGAGGAAGTTAGCTAATTCATTGGCCTTGCGTTATTACATGCGCATTTCATCTAAGAAGCCGGATGTAGCTAAAGCAGGAATTGAGAAAATACTTGCCAATGCGGCGCAATACCCCATCATTACAGCCATTGCTGATGATGCGGCTATGCCATTTGCTGGAAATAGCGACAGTGATTCATGGCCTTCTAATGCAGTGTATGATGCGAGTGCATCCAACTACCGTCGAATCAAAATGGCAGCGACTTTCGTGAATAAATTATTGGAATTGAAAGATCCTAGGATAGGTATTTGGGCCAATAAAGTTCAGATTCCATTGGTGGTTGATGCAAATTTGCCCAAAGGTACCGATAGAATTGAAGGAGGTAAACGTTATTTGTCGCCAGATAAAGTGGTAGGAAGAGATGTCAATACTCATCCTGAATACGTGGGATTACCAACGGGTATCATTGGTGGGGCTTCTTATAATTTAAGCCCTACAGCAGAGCAGGGAGCCAATAACCCGCATGTTTCATGGGTCAATGATATATACCGTCAAGCCAAAGGGCCATTGTTGAAATCCAGAATGATGTCGGCCGCTGAAGTACGTTTTATTTTAGCGGAAGCGGCCTTGAAAGGCTGGGCAGTTGGCGGTACAGCTAAAGCTCATTATGAAGCAGGCGTGAAAGCCTCTTTGGATACTTGGGGAGTAGGTGGAACTTATGCTAGCTACATAGCTAATCCGGGTGTAGCATTTGATGGCACTTTAAGCCAAATCATCGAACAGAAATGGATTTCTAGTTGGACTGCCGCTCAAGAAGCATGGTTTGATTACCGCAGAACAGGATTCCCTGTTTTAACGGCAGGACCAGCAGCTATTCGTAAGGTTTTGCCCGTTCGTTTTTACTACATGTTGGATGAAAGAAATTTAAACAAAGTAAATACGGAAGCGGCTATGAACAAGTTAGAAACAACTACTTATTCAGAGGCGGATGGGAAAAATAGCCCTTGGTCTAAACCCTGGGTAGTTCAAGGAACAGGAAAGCCTTGGTAATTAATTAACCTTTAAAAGATTCATTATATGTATTCAATTGTCAAAAAATTATTCTTGAGTATTGCTGCCATTTGCTTTTTGGCATTGTCAGGATTTGCCCAAAAAGTTACTCCCGAAACGGCCTTAAAAAGTTATATGGCCAATGGGGATAAGACTTATCAATGGGAATTAAAGGACTCAGTTTCTTTGGGTACTTCCAAAGGCTATAATGTACTTTTGACTTCTCAAAAGTGGCAAAATATTACTTGGAAGCACCAGTTGACCATCATTATTCCTGCCAAAGTAACTTATGAAGGAGCAATGCTTTTCATTACGGGAGGAAGTAATAAAGATGAACAGCCTAATTGGAGCAAAGAGGATAAAATGTGGACCTATTTATCCATGGTAGCGGCTAAAAATCATGCTATTGTAGCCTTGATTAAGCAGGTACCCAATCAACCTTTGTATAGAGGTAAAACGGAAGATGAATTGATTTCTTATACCTTACATCAATTTAGAGAAACGGGTGACCATTCTTGGCCATTGTTGTTTCCTATGGTGAAATCCGCAGTTAGGGGAATGGATGCCATTCAGGAGTTTGCTAAGAAGAAAGCCAATATTCAAATAAAGGATTTCGTGATTTCTGGAGCTTCTAAACGCGGTTGGACGACATGGTTGTCTAGTGCTATTGGCGATTCTCGTGTGAAGGCTATTGGACCCATGGTGATTGATATGTTGAATATGCCTGCGACCCTGAATTACCAGAAGGATACCTATGGTGAATACAGTGATCAAATAGAGGATTATGTGAAATTGGGAATTCCTCAAGGCACGGGAACACCAGTAGGGAAGGCTATCAATAGTATGATAGATCCTTATTCTTATCGAGCTAATATGACAGTTCCTAAAATCATTTTCATTGGAACCAATGACCCTTATTGGACAGCAGATGCCATTAAGCATTATTTTGATCAGATTCCGGGTAAAAACTTAATTCATTACGTGCCTAATGCTGGCCATGATTTAGCGGGAGGAAAACAGGCGATTGAGGCATTAAGTGCCTTCTTTGGTTTATCTCTCCAAAATAAAGAAGTACCAGTTCCTACTTGGAATGTGGTGAAAGGTAAGGAAGGTTTTGAATTGACTGTGAATGCTAATCCTACAGATTTGGAAGATGCGGCCATTTGGGGTACCACCTCTGCCGATCGTGATTTTAGAAATAATTTATGGTTAACTCGTCGGGTGAAACCAGTTGGGAATACGGTTAAATACGTAATCCCTTATGTAAAAAAAGGATATCAGGCATTTTATATGGATTTGAAATACAAGGATCCAAATGGGGGTAGCTACACCATTAGTACCCGAATTTTTACTACCGATACAGATAAAGTATTGTAATTTGATTTCTTGCAAAAACACCCGATAGGCTCTGTCGGGTGTTTTTTTATGCCTATTTTTTTAATTCATAGACATAATCTAGTGGGAGTTCATTTCCCATTCTAGATTCAGACATTTTACCAAATACTTCGATGGAATAGGGATCTAATAAGGTTCCATTGCTTTCCACCAAAATGGTCTTTGCCATAGGTTTTAATTTGGAAAATTGCCTTGGCGAATCGAACTCCACGTTGATGATGCCCTTTAAATCAATAGCAAAAATATTAGGTTTATTCGTGGTGAAAAGAACTTCTTCCATCTTAAATGGAGGAGGATTGCTGAGGCGATTTTCTTTATAATAAGTCACATAAAACCCTTCATCTGTCAGGGACTGATTCATTAATGCCAAAAGAAAATGCCTGATGGATCCTTGAAAAGCATATTTTCTATTTTTCTCCCATTTTGCTTTCTCTTTGTTTGAAATGGGGTTTAATGCTTCAAAATAGCCACTAGATTTGAAATTTAATTGTCTGGGTGCTTTCTCAAACCCGACCAAGAATCCATGGTAGAGATATCCTAGTTCTTTGTTCTCTATCAAAAGTGGCTCTTTTGAACTTGCTTTGAGCGTTTTTGTGCTTGGGTCAAACTCAAAATCAATGGCCTCTCTATTCAGGATTTTAACCAAATCTCTGTCTATGTCTCTACCTAAAAATTCATTTTCAAATTGACGGATTTGCCTTTCCCAAACACGGTCGCGTTGGCCTTGGACTTTTATTTCAACTAAGTCCGTGATGTTTTCCAACATGTCAAAATGCAAATTTTTGATATCCTGCATTACGGAAATGGGTACCGAAAGTGCTTGAAAACCCACCATGGAAATGAGGAATTGATAGTTTCCTGCAAGAACGTTTTTTAATGTAAAATTTCCTTTATCGTCGGCTTGCGTACCAAAAGAAGTGCCGTTTAGATACACATGAGCAAAGGAAACTCCTTCCTTTTTTTGCTTATCCAAAATGGTACCAGCGAGCGTATAGGTATGTTGAGCAACCCCATTCATAAAGCTGAAGATCAAAAGTAGGAATAGACAATACAGCTTGGTGAATGATTTCATATATTTGGTTAGACCTTGACAGCATGTGTGTCAAATTTACAAAATGTTTGACAAGACAAAACCTATTAGAACAAGATGAAAAAAGGATTCCTGATTTATTGGCTATTCGTAGCTCAAATTACTTTGGCTCAAGATTTTAATCGATTATTACCTGCCGCTCAAGGACATCCTCGTTTATTGTTTTTGAAATCAGATGAAGCCATCATTCATCGAAATATTCAACAAGATTCACTTTGGGCTAATTTACATCAGCAGATTCTAAAAGAAGCTGATCTTTTACTTTCGAGACAGCCTTTGGAACGTAAACAAATTGGGCGTCGACTGCTTGGAGTTTCCCGTGAAATGCTGCGAAGGACTTTGTTTTGGTCTTATGCTTACCGAATGACACAGCAGCCTATCTATGCTCAGAGGGCTGAAAAAGAGCTATTGCAGATTTGTCAATTCACGGATTGGAATCCATCTCATTTTTTGGATGTGGCAGAAATGACTACTGCCGTGGCTATTGGTTACGATTGGTTGTTTGATGCTTTATCTCCAGAGTCTAAGAAATTGATTAAGTCGGCCATTTTATCCAAAGGAATAGAGCCTTCTTATGATGAGCGTTACACGAGTTGGTTGAAGGCTAGCCATAACTGGAATCAAGTTTGTAATGCGGGCATGAGTTTAGGGATTTTAGCTATTCAAGAAGATTATCCAGAAAAAGCCAAAGAGCTGCTGCAGCGTGCACAAAAATCCATTGTTTTACCCATGAAAGACTATGGCCCAGACGGAGCTTATCCGGAAGGATATGCTTATTGGGGCTATGGAACTTCATTTCAAGTTTTGTACAACGATGCCATTGAAAAAGCCTATGGATCCAGTTTTGGATTAAATGAATCCCCTGGTTTTTATGCCGGTGCTAATTACCTACTTCATATGGCAGGGCCTTCCGGAAAGAATTTTAATTATTCGGATTCTGGAGATGGGATTGATTTTCATCCAGCCATGTTTTGGTTTGCTGCCAAGACACAAAATAATAGTCTATTATTTACGGAAGTCAATACCTTGAAAGTGGTTAAGAATTTGGTCACGGACCGATTGCTACCTCTGGTTATGGTTTGGGGAAAAGAGGCCTCATTGGTACATCATGCAATCCCAGCAAAATTAAGTTATCTGGGGGCTGGCCCAAATCCTGTGGCTATGATGCGTTCTTCATGGACAGACCCCAATGCCTTGTATGTGGGAGTGAAGGGAGGTTCGCCTTCTGTGAACCATGGACATATGGATGTAGGTTCTTTTGTATTTGATGCACTGGGGGAGCGTTGGGCTATGGATTTTGGTATGCAGAATTACGAATCTTTAGAATCCAAAGGAGTAGGAATCTGGGGAAAAGAGCAAAATTCACAGCGTTGGGATGTTTTTAGATACCATAATAAATCGCACAATACTTTGACGCTCAATAATCAATTGCAAGCGGTGAAAGGGAAAGCAGAATTACGGTGGAAGCTACAGAACAATAAAAGGACCGAGGTGAGTATGGATTTGAGCTCGCTTTATGCTGATCAAGCAAAAGAGGTATCTCGTCAAGTGGCTTTAGTAAACAAAAGGAAGTTAGAGATTAGTGATCGAGTACAATGGGGGAAGCAGGGTGGAGAACTGGTTTGGACCATGTTGACTGCAGCTGAATTTCATGCAGATGGCCCAGGTAAGGCACATTTAACCCAAAAAGGGAAGCGTTTAAACCTGCAGGTAAAAGGAGTGAAAGGGGAATGGGTGACCTGGTCAACAGAACCCAATCATGACTACGACGCACCTAATCCGGGAACCCGATTTGTGGGATTTAAATTAGCGACACAGCCTGATCAGAAGCTTCAGTATCAAGTGGTATTAAAGCCCGTTCACTAGTTTTTTACACCGCTTGGATATACTTGATCTAGCCAAGTGCCCATTTTTAGGAAAACACTGAAAAGGCTTTTACGCATTTCATGAGTTTCATTGGGATAAAGCTCAAGCTGAGTTTTTATACCCAACTGACTTAGTTTGGCATACAGATTCTTGGCTTGTTGTACATGCACTACTTCATCGTTTTCTCCATGAAAAATGATGGTTGGGACAGCACTAGCAGCGTTTACTCTCAATAGCGGACTTGATTCTTTGGCCAAAGGAGCATTGGGGTCTGAAACTCCCAAGAAATTGGTGATGGTTTTATCCGCTTCTAAGTTTTTACCTCGTACCATTGGGTCGGTGAAGTCGGTGGGACCCACAATATCAATGACCGTTTTTATTTCTTTTTTTGGATCAGCTGTATAAGCATACATTAATGCCAAATATGCTCCGGCACTAGCACCTAACAAACCGAATTCCCCTTTTTTGTATCCGAGGCTATCAGCTTTAAGATTCAAGAAACGTAGGGCTTGTTGGATGTCATCCATCTGAACTGGATAACGATTTTGATTATCTTTAACTAAACGGTAATTGATGGATGCTACCGCATAGCCTTTTTTACCAGCCAATATTTGGATTAGAGCTTTGGGTAATTGGTTTTTACTTCCTTTCGTCCAATATCCTCCATGAATGAAGACCAGCATTTTGGTATTAGGATTAGGTGAATTAGGTAAAAATATATCCAATAAATTTCGTTCATCTGGGGCATTGCCGTAGGCTAGATTTAGCACAGCCTTATACGCAGATGAATCCGCTCCATTTTTTCCAAAAGAAGGCAAAGAAAGGAAAATGAAAAGCGGTAACAAGTAAATCCTGTAGGCAATAACGAAGCTTTTTTTCATAACAACACTCATTTACAATTTACCACTTACTATTCATGATTTTCTTCCCCTCATTCACCATTTACCATTCACCATTTACAATTACCTTACAGGTTTTTCTTCTTCAACTCCGCCACCGCATAATTCGCAGCACGAGCAGTCAAGGCCATGTAAGTTAAGGAAGGATTCTGTGTAGAATTAGAAGTCATACTGGCTCCATCTGTCACAAATACATTTTTGCAATGATGTAATTGATTCCATTTATTTAATTGGGAAGTCTTAGGGTCATTCCCCATGATTACTCCGCCCATTTCATGGATATCTAATCCTGGATTCCAAGTCTTTTTCGGGTTGGCTTTGATGTTTTTAAAGCCTGCCAGAGTCAGCATCTCCGTCATTTGATCCTGATAATCTTGTTCCATTTTACGGTCATTATCGTCAAAATCTACGTTCAAACGCGCCAATGGTACACCCCAGTCGTCTTTTTTACTAGCATCCAACTTGACATAATTGGAATGTTTTGGAATGGTTTCACCCATGAAGTGTGAGCCAACTATCCAATTGCCGTATTTCTTTTGGAATAAATGGTCTTTCAATTCTTGACCTATACCTTCCTGGTTGCTGATTATTGGTCGACGAGCACTGAAGCCTGCCGCATAACCACGCAAGAAGTCGGTTTCTTGTTTGAATACATTGCGGAAACGAGGTATATAGCTTCCATTGGGGCGAATACCCTCTGTCTTGCTTTCCAACATGCCTTCATATTCTGCCGACATTCCCGTATGGAAATTGTGGAAGTGAATGTAATGACCCATCAAGCCATTATCGTTGCCAAGTCCATTCGGGAAACGGTGCGATTTAGAATTTAAAAGAATCAAATTAGTATTGATGGTTGCCGCATTCAAGAAAATGATTTTGGCATAAAAATGTATTTCTTCTTTTGTTTTGCTGTCGATCACTTTAACCCCTGAGGCCTTTCCTGATTTTTCATCGTAGATAATGGAATGAACTACGGAATTGGGTCTAAGCGTTAAATTTCCTGTGTTTTGAGCCCAAGGTAGGGTGGAAGCATTACTGGAGAAATAACCTCCATAAGGACAACCTCTTTGGCATAAATCCCGTTGCTGGCATTGTGCTCTACCTTGTTTGAAATGTATAGGCTGCGGATCTGTCAAGTGAGCACAGCGACCAATGATGACGGGTCTACTGCCTTTATAATGCTTTTTCATTTCAGCAGTAAAATGTTTTTCAACGCATGATTGCTCATGGGGTTTCAAGAATTCACCGTCTGGTAATTGCTCCAAACCATCTTTATTCCCACTAATACCCGCAAAAATTTCCACATGGCTATACCAAGGAGCTAAATCTTGATAGGTGATAGGCCAGTGATTGTCAAAACCATCCCTTGCAGGACCTTCAAAGTCATATTTAGACCAGCGCTGAGTTCCACGGGCCCACAATAGGGATTTTCCTCCTACCTGGTATCCACGAATCCAGTCGAAAGGTTTCTCTTGTATGTAGGGATGCTCTTTATCTTTTACAAAAAAGTGAGACGAATCCTCGTTGAATGCATAGCATTTAGTCGCAATGGGATTGGCATCTTTCATTTCTTTGGTCAAAGCCCCCAAATGATCAAATTCCCAAGGCTCTTTCAAGGTAGTTGGGTAATCCACGATGTGTTTCACATCCCGGCCGCGCTCTAATACCAATGTTTTTAACCCATTGTCGCACAATTCTTTGGCAGCCCAGCCACCACTGATACCAGAACCTACCACAATGGCATCAAAGGTTCTTTGTTTTTTGGAATCTATATTAAAATTAGACATGTCTAGGAAGTATAAAGCTTATTGAACAGGAACGCAGCCATGGTAAAAACCAGGAGCGATGGTATAATTTCTATGTTGTGTTAAAAAGTATTCCGAACTCGTATAGGAGGCGATAGTTAAACCTTTTATCCGTTTGAAAAATTGATTGTCTTCTGGCATGCTTGAATTTTGTAGGCCAGTTAACAGGTTGATTTGGTCTTGGCTGCTTAACTGCTGGAAAGTTTTTTGGTGGTTTTTCAAGGCTGAAGAAACCAATTTTTGTAATCCATTTTGGAATGCCTGTTGGTCTTCTTTGCTCATACAATCTTTTACCATTCGCTCGATGTATAAGTGAGCTCCGATGGTCTTGGCTCCAGGACTATCGGTTTCCGGAATGATGGCATTGACTACAGCACCTAATAATTCTGTATTAGGTCCTTGAGCTGCTGTAAAGGACTGAGTGTTCCACTGGTAGGCCCAGCTAGGTAAAGCGGTGGTACCCAAGACCATACTTAGGTTTTTTAAGGCGCTTCTTCTGTTCATGTTGTGATAGGTAGAGTAAAGAAATTACTGATTCTTTTTGTTCTAAAATAGTCAACAAAACTATTGAAATATTATGCAATTATCAACCTGACTTACCTGCTTATTGAGCCGCGCATTTACCTGCTATAAAACCCGTGGTCCATGCTGCTTGAAAGTTAAATCCACCAGTAATGCCATCGATGTCCATGATTTCTCCCGCAAAAAATAATCCGGGTACTTGTTTGCTTTCCATGCTTTGAACATGAATTTCAGAAAGGTCTACTCCACCGGCTGTGACAAACTCCTCTTTAAAGGTGGTTTTACCTTGTACTTGATATCGGTCGTTTAATAAAGTATTGACTAGTTTGTTGATTTGTTTGGGGTTTACTTCATTCCAACGAGAATTCAGGTTGATTTCATTTTTCGTGAGTAAAAAGTTCCAAAGTCGGGAAGGAATGGGAAAAGGACCATGGTTGGAAATCATTTTACCACCATGGATTTTTTTGGTGTTTTCAAGTTTTTCACGCAGCTCGGATTCTTTGGTTTCATCTAACCAATTCACTAAAATGGAGAATTGGTAATTGACCTCAGCCAACATGCGCGCGCCCCAAGCAGATAATTGCAAGATAGCTGGTCCACTCATTCCCCAATGCGTGATTAGCAAGGGACCTTTACCTAGCAGCTTTTGACCTTCAATGCGTACAGTTGCCTTTTCCACGACTAATCCCATAAATTCTTTGATGGGTTCATCGGGCATATTGAAGGTAAAAAGCGATGGGACAGGTGGGACGATCGGGTGGCCTAGCGCTTCTAACCAATGCAATCCTGTTAATTTAGGCTGGCCCCCTGTGGTCACGATTACTCGATCCGTGTTGATTGTTTTATCCTTGCTTCCTAATACAAATCCGCCTGATTCTTGCCTTGTAATGGATTCAATTCCATGGTGTAACAAAATCTCAATGTCGAGCTTTTTGGCTTCTCTCATAAAGCAATCTATGATGCTTTGTGAAGTATTGGAAAGAGGGAATACACAGCCATCTGGATAGGTAGTTAGGGCAACTAGACGCTTTTCAAACCATTCCATGGTGGAGGCAGCATCAAACTGTTCAAAGGCCTTTTTCAGAAATTTCTCTCCTCGTGGATAATGTTCTGCTAATTTTCTGTTGTTGAATTCTGCATGACAGACATTGCATCTTCCTCCGCCCGATATTTTCACTTTGGCTAAAACATGGGATGTTTTTTCAAGGATTTGTACGTGGGCATTGGGATTATGCTGCTTAGCAGAAATAGCGGCAAAAAAACCTGCTGCTCCTCCACCAATAATACTGATTCGTAATTCTTTTGACATAATTTATAGCCTAACAAACGCCCCCTAATACCCAATAACTAATCACTCATAACTAAAACTCCAGGTGTTTAATCTTATCATTTTTAAGCAATTGGCTTGCTATCATGTGATGGGCTTTTTCTGATCCTTGAACAGTTAGGTTAAAGGTAAAGTCTTTGCCTGATTTTATTTTCTGAGAATACAATATTTTCATTTTCAACTTCTTAAATAGAGCCTCCACATGTTTGTAGTCGAATGAGTCTGTATATTCAAATCTCAACGTATATACACGTACGTGATTTAATTTGCTGATGAAATTTTGAACCAGGATAAATGCACTTAAAATGAGAATAACAATAGCTGAGGTAAAGCAAGCTAGTAATTCAAAACCAGCTCCTATGGTCATGCCTAGTGCCGAAACCACCCAAATGGTAGTTGCTGTCGTGATACCTGTCACTCGATCTTTTTCTCTAAATATGACCCCTGCGCCCAGAAAACCTATACCTGTTAGAACATTGGCAGCAATTCTATCCTGACTGCCTAATCCAATTTTATAAGAAAGTAGCGTGAATATGCAGGATCCTACACAAACCAAAATCATAGTTCTTAATCCAGCGGATTTGGAACGATACTCCCTTTCCAGGCCAATAACCGCTCCAATGAGGATGGAAAGTAGAATTCGTTCTAGATCAATATACATGCAAAAGTGGATTTTGAATTTAAACGAAATTTAAGGCTAAATGTTGAATTTATGGCCATAAAAGAAAATCAACAAGAATCAATATATACTTGATTGGATTAATGGATTTTATGGGATTAGGCTACTTTTGTCATATGTTTAAACATAATAAATCTTGGTGCTTAGTTCATATAGCCTCTTTTCGTATTTTTTATTTATTTGGTACTCATTTTCAAATATTTTATTAAACGGTTAGGTTTATATAGTATCAAATTGATAAATTTTAAGCAATATTGCATTCATATTCTACTCCCTTAATAATAATTGATTAAACTTTAAACTTATGTATCAAGATTACGATAACCACACGCGGTATTATCATTTACATCATTTCATTATCATGCCGCTTTCCTTTTTCCTATTTATTTGGACAATTGAATTGACTTTAGAGGATCCCGTCGACAATTGGTTGTATTTATTGGTTGGTGCCTTATTTATTTCCATTTCTTTTATTGCTCGTATTTATGCCAATAAAAATCAGGATCGAATTATTCGATTGGAGATGAGATTACGGTATTATCAATTAACTCATTTGCCTTTCACGGAAAAGGAAAATTTATTAAGCATCAAACAAATAGTTGCCCTTCGTTTTGCCAGCGACCAGGAATTATTGGCATTGATTGATGAGGCTATTGCTAAAAACCTTAATCCTAAAGAAATCAAGAAGTCCATTCATGATTGGCAAGGTGATTTTATGCGAGTTTAATTTTTGCTGATTGATAAATAACACAAAAGCTCAGGATTTAAAATCCTGAGCTTTTGTGTTATAAGATAAAATCTGTGTATGATTTTTTAGATTTATTCTGTTTGAAAATTTACTTCTTCTGTTCTGATAAGAAAGTGATTAAGGAAGCAAATTCTTCATAGGATAGTTCATTGGTTAAGCCATCCGGCATCATGGATGTTTCCATTTCTTTTCTTGAACGGATATCGGCCGTTTTGATGCTAGTGATTTGACCTGTAATGTCGCGCATCACAATTCTATCAGGAGATTCTGCCGTCACAAAACCCATATGTTCTTTTTTATCTTTAGTAGTCACTAATACCGTAACGAATCCTTGAGAAATAGAGGCATTTGGTTTCAAGATAGATTCAGCGATTTGCTCACGACTCATAATGGCACCAATTTGCCCCATGAATGGTCCTTTCAAAGTCTCACCACTTTTTAAACTGTGACAAACCACACAACCTTGTTTGGTAAATAAGGCACGCCCAGTAGCAGGATTTCCTTTGATTTGAGCCATAGCTAACATGACATCTTCAATGGAGGCGTTACCGATTTGTCCTTTTTTATTGCGAATAGAAGCCAAGTCAACTTTTGGTTCTTCTTTGGCAAGATTGTTCACGGCAGTTCCTAGTTCGGCAATCTCCATCTGATTTTTTTCATTCAAATCTACGAAATAGGCTTTATCGGCGTCATTCGCTTTTTGGAATTCTGCTAATAAAAATTCCTTAATGATTGGGCTAGACTCCCAATCCACTGTTTTATAATAAGGGCCATGTCCATTTGGTTTGGTACTCCACCAATATTCACCTTCGTAAGGAGCTTCCATTTTGTATAATCGAGCTAGATTCGCTAACAATTGTTTTTTGAAACTAGGATTGCTGGATTTTTTATAGGCAGCTAATAATCCTTGTACTGCAGCTGGTTGATGCATATAACGCAATGCCCATAAAGCAATTGTGGAATTTGGACCAGAGATGGCCTTAACACAAGCGTTTACTGCATTCAGTTTTACCAATGCTTGCACTGCTACGTGGGCAGGAATGATGGCCGAATTAGGAGTCGCATGCGGACCTTCTTGATCTTTTGGAGGTGCTACAAAGGAGGAAGGAACTTTTACTGCTAATAAGGCAGGAATAGCTTCTGGTTTCCCTAATCGTCCCAAAGCAATAGCAGCACTAACTTGAATTCTCGGAGAAGGATCTTTTAAGGCTTGAATGAATGGTTGAATTGGAACTAATTTATTTTTGGTTTTTCTATCCGCCAAGGCTCTAATGGCCAACTCTTTCACGTCTTTATCTGCTAGTAATTTCACCAATTCTAAAATACCCTGTTCATTTGCTGCTTGTGCGAATGTGAAGATACCTGCCGAACGAGCATACAAAGGTGCTTTTTTGTCTGCCGCCAATTTCCATGAGATAGAAGCGGTCACTTTTAAGTCCCTATTTAACAATTCTTGTTGGGCATTTAAACGTGCTACGGCACTGTTGGATTGTAATAATTTGCCTAATTCATCCGCCGACAAGCTACTAACTTGTGGGAAAGCTTTGTAGGTCCAGCCTTTAGGAACTGCGCGTACCACAAATCCCTTGTTGGGATTACCCGAATAACCAGCTCCATCCCAAGCGGCTAAATACAAACGGCCAGAGCCATCCACATCTAAATCAGTAATTTGTTTTAATTTAATGAATGTTTCATCTTTCTGCGTATAACTAGCACCGTCAGGTGTAACGCGATGAATGTATAAAATGCTATTTCCCCAATCCGCCATCATGGGCACTTGGTTGTATTTTGCTGGCCATGTAGGTTCATCCATGAATAAAGACCCAGTACCAGATCCACCACCGACATCAACCAAGGCAGGAAGAATCTCTTCGGTAAAATGCTTAAACAATAATGGGTAGCCATATTCTCCTGATTGGATATGGTGGCTAAAACGAATATTCCAACCAGCACCATCATTGGTATTGTCGCGAGTGAAAATATTCATATAAGGATCAATGGCCACATCGTAAATATTTCTTGTCCCATGGGTATAAACTTCCATTTCGGTTCCATCTGGTCTTACACGAACAATTCCTCCCCCTAACATGGTTATTTTCTTTCCACTTCTATCGGTGGCATTGTGAAAACCAAAGTCTCCAGCAGCAATGTAAATCCATCCATCTATTCCCATTCTAATACCATTGGTGGCATGATCAGTCCCTCTGCTTTGTAAAAACTTAGGAGAACTGATATGTTGGATTAAGGGACTGGAAGGTCCGTCAGCCACGCCATCTTTATTTTTATCTTCAAAAACAACTAAATCCATACCAGTCGCTTTCTTGGTCTCAGGAGAAAATACCGTATGAAGTACAAATACTTTGTCTCCTAAAGAAATGATACCTCGTGGATTATCGACCATGGCAAATTTGCTTTGCTGATCTACACGGCCATCATTGTTGGAATCTGTTAATTTTAAGATATATCCTTTACCTGGAGTTTTACCCAAAGAACCAATTTGGTCAATACCAACAAATACTTCACCTGTGGCGGCTACGGCTATACAGGCTGGGCTAGGTGTGATATCTGCTGAAGCAAAATTACTTACTTGAATATCTTGTGTTGGCCACGCAGATGCGTTAGATAATGTATCGACGAGGGCGAACGATTTTGTACTTTTTTCAGAGAAATGGGGTTGAAAAAACTGAAATCCCCAAAAAAGTAAAAAGGAGTAAATCAAACTGAGTGATAATTTTAACATAATTATATAGGTTGGTTTTTCTTGTATTAAGGTTAGCAAAAATAAGATTTTTCCTCATAAAACATTCAGGTCTTTGTAGGGTCTTACAAGTATTTATTTTTCGGCAAGGAAAGGGTATTTTTCAATATTGGGACAAAAACGATGGTGTTTTTAAATCAGATTTTGAGAGAACGCTAATTACTATATGATTGGAATAATATTTTATTATTAAATTTTTTATTTCTCATTTTGAGATTGTATAGTCTAATCAAAATGAATGGTTTATCACTATTAATGTTATTTGAATGATATTTGACCTGTTTTTTTTGTATCTGCCTACATGAAAATATTGTTAAAAATATTAGGCTGATTAAAAAATCAAATTACCTTTGCGTTTACCATTCTATAATAAAGTTTGAGCTGTTCTATAATTCGTAATTCTCCAGTAATCTCATTTGAGAAGCGACAGAAAAGAAATCTGTTGACTCTCTCATTCATGGAGCGTATTCTATCCCAGCCATGCTAGTGTCAAACCGAAATAATTGAATTAGAAAATGTTAATCTACATAGTCGCTTTCAAACTCATTATTTCATTGGTATTGGCCGTATTTAATTTTCGGGTAAACAAAAATACCATTTATTTAACAGGGTTTTTAGTGGCTATCGCCTTGTCAGGCCTTTTGCATTATTTTGCATTTATGGGGGATAATGAGTCCTTGATGGCGGTATTCAATTACCACATTACTCCAACCTATTATTTATTTGGTCCGCTATTGTTTTTCTATGTTCGTGGGACATTAACAGACCGGAATAAATTGTCTCAAAAGGATTACTTTCATTTCATCCCTGCTTTATTTTCTTTTTTATCCATATTCCCCTTTTATTTTAAAAATTGGGATTATAAGTTAGTGGTTGCACGCAAAATTATTGATAATCCAGAGGTGCTAAAAGTATGGAATGAAGGGGTGCTTTATCCGAGTTATTTTAATGTGATTGGTCGGCCTTTGTTTTTTATGATTTATTTGGTGGCGACCATTTCCTTGTTTCTTCGTTATAACCGTAGTTTAGCTAAATATTCCCCTGTTTCTGCTCAGAAAACGTTGATCAAGCGCTGGTTAGTTTGGTTGATTTCCTTGTCCACGCTGGCCTGTGTTAGTTATTTTACGGGAGCTATCTTGTTCATTTTTTCTGACGTAGTGAATAAGGAATTGGTTAATTCTTCACCACTGGGTTATTTGACAGGTGTATTTTTCTTAACTATTCCTTTACTGATTTTAGCTTTTCCTCCGATTTTATATGGTATTCCAATCCACAAAAAGGGAAAGAGAAAGAACTTCGAGCATAAAGTAGATGCGAATGATGTATATTCTTTTGTAGGGAAATCGGATGATCCATTCCAACAGGATGCTAAATACATTTTAGATCATATTCATGAAGGTAAATGGTATTTGGATCCTGATTTTAATGTAGATTTCCTGGCATTAAAACTCGATATTCCGAAACACCATATTTATTATTGTTTCAATTACATCATCAAGTCCAAGTTTACCAAATTAAGGGCACAATTGCGTATTGCACATGCCAAGGCGCTTTTGAAAGATCAAAAATCCCAAAACTTAAGTCAAGAAGACATGGAAGCAATCGCTTTGGCTTCCGGATTTGGTACCCTATACCGTTTCATCAGTGCCTTTCAAGAAGAAGAGGGCACTACTCCGATGGAATACTTGAAGAAAATGTAAATGATGAATTATAAATGATAAATGATAAATGGGGATAGTTCTATTCTACATGTTAATTCCTAAATACTAATAATTATCCATTCTCCATTCTACATTCTCCATTCTACATTGAACGGTTAATCGGGAACATAGCAAAGGGAATTGTATATAATAAACGGGCCAAAGAAATTTGATATTGTTAAAATATATCAGTTGTTTTCAACAAACTGTCTAAGATTTTGAGAAAAATCATTCTAAATTTAGACGAAATAAGGATAGAGATCTCTGATTTTTCTACTAGCTTGATTCATTAATATACCAATCCCTATTTACCATTTATAATCTATAATTTATAATTCATAATTTAATTATGCGCTACCGTCGTCTAGGCAAAACGAATTTAGAAGTATCCATTTTAGGCTTTGGAGCCTCCCCATTAGGCAATGTTTTCGAGGAATGTGATGAAAAAGAGGGTATTGCTGCCGTTCATTATGCGATTGATCACGGAGTGAATTTTGTCGATGTGGCTCCTTTTTACGGTATTACCTTAGCTGAAACACGATTGGGAAAGGCCTTGAAAGGGAAAAGAAATGAGGTTTATTTGGCTACTAAGGCGGGTCGATATGATTTGAGAGAATTTGACTTTTCTTATCAAAAAATTCTAAGTAGTATCGACGATTCCCTAAAGAGACTTCAAACGGACTTTGTGGATTTATATCAATTGCATGATATCGAATTTGGCTCCCAAGAACAGGTGTTAAATGAAGCAATTCCAGCTATTGAAGCCGTAAAAAAATCAGGGAAAGCAAGATTTATAGGGATTACAGGCTTACCTGTTAATTATTTAGCCGCCATAGCCCGTGAAGTAGAAATTGATACCGTCCTTTCTTGGGCTCATTATAATTTATTGCAAGATGAAATTAATGCAGAACTTGTCCCAATGTCTAAAGAAATGGATTTTGGATTAATGAATGCTGCTCCCTTAATGCAACGAATACTTTCTGATGCAACATTGCCCTCTTGGCACAATGCCTCGGAGGAAGTGAAAGCTTTGCAACCTCGCTTATTAGCAGTTTGTCAAGCATACGATGTTCGCCTCAGCGATGTAGCTTTGCGTTATGCGATGGACCATCCAGATATAGCAACAACGATTGTTGGCATGTGCGACATGAAAACCATTCAGGAAAATGTGGCTGCAGTAGATTTTGTAATCCCTGATGGATTATTAGCCGCTTTAGAAGAAATCATAGCTCCCTTCAAAAACCGCATGTGGTATGAAGGAAGACCCGAAAATAACATGTCTAGAAAGCAATAAACCTACACAAAACGATGAAAGCATTATTCTTAACCGAAGTCGGCCAAACCGAAATTAGGGAAATTGACAAGCCCATTCCCCAAGCAGGAGAAATATTACTTCGCATTGGTATGGTGGGTTTTTGTGGAGGTGATTTGAATGGATTTAAAGGCTTATTTGAATTGCAGGAATATCCCAATGTATTAGGTCATGAGGTTGGTGCCACCATTGAAGAAATAGGAGAAGGTGTGCCGGCTGATTGGCAAATTGGTCAGCGTGTCACCATTTATCCTTACTTAAATTGTGGAACCTGTGTTTCTTGTCGGAAAGGTCGTAGAAATGCCTGCCAAGATAATAAAACCATGGGAGTAAGAAGACCTGGTGCCATGACGCGCTACATCACTATACCTTGGCAAGATGTCTATCTTTCACATACTTTATCCTTGAAAGAACTGGCCCTAGTTGAGCCTCTAACCGTGGGTTTTCATGCTGCAGCAAGAGGACGCGTGAATGCTTCTGATATAGTAGCGGTCATTGGATGCGGTATTGTGGGAATGGGAGCTTTGGCATCTGCTGTAAATCGTGGGGCTCAAGTAATAGCTGTCGATATTGATGATGCTAAACTCGCAATTGCTCGGAAAATAGGCGTACAACATACCATTAATACCAGTCTGGAAGATTTTCATGAAGCTTTACAAAAGATTACCAACGGTGACGGGCCAGATGTTATTATCGAAGCCGTAGGTAGTCATATAACTTATCGAGCAGCAGTAGAAGAGGTTGCTTATACCGGTCGAGTAGTTTGTATAGGATATGCCAAAAAGCCGGTGGAATTTAATACCGGTGTATTTGTTAGAAAAGAAATAGAAATTTTAGGTTCCAGAAATTGCACGGATGAGTTTCCAGAGGTAATTGCTTACTTGGAATCGGGTCAATTTCCTGTGGAAGAAGTGATTAGTCGAGTTGTGCCCATTGAAGAGGCTGGACAGGCCTTAGCTGATTGGGCACAAAATGCTCAAGGAATCGTGAAAATTATGGTGAATTTTGGAGAATAAAATGATGCAATCTTGTGTAACTATTGCCCTAGTGCCTCAAATCAAGTCGGGTCCATGGATTTTTTGGGAGGATTTGGAAGCAAGTATGGCTCAAGCATCAGACTTGGGATTTGATGCCATTGAACTTTTTACTGAATCTGCGGATAGTATTGATAAGGGTCATTTAGAAAAGTTATTGTCAAAATATGCGCTAAAATTAGCAGCGGTAGGCAGTGGAGCAGGAAAAGTCATTCATGGTTTGACACTCACGGACCCCAATCCAGAAACCAGAAAGAGGGCCATTCATTTTATCCAATCCATGATGGATTTTGGCGCGCATTTTGGTGCTGTAACCATCATAGGTTCTATGCAAGGAAATGCATTGCCTGATCAAAGAGAGGAATCTATAATGCATTTGAAAGATGCCTTGGAATATTTAGGGACACACGCAGAAAAGCTAGGAGTACCTTTAATCTATGAACCTTTGAATCGATATGAGACCAATCTCTTTAATACCTTGGGGGCTGGTCGAGCATTTTTAGAAGGACTTTCCACCCGCCATATTCGATTGTTGGCTGATTTGTTTCATATGAACATTGAAGAGGTAGATATTGCGCAAAGTATTCTTGAAAATGGACCTTGGATAGGACATGTGCATTTGGCAGATTCGAATCGTAGACCTATGGGCATGGGGCATACTTCCATGAAGGAAATAGCAGCAGCTTTGAAGCAAGTCGAATACCAAGGTGCCATTTCGGCGGAAGCATTTCCTTGGCCTAATCCTCTGAAAGCAGCCGAACAGACCATGTTATCGTATAAACAGTATTTCAAATAATAAAACTCAAACCCATGCAACGATTTTGTTTGGCCTTAGATCTAGTAGATGATCCTGAATTAATCAAGGAATATGAACAATACCATGCGCCAGGAAGTGCTTGGCCGGAAGTAACCCAGCATGACATCGACGCAGGTGTTACAAATATTGAAATTTTCCGTACGGGAAATCGTATGTTCATGATATTAGAGACCGATGATGCTTTTACTTTTGAGAAAAAAGCGGCCTTTGATACTACTAATCCTAAAATAGCTGCATGGGAGGAGCTCATGTGGAAATTCCAGAAGCCTTTACCTTGGGCTAAGCCAGGTCAAAAATGGATCTTGATGGATCGTATTTTTAAGTCATAAAAAAAGGCCAGAATTAAATCTGGCCTTTTATTTATTTATTTATTTATTTATTTATGCTGGTGGTGCTCTGCCGTCATATAATGCTCTTTCAATAAATCCGTGCCAAAATCACCTCGGAAATCTCTCCAAACAGTATGGATGTGGTTGGCATTATCTTGGGTATTATCAAATTCGACTAAGAATGATTTTCCTTGAATTCGGTAATAATGAGCCTTCTTACGTTCGGTAGTGCCAGCCCAAGCAAATTTGACCGAATTGAAATCTTCATTGGCAATATGTTTAAGGCGCATTTCTGCAATTTTAGGAGGCATGGCTGATAAATAGTGTATGATCAATTGATTTAAACTAGACTTTTGCTGGTTATTCAGGTCCTTTACCGAAATCCCTTCATCAGGCAATGGACCTACATGAACGGAATTGGTAGTAACTACCTCATTGAAGGTAGTCATGCTAAAAATCGCTTTTGCTTTTTGTTTGTCAGATAAGGAATTGATTAAATCCAAGGCCATATCTTCTTCTTCCTTCATGAGGCGAGTTCCTTTTCTTTCTCCACTTTCTGCTTCTGCAGGATATACACCAAAGAAAAAGGGAGCATAAGAAAGCTTATCATCCACCACTGTGAAATTTAGTGCAATGTGATGCCCACCAAATTTCCATCCCCAAACTTTATCTTTACTCGGGTCGCCATAAAATGCTACGAATTGATTCTCTGGAATTCGACTCGGATTTTTCGGTTGAATTTCTTTCAAATAATATTCAAAATCCATGATGTCGCGCGTTTTCTTGAAGCCTTTCTCGCTCAAATACACTTGCATGAAATCATAGAGTAATTGCTTTTGATTCGCATCCATATCTTTGACAACAGTGCCATGACGAGCGACCATCGTTGGAGGCAAGAAGTGCCAGTTGAATCGTGTAACTGCATCAAAGGAATACAATGCCCTACTTTTTTGAGCATCGCTCAGTGATTGAATGAAGGCCTTGGCTTTTTGCACCCCAAGACTTTCTGCTTGTGCATTAACTACCAAGGGCAAGGCACCAAGTAGAAGACAAGTGATAAATAATGATACTTTTCTTTTCATGTTAATGGTTGAAATAGGTTGTTTCGTATTTATTTTAAACTTACTCTTTTGCCCGTTTTGACCGCTTCAAAAATGGCTTCGATGATTTTCATGTCCTTTAAGCCTTCTTCACCATCTACAGGTATTTTGGGAACTTTGCCATCATGTAAAATAGCGGCAAATTCATCCATTTGAGTTGTTTGATGGGTAATGTGTGGATAGCTCAATTCCCCTTTATTGGTTTTGGCTTTGATGGGTCCATAACCCGTGGAAGGCATCATTTCGGCAAAACCTTTGGTGCCATTCAAGTAAAATTTATCTAGATTATTGAGTGCATAGGTAGAAAGGCAGGAAGCAACGGCACCACTGGGGAATCCCATTTGGAATTGTATGGTTTCATCAACCCCATCTTTGAATTTCTCAGGATCAGTTTTGGTTTCTTGGGCAGTCACCCAAATTGGTTCTTCACCAGTCATGTAGCGTGCACCGTTGATGGAATAGATACCAATATCCATCATCGAGCCTCCTCCCGCTAATTGTTTATTCAAACGCCATTGCTTGGGATCTCCAATAATAAAACCTGATAAACCTTGAAAGAATAAGATTTTGCCAAATTCACCGGCTTCTCTTCTTTTGATTATTTCCAGGGTATTGGGTTCAAAGTGCATACGGTAACCCACCAATAATTTCACTCCTGCTTTTTTGCAAGCGTCAATCATACGCTGAGCATCTTTTACATTGGTGGCCATGGGTTTCTCACTAATCACATGCTTACCTAAATTGGCAACTTTGATGGCAAACTCAGGGTGACGTAGGTTGGGAGTCATGATGTACACGGCATCGATGTCAGGATTATTTTTGATTTTATCCAATTCTTCATACGAAAAGCGATGGCTTTGGGGAACATTGTATTTATCTCCCCATTGATCTAATTTGCTAGGAGTGCCACTAATCAATGCAGTGATTTTGGCTCTTTTGCAGTTGACCATGGCCTTAGCCACAATATTGGCATATCCACCTAATCCCAATAAGGCTACTTTTAAGATTGGGCCATCTTCCAAGGCAATGCTATGTTCATGGATTGATTCTGCTGGAGAAAAAAATGGCATAGCGATTAAGGGCGCTGAAACCATTTGAATGAAATTACGACGAGAACTCATGGTCTGTTCAAAATTTAAATAGGTGATTTTTAATGCCTTAAATCTAAAGAAATAAAAGATAAAATGAATGCAATTTTAATTTATCCTGAATAATGCGCTTTCTAGGCAATATGAGCTATTTTTGTTTTATTAATTATCTAAACCTTGCTTCATATTATGAAAACCTCCTATTTCTTAGGCTTCTTCTTATGCCTAATTGTGACATCGCTAAACGCTCAAAAAAGCAGCGATTATTTTAAGAAAATTCAAAAATCATACCTTTCTACTCAAGATCCTTTAGTGATGATTGCAGCCCACCGGGGAGCTCATTTGGAAGAACCGGAAAATTCATTGGCAGCCTTGAAAAAAACCATAGAGCTGGGTGTCGACATCATGGAGTTGGATGTACGATTTACCAAAGATAGATATATGGTATTGATGCATGATAAGAAAGTGGATAGAACGACAAACGCCAAAGGCTTGGTGTCAGACTTTACTTTTGAGGAAATTAGAAAATTGCGTTTGAAGCATCATGAGCAAATAACAAATGAACAAATTCCAACTTTGGAAGAAGCATTTAAATTAGCCAAAGGAAAAGTTTTGATTGACCTTGATATTAAAGATGATGCTACATTGGACTCCATCATTGTTTTGGTGAATCGAATGAAAATGGAGAAAAATTGTTTCTTTTTTGTGTACGAACCTGAAGAGGTTGTGATGTTACAAAAGAAGAATAAAAACTTCCAAATCATGATTCGTACAGAAAACGAGGAGGCAGTTAAGAAATTAGTAGCCTCAGGTGCTAAACCTCAAGCTGTTCATATTGATCCAAGTCATTATACTCCAGAAGTGGTAAAAGCCATTCAGCAAATTCCGGCTCGCGTATGGATAAATGCTTTAGGAGCGGTGGATTTTAAGGGAAGCCAGCAAGCTGCAGCCTTTGAGGAAGTATTGAAATTTGGTGCCAATATGATTCAAACAGATCAACCTGCCAAATTGAAGGAATATTTGAAAAGTCAAGGAAAATATAGGTAATAATAAGTTATTAGTTTTAAGGTTGAGGTATAGAGAAAAGAAATGAGAATTTGGGTTTTATATTCAAGTACAAAAGGATACTTGGCTTAATTATAGGTCCAATACCAAATTCTGTCATTATAATTTCCTACATTACTTATATCCTTATCATTGTTCATAGGATCTAATACCAGTCCCTGAATATTAAACACGAATAATTTTCATTCCATGGAAATGCGTCCAGGCTTATCTGATTCAGAAGTAGCACAGCGATTATCGCAATATGGATTTAATGAGCTTCAAGGGGCAGATAAAAAAAACATTTGGGTCATTGTGCTGGAGGTAATCCGAGAGCCAATGTTTATCTTGTTGATTTTCAGTAGTTTGCTGTATATGCTTTTAGGGGATTATCGAGAAGGCTTAATGTTGTTGAGCTTTATCTTGGTCATCATTTTCATTACTTTCTACCAATATCAAAAGACAGAAAGGGCTTTGGAAAAACTGAAGAACCTTTCCTCGCCTAGGGCCAAGGTCATAAGGAACCAACAGCTTATTCGAATTCCCGGAAGGGAAGTCGTGCCTGGTGATATTTTATCCTTATCTGAAGGAGACCGCGTTCCTGCAGATGCTCGTTTGTTGGAAATCAACAATTTGATGGTTGATGAATCCATGCTCACGGGTGAATCCATCGCTGTGCAGAAAATGCTGAATACTACTGGAGATATTGGGAATATATTTAGTGGAACGATGGTTGTCCAGGGACGAGCTTTGGCTGAAGTTACTGAAACGGGTCAATACACTCAATTGGGGAAAATTGGAGCTAGTTTAAGTAGTCTAAATTCTAGTGAAACGCGGCTTCAAGTTGAAATGAAGAAATTGATTCGTTCCTTATTATGGATAGGAGTAAGTATCAGCTTAGCCGTTTTTTTAGCATTTTATCTTACCCGAGGAGGCTTAGTCAAGTCGATTCTCAATGCATTATCAACTTCCATTGCTATTTTACCCGAAGAGTTTCCCGTGGTTTTTACGGTATTTTTAGCCATTGGTGCTTGGCGATTATCCAAAATACAGGTATTAACACGAAATCCTTCTGCCATTGAAACCTTGGGTTCTACCACGGTTTTATGTAGTGATAAAACTGGGACTATTACTCAGAATAGGATGCAAATAATGCAACTTTTTGTTCAGGGGGATTTGGTGGATGAATCGGATTTTGAACAAGAAAAAATTAGGCTCTTGCCATTAATCCAAGCGGCAGAATTAGCTTCACATGCCTCTTCTCTGGATCCCATGGAAATGGCGATTTTCCAAACCAGACAGAAATTGGAAGGAGAGGCCTCACAGATTTTTCCTTTGTTAAAAGAATATCCACTGAGTACCGATTTATTAGCGATGACGCAAGTGTATCATCTAGCAAATGGAAATCAGCAGTGCTTTTCAAAAGGGGCACCTGAGGCAATTTTTGGACTATGTCAATTGAATTCCAATGAACGGGCTAAACTGGATGAAGTATTAGAAAATATGGCTTCCAAAGCACTTCGAGTAATAGCCGTTGCTAAAACAGATGAATGGAAGGGAGAATTGCCAGAGGAACAAAAAAATTTAACTTGTCATTTTTGGGGACTCATTGGTTTGCAAGATCCAATTCGTCCGGAGGTTCCATCAGCGATTCAAGAATGTTTTGATGCAGGGATTCAAGTAAAAATGATTACCGGAGATTACCCCAAAACAGCCAGTGCGATTGCCCAGCAGATAGGACTTAGTCATGCTAAGGAAGTGCTTTCCGGGGAAGAATTGCTTCAAATGAGTGATGAGGAGCTGAAACGTTGTATCGGGGATTATACGGTATTTGCTCGGATTAAGCCAGAGCAGAAATTACGTATCGTCAATGCATTGAAGCAAAACCATGAAGTAGTTGCCATGACTGGCGATGGTGTCAACGATGCCCCAGCCTTAAAAGCAGCTCATATAGGGATAGCCATGGGAAATAAAGGGACAGATGTTGCGAGAGAAGCTTCCTCGCTTGTATTATTGGATGACAATTTTGCCTCCATTGTAGCGGCCATACGTTCGGGCAGAAGGATTTTTGATAACCTTCAAAAGGCCATGTCTTACATCATTTCCATCCATATTCCCATTATTGGATTAACCTTGCTACCGGCAATGTTTGAATTCATGCCCTTACTTTTGTTACCCTTACACATTGTGTTTTTGGAAATGATAATTGATCCTATCTGTTCCGTGGCATTTGAATCAGAAGTGGAAGAAAGAGCCATAATGTCTCGTCCACCCCGTGATGCACAAGCTACTTTTTTTGGCATAAATTTATTGTTTAGGTCCATTGCAAGAGGATTATTGTTGTTGATTATGGTCTTGCTTGTTTTCTGGTTTTCTTGGAAGGAGGGGCATAGCGATAATGAAATTAGAGCCATAAGTTTTTCAGCTCTGATTATAGGAAATATCTTTTTTATCTATTCTAGTTTATCTAATACTCGCAGTTTTCTCCATGTCTTTGTGGAACGAAACATCATGGCTCTTTTTGTGTCCATAACAGCTATTGTTGTCTTATTGCTGATTGTTTACGTTCCATATCTCCAAGTTTTATTCAGCTTTGAGTTTCCAGGTTTTGCCCATTTTAAATTAGTACTCTTAGCTTCTTGCAGCCTTTTGGCCATTTTAGAGGTGGTGAAATGGGGGAAGGGTAAATTGTGAATTATAAATTGTAAATTATGGATGTCAGGTTTTGAATTTCAGTTGATACATGAATTGCTTGTTGGTTGAGTGTTACATGTTTAGAGCTTACTAAATGTTTGGTAGAGCAAATGGATTCCTCGTTTGATATTATGTTGCCAAACCGAATTCTTTAGTTTTATTTACTTAACTTAAATTAAATTAAATTAAATTCTCAGTAACTTATACCTAAAAACTAACATTAACTGCTAATAACTGAATATGAAACATTCATTCTCTTTGCTGGGTCTTGCGCTATTATTGGGTGCTTGTACCAAAGAAATCGCAACTACTCCGAGCACAAGTACCACAACAAGCCCTAATACCACCAGTACTAGCTACAATGATCTTTGGATTCCACCTACTTTAACAGGAACGACCTTTAATTTAAGTTTGGATAAATCAACTAAGCAGTTTTTTTCGGGAAGTGTGACAAATACCTATGGGTATAATGGGGCTAATTTTTGGGGTCCAACCTTGATCATGAACAAAGGAGATCAAGTTCAAATTAATGTGAAAAATAATTTAAGTGAAACCACCACCAGTCATTGGCATGGATTTCATATTCCAGCTGAAATGGATGGAGGCCCTCACCAAGAGGTATTAGCAGGTACCACATGGAGTCCCAATTTTAAGGTCATGAATAATGCGGCTACTTATTGGTATCATCCTCATTTACATGAATTGACAGCAAAACAACTTTCCTTGGGCGCAGGAGGATTAATTATTATCAAAGATCCAGAGGAAGCAGCCTTGGCGCTTCCAAGAACTTATGGGGTAGATGATATTCCCCTTGTTTTGACGAGTAGGAAATTTACCAGTACCAATGTCATTGATTATTCTACAGCCTATGGAGATTATTTATTGACCAATGGGACACTCAATGCCCAAATGAATCTTCCTAAACAAATGGTTCGTTTACGTATTTTAAATGCCGAAATAGAAAGAGGCTATAACTTAGGTTTTTCTGATAATAGAACTTTTTACATCATTGCCAATGATGGGGGCCTATTGGAAACCCCTGTCCCAGTAACAAGAGTGAAATTGGTAGTGGGAGAACGCATCGAAATTTTATTGGATTTGAGTAAAGATGCAGCGGGTAGTTCACTGGATTTTAAAGCGTATAATTCCAATTTGCCAGCAGGTTTTGGAGGAAGTGAGCCCGCTCAAAGTGGACAATTTGGTAGTCTGCTCAACAATAAAGATTTTAACCTCTTGCGTATCAATGTAGCGGCTGCAAGCAGTAATCCAATAACAGCGGTCCCAAGCAGTTTGGTGAAACAAACTACATTGTCAGCTTCTGAAGTTACGAATAGTCGGATATTGATGGTGACAGGTGGTCAACCGAATGGACCCGCCTTTTCATTCAATAATGTAACATATGATCATCAAACCATTAACCAGACCATTAAGCTTAATGCGGTAGAGAAATGGACTATCATGAACAACAATATTTTTGGTCATTCATTTCATATCCATGATGTGCAATTTAAAATTATCTCTAGAAGTTCGGGAACCGTAGGGATTCATGAGAGTGGATGGAAAGATACCGTCTATTTACCCGTGGGAGAATCTGTAACTTTCCTGGCTAAATTTGACGATTTCACCTCGACTAAACATCCATTCATGTACCATTGTCATTTTGCAAACCATGAAGATGCAGGCATGATGGGGCAGTTTTTGGTTATACCTTAATTGAATTCTACATGATAGATTATAAATTATAAATGGTGAATTGTGAATGGTAAATAGATAGAGAAGTTTTGGTATTTTCAATCAGAAAATCTCATCTCATTCACAATCCACCATTTACAATTCATCATTCATAAATTGTAATTTTAAATTACTTTCAGCTCTTTCCCCACCTTGGTAAATGCGGCAATTGCTTTGTCTAGGTGAGATTTATCATGGGCCGCGGATAGCTGAACACGAATTCTAGCTTTTCCTTGGGCTACTACAGGATAGAAGAAACCAACGACATAAATACCTTCTTCCAACATGCGCGCGGCAAAGGTCTGAGCGACTTTGGCATCGTATAACATCACCGGAACGATGGGGTGGAAGCCGGGTTTGATATCAAATCCGGCAGCCGTCATTTTTTCGCGGAAGTAAGCCGTGTTTTCTGCTAATTTGTCGCGCAGTGCTGTTGATTCAGTCAATAATTCTAAGACCTCAATAGAAGCTGCCGTAATAGCTGGGGCCAAGGTATTGGAAAATAAATAGGGTCTTGAACGCTGACGCAATAATTCAATAATCTCTTTTCTACCAGAAGTAAATCCTCCAGAAGCACCACCCAAAGCCTTTCCTAAGGTACCTGTAATGATATCAATGCGGCCCATTACATTAAAATGTTCATGCGTTCCTCTGCCTGTTTTACCAATAAATCCGCTGGCATGGCACTCGTCTATCATAACTAAAGCATGGTACTTATCAGCTAAATCACAAATTTTATCCAAGGGTGCCACAGATCCATCCATGGAAAAAGCGCCATCACTCACAATGATACGATGACGACATCCTTGTGTTGCGATCAATTGTTTTTCCAAATCTTCCATGTCAATATTCTTATAGCGAAAGCGCTGAGCTTTGCACAAACGTACCCCATCAATGATGGATGCATGGTTCAGTTCATCCGAAATAATAGCGTCTTCCGCAGAAAATAAAGGTTCGAAAACCCCACCGTTGGCATCAAAAGCTGCCGCATATAAAATGGTATCTTCCGTTCCTAAAAATTCAGAAATTTTCTGTTCCAATGTTTTGTGAATATCCTGAGTTCCGCAGATAAAACGGACTGATGATAAGCCAAATCCATGAGAATCAATACCTTTTTTAGCGGCTTCAATGACCCGAGGATGGGAGGATAAACCCAAATAATTATTAGCGCAAAAATTGATTACTTCTTGTCCTGTATTTAATTGTATATCAGCTCCTTGTGGGCTAGTAATGATGCGTTCTTGTTTGAATAATCCAGCGTCCTTGATGGATTGTATTTCTTCTTGTAGAGGTTTTTGTAAGGTTTGATACATAATCGTTGATGAATTATTTTCTGAGGTTACTAATCATGTCTTGAGTCAATTTACTTAAATCAAATTCAGGTTTCCAACCCCAATCTTGGTGCGCACATTGATCATCTATGGAGGCTGGCCAAGAATCAGCTATGGCTTGTCTTGGGTCATGAGATGCGTATTTTAAGTGGAAATGAGGAATGTGCTTTTTGATTTCATCAGCCAACATTTCAGGTGTAAAACTTAAACCAGCAAAATTATAACTGGATCGTATATGAATCTTATCAGCTGAGGCATCCATCAGTTCTATTGTTCCTCGAATGGCATCTTCCATATACATCATAGGCAACTCAGTTCCTTCAGACAAAAACGAGGAATATGAACCTTTTTTTAGCGCTTCGTGAAAGATATGAATGGCATAATCTGTTGTACCTCCACCAGGAGCTGCTTTCCATGAAATCAATCCTGGATAGCGGATACTGCGAACATCCAATTGGTACTTTTGATGGTAGTATTCACACCAGCGTTCTCCAGCTAATTTACTGATTCCATACACCGTGTTAGGGTCCATGGTGCAGAATTGAGGGGTTTGTTGCTTAGGAGAGTTTGGGCCAAAAACGGCAATGGAACTTGGCCAATATACTTTTGCTGTTTTATAAGCCAAAGAAAAGTCTAGGACATTCAATAAGCCGTTCATATTTAGATCCCAGGCCAATTTCGGGTTTTGTTCTCCCGTGGCGGAAAGTAAAGCGGCTAATAAATAGACTTGTGTTGGCTGGTATTTTTGATAAATATCCTTAAGCATGTCTTTGTCTAGGACATTGACAAATTCAAATGGGCCGGCATGTAAAGTTTCGTAATCAGGCCGACGGATATCGCAGGCCACGACATTGTCGTTATGGTAGGCTTTTCGTAAGGAATTGACAAGTTCAGTACCAATTTGACCATTGGAACCCAGAACCAAAATTTTTTCTGGCATAAGCTTATTGATGAGTAGATAGGCAAAGGTAAAAAAAATGTAAGTCCAATGTCTGTTTCTTAGTGGAAATACCTGAAGTGCTGTATTCTTATTTTTGAATTTTCTGATTAATGCACAAAAAAACCTCCCATTGTGGATGAAAGGTGTTTTTGTTTTTCAAAAGCAAGCAAGTGTAAATGAATTCTTGTTGCCTCAGCATTAGTAATTTGACTTGTTTTTTTTCTCTTTTTTAGCTTCCTTTTTTTCCTTAGGAGTCTTGGTAGCTTCTTTTTTCTCAGTTTTTTTGGAATTCATTCCCTTAGCCATGTTGTAAAAGGTTAGATGGGTTCATATTTCCTGCAAGGACGTAAAAATATGATGGAATGCCAAGGTTAAGGGGATTTGTTCCTATGTACTGTTCAGATTATTAGCTATTTTTAAGGAATTTCTAAACCTTAATCAAACTTCATGTTACATGTCATTATTCTGTTCACCTGGTTCTTTGGTGGACTTCATTCACCCTTTTTTGAGTATTCCCTTCACTCTGGCAAACCAAAAAAAGATTTTCAAGCAAATCTGCCAGCCCGTATAGTAAAGGGCGCTCAAGGACAATACCATCTTACTGCCGCGAAAGGTAAAGCGATAGGTCCTGATATTAAATTCATGCCTGAATTTCAGGCTTTTGGTTGGTTTACTTCCAAAGACCGTGTAGAATGGGAAGTAGATATACAGAAGGCAGGAGATTATCAGGTAGATATTATTTATTCAGTGGATAATGCCGAAGCCGGCAAAGAATTTATTTTGTCGAGCCCAACCTCTCAATTGATAGGAAAGGTGCTTCCAAGTGGTAGTTGGGAAACTTATCGAACTTTAAAAGGAGGGAAGATACATCTAGCGGCCGGACTTCAAAAAATCGAATTTAAATCAAAGACTCAATTTAAAGCAGGCGGGGCTATTTTGGATTTGCGCGAAATTGTATTGAGATAATTTGAAGGGGTAAAAAAAACAGGTAAGGGAATCTATGCCTGTTTTTGATACCTTAAGCTACCTTGGAATTAATTTACCTTTATTTGCCAACCATTTTCATGGCTGCTTCCGAGTATCTTGCACCTTGGATTTGAATTTTAGTGGAGGCATTTTCAATTTCTTCGATTTCTTTTGGATTGAGTTGAAAATTGACCGATTGCGCATTTTCATGCAGACGGTGGAGTTTCGTAGTTCCCGGAATAGGTACAATCCATGGTTTTTTAGCTAAAAGCCAGGCCAAGCAAATTTGGGCAGAACTGGCATTTTTTTCTTGACCAATTAGACTTATCAAATCGACAAGCGCTTGGTTGTTATTTCTGGCCTCTACGGTAAACCTAGGAAGTGTTTTACGGAAATCGTTTTCTTTTAGTTCCGTATTTACATCGATTTTACCCGTCAAGAAACCTTTACCTAATGGGCTAAAGGGTACAAAACCAATTCCTAATTCTTCCAACAAAGGAATGATTTCTTTTTCAGGCTCTCTAGTCCACAAAGAATATTCACTTTGAAGGGCCGTCACACGCTGTTCCTGATGCGCTTTTCGGATGGTTGCTGCACCTGCTTCGGACAAGCCAAAATGTTTCACTTTTCCCTCTTGGATCAAGTCTTTCACCGTTCCAGCTACTTCATCTATAGGAATTTCTGGATCTACGCGGTGTTGGTAAAAAAGGTCAATGGCATCAACCTTCAATCGTTTTAGAGATGCTTCAGCCACTCGACGAATATTGGCTGGGCTGCTGTCTAGACCAATCATTTTGCCATCTTTGGGATCCATTTTAAAGCCAAATTTAGTGGCTATCACCACTTGGTTTTTGAATGGTGCCAAGGCTTTACCTACCAATTCTTCATTGATATAGGGACCATAAACTTCTGCTGTATCAAAAAAGGTAATACCTTGGTCAAATGCTTCATGCATGAGTTGAATCATTTCTTGATCATCGGCTTTGTCGCCATAGCCGAAACTCATTCCCATACAGCCTAACCCTAGTTCAGAGACTTCCAGATTGTTACCTAAGATTCTTTTTTTCATGATATAGGATGGATTATTTGCTATTTCTAAATTTTAAAGGACTTAAACTCGTATTTTTTTTAAAGAAGTTATTGAAATAACTCACTTCATTAAAGCCTAAAGCAAAAGCGATTTCGGAGATATTCCAATCACTGAATTTTAACATGACCTTAGCCTCTTGAACAATACGTTCAGCTATGATTTGAGAGGTTGTTTTTTGGGTAGTTTCTTTGATCGCTCGGTTCAGATGATTGACATGCACAGATAATTGATTGGCAAAGTCGGAAGCATTTTTTAACTGAATGACAGGATGTGTTTCTTCTATGGGAAATTGACGTTCTAGCAATTCCAGAAACAACATGGAAATCCTTTGGTTGGCATTGACTGGGCTATGTTTACTGGCATTGGCTGGCTGTAATTTTAATGCACTATGAATGGCTTCAAAGGTTAAATTTCGAAGTACATCATACTTGTGGATATAATCAGAGCTGATTTCTTCCATCATCCTTCGGTATAAACCTTCCAATTGAGCATAAGACTCATCACTTAATTCAAAAACTGGTACGCCTTGTGGCTGGTAAATGGAGTAGCTATTGATGTTCCCAAATTGTTTGAAAAAATCTTGATTAAAGATGCAGAAATAACCGCTCGTGAAGTTTTCAATACCCTCCCATTTATAGGGTATCATGGGATTAGAAAACACGATTGCCTGCTTTTTTACATCCACAAATTTATTGGCATAGTGAATCCGGCCTTGTCCTTTGACTAATGTGATTTTGTAAAAATCACGCCTTTTATACGGAGTAGGTTTTGCCTTGATACCTATGTAAGGGTCTAATGCAAAGACATTAAAATGCCCCCAATCTTTTTTTAGATTTTCAGGAACCCAATTGAATTTATTTCGATAAAACTCTTCTAAGTTGATTAATTTTTCCATGGTCAAAACTTCTACAAAGTTTTAAATTTCTTGTGAAACTGATAAACCAGTGCAATGTTCCACACAAAATCATTTCCTGGGATAGTCGAATTGATTTTTTGATTTAAAATGGAGCTGATGCTGATGGGAGAATGGGTATTTGTTAAGCTCAAAGACATGGTAGCATATGTTCCAGCCTGATTATCCATGATTAAATAAAATAGTTGGGGATTGAGTCTCAAGTAGGTGTTTTTTACAATAGGAATGGCCGAAATACTGCTATTGATGGTCATGAAATGTGTATTGTTGGTAGCGCCCTCTGTCATTCCATGAGAATATAAGTAATATGCACCTACACTAATCTTTTTTGACAGAATCCAATTGGGGGCAAATTCACTAGCTAAATACTGATGCGGAGTTAATAATTCCTTGGAATTACCTACTCGATCATAAGTCACATAATTTCTGAATGCCACCGAAGGGTGCATTCCCATCGTCAATCTGAATTTTGATGTCTGGATTGCTTTATAGCGAAACCAAAATAAGAAGGACCAAGGTTTCCCTTCAAGAGAAAAACGCAGTTGAGGTTCAAATGCAAACTTTTCACTGCCTACAGAAAGATCAAAAATGGTGGCAGGTTTCCCCAAAGTGAAGGTCGGAATCACCGAAATTCCTGTTTGAGTTACTAAGGCACTGCCTGAGATATGGTATATTGTTTTGGAGCTATCTGCTGGACTTTCCTCTGATTTTGAAGGCGTCGAAACACATAAAATGCTTAGCGCCATCAAGCCAATGATGGCCGACTTGACAGAAATATAGGATAAAGTAAAAAGATTCATATCAAACATGGATTTGTTTTTCAAATGCAAATTTCCTTTAATTTTTGCAATTAAACTCTATATAAATCAAATCGAAAATTATAAAAATCAAACAATTTTTCTGACGGATAATTGGGGTCTAGTCCATGGATGTATTTCATTTTTATTTCCATGTGGGTAAATTTGAATTTTTCTTACTTTTACTAAATCTTACAAATGGAAGAAAGACTGTTTAGTTTTATCCATCAAAACCTAGTTACAAGCAACCATGAAAAAACTATTTATCCTCTTTGCTATCCTGTTATTTCAAAGTTCATTTAGGCCTCAAAATATAACTTGGGTGGCCATTGGCGACTCCATTACTTATTTAAATGAACATCCTGATGAAACGGGTAATCGGATTACGAAAGGATATATGACGCGAGTAGTGGAAAAGTTACCAGCTTTTCATTATATCAATAAAGGATATAATGGCTGGACGGCAGTGAAGATTGCTACGGATATCGAGAAGCTAAATATTCCTTCGGCCGACGTCTATTCGATATTTCTAGGAACTAATGATTGGTGGGGTTCTAAGCCTTTGGGGACATTGTCCGATTATGAAAATAATACCGGTTTAGCTACGGTGAATGGCTCTTTTCGGGTGATTATGAATAAATTAAAAAGCTTAAATCCACAAGCCAAGATAGTTTTGATTACACCTTTACAACGAGTTGATTTTGTGTATATCAATAATTTTAAGAATAATGCCTTTGGTTCATATAAAGAAAAAAACGGCCAGAAATTGGAGCAGTTTGCCGATGCCATTGTAGCCATAGCTAAGCTGGAAGGAATACCTGTGGTGGATTTATACCATAAAAAAGGGATGGATCATGCCAAATTAGTTCAGTTTAAATACTTGAAAGATCCGGCTACAGGTCAATATAAAAAATTTACTTATCCTGAATTTGTGGATGTACCATTTAATCCTGCTAGCGACGAGTATCCTTATCCAGTGGAGGCATCCAATGTCACGTATGATGGCTTGCATCCATCCGACAAAGGCTATGAAATGATCACTAAGGAGCTGGTTAAGATCTTTAAAAAGTGGTAAAAGCGAGAGTGAAATTAGCAATCATCGATCGGAATGACCCAGGGCCTTTTCTGGGCAGATTTTATCTCGAAGTTTTTGCTTTAATTCTTTAATTTCCATAAAACCGCCATTTGTTTTACGGTCAAAAAAAAGTTCCTCATTGACATGCAAAGCAAATTCTCCTGAAATTTCACTAGGTTTTAGGGTTACAGCACCAAGTTCAGCCTCAAAGGTGGTCAACATTTCTTGAGCCACATAAGCAGCTCGTAGCAGCCAATGGCATTTGGGGCAATAGGAAATGGTCAAGCTGGATTTCATGGAATTATGGTCTAAAATTGCTGCATTAAAATTGCCAATCATACGGATAAATTTACCTAATTTATTGAAAAATTACCCCTTCTATTAATATTAGCCAACCTAAACCTATTGTATTGATGAGATCTTCTGCTATCCTCTTAATCTTTTTATTCATTGGTATCACTTTTTCAGCTTCAGCTCAAGGGCCCAAAGTTTTAGTTGTGACGGCCCATCCAGACGATGAAACGGGTTTTTCTGTGAGCTTATTTAAGATTACGCATGAATTGAAGGGAATTGTGGATATGGCTGTGATGACGGATGGGGGAGGAGGTTTTGCGGATTCCCAACTAGGTGCGATGTATTACGGATTAAACTTAACCGATTCTTTGGTGGCTAGAACACATTTGCCTCTGATTCGAAAGCAAGAGATTTTGGATGCCGCTAAAATCATGGGCTTGCGCAATATCTATTTCATGGAGCAACCAGATGATTGGTATACCCTAGATCCCAAACCTTATATTTCAGGTAAAAACTGGGATATTCCCTTTGTTGAAAAACGTTTGGATTTAATCCTAGCCGAACGCCAATATGATTTTGTCATTACGATGTTGCCACATGCTGGTCAGCACGGTCATCATAAAACAGCTGTTTTACTGGCACTTCGGGCTGTACAGCGATTCAAAGGTCCACACAAACCCATCATCATCGCAGGAAGTCCATTGTCAGCAAATTCCAAGCCTGTCGATTTCAATATGTTGGAAGGATTTCCAGAAACGAAAATTAAAGAAAATGCCCCGACATTTACTTTGAATAGAGCCTTTAGATTCAAGGAAAATGATAAAGTGAGCTATAAAATTGTGGCTGATTGGGTTATTGCAGCTTATAAATCTCAAGGCGCCATTCAAGAAAATGGTATCCACAAGACGGATTTTGAAGTGTATCGATATTTTGACATCAATGACACCCAAGGTATATCTCAGGTGCGCGATTTATTCCAACAATTGGCTACTAGTGGTTTTGCAGCACCCAAATAGTCTTTTTCCACAAAATTTCTAGTTTTCTACAAGTTAGGGATAGATAAATAGCTATCTCCTTGCAATTCGCATGCTTTTACTTTCGTTAGGTATTCACTTGATGGACCTATGAAATTTCTTTGGTTTATGGGACTTCTCCATCCATTAAAATCAAGCTTTAGACTTGGAATGTGCCGTTTGTACTAATTTTTATTTATTAGAAAATTTTAAGACTTACTTTTTGCTTTTGTTCCTTTTCTACGTATTCAATCCACCTAAATAGCAATCAATCGTCATTTATTCGACGAAAAAAATCAACCTACATTTTTAATTAAATCATTATGGGAATTTGGAATTATGTATTTGGAGGGAATAAGCCCGAGGAAAGGGCTATTCCTGATGTTTCTTTGCAGGAGGAGGCTAGCAGAATTGACCAGCAACTGAACCCTAGTTTAGACCTGCGAAAGCCTCATTTTGCAGGAAGATCCGATTCTACTTGGCAGCGAATTTTTGATCGTATTCGACATGATTATGAGATGGAGGGCTATCAAGACGCTTTGACTACAGCCGATAATAAATACCGCGACGATAATATTTCCATCATCAAACTGGATTTACAAGCAGATATTCACGAGGCAGAAATCGCTATTAAGGAATATCTCAAAGAAATAGATTTTCATATCAATTCTCGTAGAAAGGCCGATCTCCATGATTTAGTAGAAGAACTAGAGTCTAGAAGAGACATTTGTTTGGATCGACTAAAGACTATGGAAGAAATTAAGTTGGATGTAATCCAAGATACCGGTACTTCTACTCGCATAGTTTTAGCGTATAAGCGAGGATTCAATAAAGGCTTGGCGGCTCTTTCTATGGCTAATATCATTCATCGTAACGTATAAAAATATGGAAAAGCAAGCACTCCCTAAAGACCTTTGGCTACGCTTCGGTTGTTTCTTATCGGGTCACAATTACCAGATTTTATCTGAATGCTCTGAAGCGAGTAAACGTGATCAAAAGAAAATCACTTCGGCATTAGTCATTATCACACTCATTTGGTCCATCATTGGCTATATATTTTCCAATAAATACCTCAATTTTGGTCCTTGGTTATCTTTACTAGGTTCCGTTTTTATGGCGGTTTTGATAGTTCAAATAGAGCGTCAGATTATTCTTTCTGCCAAGCTGAATAGCTGGGCCAAATTCTTTCGAGTTTTATTGGGTATTATTGTGGCAGTCATTGGTGCAAGTATCATCGATCAATATTTGTTTGCCAATGACATTCAAAAAATAGCTCAACAATCCGTAGAAGCCAAGGCTTTAAAAGAAAGTAATATTGCTAAAAATGTCTATCAAACGGCTATTTCTCAACTGGATAGCACCATTACCGTTGAAAAAATCAATTTTCAAAAACTACAAACACAAGTTTTGAAATTGCCGGCTACTTTAGCAGGTGGGGGAGGTGGAAAGCGATATGATTCGGCGGGTAATTTAATTAGTGAACAACAAAGTAATCGAATCCCCAACCCTGAGATTGCTAATTTGCGGGCTTTTCAGGCATCGATTGCCTCCAAGATAAGTGTCTTGGAAAATGAGAAAATCCAGAAAGGGCAGGAATATGCGTCTGAAGTGAAGAACAAGGCCAAAGAAATTTTGAATCGTAAGCCTGGCTTTTTGGATGAATTGAACGCATTAATTAATTATTTACTGGAATTTGACCCTTATCCCACTGCTTTAATCTTCTATTTAATCTGGTTTTTCTTTTTTCTCTTGATTGAATCCTTGGTTCTAATCATCAAAAGCAATCACCATGAAAATGATTATGAAAGGGTGGTCGACTACCAACAAAATATTCGGATTCGCCGTTTGATGGCCTTGGAAGATAAGCGGAATGCAGCTTTAGGTTCTGATTCAATAATTAGCTCATCATCTAAATTAATTCAAGATTTACCCAAATAGACTAGTTGATGCATAAAAAAAACCTCCCAATTTCTGGGAGGTTTTTTTGTGTTCTTTGTCCTAAATTACTTTTTAGGATCTAATGCTTTATCAATTCGAGCAATTAAATCCAAGACATGTAATTTACTCAATCGGTCTGATGAACCTGCCGAGGCTGCTTTTAAACTGTCCTTCAGGCTTAACAATTGCCCTCTAGCAATCGATGGCAAATCGGTTTGATTTAGATTGACTACTCGAGTTTTGAAGCCATAAGTCACACCTACTGGTATGGCTCTCACTTGTGCATTACCTGGATTCAATAAGGCTGCAACCTTATCAATGAATAGTTTTTGAAGGTTTCTTCTGAAAATATCGATCGAAGCTTGGCTCTTTAATTCAGAGAAAATACCCAAACGCAAATCGGTCATTAATTCATCCACCGAATAATTGTTTTTGTTCAAGGAAGAACCTTCCATCAAACGTACCATGCGATCGCCTACCAAAAGATTACTTAAGGTTGCATCTTGCATGGATTTAATGGATTCAACTCCATTTTCTGGATTGATTTTGCCTAAAATATTTTGGTCTAGTAACCAAGTAGGTGTGGCAAATAGTTGCTTATTTAAGAAAGAAACGGCATCTTTTTGAATGTTTTTTGGTACAATTTCAAATTGATTTCCCGCCATGTCATAGGTTTTAGGGTTGTCGTAAATACCTCCCACATTTTTTGTAACATGACCTAGGTATCTTCTAAATTGCCCGGTAACATTGCTATAAAGTTCATCTAATTCAGAATAGCTTTCGCCGTTTTCTTTGGTCCAATCAATTAGATTAGGTAGAATTCTTTGTAAGTTTTTAATACCATAATTTGAGGCAATCATGGCATTATCACCAATGTCTTCTGTTTGGTAACGTGGGTCATAGGGGCTAACTTCTGTTCCAAACCAAAGTCTACGGTTTTTGTAGGCTTCCTTGGTTAGATCATTCAAGATTGCTTTTTCCTCTTTCTCACTTTTGGCATCATCAAAGTATGAATAACCCCATTTGATAGCCCACTTATCATAATCACCAATTTTTGGGAATAAATGAGTTACTCCATCTTCTGGTTGAGCTACATAATTAAAACGAGCATAATCCATGATGGATGAGGTATGACCATTTTTTTCTTGGAATTCTTTATCACGTAGTTTTTCCACTGGTGTGGCCGAACTCGCTCCCATGTTGTGACGTAAGCCTAAAGTATGGCCTACTTCATGAGAAGAGACAAATCGGATTAATTCACCCATTAAAGCATCATCAAATTGTTTTTTGCGCGCTTTAGGATCCACGGCTCCGGTTTGAACCATGTACCAATTTCTCAATAAAGACATGATGTTGTGGTACCAGCCAATATGACTTTCTAAGATTTCACCTGTTCTTGGGTCATGTACATTAGGACCGTAAGCATTTTGAATATCAGCTGCAAAATAGCGAACTACTGAAAAACGAGCATCTTCCAAACTCATGCTTGGGTCATTAGCTGGCCAATATTCTCCACGAATAGCGTTTTTCCAACCAGCATGCTCAAAAGCCACTTGCCAATCATCGATACCTGCTTTGATGTATTTTTTCCACTTATCTGGTGTTGCTGGATCGATGTAGTATACAATAGGTTTAGCGGGTTCAATCAATTGACCTTTTTTCTGTTTTTCTGCATCTTCCTTCGACTTAGGTTCTAAGCGCCATCTTACGGCAAAAACATCGGTATCCGCTTTATGAGATTCTTCTTCAAATACGCCATATTGATTCGCGAAAAAACCTACACGTGCATCAAAGCTTCTTTTGCGCATCGGTTTTTTAGGAAGAGCAATCATGGAGGTATTTAATTCCAAGGTCAAAAGTCCAGCATCAGCTCCAGCTGGTAAAATGGCTCCAATTCTAGGCATTGGACTCAAAGAAAGCAGAGCAGGTACCGTAGAAAAAGTTTTTACTGTTCTAATTTCTGTATTGATAGGAAAGCTGCTGATTTTTTGAATGAAAGATTTATCCTTTTGAAAGGCTTGAATGCTAAGCATTTGTTTTCTAACCGGGTCCAAAGAAAATGTTTGAATGTCAGAATCAAAAGTGCTGGTCATGTCAATGACATAGGATAGTTCCTTTTTTCCAGTAGAATCTTTTTTAATAGCTAAAATGTCATAAATACCCACAATAGGATTAGCTGATGAGTTTTTAACTGCCTGAGCTAATGGTTTTCCTTCATCGGGCGACATGATAACATAGGTGATGGAACGTAACAATAAGTTATTGTTATTGCCTTTTTCAAATTGAATTACTTGTCGGTTTACTTCCTCTCCTCCAAAAATTCCTCCACCAGCGGGCGTTTTGGAAAATCGGGTGATGGTCATGATTTCTTGATCAATAAGTGAAGCAGGTATTTCAAATAGGAATTTTTGATCCATTTTATGGACATCAATTAATCCTCTTTGAGTAACAGCCGTGCTATCTACTACCTTATTATAAGGTTTTGGGCCTTTTTTATTGGCATCTGGTTTAGCTGCTTCAACACTAGGAGCTGCTGCTTGGGGAGTTTTAGTGGGTTCTACTTTTTTATTGCCTTGGGCAAATGCTGCTGGAGATTGACTCATCAGCAGGACTGCCATGGCAAAGGTCAGTTGTAATTTTTTCATGTATTTTTTAGTTTGATTACAAGGATTTCGCACTTCGACGATACTCCTAAAGTGGATTTAAGAGGGAATTTAATCAGGGACTTTATACTTTACAAACCACTGGTCATTTTTCCCATGAATATTTTTATGAGTAGTAGATAGAGAAAACAAAAAGCCTCTCTATGAAAAGAGAGGCCTTTAAAACACGGATATGCTTTGTGTAAAATACTAGTAGAAGCCTACAACTCCTACGTTTAATCGGCCACCTGTTATTGTCTTTCCATTCAATGAAGGAGTGGCAATGGTGTTATTGATAATGGCTTTTTTAATGATTTGGGAAGCAGCTTGACTAGTACTAGTTGGATAGTTTTTAGCTGCATAAAGTGCAACTGCTGCAGTAACGTGTGGGGTTGCCATGGATGTACCACTGTAAGCAGCATAGCCTACTCCATTGGGACCTGGAACTGTAGAAATAATGTTGGCACCTGGGGCACCTAATGCTACAGTTTTAACTCCATAGTTTGACCAAGATGTAATTAAACCATTGACATCAATTGCTGAAACAGCAATGATATTGGGTGAAACATAACTTGCAGGATAGGATTTGGTCAAATCAATGTTTGTTCCAGCATTTCCAGCTGCAGCAATGAAAAGTATCCCTGCTTTGTCGGCACGTTGAATAGCAGCCAATAATAATTTAGAATAGCCTCCGCCACCCCATGAGTTATTGCTAGCTACAATATTGATGTTTTTACTTTTCTTCAAATTGGTCAAGTAATCAATTGCTTTGATGGCATTGGCAGTAGAACCACCAGTAGTACCTAAAAATTTAGCGGGGATGATTTTGACATTCCAATTCATTCCGACAATACCGATGGAATTATTTCCTACTCCACCAATTGTTCCTGATACGTGTGTACCATGTGCATCTACGTCATTAGTAGAAACTCCATCATAAACGGAAGCATCGTTGTTGGCAAAATCCCAACCACGAACATCGTCGATGTAGCCGTTTCTATCATTATCCAAACCATCCACTATTTCATTTGGGTTGGTCCACATGTTATTGGCTAAATCTGGGTGGTTAAACATAACGCCCTCATCTAGGATACCTACATATATTGTGGATGAACCCATATTGTTATTGTTCCAAGCCACATTGGCATTACTTCCATAAGTACCATTTAAGCCCCAAAGTTGACCAGTACCATAATATAAATCGTCTGGAGTAACACTTGTTTGTTGATGGGTATATATTTGGTTGGGTTCCGCAACTTCAATTAATGAATTACCAGCAGCACGATTGATGGCTTCGATGGCATTGATATTCGTTTTCACTACATAGAATCCCTCATCGCCACCTTCTTTCATTTCTTGTGTGATGATTTGTTCTTGAATAGTTCCCGAAATAGCCTTAAGCGCATTTAGTTTTCCTGATTCAGAAATTCCACTTTTGAATTTAATTAATACTTCGTTTGAGATAATACTTCCAGAATTTGAATTTTGAGATAAACCTGGAGTAGATGAATTGCCGTTGTTGTTGTTAGGAGATAAGGCTAATTCATCTAGTTGCATCTGGCAAGAAAAGGTAATAGCTGCCAGAAGAACGATTGCAATTTTCGATTTCATTATTCGATTTTTTAAGGTTAGAAAGTTTCATTTTTAATCTAGAACACATCTTAAATAAATTCGAACACGTGGTAAATGTAATAATACATTTGGATTATTTTAAAATACAAATCTATTTTATCTTAATTTTTTACAATTTTTTGACTTAAATGGTGGTAAAATTGACATTTATCATCAAATTAATTCAAACAATCACCTATTTTTTTTCTGTCAGGTACTCGAATTAATTTAGATTTATGCCTAAATATCTAAGCGAATTTGTTCAATGTTTATATGTTTAGCTAAGAATTTATGAGATTTTATTTTGGACTTCGATTCCCAACATGATAATAAAATAAAAGCCCTTCATGATGTTCATGAGGGGCTTCCTTTTTTGGCTTTCGATGATGAATTATTTCCCCTTTTTCTGAGCGGCCATCCACTCCATGATACTCACTGGTTTTCCATTTACTTTTACCAAGGATCCATCAAGGTCTGTTCTTGGTAAATTTTCGTGCAAGTAAACCCATGACCAGTGTCCATTGTATTGAAATCCTTTACCACCATAGAAGTTGGTAATATCATTCACATGCTCATAATAGGTAAAATGAACGTTTTTAGCTCCGGCAGCCACTAATCTTTTGTGAACGGGTACTACCGTTAAGTCAGGGATGGTGGTGGCATCATCTTTGGAATGTACAAACCAAATGGGCACAGCTTTGATTTTTTGAATGTCAGCATCAGCAATGTATTCCGAGCGATAGGCCAAGGCAGAGATGTATCCTGCTGCAAAATAGTCTGGATAAAGTAAAATTAGTTTCAAGGCCATATAGCCTCCATTGGAGCAGCCTCCCACATAGATTCGGTTTGGGTCAATATTGGAGTTAGACTTGACATAATCTTTGATCAAGGCCATTAAACCTTCATTGTAAACATCATTCTCTTTACCTTGAGTACTAACTTTTTGGGCATTGTGCATCCATGCTCCAGGGCACTGTGGAGATAATACATAAGCTCCTTCGAAAATGGATTGAATAGCTTCTGAGGCATAATTGGCTGCTTTATTACCTAACAATGGAATAGTCGGATCAAATCCTCCTTCACCACCTCCATGTAACCAAATGATTAGTGGGGCTTTATCTTTTTTGACAGTCGGACTGAAAGTAGCGTAGGACATGGTTAATTGATCATTGAATTTATATTTTCCCGTCAGGTCAAATTGGTCAATTAAAGGCATGATTTTCCCAGTATTGTTATCCCAAACTTGTTGAGTTTTTGCATGAATGATGGTTAATTGATAGTCGACCCAAACATTTCCTTTGCTTCTAAAATATTGAATGGGTGAACTGATGGCTAATTGGGGCCCAACGGATAATACCAAAGTAATGTTTTTACCCGTTTTCACTCGATTTCCTGTTGCATCGGAGACGTAGGCTCCTACAATTTCTCGTTTACCTGTAGATTGATCATCAGGAATAGGGCCTGCGTAGGATTTCCGAGAGGCAAAAACAGAGAACTCGCTTGCTGAAACAATAGAAGTCGTATCAGATAATGTTAAAATCACCTTATTTACCCCTGCTCCCCAGTCAAATCCTTCCACTACTAGTTTGTAGGATCCAGTGGGTTTAGCATTACTAGTAAATGAAATCATGGCTAATAGGAGCGCAAAAATATACAGGCTTTTCTTCATCTTTTGAGGTGTTTTTTTTGTCAATGTAGCTAATATTTGGAAAAAAATGGGCTTGCAAATCGTATTAAAATATGATTTTATCCATTTTTTTGATTGATTTTGAGGTTCGAAGGGGAGATTACTTAGTCTGTAATCTGATATTCATTTATCTTGAAAACATATTTACATTTGAAATCTTATATTGATTTACATATGAAAAAGCTCATTCAGATTATAGGCTATAGCTTCATTAGTTTACTGCTTGGAAAGTCGGATTTATTGGCACAAGCTCCAGTGGATAGTCTTCATCAACCCATCATTCGGTTTTTTGATGGTTTTTCCCAGTTAAATACTGCTTTATTTCGAGAGAATACAACTCCTGATTTTGTACTCTTAGAAGCGGGTATGATTTGGACGAATGACACCTTGGTTAGTAAGGTTAAACCCAATCCTAATATGCTCTATGAAAGGAAAAATAGCTTTACCTTTTTGACCACAGAACAAAAAGGAGATATGGCATGGGTAAGCTATTGGAACCAAGCAGTAATTCGTCGGGGTGATCAAATCCGCAATGCTCGCTGGCTGGAAAGTGTCGTTTTGGTGAATCAATCCGGTCGTTGGAAAATCCGAATGATGCATTCCACTCCTATGAATAAATGATAAAGGCATTAATCATTGTATTAATGCATTTAATAGATGAAAATTTAAACCTTTTCTCTTGGCTCTAGTTTGGTCTTTGATTCATTTATTATTAGTTCAATTCTCGTGACTAGTTTATGCAAGGAATTAAAAAACAGCATTTACCCTTTAAAACTTGTCCTGTTTGTTCCAGACCATTTTCTTGGCGTAAAAAATGGGAACGAGATTGGGATAAAATCATCTATTGCAGTGAAAAGTGTCGAAGAAATAAATAAGCTAACAGAAGAAGATAAGGACCGAATCATACAAATGGCTTGGGAAGATCGTACGCCATTTGAAGCCATTGAGTTTCAGTTTGGGCTAAAAGAAAAAGCAGTCATTGAATTCATGCGAATGAATAGTAAAAAATCGAGCTTTCAAATGTGGCGCAAAAGAATGTCTGGAAGAAACACCAAACATCTGTTAAAAAGAGTGAGCTTAGATCCTCGTTTTAAGTGTAATCTACAGCGCAGCATCAGCCTGAATAAAATCAGCAAACGTTAATGGAATTCCCAAGAAGTCTAGAAGCTGTATATCAACGAATCGACAGCTTTGATCCACTGCATTATGCTCGCAGCAGGAATTTTGTGGACGGAGGTGTTTCTTACCTCTCTCCTTATTTATCTCGTGGATTTATTACGCTTCCAGATGTCATTGCTCGATTGAAAAACCGAGGCTTTAGCTTTTCTGAAATGGAGAAATTCATTCAAGAATTAGCTTGGCGCGAGTATTATACCAAAACCTGGTTTCGACTCGGTGATGGTATTTTTCAAGATATCCGACAACCTCAACAAGAAGTAGTGCACCATGGAATTCCTGAGGCTATTTTTCATGCCCAAACAGGAATTGATGCCATCGACGAGCATTTGACTTCTTTTTTCTCTTCTGGTTATTTACACAACCACCTTCGGATGTATATCGCTTCTCTTGCTTGCAACGTGGCTCATTATCATTGGTCAGGTCCTGCTGCTTGGCTGTACTATCATTTGTTGGATGGTGATTTGGCTAGTAATGCACTTAGTTGGCAATGGTGCGCAGCTACTTTTAGTAATAAGCCCTATTTTGCTAATCAAGAAAACATCAATCATTATACCCATAGTGAACAAAGAAATACCTTGTTAGATTGTAGTTATGAGGAGCTACCTCATTTATCTGTTCCCGACAGATTTAAAGAGCAGATTGACTTTACCCCACCTGAACCGAATATCCCATTTGAAGTTCCTCGAATACATACAGATCTACCAACATTCGTGTTTTCACATTATACCTTAGATCCACATTTTCATGCAGGGGAGGTGGGAAATCGAATTTTGGTTATGGAGCCTTCTCATTTCAAGCGCTTCCCGATGTCGCCGCATTCTATCCAATTCATACTAGATTTAGCAAGTCAGATTCCTAATTTGCAGGTATTTTATGGTGAATATGCTGATTTAGGCTGTCGAGGTATTTTTCGAGATCATCCTATTCTTTCGCATTGGGAAGGTACTAGAGAAGCTTATCCTTTCCTTGCTCCTGATTTAATAGGTGATTTTCCTAGCTTTTTTTCCTACTGGAATCCTCTCAAGAAACGCTTGGAAAAAGAGTAGCTAGGTAATTCTCTGCATGTAGCAAATGTGATTCTTTCTTGTCGGAAGGCATTTTGTCCCAAGTACTTATAAGCATGGCCCATCTAGGGTTTTTGGAAAAAGTGGCTCGCTGCTTATCTAGAAAACGCCAAAATAATCCATCCCAAACGGCTTGCCAAGGTCCTTTTTTATAATCGCTCATTTTTAAAATATAATTAGAGCCACAGATATAGGGTTTGGTAGTCATTAAGCCCCCATCGCTGAATTGAGACATGCCATAAACATTGGGAACCATGACCCAATCGTAGGCATCTATGTACATTTCCATGAACCATTGATATACAGCATTAGGTTTAATTTCACAAAGCAGCATGAAATTCCCCAGAATCATCAAGCGTTCAATATGGTGTGAATAACCTGTTTTTAGTAGTTTTCGAATGGTCATATCTACGGGTTCAATTCCCGTAGAGGCGGTGTAAAATGCTTCCGGCATCTCCTTGGTAAATTGCCAATAATTCGAAGTTCTCTGTTGTGTACCAATTTTTTGATAAAGCAATTGAACAAATTCTCGCCAACCTATGATTTGTCGGATAAAACCTTCTAAACTATTCAAAGGTGCCTGTGCTTGAGCAATTTTTGAAATGATTTTAGCAGGGTTCAATAACCCTACGTTGATCAATGGACTTAGTACACTGTGAAACAAGGTAGATTCTTGTGCTATGATGGCATCTTCATAAGCACCAAAATGAGTAAGTCGGTCATGTATAAATTGGTCCAAGGCCATTTCAGCATCGGCATGTGTGCATGGATAATAGCTTCCTGGAAAAGGTTTCTCTAAGGTTCCTGGGTTATTAGGATAATGGGTTTGTACATATCGACTAGCCTCTTCCATGTATTGATTTCCTGTAAGATCAGGGAATGGTTGGGGAATGAAGGTGTTTTTGGGTATTTTTTTTCGGTTTTCAGTATCAAATGACCATTGACCACCCAAGGGGTTTTGTTGATCATCTATCAGAATGTGAAGATTTTTTCTTTGTTGAATATAAAAAGCTGTTTGAAAATAGGTTTTTTTGTTGCCCAAAATTTGAATATCGTGATTTAAGAAATTTGGACTTGGAATTTTGTTCTTGGGAACTCGGCAGACACGTTGTATTCTTCTTTCTAGCAAATAATCATGGGTATCAAAATAGCTTAGTTCGCTTAAGCCTTCCTGTTGCAAGGATGATATAAGCTCAATAACATCAGATTTTGGATCTTGAGCTTCAATATAACATACCTGGAAACCTTGTTGAGTTAATACATTAGCAAAATACTGGAGGCTAGCCCGGTGGAATAAAAGCTTTTGTTTATGGAAATTGTATTGTTTAAAATATAAATCTGACTCAATCAGGTAACATGTTTGATCTTTGGGTAGATCCAAAGCTTCTTCAAATAATTGATGGGGAAAAATGAGGAATGCTTTCATGTATATTGATATCTCTTTGGATTAACTACCTGTGAATGTATATGTTTTAGCAAGTCGATAGAAAGGTATATGATTTGGTCTTTTTCAAAACAGTCGTGCTAAATAAAAAACCCCATCAGTAAGATGGGGTTTGGATTAAAAATAGAACAGGGAGTAGAAGATTATTTAGAGGATAGATCAGGTTGTAAAGTCATGAATACCGTTTCATTTTCAACCACATAATTTCGCATGATGGCAATGTCTTTTTCATAGGCACCTTTTCCATAAATCTCATCATAAGCATTTTTTAATTTAGGGGCTTCATCTAATTCCTTCCATCCATTGGGGAATCGGCGGGAGAAAATCAAACGATTAATACCAGAGGTTTGGTAAGTAGCTACTTTGATACCAGCCTTATCCCAGGCTTTAGGTAAGCGCTTAATGACATCCCAAAATTCTTGTGCAGGAGCATATTTTAAAGTCAAGATATTGGATCGGATTTTGGAGGAACGTTCGCTGGGGCTTGAATTACTGTAGTCTGCTTGATAGCTAATGATTTCACCACCTGTTACTCCCACTAAGTAGGGAGAAACATTTAAATAAAAATCATTGGAAGCCTCTGTGTTGCTTGGTAAATTACTCAACTCATCTCGTTGAGCCCAGGATGTTCCAATATTGTACAATGCCATTACTTCATTGTGGTGGCTGCCACCTATCAAATTGAATACCGCCCAAGCATAAGGTGTCCCTAACTTGCGAAATTTGGCTACGTGGTTTTTTAAAGCTTCATTGAATGCAGCTCGTTGTCCAGGCTTAACTTTGTAATACATGATATTGGCAGTGCTGGCTTGCCCTAATAAGCCTGTGTTCATCAAACAAAGGACCAGCAATAGTAGGATCTTCTTCATTTTTTTATTTGTTTTTGTTTTATTTCGCTTTCATTAATTCTTCAAAAGGTTTGGTATCATAGACATCCCATTCCTCCACAATTTTTCCATCCTTGATGGCACAAACTTGTTGTAAAAGCACATCTTTTGATTCCTTTCCATTGTTAAGATTCATGATGATATAAGCAATCACAAAGTTCTTGACCCCTTTCGGATTCGGTTCATCGTTGATGGTTTCCCATAATGCCCCATATTTTTTAATGGTCGGTTTAATGTGAGCAGCATTCAGTTGGGCTAGATTTTGTAAGCTTTGTCCTACCGTTAATTTCATCAAGTTGTCATTAATGGTATCCTTTGGACTGGAATACATGGCTCTCATGGCTGCAGTATCAAAGGCAATGGCTAAATCATTGAATTTCTTTACCATGTCAATGTTTTCTGACGTAATCACCGTGTAGCCATTTTGGTTAGGCATTTTAGGAGAATTTGCTTCTTCTTTTTTAGCGCATGCCAGTAGAATGGATGAAGCCAAGAGGAGATAAATAATTTTATTCATAGGTATATAGTGTTTGGTTGACAGTTGAAAATTAGGATACCGAATTGGGTATTAATAAAAAAACAGCATAGATTTTGTCTTGTTTTATCTATTTTTTGTCCATATTTATACATCAATCGTTTTATTCGAGCCCTAGTGATATGTTTGACTTTGTCCCCTATTTGTCATTTTTGACAAGCGGAATAGGTGTATTATTTTCGGTTTATTTGTTTTTGCGCTTTAGAACTTATCCCAAGGTCTATTGGCTCATTTTGCTTATTTTCTCCTTAGTTTTTTTGGAGTTTTATATTTTCGCTCTGACATCCAAGCAAATTTATCAGATGCTTTTCTTGTTACGTGTACCCAATATCGTTAGGGCATTTGTGCCCACGTTGCTGTACTTTTATGTTTGGACTATGTTACATCCAAAGCAAAAATGGAAGTCCTATCAATACCTACATTTTTTATTTCCTTTGGTTATTTTGATAGGGGTTATGCCAGACATTTTGATGTCGGCTTCCGAGAAAAGGGCTATAATTGATGGGTATTATGAGCACAATAATTTCCTTCTGAAAAAGCCCGCTGGCTGGATTCCTCCAGGGATGGTACAACCAGTTTCCATATTGTTTGGTATCAGTTATGGCATTTACTGTTTGTGGATGATTTATCAATCAAAAAAGAGATATGCATCACCATTTGCGTTCATTAATAAGCAATCCTTGATATGGTTACAATTGCTTTCAGCTGCAGTAATGCTGTATTTTTTACTGCAATTTTATCAATATCTCACGCTAGTATTGGGCTATTCATTTGATCCTCCATCTCAAATTTTCAAATGTACTATTGCCATTTCGCTTTTTACTTATTTCATGAGTTCGCCCAATGTGCAAGAAAACATGGATGGCTGCATCATTCCGAATAAGCATGAAAACGAAACGATAGTCCCTCCAATGGAAAAAATTTGTCCTCAAATTTTGCCCAATTACCAGCAGGATGAAACAATCCAGCAAACGGATCGGCTGATGAAGGAGTCGTATTGTTATTTAAACCCTGAATGTGACTTGACCAAGATGGCAAAAATGGTGGATCAGAATCCACTGAAATTTTCTAAGTACATTAAAACGTATTATGGAATCAGTTTTGTGGAGTTTTTGAATCGACTAAAGATCCATTATTTTTTAACGCATGTTGACCATGTGGATCAGTTTACCTTAGAAACGTATATATACCAGAGTGGTTTTGCGAATCGCTCCACTTTTTATGTTGCCTTTAAAAAATATGTCGGCGTAAATCCCAGCTTTTACTTGAAAGAATTAAAAGGAAAATAAAGGTAAAAAAATTAGAAGTCTGAATCATTTAAAGCGAACAGAGTCAATCATCAAACACAAACCTGCTTGAAATACGACTAAAGCTCCAGTTCCATACCAAAACCATTCACCACCCTGCATTTTACAAATTCCTGCATCAATGGCCATGGACAGTCCCGAACCTGTTAGTAGGAGCCCTGAAACGGATTGTATGAGCCACCTAAATATTGATTTTTTGCTGCTATTCATCTGTTACCTGTAAGTTTTTATTTCTTTGTTAGCCTTTGGTACAATTCCTGATAGGCCGACTTCCTTTGGTAGTTCTCGTCAAAAAGCAAAGGATATTCCTTAGGCCTTTTGAAATAACCTCGTAGCCAAGAATCTTTATCGCCTACATTCCAAAAGGTAATGCCATATTGTTGTTTACGAGGAATAGCTCCAAAAGAAGAAAATAACCATTGGAATTTGTCGAATTGTGTTTGTAAGATTGTATCATCCAAGACAAAATCTGGATTATTTTTCGGATTCACAGCAATGTCAACTTCAGAAAAATGGATACGTAATCCAGTAGCAGTCGACTGCTCGATTATTTGCTTGATTTCTTCGTTTTTAGATTGGATGGAAATGTGCATTTGTAAGCCAAGACCATCAATGGGGATTTGGCGTTTTTTGAAATCTTGAACCATGTTCAAAATAGCCTCCATTTTTTTGGGTTTTCCATCTTGTCCATAGTCATTATAAAAAAGCAAAACTTGAGGGTCCGCTTCATGTGCCCAAACAAAGCATTTGGCAAGGTAATCAGGAATGTGATCTGCCCAAATGCTTGGTCTCAAGCTTCCATCATCTAAAAAGGCTTCATTCACAACATCCCATCCGACTATTTGTCCTTGATAATGTTTAACAATTGTTTGAATATGGTTTTTTAATAGATTTTCCCAAGCTTGTTGATCTCCTTGAAAATCCTTCATCCATTGTGCTGTTTGGTTGTGCCATACCAAGGTATGTCCATGTACTCGACTTTTATTTTTCTTGGCAAAAGCTACGATTTCATCTCCTTTAGTAAAGTCAAAATGATGAGACTCGGGATGAATCAGGGCCATTTTCATGTGATTTTCAGCTGTAAGGCTGGAGAATTCTGATTCGACCACCCCGCGGTAAATTGTATTTTCTCCAAGTAAACGGGGATTTACTGATGCGCCCACAGGAAAGGGGAGAATTTGTTTTAAATATTTACTTGAATCAAATGTCTGTGCTTGAAGTAAAGGAGAAAAGCCTAAAATAAGTAAGGTGAAGATTCTTTTCATGGTCAATAGGTTTTGCACAAGGTAGGAATTTTGGGGAAAATGATTCCATAAGAAGTTTGATAATTTTTCATTCCCAACATATTAATTGATAAAATAATGAAAAAAATAAAGCGTGTTTTTTAGCAGATGCCTATCTTGTTATTCATTATGAAATGAATTGATATAGCCATGTGGAAAAAGCTTGAACAACATATTTCAAACAGTAGATCGAATCGATGGTATCGGTATTTTGCCATTTTTTGTCGAATTAGTTTAGCTGTAGCATTCGCTATTTCAGGTTGGGTGAAAATCAGCGGAGAACGATTTGCCGCTGGCTTGCCTTCAAATCACCCTTTAGGGCATTATTTTGATGCTTTACTGGATACAGGCTTTTATTATACCTTCATTGGAATAGGTCAAGTGGTGGTGGCTATTTTATTAATATTCCCTAGGACCACTTTATTAGGGGCTATAGCTGCTTTTCCAATTATGATCAATATTTTCGTGTTAACTTATTCGGTTCGTTTTGAAGGGACTAGAATAGTGACTTTCATGCTATTAGCTAATTTTTTTCTGCTTGTTTGGGATTTACAACGACTCAAAGCTATCGTATCTAATAAAGAGCTGCATGCTAAACCAGAACATTCCCCTACAAATAAATTTCCCTACATATTCTTTTCATTGGTGCTATTAACCTTAGCCACGGTCATAGGGGTCAATCAAATCATGTATGACATTAGACCGGGTAATTCCATGGAAGAATGTACAAATGGCTGTCTTGACAGTGCTACACCCCAAGCATCCAAGCAATTTTGTGATTGTATTTATAAGCGAGGCTATAATTTGCGGACCTGTTTGGATCAATTTGAAAAAGCAAAAGCAATCGAATTGGGGGTTGAAGGAGTAAAGTAGCTGATGCCGTTCGGGTTAAAATGGAATGAATTTTCTTTCTATCTAATTCATTCGATTTATATTTTACCTGTCGCCTATACTTTTCTATTTTTAGGATTATTGACATGCTTTTGGAGAATTCTGGCACCCTCTTGTCTGGCGACTTTGGTTTTCCTAATCGCCCAAACTTGATCTGAGGCTACTTTACGTGAAATTTCTACATCAACGATGGGTAATGGGTAATCATGCCCTATGCTTACTTGATACATTTTCTGCTCCATTTCACTCATTTTCCAAGGTTCATGAATGATACTTGGAGGAACATGTTGTAATTCAGGTACCCATTTTTTAATGAACACACCATCGGGATCATGTTCCATGGAATTTTTAATGGGATTGTAAATTCGTATGGTATTGACACCTGTGATACCAGCTTGCATTTGAATTTGCGGATAGTGAATCCCTGGTTCATAGTCGAGGAATTGTCGAGCCAGAAAATGAGCCAAGTCCCGCCAATCTTGCCAAAGGTTAAATACAAAAAAGGATACTACCATAGCACGCATCCGGAAATTGATATAGCCCGTTTCTACTAAACAGCGCATACAGGCATCTACCAAAGGAATGCCCGTTTGTCCCCGTTCCCATGTTTTTATTAGTTCATTATCTCGCTTTTTTACTAAGGATTGGTAAGCTAAATTGATGGCTTCAAATTCCATCCGACATTCGTCCTCAAATTTTTGAATAAAATGACAATGCCAATTAAGTCTTGACATGAAATTTTGTAATGACCGGCGATTTGATGATTGGGAATAATGTTGTTTGGTAAAGGTGTACACCATTCGCATACTTAGGTTTCCGTAGCTCAAATAGGGTGAAATACGGCTACATGCCCTACGGCTTGCTTCTGGTTTACTAATGGATTTACTGTAATGTATGTGACGAGTTTGTACAAAACTCTGTAAGTATTTCCAAGCCCAGTATTCACCACCTTCTTGAAATTTGGTATTCCGAATGGTAAATTCATGGGGGATTTCTTCCCCTTTTAATGAATGGTAAAGCTGATTGGGTAATTGCACGAGGTTCCAGTTGTGCTCACGAACTAAATAGGGAGGATGATTCATGATTTGTTCCCATCTTTTCTGCCAATTTTTTCGTGAATCTAGCTTCCGAATAACCCCATTGCTGGGAGTTTCTTTCCATTGAATTTGATGTAAATCACAATAGACCTGAACGTCTTTATCTCGCTGGAAACTTAGGTTATTGCCAATTTCTTCATGAGAAAAAATGCTTTGAATGCTGTAGTGCTCATTTAATGCATTCAATACGGGCAATACCTCTTGATGAAAAATATACAATGTTCCATTTCGATCCTCCAATCGACCTTGCATTTCGGTTAAAGACTCATACACAAAACGCCAATGCCTTACATCGCTATCTGGATATTGGATCAAAGAAGGCTCAAAAAAATAGACCAATAATACAGGAATATCTTGTTCTAGGGCACGGTAAAGGGGCTCATGGTCGGTAAACCGTAGATCGCGTTTAAACCAAACTAAATTTATGGGCGCTTTACTCAAGGGGATTTGTTTACTTGATTAACTAGATGAGGAAAATATTGTTTTTAAGGACTTCGTAATATTCTAGCTAGCACTTGACAAGAAATTTAATTACAAACTGGTATGAATTATATTTTTAAAATTGTTTGAGGCAATATGATTTTTATTATCAATAGTATTAGGAGTAATTATCAGTTTTTTGAGTCGATAGGATACAAAAGGTATGTATTTTGATTCGATGGAAAAGTATTTATATATCATTGCAGGATGTAATGGTGCGGGTAAGACAACAGCTTCCAATACGATATTACCTGAAATTTTAGATTGTAAAGAGTTCGTCAATGCAGATGAAATTGCTAATGCCTTATCTCCATCTAAACCAGAGAAAGTTGCATTTAAGTCGGGAAGAATGATGCTTACAAAAATTGATGAGTTATTGTTGGAAGGAGAGTCATTTTCATTTGAGACTACTTTATCTGCCAAAACGTATCAACATTTGATTATAGAAGCTCAGAATAATGGATTTATTGTGATTCTATTGTTTTTTTGGCTCCGTACAATTGAACTTGCAAAAGAAAGGGTTGTTACTCGAGTAAAAGAAGGAGGTCATCATATACCTGAAAATGTAATAGAAAGACGTTATAAAGCAGGAATTACCAATTTGTTTCATATATATTTGCCATTAGTTGATGCATGGCTAATTTATGATAATTCAGATTCAGAACCTGATTACATGGCATCTAAAGATCAAGACGGAATTTGCAAAATTAAAAATATTGAAAAATGGCAGCAACTAAATCAAGCTCTCTAAAGAATACTTCATTAATAATGGAGAAGATTGAGTTGGGTATGTCCAAAGTCAAAGAGGACTTAATTGCATATAAAAAAGCAAAAAAATCTGATTTAGTTGTTCTTAAGGGAGATAAGGTCGTGCATGTTAAACCATAAGTTATCTTTATTCCATATTAGAAACTTCTAAGGTTATAAGATTGGGAGTTGCGACCTATTCATGGCTGATCAAAGCTTTTTCTGTTGTATTCTATTATCCTGATGAAAAAAATATTACTCTTATTCTATTGCATAATTGGTAATATCGTCCTTTTAGCACAAGCTCCCAAGAAGCCCAATATTATTACCTTTATTGTGGATGATATGGGCTGGACAGATGCCTTTAATCCCAATTACCATACGCCCAATATGGCTAAATTGGCCAAGCAAGGAGTGAAATTCAATCAAGCCTATGCTACGCCAGTTTGTACTCCTACACGAACCAGTTTTATATCGGGGATGAATGCCGCTCATCACGGGGTGACCAATTGGACATCACCCTTGAAGGATAAAAACAGTGATGCAGAAGATCAGCAATTCAGTCCTAGTTCTTGGAAAATCAATGGTTTGAGCCCTCAAATATATACTCCTTATCCACAATTGCTGAAACAAGCTGGTTATTTTACCATACATGTAGGTAAGGCACATTGGGGAGCAGCGGGTACACCGCAAGCCAATCCTTATAATTTAGGTTTTCAGGTGAACATAGCTGGCCACGCGGCCGGTCATCCACAGAGTTATTATGGGAAAGATAATTATGGCAATTTACCTAGCAAGGTGACTTACCAATCTGTTCCTGACCTGGAAGAATACCATGGTTCAGATATTTTTTTGACAGAAGCTTTAACCTTGGAGGCCATGAAAACATTGGAGTCTCCAATACAAAGAAAACAGCCATTTTATTTGAATCTAGCACATTATGGAGTTCACACCCCCATTCAGCCTGATGCTCGTTTCTTTCAGAAGTACTTGTCGGCCGGTCTAGATTCTACAGAGGCAAAATATGCTAGTTTGGTGGAAGGGGTCGACAAGAGTTTAGGAGATATCATGGCTTATTTACAAGAAAAAAAGGTAGCAGAAAATACCATCATTCTTTTCATGAGTGATAATGGAGGCTTGAGTTTAGCTCCGGCAAGAGGAAAGAAAGCACATGTGCAAAACCTACCTTTAAGGGCTGGGAAGGGCTCTGTCTATGAAGGAGGAATTCGAATTCCTATGTTGGTTAAATGGCCAGGTATAGCTCAAGCCAATCAGGTGGCCGAACAATACGTCATGGCGGAGGATTTATTTCCGACAATCTTACAAATGGCAAAGCTGACGGGGACAAAGCCACTTCAGAATATAGATGGCAAAAGTATGGTTCCCTATTTAAAGGACACCAAGTTAAAGGATGCTGAGCGGGTTTTGGTTTGGCATTATCCCAACAAATGGATTGATCAGGATGGGCCAGGTATTAATTATAAATCGGCCATTCGACAAGGCAATTTTAAATTGGTATATGATTTACGTACAGGCCAAAAGGAGTTGTATGATCTTTCCCAAGATATGGAGGAGAAATTTGATTTAGCGGCTAAATTCCCTGGTCAATGTCAACAACTCTCACAATTATTAAAATCTTATTTAATTCAGCATCAAGCCCCTATGCCAGTAGATAAAAAAACAGGGATGGTGGTGGAAATACGGTAATTTGAGATTGATAATTAGCATGGCTACTTTCTGTTATTTGAATATTACCATAGCATGTCATTAGCTTAAAATGGTAGCTATTCTTTGATAGAAACAGAGCTATGTTTCACTAAATCGTCATCTACGTAATTATACGTAAGTTTTATCACTTCATTGGGCATTATTTCAAAGTACAGCGTTGCGTACATTCCTTTTGGCATAGCTGGATATTCAAAAGTATTATTGCCAACGTATTCAAAATTTTCCCCAAATACTTCGTTCTTCATCCAAAGGCATTTGTTCTTTTGAAAGAGTTCAATTTTCTTGGATTTGTCTTTTTCATCGACATAAATACCTGTCAATTTATCTATAGTTGCGGCTTCAGCTGCTAAGGTTTTGGACATACTGACATGATACAACACTTTTTTTGTTCCATCCGATAAGGTTTCAGTGTCCAATATTCTGTTTTTTGCTTCAGATGAAGAGGCGTACATATCTTTAGGGATATGACTATCACCAGAGAAATACAATTGTGTTACTAATGGCTGATAGCCTTCTGCAGTAATCATTAAGTGAAAATGTGCAGGTCTTATATGTCCACCTCCTGCATCATAAGCCACGGGTAAAATAGTCTTAAATGAATATTTTCCATGTTCATCTGAATAGCTTGTTCCTCGATAACGGTACTCATTAGATGAATTGTCATAAACACCCTTGTTGTCACAATGCCACAACTCTATTTTCGCTTTTTTGTAAGGAGTTATACAATCTTTGTGTCGGATAATACCACTTAATTCAATTGGATTTCCAGTTTGACCTTTCACGATTAGGTTATTTCGAAGGGGGCTGTAAGGTCGATAATAGGGTCCCAATATATCGCTTGTAGTTGCACAATCACCTATAAACTGTTTGCCATCAAAGTGGATAAAACCATTGGTACTTACCGCCGCCGCAAATAAAGTGGAGTTTTTAATAAATGTTCTTCTTTGCATGATTTTTCTTTTTTAAAGGATATGAAATAGGCCCATGAATTTCCTTTATTTATTTTGGCTTTTAGCTTAGCTTCTAAACTGCTTTTTGAATATAAAAGCCTCTTATTTTACTTGAGAACTAATTTTAATCGATTTTTTGCGTTTACTGAGTTTTATTTTTTCCATGCATTTGGGGTCTGAAATGTGTTTTTGGATTAATTATTTCATGTACTATTTTCAGGAGAGTTGTCTCAAAGAGCCAAGAACCAGTCACCGAATTTAGCCCAAAATGCAAATTTGTAAAAGTTTAAAACCGAAAGGTGGTATCCCACTAAAAGTAAGAGGACAAAGGGGAAAACGTTCCAGCGCTTATGCGATCTAAAGTCCCAGATACATAAAAAAAGTAACAAAATATCTACGATGGCAAAGCTATATATGGGGACTAATGGGTAACCTTCTAAGGTAGGAAGGTATTTTAACAAATATGGAAAATTAGAGGCAATGATGCGGTCAGTGATGGGTGGAATCATGGGGAAAGCCGTGCAAAGCATGTACCTGGCATGAATGGTTCCTTTATTTTTATGGTAAATGGCTAGGGCATATAGTATGACAAAAACTAGCAGGGCATTCAGTACAAGTGCTGTAGCAAAGTTTAAATAGGGGCTCATCTGTTTTACATCCGATAACCTGAATTTTAACAGGTCGGTGGTTGAAAACAGAAGTATTGGTACGAGCAAATAAGAAAAAAGCCCCACCTTTTTATGGAGGGCAACTTTTTTTGATCGGATCAGCCATGGCTGCACGATCAACATCAAGCACCATAAAATTAAGGTGATACCATGGAAGTGTAAACGATAATTTCCCTGCTCGCCCAATTTGGAAAAATAGGTAAACCAAAAGCCCCAAATCATGAACATAAAAAATACAATAAAGTAGAGGTAACCCTTTTGGTAAAGTGTTTTTTCTAGTTTCAAATTCGTTCCCATAGTTTTAAGTTTTATAGGTTATTAATTCATCCTAAGTCGTTCATTTTGTGGCAATTAATATACGTGTATATACAATAGTATAAAAAGAAGTATATATATCAAATTTTTGATAAAACAGATAAGGCTATCAACTAGATTAAAATAAGTATTTGTGATACTTATTTTACCATAATCATGTAATTCTTGAATTTATTAGGAAGGAATTTTATGACCTCCATGTTTGGATTTTAGCTCATTTTCTTCCCTTATCTTGGTTTTCAACTTTGCCATTTGAGAGAAAATAGGAAGTCTTAATTTTTGAAAAAAACGTGGTGAATAGTCTACATAAATTGCAATATTTTTTAAAGTTATTTAACCTGCATTTTACTAGCCCATTCCTCATATTTAGCCAAGAGATAGTTGAATTTATCTGGGTTTGATTTGGCCAAATTCGTCGTCTCAATTCTGTCTTTTCGGACATTGTACAATTCCCATGCTTTAATTTCATTGTCCCAAACTAGCTTCCAATCACCCTCTCTGATGGCTCTATTTCCCAAATGCTCCCAAGCGATGAAGGGTTGAGTATCCCTTTTACTACGACTAAAAATGGGTACTAAGCTTTTGCCTTCAACGGGTTTGGAAGACTTGCTTTGTGTTAACTCCATGATGGTTGGGAAAATATCCATGATATGTCCCACTTGGTCAGTTTGTATGTGTTGTTTGATTGCCTTAGGGTAAGAAACTAGTAATGGAGTTGAAATTCCGCCTTCATGCATCCAATGTTTATACATGCGGAAAGGAGTATTGCTGGCATAAGCCCATTCTTTTCCATAGGTGGTATAGCTTCCTGGTGCACCTATTTTTGCGCTTAATGAAGCATTGAACTTTTCTTGACCTAGGTCTTTGGAAGAACGATCATCCAAAGTTTCATGGCAGGCCCCATTATCAGAAAGGAAGAAAATGACTGTATTATCAAATGTGCCATTGGCTTTTAATTCCTGGATAATTTTACCTATTCCTTGATCCATTTTATCCATCATGGCGGCGTATGTTGCCATTTTTTCAATCCAAGTATTTTTATCAGTTTCTTTTTCAAATGACGCTAGCTTAGGGTCAGAAGGAGGTAAAGAATTTCCGCTCACCTGTAGCCCTAATCTCTGTTGTTGTTCAAATCGTTGTTTTCGCAAAGCTTCCCAACCTTGGGTGTATTTGGATTTATAGGAATTTATCAAATCTTGTGGTGCATGAATAGGCCAATGAGGTGCCGTATATGCTACATATAGAAAGAAAGGTTTTCCAGCGGATTTGTTTTTTTGTAGGTAGGATACTGATTTATCTGAAATAGCGTCCGTAAAATAGTAATTTCCTTGAGGAGAAAAGGGTTCATTATCTTCTATTAGCTGTCTTTTTGGCAATAATTCATAATAACTATTGGCCCCCGAAATCAAGCCATAAAAATGGTCAAAACCCCTTTGATTTGGCCAATCTGGCTTTTTTTCGCCAACATGCCATTTCCCAGTCATGTAGGTAGCATACCCATTCTTCCTTAATTCTTCGGCAATGGTGGGCGTATTTACATTCAAGAACCCTTGATATGATCCGGTTTTAGTTCGATCGTAATCACCGGTGATGACCATGCCCCCCATCCCAGCTTGGTGTGGATACATTCCCGTTAATAAGGAAGCTCTACTTGGACAGCATCGGCCAGCGTTGTAGAAATGGGTAAATACAGCCCCTTTTTTTCCAAGTAAATCGATGTTCGGTGTCTTGATTTCTGAACCAAATAATCCAATATCGCTGAATCCCATATCATCAACTAAGATAATGATGACATTTGGACGAGTTTTTTGTGCGTATACAATTGGCTGAAATACAAGATATAAAAGGCTAAGAAGGAGGAATTTTTTCATGGTTTTTCATGGATATCAATCCTGAAATTTAAGTAGAAAATATGGATCTATGCGAGTATTGTTTCTGATTTCACCTTCTCTGATTTCGGTATTTTTGACTTTCTATTTAACTCCAATCGCGCGGTGATTGTATTGCTTATTTTATAGTTCAAAAATTTAATACGGAGTAAAGCCTTTTTTCTATGGATCAAAAACAGGTTGAAAAATCATATATTTAATTCGGAAAATTTAACTGAAATCCTAATCCCTTTGTTGGATTCGAATGATTCAAGAAGAATTAGAAAGATTTGTATAACTTAATGCTCAGGGATTTACATAATTTTCTATTATTTTACTTCTTGGCCTAAGGTAGATAGCAAGCAATTATGATTTGTTGATGTAAGTTATAACCATGATGAAAAGAAGAAATTTTATTGGAATACTAGGTAATACAAGCTTGGCTTTGTTAGCTGGAAATTTATCGAAGGCCTTTGGATCAAATTCCAACGAATTTGTATTTGTAGAAGCAGAGCAGTTTGATCATTTTGGAGGATGGAATATTGATCAACAATCCATGGAGCGGATGGGCAGTCCATATTTATTAGCCCATGGCTTAGGTATTCCCGTAGAAGATGCCATTACCCATATTACATTTCCATCAGAGGGGACATACCGTGTTTGGGTACGCACCCGAGATTGGGTGGCTCCATGGAATGCACCAGGGGCACCGGGTAAGTTCCAATTAAAAATTAATGATAAACCTGTTAAAGAAATTTTTGGTACCAAAAGTGCAGATTGGCATTGGCATGATGGGAAAACCGTAAAAGTGGGGAAAAATGCTAAACTAGCTTTACATGATTTGACAGGTTTTGAGGGTAGATGTGAGGCTATATTATTTTGCAAAGACCTTAGTTTTATTCCAACGAATGACATACAGGCATTAACCAAATTTAGAAGGAATTTGAATGGTTTACCTCAAAATCCAGATTTTGGCGGAACCTTTGATTTCATTGTAGTAGGAGGCGGATTAGCCGGAACATGTGCTGCTATTTCGGCAGCAAGAAATGGAGCAAAAGTAGCTTTAGTACAAGATAGGCCCGTATTAGGAGGCAATGGAAGTTCAGAAGTACGCGTATGGCCAGAAGGGCATACCAATAAAGAACCATATCCTCATATTGGTGATATTGTTTCGGAGATATTGCCCCCAATTACCAAAGGTTCAGGTCAGGTTTTGAATGGGGTAAGTGCGGAATACTATGATGATCAATTGAAGTATCAAAAAGTAATCCAAGAACCCAATATCACTTTATTCATTGAAAATAGAGCGGTGGAGGTTATGAAAACAGGAGATAAAATAAGCTCTATTGTGATTCAGCATATTCGGACAGGAAGGCAATTGCAAATAAAAGCTTCCTTTTTTGCGGATTGCACAGGGGATGCCACCTTGGGATTTAAGGCTGGTGCTGATTATGAATATAAAGTGGAGAATCTGATGGGGAGTTCCAACTTATTCAATGTCTTAGATGCGACCAACAAAGAAGAGGTTTTGAAATGTGAATGCAAAGATAAAAGTGCTTTGGCCTTGAAATGCGAAGTGGGAAATTATGCCCAGCCATTTCCAAGGTGTCCCTGGGCTTTGGATTTAAGCGATAAACCATTCCCTGGAAGAAAGGGAGTCAAAACCTTTGGTTCAGAAGGATTACAATCCTTTGCGAACATGTGGTATTGGGAAAGTGGATTTAATAAGGACCAGGTCAATGATATTGAATTGATTCGGGATCATAATTTTAGAGCCATGTATGGGGCATGGGATGCTATAAAAAATGTCGATAAAATGTATCCTAACCATCGACTAGGGTGGTCAGCTTACATTGCTGGGAAAAGAGAATCGCGCAGATTAATGGGAGATGTGGTGCTGGATGCAGTGGATTTTAAATCTCAAAGAAAATTCTCCGATGCCGCATTTCCTTGTTCATGGCATGTAGACTTACATTCTCCTAAAACGGAATTTAAGTCAGGATTTGAGGGGAATGAATTTGTGGCAGACTATACGAGAGGGAAGGAGTATCAATATGGAAACTTGTATTGGGCACCTTATCGAACATTGTACAGTCGGAATATTTCCAATTTATTTATGGCTGGCAGAAATATTAGTGTCACTAAAACCGGTTTAGGACCTGTACGCGTCATGAGAACCTGCGGCATGATGGGAGAAGTGGTCGGTAAAGCAGCTTCCATTTGCGTCAAAAATGCAGCCTCTCCTAGACAAGTTTATGAGCAGTATTTACCTGAGCTAATCAAATTATTAAGTCAACCCGGTAAAAAGGTAGTGTAGTTTTTATGGAAAAATGAGCTTTGACTTAAAAATGAAATGTAAAGCGTTCAAATTAAATCCATCTTCATGTAGTTAATGAAATAACTTCCATGTAAACGGCATTATAAATACCAAAACATACAAATCAAGCTAGTGAACTGATTATTTACCCATAAATTATCTCCTTGAGAGGAAGATATATTCCATGGTAGACCTTTCAGGATTTGAAGAAACCAAGTACTTCAGCGTAACTTAAAAAACAAGAATGATGCGTGTAAGATATTGCTTATTTATTTTAATGAGTCTGCTTTTTGCCTACAAAGGTTATTCACAAAAGAATGCGGACCGACCCAATGTAGTTTTCATTTATGTAGATGATTTGGGATATGGGGATTTAGGTAGCTATGGAGCAACAAAAATTAAAACTCCGCATCTCGACAAACTCGCCAAAAGTGGAATACGTTTTACGAATGCCCATGCCACCTCCGGTACTTGTACGCCCTCAAGATATGCACTCATGACAGGGCAGTATCCTTGGCGTAAATCGGGAACAGGCATTTTGCCTGGAGATGCCGCATTAATTATTCCTACAGATAGATTAACGCTTCCTTCTTTATTTCAACAAAAAGGCTATAAAACGGGATTGGTTGGTAAATGGCATCTTGGTTTGGGTAATACGGTTCAAAAAAATTGGAACCAAAAAATAAGCCCTGGACCCAATGAGGTAGGCTTTAATTATTCCTTTATTTTCCCCGCTACGGCTGACAGGGTCCCTACGGTTTTTGTTGAAAATAATTACGTGGTAGCATTGGATGCAAAAGATCCAATCGAAGTTAATTATAACCATAAAATTGGGAATGATCCTACAGGCTTGGAAAACCCTGAATTATTAAAAATGCAATCTTCTCCCAATCACGGGCATAATAATACCATCGTGAATGGAATTGGCAGAATAGGGTACATGAGTGGAGGGAAACTGGCACGCTGGACAGATGAAGAAATGCCGCTTACTTTTTTAACCAAGGCCAAAGAATTTATTGAAACGAATAAGGCCAATCCTTTCTTTTTATTTTATGCACTAACTGAACCCCATGTGCCGCGTATGCCTTCAACCATGTTTAAAGGTAAAAGTGGGCTGGGATTAAGAGGAGATGCTATTTTGCAGTTAGATTGGACTGTTGGAGAAATAATGAGTCAATTACAGAATTTGGGGATTGAAAAAAACACCATGATTGTATTTTCGAGCGATAATGGCCCAGTACTGGATGATGGTTATGAAGATGGTGCTGTTACTCAGTTAAATGGACATACACCTTGGGGCGGACTTCGAGGAGGCAAATATAGTACCTATGAAGCAGGGACGCGTGTTCCTATGCTCATTAGCTGGCCAGGAAAAATCAAAGCACAAGTATCCGATGCTATGGTTTCCCAGATTGATTTCATTGCTTCTTTTGCCCATTTTTTTAATCAAAAATTAAAAACAAATGAGGCGCCCGATAGTGAGAATATGTTGAATGTATTGCTTGGGAAAAGTCCTGAAGGCAGAAAAGTACTTGTGAAGCAGGGAATAAATTCGGTGGCTATTGTTAAGGGGGAGTGGAAATACATTGAACCCAATGCGGGGCCATCCATCAATAAACTGGTTAATATTGAATTAGCCAATAGTACCTTGCCACAGCTATATAACCTCAATGCAGATAAAGGAGAACAGAACAATCTAGCCACTCAGCACCCTGAATTAGTCAAAGAATTATCAGGAATATTACAAGGGATAAAGGACAAGAAAAGTTTCTGAACAAAAACTTTATTTTAAAATCAAAAACATGTCATATCTATGGTTTATGGTACTCTAGATACTTTTGAAATATTTTTCACTATTTGACTCGAATATCTCAAGTATTTTATAAATCGTAAAATTTCATGAAACCAAAATAATAGATAAACCGCATTTAAGGAGGTTCAATTATTAGTTGATCTTGATTATTTCTACATTTACTAACACTTGATAAGTGTATTATTTGAGCAATAAAATTAATCTTAATTTGTATATGACTCTGATATTATAATTTATCTAGCAAAATAATAAATTAGATTTCTTCGCTATTTTAAAAATAACTGTTACTAGGTTTTAACTAAAAATTGCAACAGTTTGAAATTAAAAGCATTTTTGAGTAAATCTTAAAATTTTAGAGGCCATTAGCCTTTCCTTGTATATTTTAATTCCTTGTAAAATTTAAATAGCGATAATGAATCAGCAGGTATTTTACAACATAAGTAAAATAATTGAACGAGATAGTAAGACTTCGACTTATAAATTTGCATTGTTGAGGGGAGTAATTGATATAATTCTTGAAAACTCACCTTACATTCATCAGAAAGAAACTCATGTTCATATTCCAATGGGTTTAATGATTGAAAAGTGGCTTTTATATTATTACCCAATTTTAGAGTCAAATATTTACATTCCACAAATTAATGGAAATGCTAATTTGGCTTTCCATAAACAGTTTGAAGAACTAATTCAATTTTATCATCTAAGAGGTGGATTTTCGTCATTTTACAACGATTTTAAAAGTAAAGGTATCCCAATCAACGCACAAGAAAAATTTGGAAAATTAGTTCGAAAGTTAGGCGAAACAATCACAAAAATGCCCATGTATTATCTGGGTAGATCTTTAAGTAAAGAATATTATTCCATTTTTAGAGTCGAACAGGCTAGGCGTCGAAATTATCCTTGTATTGATTTAGAGAGTATAATTGAAGGGGAGGGGACATTTTCAATTTCTATTGAATATTTTGAAGCATTTAAAATATTAGGCAGTTTTATAAATGGACAAGATTCTTTACTTTTTAAATGGGCAGAGTTTTCAGTCAATGCTTCAGGAAGGAGAATTTCTATGAGTCATGTACTTGAAGATGTATTAAAAGGCCCGATCACCGAAAGAAATATTACAGAATCCAAAAGAATCCATAAAAATTCCCTAGAACATGTTGGTAGCGTTTACTGCGTTTGGACTGGAAAGAAGATTTATTCCTATGACATAGACCATTTAATTCCTTTCTCTATTTGGAAAAATAATGATCTCTGGAATTTACTTCCTTCGGATGCCAAAATTAATAAGCAAAAAAGGGATAAAATACCATCTCCTGAATTAATAGAAAAACAAAGGAATATGATTCTTGACTATTGGGAAATTATTCGGAAAAATCAGGAGATAAGATTTCAAAAAGAAATGCAGGTAAGTTTGCTGGGCAATCATTCATTTTCTGAATGGAAAACAGTTGGGATTTCTCAGCTTCAAAATTGTTGTAATTATTTAATTGAAAACAGGGGATTTGAGGCTTGGAATGGTAGATGAGTTGACCTATTCCCTCATTGATACCTACTTTTGAGAGGTTTTTTTGATTTTCAAATGGAGAATTTACTAGGCTTTTTAAAGCTTTAAACAGAGTGATAATTAAGAAAATATCCTTACTTGGAAATTGGATAGTAAAATCGTTTTTAACTTTATCAGCATTTGTATGTTTACTTATTTGGTTCAATCAAACAGTCATATATATTAAAATGAAGCTATACCATTTGTTATTATGCATTACTTTTTCGGTCCTCTTTGGGGCATGTTCTGCCTCTACTATTCCGGAGGGAGCCAAAGCCGTAGTGAATTTTGACAAGTCTAAATACCTAGGCACTTGGTATGAGGTAGCTCGATTGGATTTTTATTTTGAAAAAAATCTTATCAATACCACTGCCAATTATTCTTTGAATGAAGATGGAAGTATTAAGGTGGTCAATAGAGGTTATGAACCCTTTAAAAAAATATGGAAGGAGTCAGTTGGAAAAGCTAAGTTCGTTGGCAAGGAAAACGTTGGGATGTTGAAAGTCTCCTTTTTTGGTCCATTTTATGGAGGATACAATGTAGTAGCCCTCGACTCCAATTATCAATATGCCCTAGTAGCTGGAGAGAAGCTGTCCTATTTATGGATTTTATCCAGGAAAAAAACAATCCCGGAACATATCAAAAAGGAGTACCTCGGAATAGCTGAGAAGATTGGCTATAAAACCAGTGATTTAATTTGGTTAGATAAGCTTTAGTGTTTGTCGAAATCTCCTGTTGAATACCATTTTTGATGGGAAGCAAAATCTGACTATCAGAATTTTTACTGTTGAATAAAATAAAAAACCACCTCGTTGGAGGTGGTTTACTCTGAAAATTCAATAGAATCATTTTTCGTTCACCTTTTTGATGAATGAAATCACTCCATTCATATAGATTTTTTGGTCATCCCACATTGCTAGGTGGCTGCCGTTTGGACAATAGAGGTATTCTCCTTGTTGAACCATTTTGCTTTGTTCTTCCATGGCTTTAGGATCCATGGTGTCGTATTTGGCACCTATCATTAAGGTTGGGATAGCTATTTCTTTCAAACGATTTTTGATATCCCATTTAGCTAATAATCCACTAATGCCAAATTCGCTGGGTCCTTGCATTTGCACGTAAATAGAGCCATTGGCATGTTTTAATGATCTGTTCAAGGCATCTGGCCACTCTTTAAGTCGGCAAATGTGCTCATGGTAAAAGTTTGGAATGAGTAATTCCATATAGCGAGGATTATTAAAGTCCTTCTTTGCCTCAATCGCCCTTATTTCAGCCAAAACTTTTGGATCCATTTGCTTGGCCAAAACGGTCTCTGCATATTTTCCATATTCAGGAGCACTGGCTACCATGTTGGATACCAATAATGCTTTCATATTCTTTTGGTATTTCAGTGCATATTCCATCCCTAAAATACCACCCCAGGAATTACCAATAATATAGAAGTTCGACTCATCAGCACCAATTGCTTTTCGAACTTGTTCCACCTCTTCTACGAAACGCTCTGTATTCCAAAGTGTCGAATCCGCTGGTTGATCACTATAATATGAGCCTAATTGATCGTATTCGTAAAATTCAAATCCTTCTCTTTGAAAAAAGGTCTCAAAACATTCCATGTATTCATGAGTCATGGCTGGTCCTCCGTGTAATAATAAGATTTTGATTTTTGGATTGTTGCCAAATCGTTTTGTCCAAACCTTAAATGTGCCTTTGGGGGTTGTAATAGGAATCATTTTTACTCCCGCTGCTTCTAAACTATCAGGATAGCTAAAGTAATTGGAAAGATTTTCGGATGATTGGGAACAAGAAATGAGGGCCCAAAATGACAAACTAAATAGTAGATATTTTATCATGATATGATAGATTTAGAATATTCAATTTTTAATTTGATTTTGTAAACATAAACTTAGTTTGATTGGAAAATCATTTTTAAGGTAAAAATTATTGGTGATCTTTTTTAATCTGAATTCGCCAAGTCAATTTTCTAGGATAAGCATTCTTTTCATTGACCAATCACTCAATGTACTTGAGGTGTAAACAATTAACCTTTGCGATGGTTCTTACCGAATGAAGTTTTGCGTCTTTCTTTTCTTGGTCGTTCTTAGCTTTTCTTGTCAGAAAGCCATTGAATCTGAAATTGTTTTGCCTCAGCGCATGATTGTTCAAAAAGATTCAGTGGGCATTTCATGGTTAGCCTTGGGAGATTCCTATACCATAGGACAAGGGGTTAATCCATCTGAACGATTTCCAAAGCAAGCCCTTGAATTATTGAAAATGAAATTTATTCAAACCAAGCGATTGACTTACTTGGCAAAAACGGGTTGGACAAGTGCTGATTTGCTTTCATCCATGGGGGAGCAAAATGTAGAAGGGCATAATTTTGTTTCTTTATTGATAGGTGTGAATGATCAATATCAAGGGATAGACACGAGTGCCTATCGGAAAAATTTTACTAACATCTTAAATCGTTCCATTGAATTGGCCGGCGGAGATCAAGGGAGGGTTTTTGTCCTTTCCATACCAGATTATAGTTTAACACCTATTGGTAGGCAATTGGACACCTTGAAGATTAGGAGAGAACTTGATTGGTTCAATGGTATTAATAAACAAATCGCACTTCAAAATAAATGTATTTATTTAGATATCACCGAATTAGGTAGGGCAGCCAAGAATTATCCTGATTGGGTAGCTCAGGATGGGTTACATCCCTCAGGTTTGGCTTATAGTAAATGGGCAGAATTAATTTATGCCAATTATTTGATTTATTGATTAGATAGGTCTTACTTAAATACGGAGATATGGCAATTGATTGATTTGAAGCAGATTATTATTTGATTGAAAACTACTCTCATTCTACCCAATTGCTACTACTGCCCTAAAACACAAAAACCCCATCTTTCGATGAGGTTTTTGAAGGGTGTGGTCCCACTAGGATTCGAACCTAGGACCCCCTGCTTGTAAGGCAGGTGCTCTGAACCAGCTGAGCTATAAGACCCTTTCCGTTGAATTGGTTTGCAAATATCCGTGTTTTTTTGGCTTTTTGCAAGTGCTGTCTAGAAAAAAATGTAGAAATTTTTCAGCTATTTTATTAATTGTTGGCTATCTCGCAGAAAGCCAGCATCTTTACATTCATAAAAATATTTATATGGATCACCTTTTTTCTATCAACGGACTACTTAGCTTATTAACCCTAACTTTTTTGGAAGTTGTATTGGGTATTGATAATATCATCTTCATCTCCCTAACCGCCCATAAATTACCCGAAGACCAACAAGCCAAAGCTCGGAACCTTGGTCTAATCCTAGCCATGGCTTTCCGCGTTATGCTCTTGCTCGGTCTCTCTTATTTAATATCTCTGCAAAAACCTTTCTGGCATTTTAGTTCCGACTGGCTCTCTGTAGCTCCAACCGGACAAGCCATCATTCTATTTGTGGGTGGTCTGTTCCTTTTGTATAAAGCCACCAATGAAATCTTTCAAAAGCTCGAAGGGGAGGAACATCATGCCGATGGAAAACCGAAAAGCGTCAAAGCAAAATTTGCTCAAGTCGTTACTCAAATAGCACTGATAGATTTGGTCTTTTCCATTGACTCCGTTCTAACAGCCATCGGTCTTACCAACGAAATCGTAATCATGATAACCGCAGTCATTATTTCCATCTTCATCATGATGGGATTCTCAGGCCCTGTCGGTCGTTTCGTGAACCAACACCCTTCCTTACAAGTCTTAGGCCTTTCCTTCCTCATCATGATCGGTTTTATGCTCATCGCTGAAGCTAGTCATGACTCCGAATTCGTCATACTAGGAAATAGCATCGGTCAAATCCCTAAAGGTTATTTGTACTTCGCAATTGCATTCTCCCTATTTGTGGAATTCATCAACATCAAAATGCGTAAGAAATCCACCAAAGCCGTAGAAATTCGTGATGTGAAAAATGAAGCGGAAGAGAAGGGAATAATTTAATTAATTGTAAATGATAAATGATGAATTATAAATGGTGGAAGCCTTTTATTCTAATAATTAATCCCTAATTTCTAACAACTAAAAAGGTTAATCCCAACGAAAGATGGAAACAGAGCATGAGCGAAGCGGAAGGCGCATCTTTGACCCCGTGCGTTAGTAAGTGCTAAGCGTCAAAGATTAAAGCCGTATGCGGAGTGGACATCGGTTCTGCGCAGCAGAATTCGTCTCAGGATTAACCGTATTGATTCCGTTTTTTTGTTTCTTTTTTTATAAAAAAAAGAAATACCTTAGCATTATATGCTTAACAAAGTGCTTATTTGGTGATTGTGATGACAGACTAATAACCTTAGAATCTATCAAACTTTAATTTCAGCAAGTACCTTCGGTTTTCTTTTTTATGAAAAAAAAGAAAGACCAAAGAATGTTAAAGTGAGAAAATGTGATTGTAAAATATAAAAGGCCGGAATTCAATGAAGAATTTGGCCTTTTATAATTTAAATATCAATTAATAAATCTTGTTGAGTTAACTATTTAACCGTCTTAGCCACAGTCAATAATTCCTTAGCACCGCCTCTGGGTAAACCTAAAACTTTCTTTTTTACTTTACCCGCAGCATCCATGAACATCAAAGTAGGATATCCTTCCACTGGATACATATTGGCCAATTGTGGGCCTTCACCCGCCTCCATATCCACACCAATGGAAATGAATTTGGCATTCATGTATTCTCCCAATTCCTTGTCAGGAAATACTTTGGTTTTCAATACCTTGCATGGGCCACACCAAGAAGTATAGGCATCAAAAAAGATTAATTTATTCTCTTTCTTAGCCTTCGCTAATGCTTGCTTGAAGGACCCATGAAAAAACTCAATACCTTCTCCTTCACCAGTTTTTGCAAAGGAAGCGAGAGAAATAAATAATAGACCTGTTAAAAATATAGATTTCATTGTTTTTGATTAAAATGTTGATTTCTAAACGAAATAGTATTGTTTAAATTATCTAATCACTAATCCCTAAACACGTATAACTTAGTTATACGAGTTCAACATCACTGGCATCACCAACAACAACACATCTTCGTTCTCATCTTGATCCGATGGAATAATTAAACCAGCTTTATTTGGCTCACTCAATTTAATGTCCACATACTTGGCACTTAAATTGCTCAATAACTCAGATATCAATTTGGCGTTGAATCCAATCTCCATATCTTTTCCTGCGTACTCACAAGCTAAGACCTCATTGGCTTCATTCGAATAATCTAAATCTTCTGCCGAAAGGGTTAATTTATTAGCACTCAGTTTCAAACGTATCTGGTGTGTTGTCTTGTTGGAATAAATCGAAATACGTTTTACCGAACTCAAAAACTCCATTCTATTAATGGTCAAAATCTCATTGTTTTCCTTAGGAATAGCATTCTCATATTCTGGGAAACGCTCGTCGATAATTCGACAAATCAATGAGAAGCTTTGGAAGGTAAAGAAAGCATTCGACTGGCTAAATTCTACTTTTACCGTGGTATCGTCCATCGGTAGAGTAGATTTCAACAAAGACAAGGCTTTTTTAGGTAGAATTAAGCTGCTTTGTGCTTCTGGACGAATGTCCGTTCTACGGTAACGTACCAAACGGTGTCCATCTGTTGCTACAAAATTGGTATGATCTCCCATCATTTGAATCAAAACTCCCGTCATAGCTGGACGCATATCGTCGTTGGAAACAGCTAAAAGCGTATTTGCAATGGCTTCTCCCAAAACAGAAGATGATAAGCTAATGGATTGATTTTTAGCTACTTCTGGAATACGAGGGAAGTCGATTGGGTTTTCTCCGCTCAACTTAAAGCGACCATTCTGTGTCGAAATTTCAGCACCAAAAGTACCTTGATCTGCTGAAATAGTCACCGGTTGCTCAGGTAAGCTACGTAGGGTTTCCAACAATAATCGAGCAGGAAGTGCAATAGATCCATTTTCTGCGCCTTCTACTTCCAAAGTGGTGGTCATCACCGTTTGCAAATCTGAAGCTGTCAAGGTCAATTGATTGCCCTCCAATTCTACTAAAATATTCTCTAAAATAGGAATGATTGGATTGCTCGCAACAACCCCATTGATGGCTGAGATTTGTTTGAGAAGAACACTAGAAGCTACAAGAAATTTCATGTATATGATGGTTTTAAGAGTATTTGAGATAAAGGCACCTGCAGGTGCATTCAAACCTTGAAGTTAAAATAATTTAGGTATTCTACCAAAGGTTTCAAGCATTGTATTTTTTCTTTCGGTACAGTACGACCAAAAGACTGATAATTCCCGCAAAAGCAATCGGAATAGCTAAATTTATACCCTGCCAAAAGCTTTTTTCTTCCTTGACTTTCACTTTATCCAAAGGCCTTAATCGAACATGTTTATTTCTTGCCAATAAAGCTTGTTGATCATCCAACAAGTAATGAAAAGCATTCAAAACAAAGTCCTTATTTGCAAAAGTATGTTTGGCAAAAGTATCAAATCCCAAAGGTAAAGGAGCCTTGGTGCTAGGGTCAATACCATTCAATGGGATATCGCCATCTGCCACGATGATTAAGGCACCCGCTTGATCGCTTTTGGCTAGAAATGGTTTCGCTAATTTTTCAGTGGGTAATATTCGATTGGTGAAAGCAGATTGGAATTTACCTTCCAGCATGTACGATATGACCTGCGATCCTCCTTGGTATTTGGCAGGATCAAATTCTTTACCCGATGCCGAAAAGGGGAGGGTAGCAGGTGTCTTTTGCACTTGCGTATACGGACTTGTTTTCAATAAAGCAGTTCTCTTTAAGCTTTGTCCACTTTGAATCGTATCTAAACTTGAAACAAAACGCCCATAGATGGCATCTAAGTTTTTCGTAATCACTGAATTCGGATTTCCATTCAATAGGGGGAAAGCAGGCCAAGGCATTAGTTCTAAATTGGCCTGATTACCAAAATTACCTACAGCCAATGGGATAGCTCCACACAATTGCGCATCTTTAACCAAATTGGCATTCAATCTTATCCCATATTGAAATAGTAGATTCTGTAAGCCCAGGTCTTGGGACGTCACAATCAAGCCCTGTTTATCTAAGGTATCAATTCTAACCCCATCCAGGAAGAATAGGCCTTTCCCTCCCTGCACCAAAAATTGATCTATTTTATATTGATCTTCCGTGGAGAATTTGATGGAAGGCTGTATCACACAAATGGCATCCAAGCCATCCAAAGTAAGTGATTGGGATAGGTCAACTGGATATAAATCGTATGATTTTTTCAATTGCGCAATTAAATCCAGTTGCTTAATTGCCGGTACTTGACTATGGTCTAAAAAGAAACCAATTTTCTTCCTTTCTTGATTATCCTGAACTTGCCTAATCCCCTGCATTAATTCATATTCCAATCCTTCAATGGATTGGTTCAATACTTCTTGAGGACTCGTCAGTTTATTTCCTTTCAATAGGAGAATGGCTGCTTGACGGTCCGACTTCTCAATAACAATTCCTGGGAATATCAATTGCTGAACTTGTTGCCCATCTTCCTGATTCACCACATTAGTAGGAGGAATGCCCAAGGAATCCAAATAAAAGATCAACGCTTGTCGATCTTTCTCCTTGGGATAGGTTTTATATACATCTATTTGCTCAATATCGATGCGCTGTGGGCTTTGTGCTCGTACATCATCCAACAGTTCCAATAAAGCTTTTTCAAGTCTTTTAAAGCCTCCAGGAAGATTTCTTCCTCCTAAATAGACTTTAATCGAAATAGGGCCATCCAATGACTGCAATACTGTTACAGAAGATTCACTCAAGGTAAACTTCTTCTCTTCACTTAAATCCCAACGTAAATGCAAGGTAGGACTTATCACGATGAGTAAAATACCCAAGCCAATCAAGATTACCCACAAGCCGTTTTTTGTCAGTTTCATTTAGGATCGTATTCGTTTCAAACAAGAAAAGCATTCCTTGCAGAATGCTTTTCAAAGATAAAGGATATTTTGATTAATAGAATTTGTAGCGTTTGTCTACAATTTTCGCATTGTCTTTAATGGCTTCATTGATGTAATAAGAAGCACGTTGAATACCCATGGATTGGATTTGCGTTTTGTACGTGGTATAATCTGCTAAAGCTGGAGCTGCTACTGCGGCCGTTTTTTCAGCAATAAACACACCATTATCTCCAATGAATACTTGACTTCTCTTACCTGTTTTCAAACCAGCGATTTTACCTAAAGCAACGGCATCTGGACCTGCTGTATTTAACATACCAGTAGATAAAGTTACATCAGCTACATTTTCAACCAAGGCTCCAGCACCATATTTCTGAGCGATTTGCTCTAAACTTCCTTTGATACCGCTCAATTTAGCTGAGATTTTCTCTCCTTTCAATTCCGCACGTACCAAATTGGTGATGCCTTCACGGTAGTCATCCACTTTCACGTTGTCTTTATCAGTCTTTCCTGTTAAGTAGGCTACTATGTACTGGTTATCTTGCTCAAATACTTTCTTAGATCCATCACCTACCGATGTTCCTTCATCAAATGCCCAACGAACAATTTCACGTGCATTGGTCAAGTTATTGATGCTAGTGGCATTTTCTAACAAACGCTCAGCACGCATCATGATGATGTTTTTATCTTTTTTCAAAGCAGCTTCAAAAGCGCCTAAAGTACCATTGGCATTAGCAAAAGCATCAGCTTGCGTATAAACACGATCCAATGTAGCCTGTGAAGGAGCAATGGTTTTATTAATTGCCGCTAAACGGTAAGCTGTATTGGTTTTAGCATCGGTGATTTTAACGATATGATAACCAAATTCCGTTTCAACTACGCCTGGCATCAATCCTGCACCATTGAATCCGAAAATCGCTTTTTCAAAAGCCTTAGTCATGGAACCATTGTTTTTGAAATAGCCTAAATCACCACCATTTTGCGCAGTACCGTCCATTCCATTCAATTGAGCCAATGTTTCAAAGCTAGCACCACCTTTGATTTGTGTCAAAATGCTTTCAGCTCTTTGTTTCGCTTGTGCTTTAGCCGAATCTGATTTATTAGCAGGAGCAATTAAGATGTGGCTAGCACGAACTGTAAATAAGCTATCTTTTTTAACTCCACCATACTTATAGATGGAATAAGTTAAACCGTTTTTGAAAGGTCCATAGATACCGCCCACTTGGAAAGTACCTAATTGAGATTTAACAACCTCAGGAATTTCTGAATAAGCCAATAAATATGGAGTGCGTACATCTGAATTCAACATAGCGAATGCTGAATCGTTGGGTGCTACGGCTAAATCCTTCGCCAATTTCTTAATTTGATTGTAAAACTCTACAGTATCTTGAGCCGTTGGAACGACTGGGAAAGTAGCATATTGAATCGAACGAGAATTAACCCCTTTGAAACGATCTTTGTGTTTCGCTAAATATTCTTCCAATTGTGCATCAGTCACTTTAACCGTAGAATCAGGAATGGAGAAGAAAGGCACGTATAAGAAACGAGCAGAAAACTTAGCATTTTGTGCTTGGTATTCTTTTTGTGCTTCAGCTGTATTAACGTAAGTTGATAAACGAATTAAGTTTTCATACTTAGAACGAATGCGATCTTGAGCAATTGATTTCTCGAAATTAGCCCAGCCTTGTTGCTGCTGCGCTGGCATAGTTTTTAAGTTTTTCAAAAACTGAATCACAAAAGTCTTATCAAATTGACCCGTTTGAGGATTGGTAAATTGCTGACGAACAGATGGGTGGATGTTATTTCCTTGCACCATGTCAATCAATTCTTCCGAAGAAACTTTCAATCCTAAAGCGTCGAATTCTTTTTTATAGGCAATATCCAAGATGTATTGGTTCCAAACTTGATCACGGATCATAGTAGCTTCTTGCTCACCTGGACCTTTACCTGTTTGTGCTGTATAATTGGCTGTAGCCTCTTCTACTTTCTTTTGGAATTCAGGTAATAAAATACTTTCACCTGCTATAACACCTACTTCTTGGTTATTAGAGCCAAATAAAGACGATCTTCCTTGGAAAATATCACTACCGATGAGAAATAAAATTAAACTGATGGCGATTGCTGCTGCCGCGATTCCCGATTTCTCTCTAATTTTTGTAATTAATGCCATTGATAATGTATAATAAGTTGTTTAATGTCTTTTTTAATAGCCTTAGCTGTTCACAAAAGAAACGCAAAATAATCACATTTCTAATCAAAAAGCAAGCCTTTATCAGAATGAGCTTCCGAAATTTAAGCTTTCAGGACTTGGGTCAAACTTTCTAAAAACTGATCAGCCACCTTTTGGTCAATACCTAAACTAGGTAATAAACGCAATGTGTGCTTTCCTGCGTATCCACAGAAGATATGGTGATCAAATAATAAGGCATCCCGAATAGGCCCAACCGCCTGTTCGAATTCAATACCAATCATCAAACCTTTTCCTCTAACTTCTTTCACTGCTGAAAATTGACTCAATTGATCCATAAGATATTGACCAATTTTAGCGGCATTTTCAATTAAGTTTTCATCTTGAATGACATCCAAAACGGCGTTTCCTGCTGCACATGCCATGTGGTTTCCTCCAAAAGTCGTGCCTAATAAACCGTAACTCGCTTTGATATGTGGAGCAATTAATACGCCACCCATGGGGAAACCATTTCCCATACCCTTAGCGGTAGTCATCAAATCAGGCTGTATACCTGCATATTGGTGCGAGAAGAATTTTCCAGAACGGCCATAGCCACATTGCACAGAATCCAAAATTAATTGAGCTCCTGTTTCATCACAACGTTTTCTAAGGGCTTGTAAAAATTCCGTTCCTGCCACTTGAATGCCTCCAACACCTTGAATTCCTTCTACAATGACTGCTGCAGTTTCTTCAGTAATACCAGAGGCTAAACCCTCAATTTGATTGAAGGGCAAAAAGCTAACATGTGACGTGTCATTGATCGGTGCTACAATGCTAGGATTGTCTGTAACAGCTACAGCACCTGCAGTACGGCCGTGGAAAGCATTTTTAAAAGCCACCACTTTTTTACGACCTGTATGAAAGGAAGCTAATTTCAGGGCATTTTCATTGGATTCAGCTCCTGAATTGGTTAAGAATAATTGATAATCTGGGTAACCTGATAATTTTCCCAACTTTTCAGCTAATTCTTCTTGGCCAGGAATGATGACAGAATTGGAATAAAACCCAATATTCTGTAACTGCTCTGTCAATTTAGCTACATAATAGGGATGGGAATGTCCAATGGAAATCACCGCGTGACCTCCATATAAATCGGTATATGTTTGACCCTTTTTATCCCATAAAGTAACACCTTGCGCTTTGACAAGTTCAATAGGATATAGTGGGTATACGTCAAATAATTTCATGATAATGCGTGTTTTTTTGAATGAAAATCTAGGTAAGTGCCAACTAAAAACCAATGGCTTTTAATCGTAGACCTTCATCTTCTTTCCAGCCCAACATGATATTCATGTTTTGCACAGCTTGTCCTGAGGCTCCCTTGATCAGGTTGTCAATGATGGAAGTAATCAACAATTGCCCTTGGTGGATTTCTAAGTGCAACAAGCATTTATTGGTATTGACCACTTGCTTTAAATCAATGCTGGCTTTAGAGACGAAGACAAAGGGGGAGGACTCATAGTAGTCATTATACATTTCCAAGGCCTCTTCCAGAGTACCCGTATATGGAGTGTATACATTGGCCATGATTCCCCGAGAGAAATTACCTCGATAAGGGACGAAATGGATCAAAGGGGCCTTTTTTCCAAAGGCTAAGGTTTGACCAATTTCTGCCAGGTGTTGATGTGTGAAAGCTTTATAAATACTGATATTATTATTTCTCCAAGAAAAATGGCTAGTGGTCGACAAAGACTGTCCAGCTCCAGTGCTACCTGTAATCGCAGAAACATGCACATCTCCCGTAATTTTTCCGGCTGCGGCTAATGGCAATAAGGCCAATTCAATGGAAGTGGCAAAACAACCTGGATTGGCTATTTTTTGAGCAGCTTGTATTTTGGCTTTTTGAAATTCTGGAAGGCCATAGACAAATCCATCGGATTCGTCTCGGTAGTCGGTACTCAAATCTATGATTTTAGTATGCCAAGGAATGTCATTGGCTTCCAAGAATTTCTTAGATTCACCATGGCCAGAGCATAAAAATAACACATCCAAAGGCTTTAACGTATCTGTGAATTTGGCAAATGTACTTCCTAATAAATCGGTATGCACATCCGAAACCAATTTGCCAGCCTGGGAATTAGATAGTATGCAAGTCAATTCCACATCCGGGTGATTGACCAAAATCCGCAATAATTCTCCTCCCGTATAACCTGCCGCTCCAACAATTCCTATCTTAGCCATACTATTTTTCGTTTACCTTTCGGTGTATCATCGTTTGGTTTGAGACGATTTTCGAGAATCCTCTTACATCATCTCCAGTCCAAGCTTTATTCATTTCGCCATAAGCTCCAAAAACAGATGACATTAAATCGTATTTAGACTCGATGCCCAGGATATGGAATTGATATGGATTTAATTGTACATGAACTGTACCAGTAACATTACTTTGGGTATCGGCCAAGAATGTTTCAAAGTTGCGCATCACAGGTTCCAAGAATTGGCCTTCGTGCAACAAGGTTCCGTACATATCACCGATGTTTTGTTTCCAATACAACTGGTGTTTGGTCAATATATGCTTTTCTAAACTATGGTGAGCCTTAATGATGATTAAAGGAGCAGGAGCTTCAAATCCTACACGGCCTTTGATTCCAATGATGGTATCACCAACATGTATATCTCTTCCAATGGCAAATGCACCTGCTAATTCAGTTAATTCACGAATAGCAGCTACTTTTGAACTCGATTTTTTACCGTTGATTCCTACTAATTCTCCTTGTTCAAATTCCAAGGTGATTTTCTCAGGAGTAGTTTTGGTCAATTGGGTAGGCCATGCATCCTCAGGTAAATAACCATCAGAGGTTAATGTCTCTTTCCCACCTACTGAAGTACCCCAAAGACCTTTGTTGATGGAATAAGCAGCTTTATGCCATTCTTGAACTACACCTTTTGATTTTAAAAAGTCGATTTCTGCCTCACGTGAAAGTTGTAAATCTCGAATAGGAGTAATGACCTCACATTCAGGAGCTAAAATGCGGAACACCACATCGAAACGTACTTGATCATTTCCTGCACCCGTACTTCCGTGAGCAATGGCTTTTGCTCCTAATTTTTCTGCATATTTGGCTACAGCTGTTGCTTGAAACACTCGCTCAGCAGATACAGAAAGAGGATAGGTATTGTTTTTTAATACATTACCATAAACCAAATAGCGTAAACAATCTTGGTAATAAGAGTCTACTACATCCAAAGTCACGTGTGAACTTACCCCTAAGGCATAGGCTTTGGCTTCAATGGCCTTTAATTCTTCAGGAGAAAAACCACCTGTATCCACTAAGGCCGAGTGCACTTCCATGCCACGCTCTTCGGTTAAATATTTGACACAAAATGAGGTATCTAATCCTCCACTAAAGGCTAAAATTACTTTCGGCTTGCTCATGTTTATTTGGATTTCCCCTTTTTCTTAAAGGGCATTAATAATTTTTCTTTAATCTTCTTCAATTTGCTGAAATCAGCAATGTTCTTTAGGAATAACCACTTTTCTTCGGAATCTCCTACCGACTTCTTGGATGCATTGGGGTCGTAAATCATCCCGGTGCACAAACAAATTTTGCGTTCTGTTCTTGTTAAAATATCATAATTAACGCAGGATTCACAGCCTTTCCAGAAATTATCATCTACTGGTAATTCGGAAAAGGTCGTCGGTTCATATCCCAAATCTGAGTTAATTTTCATCACCGCAAGGGAAGTGGTGATACCAATGATTTTGGCATCAGGATACCGAGTTCTGGATAATTCAAAGGCTTTCGCTTTTACAGCTTTCGCTACACCATACTGACGGTAAGAAGGATTGACAATCAATCCCGAGTTAGCAACAAATTTACCATGCTGCCAAGTTTCTATATAACAAAAGCCGACAAATGCCCCAGTGATGTCATCGGTGGCAATGATGGCTTTTCCTTCTGACATTTTTTCTTGAAGGTATTCGGGTGTTCTTTTGGCAATACCCGTTCCACGAGCTTTTGCCGATTCTGCCATTTCGTGGCAAATAGACTCTGCTAGGCCAAAATGGGCTTGACTAGCAACTTGAACAGTATAAGGATTCATTCTTAACGACGATAAAAATTAAACAATAGCATTCTTCGGGTCCCTAGGGGATCATACCCTAAAGATGAATCGTCGCCTTCGTCGGATAGGAGATACAAGATGTACGAATAATAATTTTATCTGCATTCTTTTTGTAAACCAGGATGCTCGTCCTAAGTTTGTCCTAATTAGCTCGCAATTTCAGAAATTCAGCGGGGAAATGCGAATAATCTCCTAATTATTTCATGGAAGAGGATAAACTATTATCAGTTGAACAATTAATTTACGCGTATGCCAAAGGTGTTTTTCCTATGGCAGATGAGGGTGAAATTCATTGGTATAGTCCAGATCCTAGGGCCATAATTCCTATTGATACCTACAAACCTGCCCAATCCTTGCGGTCTGTTATCAACAAACATCTTTTTGAAATTCGTATTGATACCCAATTTGAGGCAGTGATGCGTTATTGTGCAGGTCCTAGGTCGACAGATTCTGAAACTTGGATATCAGAAGAAATAATTCAAGCATATACGGATCTTTACCGCATGGGTTTTGCCCATTCGGTGGAAGCCTATGTAGATGGTAAATTAGTGGGTGGTCTATATGGAGTTGCCTTGGGTGGTGCCTATTTTGGGGAATCTATGTTCAGTTTGGTGTCCAATGCATCTAAAGTGGCTTTTCATTATTTGATGATTCTACTTCGTGAACAAGGCTATTCCTTATTGGATACCCAATTCATGAATGATAATGTACTCCGATATGGAGCTATTGAAATCAGTAGGAAAGATTATAAAAGCCGATTAGCCAAGGCTCTCAAAAAAACATGTCACTTTGAATTAGCAGGAAAAGATTATTAAGAATTGTTTTCCGATAAGTCACTTTGCTTACTTTGGTTGACCAAACCTTTCATTACCAACATGCAAACAAAAAGCATGGATAAAGTGACGGCAACCAATCCTAAGGTAATGATTGATTCAATCAAAGGACCTTGTTCTGTTCCCCCAGCGATAGGTAATAATTTTCCCGCACCAGTAGCTGCTGCCAAGCCTATCGTTAAAAAATTAAAATAGGTACCTAAGACGGCCAACCGAAATGTTGTTTTAAGCCAAAAATGGGACAGAGATAATCTGTTCCAAATAAGACCCAAAATAACTAGGAACATACCATTCATAACTCCCTCTAAATGAGAGGATAGTCCAATTCGAGGTTTCGCTAAAATAGGGATTAATAGTCCGATGACCAATCCTAAAAAGAACAAGAAAATGCCTAAGAAAATCAACTTGTCGGCCTGCTGTTTACTAGTTGCGTTAGTTTCCATTTGATTGATAATGAGAAGGTTGAATCTAATATTGGTAATTTAATGGGCGACTTTAAAATATCAAAATTTCAGAAAGAGTTTCTTTACTAGCCACAATCCAACCTGCTTCATTCTTCATTCTACATTCTTCATTCTCCATTTTCCATACTACATTCCCATGAATCGATTCAATTGCTTAAATTGCAAGAATATTTCGTTCCATATGTCAAAGCCAATTCTTGTAATTAAATTCGGATCATCTTCCATCACACATGCCAATGGGGATGTTAATGAGCAAACTTTGGAGAAAATTGCTTCACAAGTAGCTCAATTACAGCCTAATTTCCACATTGTATTAGTTTCCAGTGGGGCAGTAGCAGCAGGTAAATCCGTATTTAAAAATTATAAAGGAAGCTTGTCGGAACGCAAAGCCGCAGCAGCAGTCGGGAATCCCATTTTGATTGCTAAATACAATGATTATTTCCAGAAATATGGTATTTCCATCGCCCAAAGCTTATGTGAGCGTCATCATTTTTCACAAAGAGGTCAGTTTTTGCAATTAAAAGAGACCTATCAAGAACTTTGGAAAAATGGAGTTATTCCCATTGCCAATGAAAATGACGTGGTGAGTAATGTAGAGTTGAAATTTTCGGATAATGATGAGTTAGCGACCTTGATAGCTACGGGATTTGGAGCCTCTAAATTATTGATTTCAACCTCGGTGGGTGGACTTTTAGATGGAGAGGGAAAGATTATCCGACATGTCAAGGAAATTAATTCGGAGGTATTAAGTGTGGTGAGTACCGATAAATCCAGTTCAGGATTAGGTGGGATGATTTCCAAATTAACCTTTACTCGCATGGCCACTCGATTAGGAATCAAAGTGGTGATATTCGGTTTAGATCAAGGCGAAGGGATAGTAGATGCCTTGAATGAAAAGATTGGTACGGTTTTTGAGGCTCAAGAAGCAACACTTAATTCTCGGCAAAAATGGTTAGCCACTGGTTCATTGATTCGAGGAAAAGCAGTTTTGGATAAAGGTGCGGTAAAGGCCATCTCACAGCGTAAAAGTTTACTTTCAGTGGGCGTGCTTGAGTTTCTCGGCGATTTTGAAAAAGGGGAAGTGATCGAATTGCTGGATATGAATAAAACTCCAGTGGCTATTGCACGTGCCCGTAGTTCTAAATCAGAATTGATATCAGCACCTACAAGTTTAGAAGTAGCGCATGCCGACGATATTGTTCTGTGGTAAGAGAGCTAATTTTTTATTTTATACTTAAAATCACATTTGTCAGCACCAAGGGCTATCGTGCCAAGTCGGATCATATCTAATCCTGCCAAACTAGTGGTCATATGGTCCACTTCACATAATATGGAAGTAAATCGCTGGTAATTTCTTTTTTGAAATTGCTTACAGATGCCACATTCTAGGATATCAATACCATATCCTAAACCATGAGTGGTGTTTTTGTCGGTGATGATTCTTGCCACAAATCCATCTGGGTGACCAGGTTTTTCTGCTACTTTTTTTAAGTTTTGAATCAATAATTTCCCTAGCCAAGTTTGAATGAAATAAGATGGCCATTTTTTAATGAGACGTTGGAAGCCGTTTTTGGGTTGAACGAAATCAAAGGCCACTTGTAGACATACCTGTCGAATCTGTTCATAACTTTCTCCTTTTTCATCCAAGCATTGAATCATGGCTAAAAAATAGGCACTAAATGACAATCGTTTATCGATGGGATTTTTTGAGCTCGCTAAGCTTGAATCATATATTTCTGGATACAATCGGTCCATTTTAGCCAGTATTTCATCCGCATCTTTTTGGTAATGAGAGATCAGTATGGGCAAAAAATAAGGATGAAATGCTTTCATGGATATAAGTTTTTTTGATACGACGCTTTTTCAATCTCCAATGATTACGGTTGGTAACCCCAGTATAATTTCACCACCGTGACTTGTTTTATCCCCCATTCTTGCGGCAGGACGGCCACCAATAGAGACGGTTTGACTTCCACTAATGATGGTATCAGGTTCTCCAACGCATAGAGCCATATCTCCTACACATGCCGCGGGAAGGCTTCCGATTAAAACCGTTGGACAGCCTGGTCCAAGGATGGGCCCACCTACATGTGGAATAGGAGTAATTTCCTGCGATGTCATAGGACATGTGTGAAAGTCGGTAATTCTAGCAGCTATTGACATATCAATTAATTTATATTGACAATGGCTCCTTTCACCACCGTATTTCCAGATGCAGACAGTTCTGCACTGGCATTACCCGAAGCAATGAATCTTGAATCTGCTTTTTGTTCGATATCCATAGCTCTTGATTTTATACCCAATGCAGCATTTAAATCAATCGTTGTTTGAGCTTTCAAATTAATATTCATGCCAGAAATGGTAATGTCACCATAGCTATCGAGTTGAATCCCTTGTTTGTTCAAGGTAATACTGTTTTGGAATTGATCACTTAGCTTCAAAATATTTAATTCGTCATTTAATTCAATGAGGTTGCCTTTAGGAGTTGAGATTAAAATACTCCCAGTTTCATCGTCAAAGGAAACTTTTAATTGATGATCGGTAACAATATTATGCGGGTTCATGTAGGATATTTTAAAATTTGTAAATACTTGATTTCTGACAAGTTTAAATAGTATGATGATTAAGTCTTTGGTATTAATTCGTTTTTTTGAAAGTTATGTAATTGAAAATCTTTTGAATTATATTTCTTACTCGACGACTACTTGGATAATGTCTATTGGGGCTTAGGTTATTGAAAATTAGTGCAATTATCAATAAAGTAATGGCTCCAGTTAATGCAGGGAATAATACATAATAATAACCCAATGCCTTGATTTTGGCGGAACCAGTAACTGCAATGAGGGCGGTAGCTCCCCCAGGAGGATGTAATGTTTTGGTTATTTGCATGGCTACTATGGAGAGCCCAACGGCCAATGGGCCTGTTAACCAAATAATATCAGGGAATAGTTGATAGATACTCACTCCTAAAATGGCTGAAATAAAATGGCCACCCACAAGGTTTCTTGGTTGTGCCAATGGGCTTTGTATGGCTCCAAAAATTAATACACTTGATGCCGCAAAAGAACCAATCAAGAAGATGTTTTCATTTTCATTGAGTATTTGTTTTTGGCAAAAAGCAATGATTCCAATGCCAATAAATGCTCCTAAAAAAGAAAGAAAATTTTCCTTTTGGTCGATGACCGTTTCCTTGTAAATCACATATTTCGAAATACGGATCCCCCTTTTGATTTTTCGTTTTACTAGTTTAGGCATATGGTAATATAAGTTTTGTTTCAATGGTTTTATTTCATTCTATCCCGAATGAGTTGGGGAACCATGACTCTATGATGAACAAGAATATATTTATTCTAAGTTTAAAGCTTCCCTTACTTCATCCTGCACTCGACGATTAATATTGATTTTGGCATTCTTTAATACGTAAATGGAAATTTTAAATTCTCTAGCTAAGGGATTGGTCCGAATTCCTGCTAAATATAAGGTGTCAAAAAAAGGTCTTTCTGTTGTTCGAAGTGGATCTTCATCGTCAAATTCTTTAACAAGAATCACATGCTTCATGGGTTTATTCAAAGGAATCCATCTGGCATAATCGGCGTTCATAGAATAGGCATCTACCGAATTGTTTTTAGTATAATAATTAATGGCACCAGCTTGTCCATAATTATCACATAAAATAATGGTGCTATCTAGACTTGATGGAGGGAGAGTTGCTACGATTGAATCTAATTTATGAGCTAATGTTTTCCAACCCAGCATATCCGCAAAATCTTGAGGAATGTGATGGTCCTTACCATCTTCCCAATGAAGTAGCCCCAATTTTTGATAAGGAGCTTGATTTTCAAGGATATCATTGGGTTTATTATTTGGAAAAAGATATAAGTACATAGGAATAAAAGCTAGACAAGGTATTGCCAAAGCAAGGATTTGCAAGTACTTTTTCCAGCCATGTTGCAAGACCAATTCCAAATAGACCGCTCCAAAAGATAAGTAGATGGGGTAAAGTCCCATGGCATAGTAATCTTTGGCTTTAAAATAAGTGAAGATGGCCAAAGTGATAACTAGATTCCAAAAGAAAAAACGATACTTCTTAAATGGAGGATAAAAAAGTAGAGCCCCTAACGAAGCGATTAGCACAAAAAAAGCGCCAAGAAAAAACATGATTTGGTTACGAAGGAAATCTAGCCGATTAACATGGATTAATTGAATCTTTGATAATAATTTCATGTGATGAATCACAGGAAATTGATGTTCATATTGCCAAATTAGGTTGGGCAAAATGAGCAAACTAGCTATGCAAATCGCTATATAGAATCGTTTTTGGAAAAAGATGTTACGATGTTCGGACAATAGGATTGCGGGGAAAAGTCCCAATACCAGAAAAAGGATGTTGTATTTGTTTAGAAATCCAATGGCCCACATGATGGAAAAATAATATAGCCATTTGGTCTGATCTGTTTGAATGAATCGAATGAATAGATAAAAGCAGGTAGTCCAAGCCAATACATCAAAAGAATTAGGTTGAAATAGCGTATTTAGGCGCATGACAGCTGAAAGTAGGACGGATATTGCTCCCAAATACAAGGCAAAATACTTGCCCCCCAGAGATTCTATCGTTTTCCATACAACGACAATGGTTAATGCCCCAAACAATGCAGGAAAGAAATGTACCCAAAAAACTTGATTGCCCAACTGCCCTATGATCCATGAAATCCAAGAAGTGAATGGTGGCACTGACATATACCCCCAAGCTAAATGCTGAGCTTGGTCTAAATGCAAATACTCATCTCTTTGTAAATCATAGCTAGCGTCTATGAGTGAATATTGGAGAATGAATTTAATTAATACAAATAGGTAGAGGCTATATTTCATGTTATTGGATGATCCACATGACTGCAAGATACTATTCTTGTTAGGATTGTTTTCACATAACTAGAATCTATTATACCTTTTCCTTGAATCGGAAATAAAACACTGATTGTCAAATCGTTAGTTGGATATTGTAGGTATTTTTGATTATCAATTTATTGGACAATAAATGTGAAAAATAAATCGTTAACGCAACGCTGGCAAGGTTCCAAACCTTGACAGCGTTAAAAATGCGTTAATTTTTATTTATTAATCCCGCAATATTCCGCATACAAAGCCTTGATTCCAAATAACTTAGCAATTGGCCCAACTACATTCATTAATAAGTTTTGAACGGGGATAGGAATACCTGCCACATAGCTTTTACTATCGATGTATTTGGAAGTTACCAATTGTTGGATTAAGCCAAATTTACCTCCCTTAACTTGGTGATCTATTGTATAGTTAATCAGGTTTTCTATGAAATAATCGAAATCCAATGCCGGACTTACGGTTTGAATGAATTCTACAGGAGCGTCATGATTATTGAAATGGTTATGTACCTCGCCTTTGGGTAAAACAATACTATCCCCAGCTTGTAAAATCTGGGTTTTACCTTCATGAATTACTGTAAGTTGTCCACTCAAAACCTTGAAATGCTCTTCCTGAAGCATGTGCAAATGCATAGGAACTAATTGTCCTTTGGTCTTGACAGTCATTTTGATGCTCACTCGTTCACCATGACTATCTTGAGCTGTTTCTAAAAACTCATATACATCGCCTTTAATGGGATCTGTTAAAATTTGATTTTTGAATGGCATAGCTTCGTTTTGGTTTAGTAAATTAATTAGATAATTATTTAAATATTAAATTAATTTAATAGGGTGATTCAATTTTGTATAAAAAAAGTGGTTAGTCATTCAGCTCAAATTGTGCTAATAACTAACCACCACTTCAAAGAATATTTTTTACTTATGCTATTACCACAGCCTCTCCGCTTTCCACATCTTGTTCTACCGTCTTATATTTGACATTTTCCTTGGTAGAACCATCTCGGTATTGTACGGTAACGCGCTGATTACGATCTGCAATTTTAATGGCATGTCGAGGCGCAATGCGCTCTTCACTGCGAGAACTTGGATCATGGTATTCTTGCTGCTCGTCACCTTGTCCTCCAGCTAAACCACCCAAAAGGGACGAAATAGCCTCATCTTTACTCAATTGTAATTTTGGTGCTTTTTCTTTTGGTGCTTGTTGCGCTTGGTTCGTTTGTTGAATTTCTGGAATTTCCGCTTTTAAAACAAAGCTAATGGTATCTACATTCACACGTGATACAAAGCGTTGGAATAAATTAACCGCTTCAAACTTATAAATTAACAATGGGTCTTTTTGTTCAAATACCGCATTCTGAACAGATTGTTTCAAATCGTCCATTTCACGTAAATGCTCCTTCCATTCTTGGTCAATCAAGGTCAAAGTGATGAATTTTTCCATCTCTTTAACGACCTCTTTACCTTGAGAATCGATGGTTTTTTGTGCATCCACTACCACGCCAGTTACCCAATTTCCGTTCGTGATTGGAACCTGAATACCAGAATATCCTTGGCGTAAAGCTTCTTGAGCAACTTGAATGACTTGTTTTGCAATGCCCTCATTTTTGCTCTTATAATGATCTTCTGCTGCCAAGAACAAACGCTCAATCTTAACTTCTGGAGATAATCGATTGAAATCTTCTTCTGCAAATGGAGGCTCAATGCCTAACAATTCAATAACCTTTAATTCTAATTCGCCATAAGTAGGATATTGACCTACCAAATCTTGGCAAACATCAAACATAGTATTGATGATATCCAACGATAAACGCTCTCCTAAAAGGGCGTTTTGACGGCGCTTATAAATCGCATTTCTTTGGTAGTTCATCACATCATCGTATTCCAATAATCGCTTACGAATACCAAAGTTGTTTTCTTCTACTTTCTTTTGTGCCCTTTCAATGGATGAGGTAATCATAGAATGTTGAATCACTTCCCCTTCTTCCATACCCAAACGGTCCATGACTTTCGCAATACGGTCAGAACCAAATAGACGCATTAAATTATCTTCAAGAGATACAAAGAACTGAGAAGAACCCACATCACCTTGGCGACCTGCACGACCACGCAACTGTCTGTCGACACGTCTAGACTCATGTCTTTCCGTACCTATGATGGCCAATCCACCAGCAGCTTTGGATTCTGGACTTAACTTGATATCCGTTCCACGACCTGCCATGTTAGTGGCAATAGTCACCTTGCCTGATTGTCCTGCTTCAGCCACAATTTCTGCCTCACGTGCGTGTTGTTTCGCATTTAATACATTGTGTGGAATCTTACGAATCGTTAACAATCGGCTAATCAATTCTGAGTTTTCTACCGAGGTTGTACCTACTAAAACCGGGCGGCCTTGATTGACTAATTCTTGAATTTCTTCCGCAACGGCATTGTATTTTTCTCGAACAGTGCGGTATACTTTATCTTCCGCATCTTTTCTTTGAATTACGCGGTTAGTTGGAATGGAAACCACATCCAATTTATATATAGTCCAAAACTCACCAGCTTCCGTTTCTGCCGTACCCGTCATACCACCTAATTTATGGTACATACGGAAGTAATTTTGTAAAGTGATTGTAGCATAGGTTTGTGACGCATCTTCTACATTCACGCCTTCTTTTGCTTCAATCGCTTGGTGTAAACCATCAGAATAACGGCGACCTTCCATGACACGGCCCGTCTGCTCATCCACGATTTTTACTTTACCATCTACAATGATGTATTCCGTATCTTTTTCAAAGAGGGCATAAGCTTTTAACAATTGGTTAACCGTATGAATACGACTAGCTTTGTCATTGTATTCTCTGATTAATTGTTCTTTTTGTGATAAACGATCCGCATCAGATAGCTCTTTGTTTTTCTCAATTTTATTTAAGTCAATCGACAAATCAGGTAATACGAAAAAGTTAGGATCTTCGGTGTTTCCACTCATGAATTCCAAACCTTTTTCGGTTAATTCCACTTGATTGTTTTTCTCTTCGATAGTAAACAATAATGGGGAATCTGCTTGTGGCATCAATTTTTGATTCTCTGCCAAATAAATGGATTCAGTTTCGTGCAATAATTGCTTGTTACCTGATTCTGATAAAAATTTAATCAATGGTTTCGACTTAGGCAAACCACGAAAAGCTCTGAATAAAGCTAATCCTCCTTCTTTTTTATCTCCAGATGCAATTTGTTTTTTTGCATCTACTAGGAAGTTTTGAACTAATTGTTTCTGAGCTTCTACCAATTTTTGAACACGGGGATTGAAAGCATCAAACTCCTGCTCATCACCACGGGGTATTGGACCAGATATAATTAAAGGCGTTCTGGCATCATCAATTAACACCGAGTCAACCTCATCCACCATCGCAAAATGATGTGGCCTTTGAACTTGATCTTCTAGGCTACGCGCCATGTTATCACGCAAATAATCAAATCCAAACTCATTGTTGGTACCATACGTGATATCCGCAGCATAGGCGTGTCTACGCTCTTCCGTATTAGGCTCGTGCTTGTCGATACAATCCACACGTAAACCATGGAATTCAAATAAAGGGGCATTCCATTCTGAGTCACGTTTGGCCAAATAATCATTGACTGTAACAATGTGAACGCCACGACCTGCCAATGCATTTAAGTAAGTAGGAAGTGTAGAAACCAATGTTTTACCTTCTCCTGTACCCATTTCAGAGATTTTACCTTGATGTAATACAATACCTCCAATTAACTGTACGTCGTAGTGTATCATATCCCAAGTAATGGTATTGCCTGCAGCATCCCATGTATTGGCCCAAATAGCTTTATCTCCTTCTATTTTAACATTGGCTTTTTTAGAAGCAATGAATTTATCTTCAACTGTGGCTTGAACAACCAATTGTTTATTCTCGGTAAATCGACGAGCCGTTTCTTTTACTACCGCAAATGCTTCAGGTAGGATTTCATTTAAAACAACTTCTAATTGTTTATTGCGCTCAAGGTTCAATTTATCAATTTCTAAGAAAAACTTTTCCTTGGCATCAATGTCTTCAGTCGCCTGTCCTTGCGCATGTAATTCACTTATCTGTGCATCTATATCGGCTAAAAATGCTTGTATACGAGCCTTGAAATCTGCTGATTTTTGACGTAACTCATCGTCCGAGATTTGGCTCAAGCGCGCGTACTCTTCTTTTATTTTATCGACAATCGGCATCAAGGCTTTGATGTCTCTTTCCGACTTGGTTCCAAATATTTTGGTTACTGTTTTGCTGAAGATGGATAACATTGTATAGAATGTGTGCCTACCTAGGCCATTTTAAAATTGAATATGCAATTTACCAATTAATCTCTAAAAAACCCTAAAATATACGCAAGCGATAGTTTGACGCATGAATGAGCATGTTAATTAAAAGGGAAATCAGGGGAGAAATCTTATTTTGATGGTAGTATCGGGCTTTGAAAAGCGAGTAATTAAAACATCTAATGAACCAGCTGTTTTTTTGAGCCTTTGTGGCACAGCTACTTGATCAAAAAATACGGGATCTGCGATATGTAAATCCAATTTACGGCGAGTCCCATCTTTTTGCTTCACTACCAAAATATAATGTATTTCATTAGGGTTAGTGGCATCCGTATATTTTTTACGAATGGATCCGTCTAGATCAAGATCCAAAATCTCACTTTGAGAATCATACATTTTTTCTGCCCAAAGATTCGGCAAAAAGAGTTGAGCCATTAAACCCAACGTACCCACAATGAACACAAGTTTAGTGAAGTTTTTTCCACCCCAATCTACTTTTTCTCCTGAACCAGAATTTCCTCCTACCATATTGCCAAACAAAGGCATTTTTAATTTCTTACGGGGAGGTCTTCTAGGTGGGGTATACGCTTGTGACATAAATAAAATGATTAATCTCGCAAATCAAGTGATTTTTTTTCGTTTCTAAGTGATAAATTTTATACCGAGCAGTCAAAATTTTCACGAATGAATGTAGCCTAAACTTCACTCAATCGTTTTTAGTTCCTTTATCTGTCTTGAAATAGAAAAATGACAAGTTTATTTATCAATTAATTGATAATTAAATCTGTTTGCCTTATTATTACGTGCTACTTTAAGCTTATTAACTCTCTAGTATTTCATGGTCAACGTGAATTACTTGTAAACTCATGGATACCATGTTAACCTGGAACACCACCCATGTTTCTCATTTGCTATCTCGCGTTTTATTCGGTTATTCCAAATCGGATTTGGAGCGAGCCATGGGATATGGAAATTTCCAAGACTTATTGGATCTAGCTATTTTAAAGGATATACCCAATCCTTCGCCGCCTGATACTTGGGTTGACTTGACACCCGAGCAGGCACAATTGGACAGAAATTTGGCCGGGCCTTGGTTTGTTCAGTTGACCAAATGGTGGTACGGTCGCATGTTCAATGAATCGCTGAGTATGCAAGAAAAAATGGTTTTATTCTTGCACAACCACTTTTCTAATGAAAGGCAAAAAGTAAACTACCCTCAATATGTGTACAAACAGAATCAACTATTCCGAACTTATGCATTTGGGGACTTTAAGCAATTAGTTAAAGATATCAGCATTGATCCTTCCATGTTAATTTATCTGGATGGAAATAATAGTCGTGGTACCTCACCCAATGAAAATTATGCTCGGGAAGTGATGGAATTATTCACTTTAGGCATAGGCAATTACACCGAGAATGATATTAAACAAGCCGCGCGCGTATTTTCTGGTTGGCAAGTGAAAGGTTTAGTTGCTGTTTTTGATGCTACACGCTGGTACCGAGAAGCGACAGTAACTGTTTTGGGTAAATCGGCCAAATTTGACAATAATAGTTTAATCGATCATATTTTTACCCAAACTGCCGCAGCAGAATTCATTTGCCGTAAGATTTACAAAGAATTCGTCTATTACAAAGCGGATGAAGTTTTTGTAAAAAAGATGGCTGTTGTTCTACGTCAAAATAACTTTGTTTTAAAGCCTCTATTGAAATTCTTATTTACTTCAGAGGAGTTTTATAAGCCTGAAATCATGGCGGCCAAGATTAAAAGTCCTACCGAGTTAATCGTTGGATCAGCCAAGCAATTGGAATTGAAAAATCCGGATTTGCAAAATTGGTATGATATGGCTATCATTCTTCAAATGCAATTATTTCAACCTCCCAATGTGGCAGGTTGGGAAGGTCAACGAGATTGGATTAGTTCCACCACCTATTCCTACCGATCTGGTTTTACGGATTCACTTTTAAGTGGAAAGAGATACAATGGGGCCACTGTTACAGGTAAATTAGATCCTATCGCTTTTGCTCGTCTCTCTTCTAATGCCGAAAAACCTAAGGAGTTTGTGGAAGAGATGGTCAAACTTTTCATTCGCTTTCCTTTAACGGAGTCGCGGAAAGCTTTTTTATTGGAAGTGCTTTTGGATGGAACGATTGCCGCCAATTGGTCCACTTATACGCCCAATGCCGACGCTAGAATTAATAAATTTTTAAAAGCAATGATGCGCTTACCAGAATATCAATTGGCATAAAATGAAAAAAGAACTAAGCCGTCAGCAGTTTTTACGTCAAATGGCCCTACTTAGTGGTGGGGTTACTTGGGGATTGGGCTCTTTTACAGGAAAGGCATTTGGAGCTGTACCTTATGCCAATGCTGTTAAAGGGAAGGTTTTGGTTATTATCCAATTGAACGGAGGGAATGATGGATTGAATACGATTATTCCGGCGGAGGACGATAATTATTTTTCAAAAAGGCCTGATATATCCATCAAAAAAGCAGATGCTTTGCCGCTTTCTAATGGCATGTACATGAATCCTGCTATGACAAGTATGAAGTCATTGTACGACAAAGGTCTAGTTGCCATTACGCAAAGTGTGGGTTATGCCAATCCCAACCGTTCTCATTTTAGAGCTACTGATATTTGGAATACTGGATCAGATGCCGCAACTGTTTGGAATGAAGGATGGGCTGGTCGTTTTTTAGAGATGCAATATCCAGATTACCCCATTCAATTGCCCAAAGATCCCATGGCAATTCAGTTGGGTTCAGTAGAATCCCTCTTATTTCAAACCGATGTGGGTAGGGTAGGTACCGTCTTTGAAGATCCTAATTTGTTTTATCAATTGGTTTCCGGGACTTTAGCAGATTCGGAATTACCTCCTGCGACTTTGGCAGGGGATGAATTGGCTTTTTTGAAACAAATAGCCAGTTCTTCTGTACAATATTCCACGGTTATCCGAGATGCTGCCAATAAAGCTAAAAATGCATATACCTATCCCAATACAAATTTAGCCAAGCAATTGAGTATTGTAGCTCGATTAGTTGCTGGAGGATTAGAGACACCTGTTTACTTGGCAAATATTGGAGGTTTTGATACACATGCCAACCAAAAAACACAGCATGCTAATTTATGGAAGACTATTTCTGAAGCGGTTTCAGCCTTTCAAAATGACATGAGCAATCAGGGTTTAGCTGATTCCATTACGGTAATGACTTTTTCAGAATTTGGTCGGCGAGTGAATCAAAATGGAACCCAAGGTACAGACCATGGCACGGCGGCTCCCATGTTATTCATTGGAAATACTGTTAGAGGAGGCTTGATTGGATCCAACCCTAGCTTGACGAATTTAGATAGTAATGGAGATTTAAGGTACAATTTCGACTACCGCCAAATTTACAGTACAGTATTGCGGGATCATTTAGGGTTAAATGCGATTAAAACCCAAGAATTATTTAAGCAGACATTTGAACGAGTTCCTATTTTCAAAAACTCACCTGATGCTTTGCCTGATACGCTTGGAATGGAAGTTAATTCACCTATGCCAAATCCTGTTTTTGATCTTACAGTGATACAATATGCCGTATATAAATCGGTATTAGATATAAAAATTACCTTGTTTGATTTGCAAGGACAAGAGATTAGAACTTTGTTTAAAGGGACCCGTACTCAAGGAACTTATCAGTTGACTTTGAATGTATTAGGCTTAGCGCCAGGGATTTATTTGATACATATGGCAAGTATATCTGGACTTTCCATGCACAAAAGGATGGTTGTCCAATAAAGGGCCAAATTTTAATACAAGCCATAAATTTGTATATTCGTATCACCTTTTACTACAACATTTGAGGAAGTATCAACGTTTTATGATCTAACCAGCAGAAACATCCATGAACAGACTCTTCAGCTTATGTATTTTGATTACACTTTTTGCCAGTTTTCCTTCTCATGCCCAATTTTGGTTTTTGGGACAAAATGGCAAGAACGCAGCTCCCAAAAATCCATTTAAGGCTCATTCCTCTTTCAGCTTTGGAGCAGGTTCATCTACGTATTTAGGGGATATTTCTCCTGCCATGACCTTGATGGATGTAGGAGGGAAGACCTTACGCTGGAATGCTGGTGTTCAATATACGCGTCATTTCAAAAAGCATTTCAGTATACAAGGATCATTTACCTACATACGCATCGCAGCGGATGATAATTATTTTGATCCAGCAGGTAGATTCGAGCCAAGTTATGGTAGAAACTTGCATTTTAGAACGGATATGCAAGAGTTGTCATTGATTGGAATCTATGAAATTCTAGGCAATGAAGAGAATCTGCCTAAGCGTAGAACCTTGTCTCCCTATGTGTATTTAGGGCTTTCAGGGCTTTACTTTAATCCGACCGCGAGAGCGAAAGCCATTTACGATATTGATCCTTTAAGTACTGTTCCACCAATTCAACAAGGTTGGATTAATTTGAAAGATAAACAAACTGAAGCAGTAGATTATTCTAAAATTACAGGGGCAGTACCTTTTGGTTTTGGATTACGTTACAAATTGAATCAGTCCTTTGATATCGGCTTTGATTTTGGTTATCGAATAGCCTTCTCCGATTACTTGGATGATGTTTCGGATAACCGAGTAAATGTTCCCGCTGTTACATCATTGATTACGGATCGATCTTCAGAATGGTATGCAGCTAACACATTAGTCGATAGAAGACCCTATTTGTTGCAGGCTGCTCAAGGAAATACCTCTGGCAACCCACCCCTTATAGCCAAAGGATCCGATCAGTATTTTACAACCCAAATTCGCTTGATTTACCACTTAAAAAATAAGATTGATTGTCCTCCACTACCACGATAATATCCCCTAAATCATTTAAGACCGCATTGCTGTGTCTTCTTGTATTCTTTTTGGCCTCATCTTCGAATATATTGGCTCAAAGATGGGCATGGGGCGCAGGATTTGGCGCAACGGCCTATAAGGGAGAATTGGCAGATTGGGGATATAGGCCAAGTACAGCCGAATTAAAAGAAACTTTGCCTGCTATTCATTTATTTGTTTCGTATCAAGAACGACATGCTTTTAGCTACCGCTTTCAAATGTTAGTAAGCCGGATTCAAGGTAATATCGCCAATCGTCCGAGTACCTTGTTTCCTACAGGTAAACCTGTTACTGTCATTACGCCCAACGGTAAAGTGGCAGATGCTTCCATTTTTGCTACATCCATCACGGAGTTCTCAGGAATTGTGGATTATAATTTCTTAGACTATGAGATAGACCCGAGGCATTTCAATTGGACTCCTTACTTTTATGGAGGACTTGCGGCGGTTTTTGCTAGTCCAGATAAAATTGATGCTTTTCTTACGCCGGGTATTCCTTATGGTATCGGTGTAAAGTTTCAGATCAATAAGAGTTGGGGAATACGTGGAGAATTGGGAAGTAGAAAAGTGTTTTCTGACAAAATTGACCAAGTAGCTTCTTACGATGGCAATATGAATAGCTTTACTTTGAATGGAGGAGATCAGTATCTTCATCTTGGTTTTTCAGTCACTTATACCATACAATCCATCTTTTGTCCCAAAGTTTACTGATTGGTTTTAGTATTTTGAATAGGTGTTCAAATTAGCTATCTTTACCACTTTGTTTTATCCGATTAATTATTACCCTATTTGTGAAAGAATCTATTGACCTTAACAATCTTCCTGCCCATATTTCCGTTATCATGGACGGTAATGGTCGTTGGGCGAAACAGAAGGGATTCACAGATCGAATTTTTGGACACAGAAATGCGATTCAAGCAGTTAGGGAAACTATTGAAGGATGTGGAGAATTAGGAGTTAAATACCTGACTTTGTATGCTTTTTCCACGGAAAATTGGAATAGACCAAAAGCAGAAGTAATGGCTTTAATGAGCTTGTTGGTGAGTACCATTAACGAGGAATTGCCAACCATGATGAAGAATCAGGTACGATTAAAGGCCATTGGAAATATTGAATCATTGCCTGAAAAATCGCAGAAAGAATTAAAGGCTGCGATGGATAAAACTGCCAATAACTCTGGTTTAACCTTGGTTTTGGCGCTTTCTTATTCTGGAAAGTGGGATTTAGTGCAAGCCACCAAAAAGTTGGCACAGAAAGTAGAAAAAGGAGAGTTGAAGGCAAGTGAAATTGATGATACAGTGCTTAATAATCATTTGTCAACGGCAGGAATACCTGATCCTGATTTAATGATTCGAACAGGTGGTGATCATCGAATAAGTAATTTTATGTTGTGGCAATTGGCATATGCCGAATTGTATATTTTTGAAGATTTATTTTGGCCTGATTTTAGAAAAGAGCATTTGCATCAGGCTATCGTTGATTTCCAAATGCGAGAAAGAAGATTTGGGAAAACGAGTGAACAAGTTAAAAGTGAAGGCTAAGGCTTCGTATGAAAAAAAGATATTTAATGAATCGAGTTAACGCGTGCCAATTACAATGGAAATCATTGGGCTTGTTTTTCAGTTTGATGGTTTTTATGAGTCAGGGCTTATTAGCTCAAGGCTTGGGTGGACGCTTATTCTCCACTACGCCTTCTAGCTCTGAACCTACTTTTTCTTATTCCCTTCCTCAAGAATACACGATCGGTGGTATAACTATTTCGGGGTCTCAATTTTACGATGGTAATTCCATGGTGAATATTTCAGGATTGCAGGTAGGAGATAAAATTAAAGTACCTGGCGATGCCATTGCGTCTGCCATCAAGAAAATCATGGACCAAGGGATTTTGGAAGATGTTGAGATTTTTGCTGAAAAAGTAGAAGGAGAAAAAATTTGGTTAAGGATTCAATTGAAAGAAAGACCACGCTTATTTGCTATTACTTATGACGGTATTAGAAAGGGCGAAAGAGAAACCTTGAATGAAAAAGTAAAGGCTTACAAAGGGAAAATTATTACAGAAACGCTTCGTAAAAATCTTGAATTGGTTATTCGTAAATACTACCAAGAAAAAGGTCGTTTGAATATCACCACCAAATCTGTGGTGAAAACAGATACTACGAAAGGTAATAATGCAACCTTAATCGTTACGGTGAATAAAGGGGACAAGGTGAAGGTGAATAAAATCATTCTTGATGGAATTGAGCCAGCTCAGCGTTCACTTATTTTGAGAAAAATTAAAAATACCAAGCAAGTACGTTTTGGCCGTATTTTCAAGCCATCCAAATTTGTGCCTAAGAAATGGGATGAAGATAAGGAGAAGCTTTTAGCTGCGATGAATAAATTAGGTTTCCGTGATTTCCAATTGATTGCAGATTCCGTGTATCGCCATGATAATTCTTCTGTCAACTTAAAAGTTAAATTAGTTCAAGGGCGCAAATACTATTATCGAAATATCTTTTTTGATGGTAATTACATCTATCCAGATTCAGTATTGAAAGATGTTTTAGGAGTCAAGAAAGGTGATGTGTACAATACCGAAGAACTTGATAAAAAAATGGGCGGAAATCCAGGTGAGGATTTAAGTTCTGTTTACATGGACAATGGTTATTTGTATTATAATGCGGAGCCAGTTGAAACAGCTATTGTTGGTGATTCCATTGATTTAACTATCCGAATTTCAGAAGGTAAGCAAGCTACCATCAATAAGGTTATTTTGAATGGAAATACGAAAACCTCCGACCACGTGGTTATGCGTGAAATTCGTACATTACCAGGACAGAAATTCAACAAATCAGCGATTATTCGTACTGTTCGTGAATTATCCCAAATTGGATATTTTAACCCAGAAAAAATCACACCGAATCCACAACCAAGAGCAGATGGTACAGTAGATATTGAATATAACGTGGAGGAAAAACCATCCGATCAAATTGAATTATCAGGAGGTTGGGGAGGCTATGTAGGCTTTGTGGGTACCTTGGGGGTAGTTTTCAATAACTTCTCTGCTAAAAATTTAACCAATTGGGCAGCTTGGCGTCCATTACCTGCGGGAGATGGACAAAAATTAGCGGTTCGTTTTCAAGCGAATGGTGCAGCGTTCCAAAATTACAGTTTGACATTTACAGAACCTTGGTTAGGAGGGAAGAAGCCTAACTCATTCTCTATTGCTTTGAATCGAAGTATTTCCTATCCTTACCAGTTTAGAACTACTGGTTATGGTGGCGGAGGCTATGGTAGTGGCTTAGGTGGCTACGGTGGTGGTTATGGCGGATACGGCGGTTACGGTGGATATGGAGGCTACGGTGGTTACGGTGGAGCCTACGGAGGTTATCAGAGTTATTCAGTCCCAGATTCATTATTGTCAGCTCACTTTAATGTCAATAGTATCACATTCAGTTTAGGAAAGCGTTTGAAGTGGCCAGATGATTATTTCTCTTTGAGTCACTCACTTTCTTTTTCTCAGTATGATGTAGATCGTTATTATACTTGGGCATACCCTCAAGGTATTTCCACCTCGGTAACTTTCATGACGAATTTCTCACGAAATAGTATTGATAATCCTACATTTGCTCGTTCGGGATCTAGTTTCTCATTAACCGCTTCATTGACACCTCCATATTCTTTATTAGGAGGAAATAAAACTGGACAACTTATTGAGTACCACAAATGGATGTTGGATGCAAGTTGGTTTAGTCCATTGGCTGGTAAATTTGTCTTACACACAAGAGCTCACTTAGGTTTCTTGGGGTCTTATGGAGGAAAGGAAACGACTCGATTTGAGCGTTTTGACCTAGGAGGATCTGGGATGGTACAAGGTTTCTCATTCAACCGTGATATTGTTGGCTTAAGAGGTTATAAAGATCGTGTTATAGGACCATCAGGATCTTATGGAAACGGTGGTGTTGCTTACAATAAATTTGTGATGGAGGTGCGTTATCCTGTGTCATTAAATCCATCAGCAACAATTTTCGTGTTGGGATTTGCAGAAGGAGGAAACAACTTCTCTACCTTATCTGATTACAATCCGTTTAATTTGTATAAATCTGCAGGTTTTGGAGCTCGTATATTCATGCCAGCCTTTGGTATGATTGGTATTGATTATGGTTTTGGATTTGATAAACCTAGACCAGGGGATTCTGATTTTGGACGTCAGGCCTTTACATTCTCCATTGGTCAACAGATTAGATAGTGATTTAGCAGCATACAATGAAAAAGTCGATTTTTTTCTTAATTTTGATGCTTACGGTGCTAGGACAAAGGTCATTTGCACAGAAATTTGGATACATTGATACGGAATTTATTACTTCTAAAATGCCTGAATATAAACAAGTTCAAGGCAAGATAGATCAAATGACAAAGCAATGGATTCAAGAGATTTCAACTAAAAATGAGGAAGTCGCTAAATTAGAAAGAGACTATAAATTAGAAGAGCTATTGTTGACAGAAGATTTACGTCAACAAAGGTTAAGTGCCATTCGTCAAAAAGACAATGAAGCAAGGGCTTTTCAAAATAAGATATTTGGAACAGAGGGGGAGTTGTTTAAGTTCAAACAGGCAGCTTTGAAACCGATTTTGGACGAGATATCCAAAGCAGTAGAAAAGGTAGTTCGACAAAAGCGATTAGATTTCTTATTTGATAAAGCAAATGATGGATTGGCAATGATTTATACCAATCCAGTACACGACTATTCTGATTATGTATTAGAAGAATTGGGATTGGAATTAGATCCTAATTTGGTCGATAAATCAACCGATAAATTAAACAAGTAAAAGAAAAATAATAATCAATTAAACTCACGTATGAAAACCAAATTTTTGTTGGCCATGGGCCTAGTGTTCGGAATGGCTGTTATGCCTCTTAAGGCGCAGATTAAGATCGGATTTATCAATGCAGATTACATATTAAGTCAAATGCCTGAAGCTAAACAAGTGGAAGAAGATTTGAAAAATACGCAAAAGCAATACGAAACCTTGTACCAAGGAAAGGTAAAAGACTTTCAAGATAAATTAGCTGTATTCGAAAAATTGCCAGCTAGCACTGCTGATATCATCAAACAAGATAGAGAGAAAGAATTACAAAATTTACAGACTTCTATCCAGGAATTTCAGCAAAATTCTCAGTCTTCTTTACAAAAGAAACAAGCTCAATTGTTACAGCCATTGTTAAAGAAAATTGAAGAGAATATGCATGCGGTAGCTAATGAAAATGCGTATACTTATGTATTCAATTATGATGCTGGTATGGGAACAGCCCCTATTTTATTGCACTACCCAGCGGATGCTAGCATCTCTGATTTGGTGTTGAAGAAAATGGGAATTACGCCTAAGCCAGTAACGGCTACTCCAGCTGCTGCAACTACTGCTCCAGCTACGAAAACGGCTACTCCAGCAACCAAGAAATAAGATACTATTTACTGTAGAAAAGGGTGCAAGTTTAACTTGCACCCTTTTTTTATGCCATATCATTTGATTGATAAAAATGAATTATGGAGCATTTTACCAAGTAATTGATTGGATTAGTTGCTAGTTTTGCCAAAGATTTGTCAACTTTTAAAAAGTTGACAAATCTAAGAATCAAGAATCAAGAATCAAGAATCAAGAATCAAGAATCAAGCTCAAGCTCAAACCTAAACGAAAGTCCCAATTCAAGTTCAAAAATCAATCAGCAGCCTTCAGACCTGTGCATCTGCCTAATATCTAATAACTAATACCTATCACCTAATCCCTAAGCCTTTCCTCCCTGGTATTTATTCTTTTTCCAACCCGTATAAGGAGTATTCTTTTTAGGCGCGGTAGTGCCTGAAGCATTGGCCCCAGCAGGAGCACCTGTACGAGGTGTACCACTGTTCCTATGCGAGGATGTAGCTCCAGCTGCTCTAGGTGGGCGCTGTGGCTTTACAGCCTTTTTAACAATGGTATGATTCATTAATGGATAAGGATGATCCTCTATCACTGGAATTTGTTTACCAATTAATTTTTGAATATCCCGTAAATATTCTTTCTCTTCTGCCTCACAAAAACCTATGGCTATACCACTTGCTCCCGCTCTTCCCGTACGACCAATACGGTGTACATAGGATTCAGGAATATTGGGTAATTCATAGTTAATGACGTGGGTTAATTCATCAATATCAATACCTCGCGCAGCAATATCAGTGGCAACAAGTACTCGAGTCAATTTGGATTTGAAATTATTCAAGGCCGTTTGTCTAGCATTCTGCGACTTATTTCCATGGATGGCTTGAGAATTGACTCCAGCTTTGGTTAAATCTTTTGCTACTCGGTCAGCTCCATGTTTCGTTCTTGTGAAAACAAGAGCTCTTTCAATGGATTTATCTTTTAATATATCAATCAATAATTTACGCTTGTTATCCTTATCCACAAAATAAACCACTTGGTTGATAGTGTTTGCCGTAGAGGAAACAGGTGTTACTTCTACCTTAGATGGATTGTGTAAAATGCTATTGGCCAATTCTACAATGGCAGGAGGCATGGTAGCTGAAAAGAATAAGGATTGTCTTCTTTGGGGTAAACGAGCAATGACCTTCTTGACATCATGGACAAAGCCCATGTCCAACATACGGTCTGCTTCATCCAATACAAAAAACTGGATATTTTGAAGGCTTATAATTTTTTGATTCATCAAATCCAACAATCTTCCCGGTGTAGCCACTAAAATGTCTACTCCAGCACGAAGTGCTTCCACTTGACCATGTTGACTAACCCCTCCAAATATTACTTTGTATCTTAAATTCGTATTTCTACCATAACTCTCGAAACTTTCTCCAATTTGTATGGCTAATTCACGCGTAGGTGTTAAAATAAGACTTCTGATGAGTCTTTTACCTGCTGGCAAATGCTTATCTTCTGTAAGCAGTTGTATAATAGGTATTGCAAATGCGGCAGTTTTACCTGTACCTGTTTGGGCACATCCCAATAAATCTTTTCTGTCCAAAACTAAAGGTATAGCTTTGGCTTGAATAGGAGTGGGGGTGGTATAACCTTCTGATTGTAAAGCCTTCAGAATAGGCTCAATTAACTTTAAATTTTCAAATGACATAATGCCTTTTTGTTTATCGACCGGATTGTTTTGATTTCTTGATCACCGGTCGGACGAAAAGGAACTCGTTGTCTAGAAATTAGACGTATTATTTTTTAAGAAATGCAGCGAACATCCAGATTAATTTCTCTTGCTCACGAATGTAATCGCTCATTAACGCATTAGTACCTTCATCTTGTGCATCAGAAGCCAAATTCAATAATTCTCTCTCTAAAACGATAAGAGCTTGAAAGCCTTCCAAAATATGAGATAAGGCTTCCTTTCCATTGGATACATGTTTCACCTCTTTAATTGTAGCTGTAGCCACATAATCCGTGAAAGAATGTAAGGGAGTATGGCCCAAAGTAAGAATTCGCTCGGCTATTTCATCAATTTTCAATAAAGCATCATTGTAGATTTCTTCAAACTTTAAATGCAGTTCAAAGAATTTTTCACCTGAAATATTCCAATGAAAACCTCTTGCATTGATATAAAGTATCTGATAGTCAGCTAAAAGAATGTTCAATTTAGCTGCTAGTTCTTCTGCTTTTCGACTGTCTAGTCCGATGAGGTTCGTGTTAGCCATGATTGATGAAAATAATTATTACGCTGTTTGTTCAAACGGAAAATTCAATGAATTGGTTCAATTGATTGGATATAGCTCGCCTAATTTGATGCAATTTCGGCATTATTCAGCTAGTAACACATTATTCGGTTAAAAAATCTCAATTTGACTATCGATGGAGCTAGTTTAATCCTGAAAATAATGGATGGTTTGAAGGACAGTAGTAATGATGATGACCGACAAAACTAGGTAATGAAATACTTTTTCTGAAATTTTAGTCAAAATCATCTTTCCCAAATATGTGCCTACAATACTGATGATAATTAAAAATGGAATCAATATAAGATGCTCCTGATGAAAATAGCCTTGAGAAAGATAGACGACAGCTCTGCTTAAATCTACACCAAAATCAATAACAGCAGAAGTGGCAATAAATACATCTTTTTCTAATTGAAATGCCGCCAAAGTTATCCCGCGGATGGCACCTCCAGTGCCAATCAAGCCAGCTAAAAAGCCCGAAATAGCTCCACCTGTGTACAGATTTTGATTGTTTTTTTGGATTCGTGTATGAGCACCAGACATCAAATAAATGGACAAAGCCAAAATGATGATGTTCATGCTTAATTCAATCTTTTTTTGCGGGATATAATTAGTGAGTAAGGCTCCTAAAATGACAAAAAGTACTGCAGGGATACCCAATTTTAGGACTATATTTTTGTCAATCCCATTTCTGAACAAAAGAATTTTAGAAGTATTACTGAAGACATGAAATACTGCCGTAACACCCAATACGATTTTGAAATCTAAAATTAAGGAAGCCAGTGGTACAAATAAAATGGATGAACCAAAGCCACTAACTGTTCCGATTACTTCGGCTAATAGCGCTAAAAAAAAGAAGAGGGTATAGGTTTCCATTCTTCAATATAGCAATTTGACATCACAAATTAGTTTATTTCATCTTCTTCCTTGCCGGTTTCCAAAGATTCTGGGCTCGATTCATCCACTAGTTCCGTTTCATGTTTTTCCAAAAACCTATTTTGAAAGATTAGAAAGAGAACCACTCCACAAAAAATGGAAGCATCAGCAAAGTTGAAAATAGGTGTCGAATAATAGCTGCCACCCCATATTGGCACCCAATTAGGTAATATGCCTTCCCAAATATCAAAAAAGAACATGTCGATCACTTGTCCGTGAAACCAAGTCATCGGAGCATTTGCGGGAGCATTATTAAACCAAACTCCATAAAAAATGGAATCAATTAAATTGCCTATGGCGCCACCTAAAATCAATCCCATGCAAACCAATAAACCCGCATGCATTTTTTTCTTGGTGAAACTGTAGAGATAATACCCTATGCCAAACATAGCAATAATGCGGAAACTAGTGAGCATAAGTTTGCCATAAATAGTTCCTAGTTGAATCCCAAATGCCATGCCAGGGTTCAATGTATAATGTAATTTGAAATAACTACCAATGATTTCAATTTGACCAAAATATCCGGGCTCCATGAAAAAATGCACCGATAGTTTAATGGCTTGATCAATAAGTATGATGGCAATGCTGACTAAAAAGTAGCGGTAATTTTTCAACTTCATAGGTTTTTTCTTCGGCTCACTTCTTTTTGTAAAAGGGCAAACTCTCTTGACGTTTGACCCGCAATGGAGCTATTTTCTTCAGCTCGACGGAATAAATAAGGCATAACGGCAGAAACTGGCCCATAAGGCACATATTTGGCTACGTTATATCCTGAAGACGCTAAATTGTAAGAAATATTATCTGACATGCCCAATAATTGAGCAAAGTAGATATGGGGATGGTTTTGTGAAATTCCTTTTTCCTCCATCCATTGGCAAAGTAATCGACAGCTTTGCTCATTATGCGTTCCAACACAAAAATGAACTTGTTCTAAATGATCTAAACAAGCTTGTATTCCTAAGTTGAAATCACGGTCAGTCGCTTCTTTTTCTTTGTGCAATGGCTCAGAATATTCATCTTCGTGGGCTCTCAATCGCTCTTTTTCTAAATATGCACCACGCACTAATTTTACCCCTAAGAAATAGGATTGATCCTGTGCCACCTGAATAGCGTGATGTAAATTCTCTAACATATCAACGCGATACATCTGGAAAGTATTAAAAATAATGGCCGTCTTGTGATTGAAGCGCTGCATCATTTCATAACACAATTCATCGATGGTGTTTTGAATCCAACTCTCTTCAGCATCTATGAATAGCCTAACTTCTTGATTATAGGCTTCTTGGCAAATTTCAATTAAGTAATCTTTGCTTTTTAAAAAGTCAATTTCTTCTTCTTCAGACAGTCCTTTTTCAGTTTGGTATTTTTCCAATAACTCACTATTGAAAATCCCAGTCATCTTGAAGACCGCATAAGGAATAGCACTACTTTCGTGCGACTGAATAATTGTTTTAAGGATTTCATTTTTAGTTAATTGGAAAGATTTGTCGTTTTCTTCCCCCTCAACCGAATAATCAAGAATTGTACCAATATGAGCTTTATCTAGTTCTTGGATAGTAGTTTGACACTCCTGTATGGATTCTCCTCCGCAAAATTGGCCAAAAAGAGTAGTTTTTATTATTTTTTTAACAGGTAAATGCAAGAAAAGGAACAATTTGATGAAAAAAGTCCCTAACTTTACAAGCCAATTTTGGTTCATTATCGCAAATATCCAATAGGACTTGCGGAGTTGAAAATCACTTTTAGAAGCAAAGGCGATTTGGGTGTCCTCAAAAGATAGCTTTTTCAAGTTTTTCGAAGATGTTTGGTGGGTCATTTTTTTTAAATTGCCTGCAAATATAAGTGAATAAAATTTAACCGAATCTGTAACACAAGAATATTAATATTAAAACAGTTTTGAGCTTAGGCTCTTTTAATCTATCCAAATTTATGAATGCCAATTTAGAAGTAGTGCCGATGCAAGAATGGATTCAGACAGATGGCAAGCCGCTTATCATTGCGGGACCTTGTTCTGCTGAAACTGAGGATCAAGTATTAGAAACAGCCCGCCGTATCAAAGCGGAAGGTTATGCGCATATTATGCGTGCTGGTGTTTGGAAACCTCGTACTCGTCCAGGAAGCTTTGAAGGCATGGGAGAGCCAGCTTTAAAGTGGTTGGTTGAAGCAAAGAAAGAAACAGGATTACCATTAGCTATCGAAGTAGCCACTCCAGAGCATATTGAATTAGCACTGAAGTATGGTGTTGATGTTTTGTGGATTGGTGCTCGTACAACTGTTAACCCCTTTAATGTACAAGACCTAGCAGATGCCTTGAAAGGTGTAGATATCCCTGTATTAGTGAAAAATCCAGTTAACCCAGATTTAGCTCTTTGGGTTGGTGCATTCGAACGTTTACAAGGTTCAGGAATTAAGAAATTAGGTGCTATTCACCGTGGTTTTTCTAATGCGCAAGAAACAAAATACCGTAACTCACCTATGTGGGCTATGGCTGTGGAATTGAAGCGTTTATTCCCTCAAATGCCAATCATTGGTGATCCTTCACACATGGCTGGTAAGCGTGCTTTATTGATGGAATTGTCTCAGCGTATCTTGGATTTGAACTACGATGGTATGATCATCGAAACTCACCGTGATCCAGATGCAGCTTGGTCTGATGCTTCTCAACAAGTTACTCCAGAGAAATTAGGAGAAATGTTACGTGAATTAGAAGTTAGAAAAGCTAGCTATGGTGCCGACTTTTCTGATGAATTAGCTGCATTACGCGAGAAAATTGACAATATCGATCGTGAGTTATTAGAAGTATTAACTGCTCGTATGGCCGTAGTTGAAAAACTAGGAGAATACAAGCGCGATAACAATGTAGCTGTTTTACAATTAGATCGTTGGAAGCAATTACATGGCGACCGTGCTAATCAAGCTAAAGGTTTAGGTTTATATCCTGAGTTTGTAGAAGAATTATTCAAATTGGTTCACTTAGAATCTATCCGTAAACAAACGGAAGTTATGAATTCAGCTACAGCTTAATTAATAATTGATAATAAAGCTCAAAAGGCCAGCAAATGATCGCATTTGCTGGCCTTTTTTTGAACCTAGATAGCGTATCAAAGGCAGTTGAAGTTAAGTAAATCATTTATTTTTTTGAAATCTGATAACTTCCAATGAATACCAAAGCCATTCCAATCATCACCGTCAAATCAGGAAGTCCATGCCCTAAGATGATTTCTATCAAAATAGAAAATATGACTGCACTATTTCCTACAGCTCCCACAATACTCGTCTTCTCAAATCTCAGTGCTTGAGTAGTGAAACTTTGAACACCTAATGCCAAAAGTCCCATGATGATAATCTCGATGTACTGAGTTCCTTGAGGATTAACCCATTGACCTGACCAAAAGCTATTAGGCAAATTCCCCCAAGTTCCTAAAATTAAGGAGATACAGGATGCCGTAAAGCCAGCAGCCATGAATGAAAAGATTACCCATCGAGAGTCGTAGTATTTTTGAGCTTCTTTTATAGCCATATAGCCAAGAGCGGTACCTATAGCGTACAATAAGCCAACTGAATGGTTTTGCCAATGTTTATCTGCTGAAGGTTGGAATATCAACAAAATACCCATGAATCCCATTAAAAGAAACAAGACTTGTTTACTTTTTAAACTTTCGGTAGGTATCCAAATAAAGGTGAATATGGCAATGAATAAAGGAAAGGCTTGTCCATAGGTATTCGTTAAGGACAAACCCAAGTGTTCTAAAGCATAAAACAGGCAATACAAAGTAAAGGCACCTAATAATCCTCTGAATATCAGAAATCCTAATTTGCCACCACTTTGTATAGCAGGATTTTGCCAAAGGCTGACAATTAAAAAGGGTAATCCAACAGCATTTCGAAATAAGACCAATTCGACTGAAGGAAAATGCTTACTCATATTTTGTGCCATAGCCGACATCAAAGCAAAACATAAGGAGGATAAAAGCATGAAGCCAATTCCTTTGTTTTTGCTGATGAATGGATGGATTTTAACAGGCATATTTTAGGGAGAAAGCTTGTCGGAGATTCAATAATCCTTATTTTTTGGTAACTTGCATTTCTTTTTTCAAAGGTATGACAAAAAAAATAATTTTATCGGATTCAGCTCCAGCTGCAATTGGCCCCTATTCTCAAGCGGTTGCCATTAACGGGGCCTTATATGTTTCAGGTCAAATTGCCATTTCGGTATTGGAAGCTGGAGGAGATATTGAAGAAGAAACACACCAAGTATTGAAAAACCTAGGCTACATTTTGAAAGAGGCGGGTTATGACTATGAAGATGTTGTAAAATGCTCCATTTTTGTTAAAGACATGAATCACTTTGCACAGATAAATCAAGTATATGCCCAATATTTTTCTGTGAATCCACCCGCTAGAGAAACAGTGGAAGTAGCTCGTTTACCTAAAGACGTTCGTGTAGAAATTTCTTGTATTGCCCATAAATAAATTCATATGCCTAATTCAGTACGTGTTCGTTTTGCCCCAAGTCCTACAGGACCATTGCACATTGGTGGGGTTCGAACAGCCTTATATAATTTTTTATTAGCTCGTAAATTGGGTGGTACTTTCATTTTACGTATTGAAGATACCGATCAAGCTCGTTTTGTTCCAGGTGCTGAAGCTTATATCTTAGAAAGTTTAGCTTGGTTAGGTATTTCACCTGATGAAGGTATCGGTGCTGGTGGGCCATTTGAACCTTACCGTCAAAGTGAAAGAAAAGAGATGTATAAAGCCTATGCCGATGAATTAATTCAATCGGGTAAAGCCTATTATGCTTTTGATACTTCGGAAGAATTGGATGCTATGCGTACCACCTTTGAAAATCAAGGCTCAGCCTTTCAATACAATGCGGTGACGCGTGTTAAATTGCGAAATTCTTTATCCCTTTCTAAAGAGGAAGTAGATCAATTATTGGCCAATAATACACCTTATGTAATCCGATTAAAAGTTCCAGCCAAAGGTGAAATTCGCTTTCAAGATATTATACGAGATTGGGTTCATGTGCATACCTCCAGCATTGACGATAAAGTGTTGATGAAGTCTGATGGCATGCCGACCTACCACTTAGCCAATGTGGTAGATGACCATATCATGCAAATTACGCATGTAATTCGGGGAGAGGAATGGTTGCCATCTGCCCCATTACATATATTATTATATCAAGCATTCGGTTGGGATGCTCCACAATTTGCCCATTTACCTTTATTGTTAAAACCTGAAGGAAATGGTAAGTTATCCAAAAGAGATGCTGATTTAGGAGGATTCCCCGTATTTCCTTTGGAATGGAAAGATCCACAAACGGGAGCCATCTCAAAAGGCTTTAAGCAAGAAGGATATCTGCCAGAAGCTACCTTGAATTTCTTAGCCTTTTTGGGCTGGAATCCAGGAACAGAACAAGAGCTTTTTTCATTGGATGAATTAATTGCAGCATTTTCTTTGGAAAGAATTAATAAAGCTGGAGCCAAATTTGATGTTAAAAAGGCACAGTGGTTTAATGAGCAATATTTGAAACAACATGATGCGAAAGAACTAGCGGCGACTTATTTGCCTTCCATTGAGGCTGAGAAAGGTGAAGCTTATGTGCATTTATTTTTAGATCGAATTACTTTTCCGCAACAATTGGGACAAATGGTACAAGAATTTTCTGAGTTTCCAGCTAGTTACGATGAAGCCGTTTTGACCTCAAAATGGAATGCTGAAACCAAACAAGCTTTAGAACTTATTTTAGGGGCACTGCCAACTTGCACCCATTGGCATGCAGAAGAAATTAAACAGTGTATTTCACAATGTTTGGAAGTAGCTGGAATTAAAATGGGTAAAGTAATGCAGCTATTTCGTGTAGCAATGAGTGGAAAAGGAGCAGGTCCAGATTTAATGATATCTTTGGAACTTTGGGGAAAAGATCAAGTGTTAGCTAGACTAAATAAAGCATTGGAAAAATTTCCCAACATTTGATATGAAAGATAAATCAAAGAAAACCAAAGAAAAAGCGCCTAAAGTACATCCTGATTTGGCTGGCTTTGAGATGAATATTGATTCATTTGGGCAAATTACTTCTACGTTAAATCGCGATGCATTGAATGCTTTTTTGGATAAAGAGATGCCAGATGATAAAAAATTAAATCCTAAAAACGATGAAAGTAAATAAGGAAGATGTTATTAAAATTGCTCATTTGGCTCGTCTAGAACTTAAGGAGGAAAAAATTCAAGACATGCAAGATTCCATCAATAAAGTGTTGGATTGGATGGAAGCATTAAATGCTGTAGATACATCGTCGGTTGAGCCATTGGTACACATGACCCCCGCAATCAATCATTTTAGAGATGATCAAGCCAAAGCTATGTTGGATCGTCAACATGCCTTGAACCTAGGCCCAGATACCAATGAAAGTTATTTTAAAGTACCTCAAGTAATCGAATAATTAGCCAATGTAGTATTGTAAGGCTTTTTTCATTTCTGCCTTACTTACTGGGATATCGTATCCACAATCTCCAATACCGGTTAATAAAGAGAACCGAACCTCATTTCCGAGGTTCTTTTTGTCTTGCATGGTCAAACGGATAATTTCAGGAATTTCACTTTCTTGGATGGTTACTTTTCCATAAGTAGCAAATAGGTATGCCTCAATCTCTTCTAATTCGGCTAAACTGATTAAACCTCTTTCATACGAGAGGAATGCTTCTGTGATGATTCCTACTGCCACAGCTTCACCGTGTAAGATTTTCCTTTTCCCCTGATTCAACAAAAATGTTTCAACGGCATGCCCCAAAGTATGTCCTAAATTGAGGATTTTACGGATGCCCGCTTCTTTAGGATCTTTTGTAACTATGGCTTCTTTAATAGCGACAGAATGTGCTACTAAGGTGGCAAAATTGTTTTCTTGCCAATCCACTTGACTTATTTCAGACCATTTTGCGGCATCTCGAATTAAACAATGCTTGATAATTTCAGCGAAACCAGACCTTTTTTCTCTTTCAGTCAATGTTTCTAGGAAATTTGGATCAATGAGCACCGTTTTAGGTAATTGGAATACCCCCAAATGATTTTTGAAACCTTGAAAATCGATACCCAATTTACCTCCTACACTTGCATCAACTTGAGCCAATAGGGTAGTAGGTATTTGAATGAAATCGATACCTCTTTTATAGGTTGATGCACAAAATCCTCCCATGTCACCAATAACTCCTCCACCCAAATTGATCATTAATGCATGTCTATCTAAATTTGCTTGGGTCATAACTTCCCAAATTTTTACACAAGTAGTTAGGTTTTTATTCGCTTCACCTGATTTGATGACAACCTTAATGAAATTTTTAGGTAGAATATTTTCAATCTTAGGTAAACAATGTTTTTGAGTTAGCTCATCCACTAATACAATAACTCTAGAATAGTTTTTATGGGCTAAAAAAGCAGGTAGAGAAGTGGAAATAGAAGCTATTTGAACAGACATAAGATGTAAAATTGGTATTAAAGTTTAAAAATACCACGAATTTCTCAAAATGGGCAATTTGAGAACCTAATTTTGGTTTTGTGGTATGCTTTTTCTTGCCTAATTTTGCGCGGTTATGTTTTTTCATACACCTTAAAATTTTATGAGAGAGATTCAATTCAGAGAAGCCTTGCGTGAGGCAATGCAAGAAGAGATGCGACGCGATGCATCCGTTTTTTTAATGGGTGAGGAGGTAGCAGAATACAATGGTGCATACAAAGTTTCCCAAGGTATGTTGGATGAGTTTGGTCCAGACCGGGTAATTGATACTCCGATTGCAGAATTAGGTTTTGGTGGTATTGGAGTGGGAGCTGCGGCCAATGGTTTACGTCCGATAGTTGAGTTTATGACTTTCAACTTCTCCTTGGTAGCCATTGATCAAATTATCAATTCGGCCTCTAAAATGATGTCGATGTCTGGTGGTCAATATTCTTGCCCTATTGTTTTCCGTGGTCCTACGGGTAATGCGGGTCAATTGTCATCTCAGCACTCATCCAACTTTGAAAATTGGTATGCCAATACTCCAGGTTTGAAAGTGGTAGTTCCATCTAATCCAGCCGATGCCAAAGGTTTATTGAAAGCCTCCATTCGTGATAACGATCCCGTTATTTTCATGGAATCGGAATTGATGTATGGAGATAAAGGATTGGTACCAGATGGAGAATTTTTAATTCCAATTGGTAAAGCTAACATCGTGAAAGAAGGAAAGGATGTTACTATTGTCACCTTTGGAAAAATGCTTTCTCGCGTGGTAATGCCAGCTGTAGAAGAATTAACTAAAATGGGTATCAATGCTGAGGTAATTGATTTACGCAGCGTACGTCCAATTGATTACATCACAGTGGTAGAATCCGTTAAGAAAACTAACCGTTGTGTGGTTGTTGAGGAAGCCAATCCATTGTCGGCTATTTCTTCTGAAATTACCTATCACTTACAACGTTGGGCATTTGATTATCTAGATGCACCAGTAGTACGTGTTAATTCTAAGGATTTACCTTTGCCATACGCGCCAACCTTGATTGAAGAAATTTTACCTAGTATTGAGCGTACAATTCAAGCAGTAAAAACAGTTACTTACAAAAAGTAATTCGAATAAAATATACGTGTCAAGAGCCGAGCATAAACTCGGCTTTTTTTGTGCCCAGTTCACATATGGTATTAATATCAACTTATTGGACAACATATGTATTTCAAAAAACGTTATGAACGCTCAACGCTGTCAAGGTTTTGAACCTTGACAGCGTTAGGGAATTAGCGTTCAAAAACACAAAAAAGTCCCCCAATTTTGGGGGACTTTTAAATTTTCAATACCTTAAATTGTCCTGAATCTTACAAGACATAAATGAAACGTGAACCGTCTACATCAACTCCTTCTAATTTAATTCGGCCTTTGCGCGCTTCTAATAACTGAACAGCCTCCTTTGGATCACTAACAGCTTTATCGTTTATTTTTGTGATGATAGAACCTTTAGATAAACCATACATTTCTAGTCGGCCATCAGCTAATACCTCAATGATTTTTACACCATTACTAACTTTGAATTTCTCTTTGTCTGCGCTACTTAGTGTTCCAAATTTGGCCCCTAAAAATTCAGACTTAGTAGACTCACCTACATCTCCTTTTACAATGGAGGTATTCCCGTCTTTGTTTTTCAACGTTACTTTGAATTCCTTGGTTTGACCATCACGATTTACTGTCACTAAAATGCTTTCACCCGGACGCTTTCTTCCTACTATTTCCATTAATTTGGATGAAGATTTGGTATCGGTTCCATCGATTTTAGTAATGACATCATTGATTTTGATACCGGCATCTTTTGCTGCCGAATTTTCTGAGAATCCACCTACATAAACCCCATCCTTAGATTTAAGGTCTTTTTCCTCTGCCAATTTGGCATTTACTTCGGTAATACTCACACCCAAGAAACCACGTTGTACATTGCCATATTTAATCAAATCAGATGACACTTTCTTTACAATACTTACTGGGACAGCAAAAGAATAACCTGCAAATTGGCCAGTTCTAGAATAGATAGCTGTATTGATACCAATAAGTTCCCCTTTTAGATTAACCAAGGCGCCCCCAGAATTTCCTGGATTTACCGCAGCATCTGTTTGAATGAAAGATTCTAGAGGATTGGTATCTCCATCACGGTCAATGATGTTTTGACGGCCTTTAGCGGATACAATACCCGCAGTAACTGTTGATTCCAAGTTAAAAGGATTTCCCACAGCTAATACCCATTCCCCTACTCGCAATGCATCTGAATCTCCGAATGTCAAGAAAGGTAAATTTTCTGCCTTGATTTGAATGACCGCCAAGTCTGATGAAGGGTCAGTTGAAATTACTTTAGCTTTAAATTCACGCTTGTCATTTAAAATTACACTCACTTCTTCTGCCTCTTGTACTACGTGGTTATTTGTCACAATGTATCCATCTGAACTAATGATGACCCCAGATCCAGAAGCTTCTTGTGTTTGTGGAGCTTGTTGGCGTCGACCACCAAATGGGTCTCCAAAACCGAAAAAGTCATCAAATGGACTGGAGGATTGACGACCCTGACGAGCTGTCATTTTAGTTTTAATGTGCACCACGGCAGGAGTTGTTTTTTCTGCTGCAAAGGTGAATTCGCCGGGATTTCCGGGGACATTTTGAATGTTGGAAACAGAACTTGTAAATGCTGAAGGTGCATCACCTATGGTGTGCGAGGAACCTAGATTAAGTAAAGAATAGGCGCCAAGAGTGATTCCGCTAGATAGTAATGCGATAATCACATACGTTTTAAGGTGGTTTTTGATTTCCATAATTTTAAAAATGCGTTAGATTTTTGTTTTGCTAATTTAACGCAAATTGTGTGCCATTGTTCTGTCCTAACTATTTTATTAACAAGATTTAAGAATTGGCAGAATGACTGTTTTATGTTTCCAATAAAAACTGACAAAACAACAAGTAATAGGACTTTGGAAAAATTGAATTAGTCAAATTGTCCAGCATTTAGCAATCGCTATGTTCTATTATCCAGCTTTTTTGTCATTTTATTTTGATTACCAAAGAATATTCAGCCTGAGATAGAAGTCCATTTTTTAATCGGCCTATAATTGGTTAATTTTGCAATTCATTTTAGAAATTAGCAAATACCCCATGGTTTTAAGTGAGCAAGAACAACTAAGAAGACAGAAAAGATTGGATTTAATGGCATTAGGCATTGATCCTTATCCAGCAGAAGCTTACCCCGTTTCTGTTTATGCCAAGGAAATTTTGTCTGATTATTCCGCAGAGGCTGCCAACTTTCAAGACGTAACTTTGGCAGGTCGATTGATGGGTTTTCGTATTATGGGAAATGCATCTTTTGCAGAATTACAAGATGCAAGTGGCCGTATTCAATTGTATTTCAGAAGGGATGATTTGTGCCCAGGAGAAGATAAAACCTTATATAATACAGTTTTCAAAAAGCTTTTAGATATTGGGGATATTATAGGTGTAAAAGGATATGTCTTTACTACTCAAATGGGAGAAATATCAGTGCATGTACGCGAATTCACTCTTTTGTCTAAAGCATTAAAACCTTTACCCGTGGTGAAAGAAGCCGAAGGACAAACCTTCGATGCTTTTTCTGACCCAGAAATGCGCTACCGCCAGCGTTATGTTGATTTGATTGTTAATCCTTCAGTTAAGGATATTTTTATCAAAAGGGCGAAAATCATTTCTACCATGAGGTCCATCTTTGATGAGCGTGGTTGGTTGGAAGTAGAAACACCCGTTTTACAAGCAATTCACGGAGGTGCTTCGGCCAGACCATTCAAGACGCACCACAATACCTTGGATATGCCTCTTTATTTGCGAATAGCCAATGAGTTGTATTTGAAGCGTTTAATTGTTGGAGGTTTCGATGGCGTATACGAGTTTGGTAAAATGTTTAGAAATGAAGGTATGGATCGTACCCACAATCCAGAGTTTACTTCATTAGAGTTTTATGTGGCGTATAAGGACTATCACTGGATGATGGACTTGACGGAAAAAATCTTTGAAACAGTTGCTCAAACCTTACATCAACAAACGAAGGTAATGGTAGGTGAAAATGCCATTGAGTTTGCTGGACCTTACCCTAAATTATCCATTTCTGAAGCCATTTTAAAGTATTCAGGCGTTGATGTGGATGCTTTATCTGAAGATGCTTTGCGTGCCAAATGTCTCGAGTTTGGTATGGAAGTAGATGAACAAATGGGAAAGGGCAAATTAATTGATGAGTTATTTGGGGAGAAAGTCGAAGCGAATTTAATTCAACCAACATTCATTATTGATTATCCTGTTGAAATGTCACCTTTGACTAAAAAACATCGCTCAAAGGAAGGTTTAGTAGAACGATTTGAATTATTTGTAAATGGTAAAGAAATCGCCAATGCGTATTCAGAATTAAATGACCCAATCGATCAAAAAGAGCGATTTGAGGACCAATTGAGGTTAGCTGAGAAAGGTGATGATGAAGCCATGGCTATGGATCATGATTTTATACGTTCTTTGGAATATGCCATGCCGCCAACTTCTGGTATCGGTATAGGAATAGACCGTTTGACTATGTTGATGACAAACCAAGCATCTATTCAAGAAGTATTGTTCTTCCCTCAAATGCGTCCCGAAGTAATAAAAGAAGTGTCCTCTGATGCTGATTTTATACAAGCTGGTGTGGCTGAACATTGGATTCCTGCCTTACAAAAAATGGGAATCTTGACTTTGGAGGCTTTGAAAGCGGCCAATCCAAATAAAGTCTTTAATGATTTAGGAGGCTTGCGTAAAAAATTGAAGATAGAAGCGGCAATGCCAAGCAAAGAAGAAGTTGTTGCTTGGATAGAATCATAATTTTATCACTGCTTAAAATCAAAAAAGCCATCTCGAAAGATGGCTTTTTCTTTTCTCTTTATTAGAGATCAATGTTGCAATTTTAATAGGATAACCTAATATATATTGGAAAATACTGATTTGCTCTAATCAAGGACATGTAAGAAAATTAGATTTTCTTTACATTGATAGCGTTAGCTCCACGCTTTCCGTCAGTTACTTCGTAGGAAACGCTGTCATTTTCGCGGATCGTAACACCAGCTAAGCCAGTTACGTGTACAAAAATGTCTTCACCTGTTTGATCGTCAACGATGAATCCGAAACCTTTCGTCTCGTTGAAAAATTTTACTTTACCAGTTTGCATAAAAAATTAATGTTAAAAATTAAATCTTAAAGAATTTTAGACGCAAGAATTTTGACTGGGACAAACTTATAGAATCAAATGGAGTGTAAACCGGGAAGATACTAGGAGGGATGAAGTCGAGAATTTTGCTGAATTAAAACTTTTAAGTGTCCAAATGTATATAAAATTCAATTGCATGCAAGCAAATTCAAATTAAATATTACAAATTATCAAATATTTTATTTTATAATTGTAATATTTGTATAATTATTTGAATTATTCAAATTCGATGTCTAGAAACGGGTAATTAATTAATATTTTTGTAGGTATTAAATTTAGCTACATGGAAAAAGTAAAGTATTTCGTTGAAAATCAAGCTTTTGGAGTTTGTACTAGATTAGGAGAGAAGTTTAAAATTTCCACCTCCAGCATTCGATTATATTTCATTTACACCTCTTTCATCACCATGGGGTCTCCCATCATTCTTTATTTAATTCTTGCTTTTTGGATGAATATTCGTCGGTATTTACGCCAAAGAAATAACCCAACAGTTTGGGAATTCTAGAATTTTAAATCAGTAAATTTTTTCTTTTTTTGTATAAAATAGTCCCAAATGATGGATTTGGAATAGCTATTTATGTCTGTACGTCTTACTAATTCTGTTGCCAAGTTCTGTTTAGGATGTTGAAATAACACATAGTAGTAAAAAGAAAAATGTGCTTTAAGAATGGCCCAAATTAAAGATAATTCACCTGATGTTAGATATTTTATTCCCGCTAATCCATCTGCTGCCATTCGTAATAAAATGATGACATATTTTTTCAAGCCGGATTGATTCTTATATAGTAATATTAGATTATTTCTAAAGTTCAAATAGGTTTTAAATGGATTTGCTTTGTCCAGAGTACCGCCTCCAACATGTTTGACGGTACTTTCTGCTACGGCAGCAACTTGATATCCAGCTCTTTGAAATCTCCAACATAAGTCAATCTCTTCCATGTGAGCAAAAAAGTAATCATCTAAACCTCCCACTAACCAATATAGGTCGGCTCGTACCAACAAACAGGCCCCTGTTGCCCAATTGACTAGGCTAGTTTTGTATTGACCATTATTTTTTTCCAAGGTATCGAATATTCTACCTCGACAAAACGGAAAGCCCAACTGATCCCAATAGCCACCAGCTGCACCAGCATACTCAAAATGGCTCGGGTTTTGATAGTCTAAGATAAAAGGTTGAACAGCAGCTATTTGTGTATTGCTTTCCATGTAATCAATTAATGGATTCAACCAATTTTCACTCGGTTCGATGTCAGAATTCATTAAAACGAAGTAATCTGCTTGAATGGATTTCAATGCTCGATTATAACCTCCAGCATATCCTAGATTACCTTCGCCAAGTAAAATATGCACTTCAGGGAAATGATTTTTCAGGAAGTCAACAGAATCATCCGACGAACCATTATCCGCAACATAGATGGATCCGACAGGACAACTAGCTATCACGGAGGGTAAGAATTTTTCTAAAAAATGCTTTCCATTAAAATTTAATATGACAATCGCTACCGACATAATCTTCCTTTGTTACAAAGGTAAGTAAATCGTTCAAATTAGAATTTATTCGGGAAAGATGTATTTTTGTTAATCTTACCATCACATCAACTAATCAAATTGCATGAATTCATCCTTTTTTCGCAAAAAGTCCATTGATAAAATAGTTTCTGATCAAATCGAAATTGAAAAGCTGGAAGGTGGATCCATGGTTCGGAATTTGGGAGTGCGTGACTTAACTTTTTTGGGAGTAGCCGCAATTATTGGAGCTAGTATTTTTTCGGCCATAGGGCAGGCTTCCGCCAATGGTGGTCCGGCAGTTTCTTTATTATTTGTATTTACGGCGGTAGCTTGTATGTTTACAGCCTTTTGTTATGCTCGATTTGCCGCAACTGTCCCTATCAGTGGAAGTGCATATACTTACGCTTATACCAGTCTTGGAGAGATAGTTGCTTGGATATTAGGATGGAATCTCTTGTTGGAATATGCTATTTCCAATGTAGCTGTCGCTATTTCTTGGTCAAAATATTTTGTTGATTTAGTCGAGGGTTTGGGTTATCATATTCCTGATTACTTGACCATGGATTTTTTGTCGGCCAAAAGAGCTTATTCTGAAGCCCAAGTAGCCATGTCTCAAGGACAATTATTAGAATCTCTATCCGTCAATGTTCGTGAAGGTTATGCCGCTTATGCAACTGCTCCTTTGTTATTTGGCTGGCATTTTGTGGCCAATATTCCAGCTTTATTAATCACGGCAGCCATTACTTATTTAGTATATATTGGTATCAGAGAAACCAAGAACATGAATAATATTTTGGTTATTCTTAAACTTTTGGTGATTGTCATTGTAGTGGGAGTGGGAGCTTTTTATGTGCAGGTTGACAACTGGTCGCCTTTTGCACCAAATGGCATTAGCGGCGTATTAAAAAGTGTGGCAGCGGTTTGTTTTGCCTACATTGGCTTTGACTCTATTTCCACGACAGCGGAAGAATGCACCAATCCCCAGCGCGACATTCCTAAAGCCATGATGTGGGCCTTGATAATATGCACGGTTTTGTATGTATTAGTTACTTTAGTACTAACCGGAATAGTTCCTTCTGCATCACTCGCTGGCATAGAAGATCCATTGGCATATATGTTCACCCAAGTAGGTTTACATGGAGTAGCAGGGGTGGTTGCCGCCAGTGCGGTAATTGCCTTAACAAGTGCTTTGTTAGTGTATCAATTGGGCCAACCAAGAATTTGGATGACCATGTCGCGTGATGGATTATTGCCTAAAGCTTTTTCAAACATTCATCCTAAATACAGAACGCCTTCTTTTTCAACCATCATGACAGGTGTTTTGGTGGGGATTCCTGCCTTGTTTGCCAATTTAGAAGAAGTCATCAATCTAAGTAGTATTGGTACCTTATTTGCCTTTGTATTGGTTTGTGGAGGGGTATTGATTTTAGATTTAGATCCTGAAAATCAAAAGAAATCCAAGTTTAAGATTCCGTACATCAATGCCAAATATTGGATAGGGTTATGTTTTGTGATTTGCCTGTATTTCTATTTACCCACTGCAGATGCCTGGTCAAACTATTGGTCAGCACATTGGGTAGGCGAGGCACGAGTAGATCATTTCTTACTTTCTGCTTTCTTTCTAATTTGGATAGTATTAGCCTACTTTAGTTTTACGATCAATTTATCCTTGATACCCGTTTTGGGATTATTGGTTAATCTGTATCTGATGACTCAAATGGGAGCGACCAACTGGGAACGCTTCTTGTACTGGTGTATCGCAGGATTTGTGATCTATTTTAGTTACAGTTATCGAAAGAGTAAATTACATGTATAAAAAAAGGGCCCAAGGGCCCTTTTTTGTTAGTCGTTACTTCTTCGACCACCTAGTAAATTTAAGTAGTAGAGCAATTGTGCCAACATGGCTAATGCCGCTACTACATAGGTCATTGCTGCCCACCAAAGTGCATCTTTTGACATTTCATATTCACTGGCATTGACAATTTGGTTGTTTTTAATCCAGGCTAATGCTCGATTAGAAGCATCAAATTCTACTGGTAAGGTAACAAAGCTGAATAAAGTAGCTAAGGCAAAAAGAGCCACTCCAATACTCAATAAAGTTGCATTTCCTGTGGAATATAAAATCATCATACCAATCATTAATAAAATGGGCATGAATCCATTTGCAATGTTCAATAAAGGAACCATGGCGCTTCTAAACTGTAAAAAGGAATAAGCCTTGGCATGTTGAACAGCGTGGCCGCATTCATGAGCTGCTACTGCAGCTGATGCGGCATTTCTGCCATGAAAGACATCTGCACTTAAATTTACTGTTTTGTCACTTGGGTTATAATGGTCAGTCAATTGTCCATCTACAGAAATAACGCGCACATCGTAAATGCCATGATCCGCAAGCATTTTTTCAGCGATTTGTTGGCCAGATAAATTACTCTGTAATGGTATTTCTGAATACTGTTTGAATTTGGATTTTAATCTCCAAGAAATCATCATTCCGATAACTCCAAAAAGGATGGTTAAAACATATATTCCTGTCATTTTTTTATTTTTTAAGTTTGTTAATAATTCCTGTTGTTGAATAATTGGGTACTAAATCAATGGTACTAACTTCTCCTCCTGCTGCTAATACCTCTTTTGAACCGACAATGGTATCAATGGTGTAATCGTTTCCTTTGATTAGAACATCGGGTAAAAGAGCTTTGATCAATTCTAAAGGTGTTTCTTCATCAAAAATGATCACCATGGAAACAAATCCCAAAGCCGCTATTAATCGAGCACGTGCATATTCTGAATTCACGGGTCTTTCTGGTCCTTTTAATTCTCTGACAGATCGATCTGAATTGACGGCAACAATCATTTGATCGCCTGCTTGACTTGATTTTTCTAGGTAATCGACATGTCCAAGGTGTAAAATATCAAAGCAACCATTGGTAAAAACGACTTTTTGCTGGTCATTTTTCCATGTTTTGCGAATTTCAATAGCTTCACTGAGTGTATGAATCTTATGTTCACTGAGAGTTGACACTGCTTGTTTTTTTAGGTAAGAAAAGAGTTAAAATAAAACTGATACCCCCAAATAACAAGATCGTTGCCATTTGAGTTCCGTGAAAAAAAGTAGCTAGAGCGGTGGCTTCTTTCATGGGGATTTGATAGAAAAATAAGGTGGATGCCACCAAACTATGGTAGGCCCCGATTCCACCTTGAGTAGGAGTAGCCATGCCAAAAGTGCCCATCACTAAAATGCTTAATGCAGCCGAAAAACCTAGGTTTTCACTACTCGAAAAAGCTAAAAGCAAGGTATATGCATTCAAGAAATAAGCAACCCAAATAGCTAGGGTGTAGATCAAGAATAAGCCTGGTTTTTTAACGTCTTTGATACTGATAATGCCATCAATCCAGCCTGAAAGTATTTGTCCAACCTTGGAACTTTTTGAGAGTACTTCCCATTTTGCAAGGATGAAATCTTTGGTGAACCATAAGGTGATAAGTCCGATTAAGCCAAGGATAATCAAACCCATGATTAAGGTCAAAGGTGGAGTATCTGTTTGTGGAAATAGGAAAGATTGGATGGGCTTCCATTCGACTAAAAATGTAATTCCAACTAAGGCTACGAGGCCTAATAAATCGACAATTCGTTCCGTAATGACTGTCCCAAATGACTTTTCAAAAGGAATATCGGCGGTTTTTTGAAGGGAACCACAGCGAGAAACTTCACCCATTCTAGGAACGATAAAATTGGCGAAATAACCAATGAGGACAGCTGAGAGGGTTCTGACTTGGCCTGGTTGATAATTTAGACTATCGAGTAATTGTTCCCAACGTAAGGCTCTTAACCAATGTGAAATCAAGGAAATGACAATGGCTACAGTTACCCACTGGTAATTTGCCTGTAATAGCGTTTGGTAAATATCATCCCATTCTAGTTGACTTTTGGAAAATGCCCAATACAAGAGTGAGGCAGCTAATAAAGTCGAGAATAAGTACTTAAGAATGGATTTTATCATGTTGTGGTGATGGATTTCGAGAATCACAAGGCAAAATAAAGAGCTTTGCTTAAATTATATAGCTGGAATCCGATAAAATTTTTATATTTTTGCAAAGTTTTTTTGGGATAATTTTCCCCTAAATCAATTTAGAATGTCCAAATTACGTATTCTTTACGTTTCGAGTGAGGTTGACCCTTTCCTTAACACCTCCAGAATTGCAGACTTCGTTCGTAACCTTCCAACTGCCATGCAGGAGAGGGGAATGGAGATTCGAATCTTGGTTCCAAGATTTGGTTCTATCAATGAACGCAAAAACCGTTTGCACGAAGTAGTTCGGCTTTCCGGAATCACCATTCCCATGGGTGAAGAAGAAAAACCGTTAACGATTAAGGTCGCTAGTATTCCTGCAGCAAAATTGCAGGTTTATTTTATTGATAACGAAGATTATTTCCAGCGTAAATTTGTTTTAAATGACAAAGAAGGAGCATTCTACGAAGACAATCATGAACGTGCTGCATTCTTCTGCAAAGGAGCATTGGAGACGGTTGTGAAATTAGGTTGGTCGCCAGATGTAGTTCATTGTAATGATTGGATGTCGAGCTTAGTGCCATTGTACATCTCAACACATTACAAAAACCATCCAATCTTCAAGGATTCAAAAACTATTTTCTCTCCTCACAATTCTGAATTTGATTTTACGTTCTCTAATGACGATTTGTTAGAGAAAGTGAAGTTAGGCGAAATAGAAGACGAAAATTTAACTAGTTTAGCAAATTCAGATTATTCCGCCTTCATTAAAATTGGAGCAGAATATGCCGATAAAGTAGTATCATTAGAAAATGCGGAAAATAGCCGTATCCAATCCATCATTGATGAATTCAAATCAAAAACCTATCAAAATATTGCCGAAAATGATCTCGATTTCTTCGAAAAATTGTATTTGGAATTGGCCGGCAATTAAATGGGTAGGGATTCTTTCCCTTTTCCTTACTTCTTGTGATTTGCCCAAAGAAATTGGGTCTGATTTATTTAGTGTAGAAGTTGGTTTGAACTATACGGATTCATTGAGTATCCAATCATCTACGGTATTAATTGACTCAATTTACACGAATCAAACGGGTGCATTTTTAGTTGGTTCTCATCAAGATCCTATATTAGGAACCATTGCGGCCTCAGCATTTACGCAAATAGCGAATGTAGATACGTTGAAAAGTAAAGAGACTTCCATCTTGGATTCCTTGAAAATGAATTTGATTTATCAGTCTTTTGTGGGTGATACAACTCAGAAACAGACCATTTCGATTTATCGCTTGAAGGACAGTGTGAGTCGCAATGTTGATTATTTCAGTACATCAGCAATTCCTTTTGATCCTACACCGATAGGTACACACTCATTTTTTCCTCGTCCTATTAAAGCAAAAACAGCAAATGGGGATTCGTTGAAGTACGATACCTTAAGCTTTAAGATGAATGCTTCTTTCGGAAGAGAATTATTAGGAAAATATACAGACAAAACCATCGCAGCAGGTGGAGCAGCCTTTAGAGAATATTTTAAAGGAATGCACATTAAATCTAGTTCAGCTGGAAAAGCAGCCATTATTGGATTTACTCCAACGTACTCGGTTATGACATTACACTATCATAATCCGAATGATACAATTAAATATGCCATCAATTATTATTTTAGTTTATCAACGGCTTTAGTAGCAGAAATTCATGGTCGATTTAATCAATTGAACATTGCTCGCTCGGGTGTTTTGGGGAATTTACAAAAGCCAGGCGACAGAATTCCGGCTTCTCAGACTAATATGGTGACATACGTTCAGTCGGGAACAGGTTTAGCTACAAAATTGGAAATACCTTACTTATTGAATTTAAAGGGGAACAAAAATGTGGCCATTAATAAAGCGGAATTAGTTATCCCTGCAGCTGATTCGTATGAATTATCAAAAACGCTAGGATCATTATCCTTAGTAGAAACTGATGCTAGCAATAGAACGCTTAAGAATGCCTACGGTTTACGTTATTTATTAACTGAAGGTGGATCCGGAATCCAAACGGCAAATTTTGATTCAGGTTCTAAGACCTATAGTTTTAATATTACCACGGCCATTCAAAATATCATTGCCAATAACCGTAAGAATTTTGCTATTTTGGTTACAAGTCCATTGACGAGTAATTCCGCAGGTTTTAGCCGAATTATTGGTGATAATATTCGATATGTGCCTTTGAATGCAAGTAAAATCAAATTGAAGGTTTATTATACTTACATTGCGAAATAATTCCTAAGATTATGGATTCCCCGAATAGCCATTTACGGGTGAGTATGGTACAGACATCCCTTGTTTGGGAGAATCCTGCTGCCAATTGCGCTATTTTAGAGGAGAAATTACAAGCTTTACAAGGTAAGACGGATGTAGTTGTTTTACCGGAAATGTTTCTAACAGGCTTTAGTATGAGTGCCGAAGGGGCAGATTTCCCCAAAGGAGCTCAAGTGCAATGGATGCAAATGATGGCCAATCGGCTCGATGTATTGTTGATAGGGAGCCTTAAAATCAAAGAAAATAATCAATTCTATAATCGACTGTTAGCCGTTTTTCCTGATGGAAAAATAGTTGCTTATAACAAGCGCCATTTGTTCCGAATGGGCAATGAACATCAGTTTTATAGCCCAGGGGAGGAACATGGGATTTTATCTTTTAAATCCTGGAAAATAGCCTTATTTGTGTGCTATGATTTACGTTTTCCGGTTTGGTCTAGAAATGTGCAAATGGCTTACGATTTAGCTATTTATGTGGCGAATTGGCCTGCTGTGAGAGCTCATGCATGGTCTACTTTACTAAAAGCGAGAGCTATTGAAAATTTAGCTTATGTGGTAGGAGTGAATCGAGTAGGAAAAGATGCCAATGACTTGGATTACCAAGGAGATTCGGTGATAGTTTCGTTTAAAGGAGAAGAAATAGTTCATCTTTGGGATGAAGATACCATACAAACTAGTAGTATTTCCAAGGAATCCTTACAAGAATTTAGGGATAAATTTCCGGCTCATCTTGACGCCGACGCCTTTGAATTGAATTAGGTAGTTTTATCTTTAAAGAAAGCTGCCAATCCCCCAGTATAGTTTTGAGCTTCCTGAAGCGAGCAATCGGCTACTAAATTTCCATGACTGATCAGTAAAATGCGGTCGCAAATGGATTCGACTTCAGTTAATAGGTGACTTGAAAACAAAATAGTTTTACCCTGGCTTAATGATTGAATCAATGATCTGATTTCAGCCATTTGGTTGGGATCTAGGCCACTTGTGGGCTCATCTAAGATTAGTACAGATGGATTATGAAAGATAGCTTGTGCTAGTCCAACTCGTTGCTGGTATCCTTTCGATAATTCTGATATTTTCTTTTTTTTCTCTTTTTCTAGTCCCACCAATTGAATAACTTCTTCTATTCTCTTTTTTCTCTGAGAAGTCGAAATACCATGAATTTTACCAATAAAATCCAGAAATTCCTGAACGTACATGTCGGGGTAAAGGGGATTGTTTTCAGCTAGATAGCCTACTTTTCTTTTCAATTCCAAATTATGATCTTTTACATTCAGACCAAGTACTTTGGCTTCTCCTTCGCTAGCTGGAATTAAACCAACTAGCATTTTGATGGTGCTTGATTTTCCTGCCCCATTGGGTCCAAGAAATCCAATGATTTGACCTTCTGAAGCTTGAAATGAAATGGAATTGACGGCGATTTGTGCACCGTAAATTTTAGAAAGATTGGCAACTTCAATCGACATACCTGGTAAGGGATAGATTATCTGACAAAGGTAGTAAAATGGGAACTAAATCTGCTTACCTTTGTGTTTTGGTTCATAAAGCTTAAATACATGCAGGAAGATTCCATTCGTTTGGATCGTATTGAAGATGCGATAGAAGATATTCGACAAGGTAAAATTATCATTGTAGCCGATGATGAGGACCGAGAGAATGAGGGTGATATGATTTGTGCATCCGAGGCTATTACTCCTGAATTGGTCAATTTTATGATTCGAGAAGCACGCGGTTTGATGTGTGTTTCATTGACAGATGACCGCTGTGGAGCCTTAGGACTCGAAATGATGGTAGATAATAACACCACTTCACATGAAACACCATTTACAGTTTCGGTGGACCTATTGGGAAATGGTTGTACTACCGGTATTTCTGCTTCTGATCGTGCCAAAACCATTCAAGCACTGGTTGATCCCTTGACAAAACCAAGTGATTTGGGACGCCCAGGTCATATTTTTCCTTTGAAAAGTAAATCAGAGGGAGTGCTTCGTCGGACTGGACATACAGAGGCATCCATGGATTTTGCTCGATTGGCTGGATTTCAACCTTCAGGTGTGCTCATTGAAGTATTAAATGAAGATGGAAGTATGGCACGTTTGGCAGACCTTCGTCGGATTGCCGATAAGTTTGATCTTAAGTTGGTGACAATCAAAGATTTGATTGAATATCGTTTAGATAAAGAATCCTTAATTCAACGTGAGATTGGAGTTGATATGCCTACTCAGTGGGGAAATTTTGATTTGATAGCTTTCAAACAGAAAAATACGGGAGATACTCATTTAGCATTGGTGAAGGGTACTTGGGAAAAGGATGAAGCCATTATGGTGCGTGTGCATAGTTCTTGTGTTACGGGTGACATCTTTGGATCTTGTCGTTGCGACTGTGGCCCTCAATTGCACAAAGCCATGGAAATGGTGGAGAAGGAGGGAAAAGGGGTGGTATTGTACATGTTCCAAGAAGGAAGAGGTATCGGTTTGTTGAACAAATTGAAGGCTTACAAATTACAGGAAATGGGTCGTGATACCGTAGAAGCTAATTTAGAATTGGGTTTTGCGATGGATGAACGGGATTATGGGGTTGGAGCGCAGATTTTAAGAAATTTAGGTGTCAAGAAATTGAGATTAATCTCGAATAATCCTAAAAAGCGAGCTGGTTTATTGGGTTATGGATTGGAAATTATTGAATCTATTCCAATTGAAATTAACCCTAACCCACACAATCAACAATATTTGCAAACAAAACGAGATAAAATGGGACATTCCATTTTGAGGAAATAATCAAAGTAATGATAAAAAAACGCTCTCATTCGGGAGCGTTTTTTTATGACTATTTCTATATAATCAATGAATCTGTAATTGCAGTACACTAAGTTTGCTCTATATCCAAGTTAATTCAAGCAATATACTCGAAAATTGACTCCTTAGTTGGATGAGAAAATAGATCAAATTTCTATAGAATTAAACAAGGCAGCTGAAGATTTGAGCGATATCAATTGGTCTTTATAAACTCACTATTTAATTTCCTCCCAAGATAATCGGGCTACTTTTTCCATTACCCATAATGATGATTTTACTATTGGGCGATTTGGCTAATTCTTTTTGAGCCAAGATGGATTCATATTGTAATTGACGATCGCTTAGTCCTGTAGATAAGATGCGTTGGTAATCCGCTATACCTTGAGCTTCCACTCGTTTGCGTTCGGCTTCTTGCTTTTCTTTTTGTAGTACGAACTGCATTTTTTGGGCATCCTGCTCAGCATTGATTTTAGATTCAATACTTTGTTTTACTGAATTTGGCAAAGTGATGTTTCTAATTAGCAATTGTTCCAAAATTAGGCCTCTGTTTTTGAAATTGGATTCGATATCCTTGAAGATTCGATTTTGGAATTCATTCCTTTTTTTCGAGAACAAACCTACCGCATCGTAATAAACAGCATTGTCTCTTATTTTGGTCCGCGTAATTGGTCGAACTACTTTGTCCTTGTAATCTAGACCAATTTTTTTAAATATATTGGGAGCCTCTTGAGATGATATTTTATACAATACGGTTAAATCTACGATTACTTCTAATCCATCGGCGGTTAGTACTCTAATCGCATCATCCCCTTCTTTGTCGCCTTCATCATGCACCCCAGACATGGTGTAGTTTTGTGTTTTGGTATCAAAAATGAAAATATTGGATAAGGGATTGACAAAGTTTAAACCACTGTTCAAAATTTGTGGTTTAACACTTCCAAATAAGCTTTGTACCCCAACTTCGCCTGCTTCAATCTGCTTAATAGTTGAACTCAGCAAGCCTAAACCAGCTAATGCAATTCCTCCAATTTTGAAGGCTTTGCTATATTTAGAAAATACTAAATTGGGATTGGCAATAATATTTCCAATGACCAGTAAAACGATTCCAACGACGATGAAAAACATAGGATATAGGTAGTGTTTAGGATTAAAAGGACTAATTGGGGTAAAGTACAAAGAATAGTATACCTATGCAATCAATTTATGTTTTTCGAAATTATTCTGATGTTAATGGCTAACTCTAGCTTTGAAAATAATTTGGCTAAAAAAAATGACATTCTTCATTTTTGGCAAAATATGCCTAATTTTGAATATGATTGAAATCAAAAACATACACAAAGAGTTTGATGGAAAAGTTGTTTTGGATGGAGTCGATGGCTGCTTCCAAAAGGGCAAAATCAACATGGTGATTGGTGGTAGTGGAACCGGGAAAAGTGTATTATTGAAGTGTATGATTGGTATTTTGAAGCCAGAACATGGTAAAGTCTTGTATGATGGTCGGGATTTTGTAACAGCGTCCAATGATACCATCAAATCTATCCGTAGAGAAATGGGAGTTCTTTTTCAAGGAGGAGCTTTGTTTGATTCAAAAACGGTATTGGAAAATGTTCGTTTTCCTCTGGATATTTTAACGCACCAAAGTATAGAAGAGAAGAATGAACGAGCTTTAATCTGCTTACAACGAGTAGGTTTGGAGGCAGCGGCTAGTCAAATGCCTTCGGATATTTCCGGTGGTATGAAAAAACGGGTAGGTATTGCTAGAGCCATAGTGATGAATCCTAAATACTTGTTTTGCGATGAGCCTAATTCGGGATTAGACCCTTTGACAGCTGTTAAAATTGATTTATTGATTCAAGAGATTACAAAAGAGTTTAATATTACGACAGTCGTTATTTCTCACGACATGAATTCCGTTCTTCGAATGGGAGAATATGTAATCTTTTTGAAAGATGGCAAAAAGCTTTGGGAGGGTAGTAATAAGACCCTGATGAGTACTGAAGTGCCAGCTTTACAAGAATTTTTATCTACTAAATTGCATTAATATGCCTTCTTCAGTTGCCATGCCCCGAGTATTGGAAAATTATTCCCTCCAATCGCTCAATACCTTCGGAATTGAGGCCAAGGCAAAGTATTTTGTAGAAATTCGTTCCATCGAGCAGTATCGAGCATTATTGAATTCGGGGCTATATGCCCATATTCCGCATATTTTTTGGGGTGGAGGAAGTAATGTACTTTTAACCGGAGATTTGAATGCTTTGGTGGTTAAAGTAGCCATAGATGGAATTGAAGTCATCAAAGAAGATGATCAACATGTGTGGGTGCGTGCAGGGGCTGGTGTTGTATGGCATGATTTTGTCCAATACACGGTTAGTCATCATTGGGCAGGTATAGAAAATTTATCGCTTATTCCTGGTACTGTAGGTGCTGCTCCTATGCAAAATATTGGGGCTTATGGCGTTGAGATTAAAGATACATTTGATCATTTACAAGCATTTAATTTATCAAGCCATAACTTAGAAACTTTTGATGCGGAAGCTTGCCAATTTGGTTATCGGGAGAGTTATTTCAAACATGAAGGGAAAGGTAAATATGTGATCGCTTATGTTTGTTTTAAATTGAGCAAAGTAGCGAATGTTATAACCTCTTATGGTGCAATTCAAGAAGTATTATTAGCTAAATCCATCACCCAGCCTAGTATTCAGGACGTTTCTAACGCTGTCATTGAAATAAGACAAAGTAAATTGCCTGATCCTAAAGACATAGGTAATTCTGGGAGCTTTTTTAAAAATCCAACTTTAGATAAGAATCGTGCCGCTGAATTGATGGAAAAATATCCTCAAATCCCCCATTATCCTGTTGTCGGAAGTACAGATATTAAATTTCCAGCTGGTTGGCTGATTGAACAAGCGGGATGGAAAGGATTCAAGGATGGAGATGCAGGGGTACACGCCAAACAGGCTTTGGTCTTGGTTAATTATGGCCATGCCGCAGGCAAGCAAATTCTGACATTATCAGAAAAAATTAAAGAGTCTATTCTCAGCAAATTCGGTGTACAACTAGAAACCGAAGTAAACATTTTATAATATGTCCTTACCTTATACAACAAGTCAAGATAAAACGCCATTTTTCTTGATGGCAGGCAGTTGTGCCATAGAAAGCAAAGATTTAGCCTACGAAATAGCCGAAAGGATTAAGCAAATCACGGATTCTATGGGTATTCCCTTTATTTTCAAAGGGTCATATCGCAAGGCAAATCGTACTAAAATAGATTCATTTACGGGTATTGGTGATATTCTTGCCTTAGAAATACTAAAAGAAGTAGGAGCGCATTTTCAAGTTCCTACGGTGACGGATATCCATGAGAGTTCTGAAGCAGCTATGGCTGCGCCTTATGTGGATGTATTGCAAATTCCAGCATTTCTTTGTCGTCAAACAGATTTATTAGCAGCCGCTGCACAAACGGGTCGAGCTGTTAATATCAAGAAAGGCCAATTTATGTCGGGGGCTTCCATGAAATTTGCCATTGAAAAAGTGAAGCATGAGAATCCTGAAGTCTTGGTTTATTTGACCGATCGGGGAAATTCATTTGGTTATGGCGATTTAGTAGTTGATTTTAGAAATTTACCAGAAATGGCTGCTTTTCAGGTTCCTGTTATCATGGATTGTACGCATTCATTGCAAAGACCTAATCAAGGATCTGGAGTTACCGGAGGACAGCCTGCATTGATTGAGACAATTGCCAAAGCTGCCATTGCAGTGGGAGCGGATGGTTTATTCATTGAAACACATCCCAATCCTTCCATAGCTAAGTCAGACGGAGCTAATATGTTGCCTCTTGATCAATTGGAAGGACTTTTGGAAAAATTGATGAAAATTAGAGAAGCCATTTTATAAGTTATTCCAAACTATTTGTAGGCTGATATCCGTTTTGTGTGAGCCTGTAATGAGGTCTAAACCAGATCCTATTTCATCTCGCTCCCAATAATCAGTTCTCCCAATTTTGGTGGAAATGTTTAGGTGTTCCATGCATTTATATTGTACCACGAGACATGTTCTCATTCCTTTTCCCGAATAGGCGGGTAATGAAAATGCATAAGGAAGGCTTGGTTCATAGGCATACATTCTACTGTCGTAATCACTACTTTGAACAAAAGCGATTCTAGCCTTTATTTGCCATTTCTGACCTGATACTTGAATGTCATTGAGCCACAGTCATCCCCAGTCTTTTTGAGCTGGAGAATGGATGTAGGTGACCATCAGTCGACTGTGCCAATCCCATTGTCTATGAATTGCTTTTTTGAAATCACCACTAATCTGCCATTGATGTTTTCTGATGATATCTGAAAAAGGCTTTGGAGCATCTTCTTGCTTGGAGGTCCATTTCATTTGGATAAATAAATTGTACTGATTTCTTCGTTCCAACTGATATCTACTTAAGGCCTCCCAGCCCCATGTTTTGGATTGACTAACTTGATATTTTGGCGCTGGGAATAGAAACAGATCCAAGTAAGAAGATAATCGGCTTCTTTTAGACCAACGGTATTGGTTACCGAGAAATAAACCTAGCTCATTGCGTACTTCGGAGTTTTCGCCAAATGCTTGTGCTTGTGGACTAAAATAGGAGGAAGATTGGTAACGGATAACATAAGAGAAATCATTAACCTTTGATTGTGCCCAAGCAGCACCTTGAATAAAAGCCCAAGAATTAGGACTAGATATAGCCATTTCGGTCATCCATTGGGCTTTTTTCCAAGGAAAATTAGCCGAAATGGACGTGTTGATGAGTTCTTGTCCTTGCCATTCTGACGCTTGATAGGATTTTGTAGCATTTCTTTTTGGGATAGACCAACGATTCCAAACCACATTTGCTTGAATGGTAATAGGATTGGTTTTGGCATGCCAAAAAATGGAATTACCAATACTCCATTCTTGTACTCGGTTTATTTTGTCGATTTCAGTTGAAGTACGATGTAATCCACTAGTAATAAGGGAAGAATAGAATTCTGTATCTGAGGAATCTCTCTGAATACTAGCGTCCCAATTTCTTTTGGAAAGAAAACTTTCCATACCCCATTGTTTTCTTTGGAAGCCAATTAGTAAGCCTCGGTAAAATCCCGATTCCATGCTGGAACTATAAGGTAGGCCACCTTGATGGAATTTTTGAGTTGAAATGATGCTTTCGTAACTTTTGCCTAGGCTAAATCCTCCTGCCTGAACCAGGCCTTGTCCCCATTGGTTGATGAAATCTCCTACAATTATTTTATGGATCCAGCTTTTGGGTTTATTCCAATGCACATAGAAACTACTAAAATCAGTCATGGAACTTTCTCCGGCATCTTTCTGCAGTAAGAATCCAAGACCTAATGACTTGCTTATTTGGCCTTTATATCGGTGAAGCTCAGCATATGGGCTATTAAAATATCGGACTTTGCTCCGGCTATCTGGAGGGCTAAATCCTTTTTTTTCTTCAGCAGTAAATTCCCAGCGATGAATCCAAAGGTGTTTGCTAGAGGCCATTTTCCATGGCTCAATTGGGCTTTGGCAACTGATAAAATCTTGAATGCGTTTTAGGGTGGGAAGGTCCCAGTCGGGGATTGCTTGTAATTCCCATTTACTAAGAAATGGACCTGACGAATTTCTAAACTCAACGAATGATTGGATTTGCTTGGCATTTAATAAGCCCAATTGATACCAATCAGCAGCTTTTGCCTGATTAATATCAATGGGGTTTTGCAAATAATGCTGAAAAGTACTTTGTCTTATTTCAGATTCATCCCACGTTTGAGTATCGTCGACTTGGCCGCGGAGAGAGAAAGTGCAAAGAAGTATGATGGCTAGGTATTTCACTTTTTTTAAGTGAAAATAGCTAGTCTAGGCCATGAATCTGATCAGTTACTTGATGAAGAAAATCACTTAGTTGAATTTTCTACGAATCATTTCGTGTAATTCATTCCAAGACTCTTCATTGTCGGCCCTTTGGAACTCGGCATAACGATGTTGGATGATTTCTTGCCAGGTGTGGCTTTCAGCTTCTTTATCAATGAAGTCGATCAATTGGTTCAAATGGTGGCCTTCTCCATCAAAAATGGATTGGATGAATTTGATTTTTTGGTTTAAGCTAATACTATTGGCCAAGGTTTCTGTCATTTTAGTCTCCACTAAAGACTTTAACGAACCGTCGTTCCCTTGAAGTTTTTCAAAGACTTTCTCAGAAGTAGAATCAGCGATTACTTCCATGATTTTTTTTGCAGCCGGGGCTTGATCTTTATTTTCTTCTTGGAAAAAACTGCTGGAAGTAGTTGTAGCGGCTGGAGCAACTTGAACGTTTTCAATGATGATCTCCGTTACAGGCTTGGCAGAACTGGACTCAGGAGCGATTTCTTCGATAATTTCAACGGTATTATCGGATTCTATAATAACCAATTCAGGTTCAGGAGCGACATCTTCAGGTAAATCTTCTAGGACTTCTGGGGCTTCAAAATATACCTCTGCAGTTAAAAGAGTATCAGGACTTATCTCTTGACTTTCAGCTCCAAGGGAATTGTATAAATAATCGGATTGAGCACTAGAGGTGTTGATTTCTTGGATCCATTGATTCCAAATGTGATTTGGAAGTGTAACTTGTAATACTAATGATCGAGTGATGTTATCCCATTTTTCTTGGAATCGATGGTTTTGCCAATCAAAACAAGGAAGTTGATCTTGAACACGTTGACTTTGTAATTGCATCAATAATTCAGATTGCAAAACTTCCAAAGTGGCAGCGGGAATTTCTTGCTGTAAAATATCTTGAAAAGTACTTGATTGACCTTCTTCGGTCCAGTAATGAAGCAAAATATTGGGCGTCGGCATCTTTAATTATTTATATCCAATTCTTCACAGGCTTTCATCGCAGCTGTTTGTTCTGCTTTTTTCTTGGAGTAACCTTTTCCTTCGGCTACCTTCAAGTTATCTACAAGAACGATGGCTGTAAATTCTTTATTGTGGTGTTGTCCCTCTTCATCCAGAGTAAAGAGTACTTTTTTCCCCTCTTTTTGTGCCCATTCAATGAGTATGGATTTAAAGTTGGGATTATTTTGAACCACCGTTTCTAAGTCGAAATACTGGGTTAAAATCTTTTTGATGATGAATTTTTGGGTAAAGGCAAAACCTTTATCTAGGTAAATAGCACCAATGAATGCTTCTAGGGCATCTCCATACATGCTGGACCGCGAAAGTATGGTTCTTTTTTGGTTTTCATATTCAATTACCTCATCTAAGCCTAATTTTCTTCCTAATACATTGAGGGATTCTCGGCTGACCATTCTGGATCTAATTTCAGTTAGGAAACCTTCGTCTTTAAATGGAAATTTTTGGAATAGATAGGTAGCTGTAATCATGCCGAGTACAGAGTCACCTAAAAACTCGAGGCGTTCATTGGATTCTTTGAATGATTTGGCAATACTATCCTTGGAGGCAGAAGCATGTAAAAAAGCCAATCGATAGAGCGATAAGTTGGATGGACTTTCGCCAATCAAATGGGTTACAGATTTCTTTAGAAATTTCTCTCTTTCATTTAGTCGGGTAGGATTCAACCAGCTTAACACCGAGAGAATTTTCATAAGCCTATACTTTTCGGAAAATGACGGTAGCGTTATGTCCACCAAAACCAAATCCATTGCTCAATGCAACGTTTATTTTTCTAGCTTTTCCTTGATTTAGTGTCAAATCTAGATTTTGATCAATTGCTGGATCTAAATCCTTGCAGTTGATGGTTGGAGGAACAAATTGGTGTTGAATGGCTAGGATAGAAGCTACAGCCTCTACAGCACCTGCACCACCCAATAAGTGCCCAGTCATTGATTTGGTAGAAGAAATACTCATTTTGTAAGCATGTTCACCAAAACAATCTAAGATAGCTTTTAATTCTTGAGGGTCACCAATAGGGGTAGAAGTACCATGTGTATTGATGTAATCTACTTCTTCTGGCTTGATTTGAGCATCTTCTAATGCATCAATCATGGAAAGTAAGGCACCGTATCCTTCTGGATGTGGAGCGGTAATGTGGTAAGCATCGGAAGAAAATCCACCACCGATTAATTCGGCATAGATTTTAGCTCCACGAGCTTTAGCATGTTCGTATTCTTCTAGGATTAATGCACCTGCACCTTCTCCAACTACGAAACCATCACGGTTTACATCATATGGACGAGAGGCAGTTGCGGGATCATCATTTCTTTCTGACATGGCTCGCATGGCAGTAAATCCACCAACTGAGGCAATGGTCACTGGAGCTTCAGAGCCACCCGTTACACAGATATTAATACGACCTGTACGGATGTAATTGAAAGCATCGATGATGGCATTGTTCGCGGATGAACAAGCGGAAACAGTTACGTAGTTTGGACCACGGAAACCATTTCTGATTGAAATTTGACCTGAGCTAGAGTCAGCAATCATTTTAGGAATAAAGAATGGGTTGATTTTAGGCGTTCCATCTCCTTTGCCGAAATAAATCATTTCGTCTTCAAAGGTTTTTAAGCCACCAATACCCGATCCCCAGATGACACCGACTTTATTTTTATTGATTGCTTCCATGTCGAAACCTGCATCCTTGATGGCTTCATCAGAAGCTACAATGGCATACTGGGTGAATGGGTCCATTTTGCGGGCCTCTTGACGTGGAATGAACTCTTCAACACTAAAATTTTTAAGTTCACAGGCAAAACGAGTTCTGAATTTTTCAGCATCGAATTTGGTAATAGGGCCACATCCACTTTTTCCGGTAGATAAACCTTCCCAATATTCACTAACTGTATTTCCAATAGGGGTAAGGGCTCCTAAACCCGTTACTACAACTCGTTTTAACTCCATAATTATCCTGGTATTTTAGGTTTGAAAAATAAAAAATGTCAATTCGTAAGGGTGATTTTCTAAGGAACTAGGTTCCTGAGTCATTACCAATTACCAATTGACATCATTATTATTTCGTTTCGATTACTTTGCGTTCTCTTCCAAGTAGGTGATGGCTTGTCCTACAGTTTGGATATTCTCTGCTTGATCATCTGGAATAGAGACGTTGAATTCTTTTTCAAATTCCATAATCAACTCTACCGTGTCTAAGGAATCAGCTCCTAAATCGTTTGTGAAAGATGCCTCAGGTGTAACCTCAGATGCTTCTACTCCTAATTTCTCAACGATGATGCTTTTTACTTTTTCTGCAATATCTGCCATTTCTAAAATATTTTGGGGTTCAAAAACGATGCAAAGATTAGAATTAAAACTTAGATTATCAAACAAATTTTAAGCCTAATTGCATTATTAAAATAAATAATTAGATAAAAATAATTCTTTTTTTGAATTGTTTAAAATTCTTGCAATTGATTTATAACAAACCATTAAAAACAAAGGGAAGCTGCTCCTAAAAGTCCAGCATCATTTCCTAAAAGTGCTTTTTTAATACTTAGTTTTTTCAAGTAAGCAGGGGTCAACCAATAATTCAATTGTTTCTCCATGCTGGGTAAAATAAATTCAAAAGAGGCTGATAAACCACCTCCAATAAAGATGTTTTTGATATCTAGAATTCGGATTAATGAAACAATCATATCGCCTAACATTTCACCCACTTCATTCCAAATGGCTAATGCTAATTCATCACCTTCTTCTGCCGCAACCACTAAAGCTGTCGTTGAAATGGAGCCATCCGCCGCTAGAACAGTTTTACCTTTATATGCCGCACGCATGGCAGTTGCCATTTGTAATAATTCTTTTTTACCAATATTTCTCTCCAACACTTTACCATTTCTTGATGGTACGTGTCCTGGTTCCATGGCGTTTCCATCTCCACCTAAGAAAATTTTACGATCAATGATTGCTGCGCCACCAATACCCGTACCTAAGGTTAAAAAGATGAAATCTTCGGGCATGCTTTCTTTTTCAGGGGAGAAATAAAATTCACCTAAAGCAGCTGCATTGGCATCATTTTCCATGAAAAATTCATGATCAGGAAAACGTTTCTCCAACATGGAAATTAAATGAGCTCCATCAATTTCTGGAATTGCTGTAATCTCAATTAACGTTTTACGGTTTTTTGTTAAGATACCAGGTAAACCGATACCTACTTTATGCACATGTTTGTGTTGGAATAATTGCAAGGCAATCGCATCAGCTAGGCGTTCTAAGAAGTGATTGGATTCTCTCCAAGTGGCTGTGTCGTAACTTTGAAAATTAGTAATATGGCCAGTTTCTGGATGAACTATGCCCATTTTAACTCCTGTTCCTCCTACATCAATTCCTAGATATTCTGCTGCTTCCATGCGGTCTTTTGGTTTAATTTGCTGCGAATTTCTTTAAAATTACGCGCATATTCAAATATTCTTGGGGCAATTTAGATTAGTTGTAGATTCTTTCCAGTTTTTCCATGATTTGAGATACGGCTGGACAGATCAAGGCATTCTTTTGTGTAAGTTTAAGAATTCCAAGCATATTTTTTCGGTCAGTATGGGGGTATTCCCGACATGCCTTGGGTCTGTGTTCATAAATATCACAGGCATTATCTTCCAATAAAAAGGGGCATGGACTAGCGGGATAAACCCAATCCCCATCGGCATCTTTGATTAAATAGGTATCCAAAAAGTCAGATACTTTCATTTTTAAGTGCTTAGCCACCCGTTGGATATCTGTTTCATTCCACATGGGACTGGTGGTCTTACAACAATTACCACATTCTAAACAATCCATGTTTTCAAATACAGCTTCATGTGCTTTTTCAAATTGCGAATCCAAATCTTTCGGTTTTTTGGCCCGAATGCGTTGAAAGACTTTAGTGAAACTGGGATCTCTTGGCATGTTAAATATGTGTGAAGCAAGTTCGACAAAGCGCTTCATAGCTTTCCGACTCACCCAACATCACAGTTTGCTGCTGTTGTACAATTCGATGGGAATATTGAGCGACACCTCCACATTTCACACAAACAGCATGTACTTTGGTGATATACTCAGCAATGGCCATTAAACCTGGCATAGGACCAAAGGGAAGACCTTTGAAATCCATATCTAAACCGGCAATAATCACACGCTTACCTTGATTGGCTAAGGTATTGCATACTTCGATGATGTTTTCATCAAAGAATTGTGCTTCATCCAATCCCACCACATCACAACTTCCAGCTAGTAAAAGTATTTCACTCGAACTATGTACTGGAGTGGAGCGTATGGAATTATGATTATGAGAAACAATGTCTTCGTCGTGATAACGTGTATCGGCAGCCGGTTTAAAAATCTCCACTTGTAATTGGGCGATTTTAGCTCTTTTCAGTCGACGAATTAATTCTTCTGTTTTACCTGAGAACATGGAGCCACATATCACTTCCACCCAACCACTAGGATTGGTATTTTGAGATGATTTAGCATGATTGGGCTCTAAAAACAAGGCATGAAAAAGCCCCTTGATTCCAAGGGGCTTAGTTTTAGTTAAATATTATTTGGAGGTAAATACCGAAGAGAAGTACTCACGATTCATGCGAGCAATATTCTCAATGGAAATACCTTTTGGACATTCTGCTTCACAAGCACCTGTATTAGAACAAGCACCAAAACCTTCTTCGTCCATTTGAGCGACCATCGCTTCAGCACGTTTAGAGCGCTCTGCTTGACCTTGAGGTAATAAAGCCAATTGAGAGATTTTTGCTGAAGTAAATAACATAGCAGAAGCATTTTTACATGCTGCTACACAAGCACCACAACCGATACAAGCCGCTGCAGCAAATGCTTCATCAGCATCATCTTTCGGGATTGGTAGGCTATTAGCATCTTGAGCATTCCCTGTATTGACAGAGATAAATCCTCCAGCTGAAATGATACGATCAAAAGCAGAACGATTAACTACTAAGTCCTTGATCACAGGGAAAGCTTCTGCTCTCCAAGGTTCAATGGTGATGGTTTGCCCATTGCTAAAGCTACGCATGTGCAATTGGCAAGTAGTAACACCTTTGTTAGGTCCATGAGGGCGGCCATTGATGTACATGGAGCACATACCACAGATACCTTCACGACAATCGTGATCAAAAGCTACTGGATCATCACCTTCTTCGATAAGACGGTTGTTGAGCACGTCAATCATTTCCAAAAAGGACATATCCTCCGAAATACCACTTACTTGGTATGTCTCGAATTTACCCGCAGTTTGGGCATTTTTTTGTCTCCAGATTTTAAGCGTCAGGTTTAAATTTCCTTCCATGTTATCGAATTATTTATAAGATCTTTGAGCAATTTTAATGTTTTCGAATTTCAAATCTTCTTTGTGTAATTCGAATTTAGATTCACCTTGGTATTCCCAAGCCGCTACGTAAGCGAATTTTTCATCGTCACGCAAGGCCTCTCCATCCTCAGTTTGGTATTCTTCACGGAAGTGTCCTCCGCAACTTTCTTGTCTATCTAATGCGTCTTGGCACATTAACTCTCCTAATTCTAAGAAGTCAGCCACACGGCCAGCTTTCTCTAATTCAGGATTTAAGTTGTTGGCTTCACCAGGAATACGAACATCACTCCAGAACTCTTTGCGTAATGCTTGTATCTCCGAAATGGCCATTTTTAAACCTTCCTCGTTACGAGCCATTCCACATTGATTCCACATGATTAAGCCTAGCTTCTTGTGGAAGTAATCCACTGACTTAGTACCACGGATATTCATTAATTTGTCAATCTGGTCTTTTACCGCTTTTTCTGCATTGACAAACACCTCACTATCAGTAGATAGGGCAGGAGTTCTGATTTCAGACGCTAAATAAGCACCGATCGTGTAAGGAATCACGAAATAACCATCTGCTAAACCTTGCATTAAGGCAGAAGCTCCTAATCGGTTAGCACCGTGATCTGAGAAGTTTGCTTCTCCCAAAGCATATAAACCTGGAACCGTAGTCATTAAGTTGTAATCAACCCAAAGGCCTCCCATGGTGTAGTGAACAGCTGGATAAATACGCATCGGCAATTCATAAGGATCTTCTCCTGTGATTTGCTTGTACATATCAAAAAGGTTACCGTATTTTTCTTTAACGACTTCCTTACCCATCAATTGGATTTCTTCATCACTAGCGTGGTGAATATTTCTTTTATTGGCTTCCGCTTTACCGTAACGGATGATTGCCGCAGCAAAATCCAAGTAAACGGCCATTTTTGAAGTACCAACTCCATAACCTGCATCGCAACGCTCTTTGGCTGCACGAGATGCAATATCACGAGGTACCAAGTTTCCAAAAGCTGGATAACGGCGCTCTAAGTAATAATCTCGCTCATCCTCAGGAATTTCATTGGCTTTACGTGGATCATCCTTCTTTTTAGGTACCCAGATACGTCCGTCGTTTCGTAATGACTCCGACATCAAGGTTAATTTCGACTGGTGATCACCTGAAACAGGAATACAAGTTGGGTGAATTTGTGTGTAACATGGATTAGCAAAGAAAGCTCCTTTTTTGTGCGCTTTCCAAGCTGCTGTCACGTTAGATCCCATGGCATTTGTCGACAAGTAGAATACGTTTCCGTAACCCCCTGTACACAACAATACGGCATGTCCAAAGTGACGCTCTAGTTCACCTGTTACTAAATCACGGGCGATAATTCCTCTTGCTTTACCATCTACCACCACCACATCCAACATCTCATGGCGAGTAAATAATTCAACATTACCCATACCTACTTGGCGTTGTAAGGCCGAATAAGCACCTAATAATAATTGCTGACCTGTTTGTCCAGCTGCGTAAAAGGTACGTTGAACTTGCGTTCCACCGAATGAACGGTTGGAAAGCAAACCACCATATTCACGTGCAAAAGGAACACCTTGGGCCACACATTGGTCAATGATATTTCCTGAAACTTCGGCTAAACGGTGCACATTGGCTTCCCGTGCACGATAGTCACCACCTTTGATGGTATCGTAAAATAAGCGGAAAGTAGAATCACCATCGTTTTGATAGTTTTTCGCAGCATTGATACCCCCTTGAGCGGCAATCGAGTGCGCACGACGAGGGGAATCTTGAAAGCAGAATACTTTTACTTTATATCCTAACTCAGCCAAGGAGGCGGCAGCAGAAGCTCCTGCTAAGCCTGAACCTACGATGACCACTTCCAAATTACGTTTGTTGGCAGGATTTACTAAAGAAACACTGGAACGGTATTTGGTCCATTTTTCGGCTAAAGAACCTTCTGGAATTTTTGCGTCTAATTTTGTCATATTAATCGTATCGGCTGAGGAATTAATGAATCAAATTAAAATGGAATGCGATAGGCATAGCGGCAAATAAAGCGGCAATGATGATAGCATAAGCAGCACCGATGCTCTTGATTGCCGGTGTGTATTTCGGATGGTTCCATCCAAGACTTTGGAAGGCACTCTGAAATCCATGCAATAAGTGGTAGCCTAATGAGATACATCCTAACACGTAAATAGCTACTACTATGGGGCTTTGAAATACAACTTGCATCTCATTATATAATGTATGCTCTTCCGTTAAATTGTCGGTTAAGCGAGAGAAATACCAAAAATGCTTTAAGTGAATGATTAAGAACAATAATAATAATGTTCCTAAGAGTCCCATGGAACGAGAATACCATTTACTGTTAGCCGCACCGTCGATAACGGCATAGGCTACAGGACGCTTCTTTTTGTTGTCCATCCATAAACGTAAACCGTCTAAAATGTGGAGTAACAAACCTCCAAATAATACGATTTCCATGGTGCGAATGATGGGATTCTTTGCCATGAACTCTGCACCCTCGTTAAACGTAACCCCACCATCGTTTAAGAATATGGTGGCATTAAGACCGCAGTGAACAATGAGGAAGCTAACTAAAAAGAGGCCGGTGATTGCCATTAGGAGCTTTTTTCCTAGAGATGAATTAAGTGATTTAGATAACCAAGCCATAAATGAAATTTATTTTGATTGAAGTAAACATTCGCCCACATTAACCAAACGCGAAAATTTAGGACATAAAACTACAATTGATTCGTGGGTCTTTCAAATATTCGATTAAAAAAACCGTTTTTTTTATTTTTTTCGAATTGCTTAATTAACTTTCCATATTACAAATTTGTTTTATGTCGTATAAAAATTATTCCGCCTACATTCTTGCCTTCATGCTTAGTTTTTTGGGAATGATTTTCCAGGCTGAGGCAACCCACTTAAAAGGGGGGGAGATTACAGTAAAGCGGATTTCTAACGTCAGTCTTACCTACGAGTTTACCTTAACCACTTATACTGAGGATAATAGAGCAAATCAAGACCAAACAGATGTGAATTTTTGTTTTGGGGATGGTTCGGGAATATTCAAAGCAAAACGACTTTTACCCATCGTTAACCTGGGCAATGGTACATTGAAAAACACCTACAAAATTGAATATACTTATCCTGCGCCCGCCTTATTTTATAAAGTTTCCGTAGCTATTCCCAATCGAAATGATGGGGTAAGAAATATCACCCGTTCAGTGGAAGTTCCCTTTTATGTGGAAACCATTTTCTCCATAAACTCGGGTTTAGGTCAAAACTCAACCCCTTTATTACTGAACCCTGCGGTTGATTTAACGGCAGTGGTCGGTCAGCCTTTCATCCATAACCCCAATGCTGTGGATGCTGAGGGAGATAGTTTAGCCTATCGTTTAACCGTTTCTCGTTATGGTGATTACGAAACATGTAATCCAACAAGTCGCGGTATCACGGCACCTAATTTTAGACAGCCCAATGAAGTGTCCACCATTGCGTCATCCTTCACCATAAATTCATTAAATGGTGATTTGATTTGGGATTCTCCTCAGGAATTGGGGATTTATAACTGTGCCTTTATCGTTGAAGAATGGCGAAACGGTATCAAGATTTCAGAAACGGTTCGAGATATGCAGATTGAGGTGAAGGATTTAGATAATAAAGGACCTAAAATAGTTGTGCCTCCAGATGTTTGTATTCAAGCAGGTACCTTAATTCGTGAGACAGTTTCAGCAGCTGACGTTATTTCTCGTTCGGGTAGATTAGATCCTGTGACCATAATTAGTTCAGGAAATGTGTACCCAATAGATACCTCATATGCCATCAAGCAGCCATTTGCCACCTTTGTATCTACTCCTAAACAAACAGGTACGGCTACAGGTACTTTTACTTGGCAGACTGCATGTCAGCATATTCGTAAAGAAACGTATGATATTTTCTTTAAAGCAGAGGATAATCCTCCTACGGCGATTGGTGGAGGCGTGAAGCTGGTGGATAGTAAAATTTGGAAGATAAAAATTATAGCTCCTTCTGTGAAGAATTTGGTAGCCAAAATTCAGCCAACCAAAGGTTCGGCCCTACTGACTTGGAGCCCCTATGCTTGTTCTTTACCAGGCGCAAAAATCATCGTTTTCCGTAAACAAGCTGCTTGTGCTCCCGTTGTAAATAAGTCCTGTGAAACTGGCATGCAATTGACAGGATTCACCGAAATAGCTCGGTTGAACGCTGGAGATGTGCAGTTTGAGGATACCAATAAAGGAGCAGGATTAATGAAAAATGCCAATTATGTTTACGTATTGGTCGTTGTATTTACTAATTCTAGCGGTCAAACGGATTATAGTCCGATGTCGAATTCCAGTTGTGCCTTTATTCCTTCTTCAGCTCCTTTGATGACGAATGTCTCTATCCAGAAAACAGATGCTAGTAATGGAGAAATACTAGTTCGCTGGTCTAGACCTTTGAACCTTGATACAAGTTTGTATAAAGGTCCTTATCAGTATCAAGTTATGCGCGCTGAAGGTAATGGATCGACGAATTTTGTAGCTATAGGAAGTCCAATTGCTGCTTCCATTCTTCAAGCCAAGAATGACACATCCTATGTGGACAAAGGATTGTCAACAGAATCTAAAATTTATCGTTATCGGGCAGATTTTTATTACACCAGCAATGGGCAGTTCAAATTATTGGATTCTCCTAGCCCAGCTGCACAGGTGCAATTGGTGGCACAATCAGCAGTTAGATCCAATAAGTTGGCATGGTCAGCTGATGTCCCTTGGTTAAATGATTTTCAAGTTCACCGTGTTTATCGAGAGACTCCACGTGGTTCTGGTAAATTCAATCAAATTACCGAAGTTTCTGTGGCTGGCCCTAGTACCTATACGTTTACTGATCAAGGAACTGATTTTTATACCAAAGACGGAAAGTTTGACGTAACGCTTTCCCCAGATTCTACGTATTGCTATTATGTAGAAACTTTGGGTTCTTATGGAGAAGGATTCCCTGCCATGACTTTGATCAATGCCTCTAAAATTGTGTGCTTGAAACCTCAGTCTGACGTAAATCCTTGTGCTCCCAAACTGAGTTTATCGGCTCCTGATTGTGCCGCCTTGGACGGATCTTTGAATTGTAATTTTACCAGCTTTACAAATCAGTTGACATGGCAACCCACATTAACAGGAACTTGTGACCAGAATATTGCTTCCTACCGAATTTATTATGCACCTACTGCGGCAGGGCCATTTACCAAGATTGCTGATGTGAGCGATTTACGCTATTTACATCAAAAGAAAGATTCATTCATTGGTAGCTATTATGTCACTGCCATAAGTCAATTAGGAAAGGAAAGTCCCAAGAGTGAAACCTTGAACCAGGACAATTGCCCTTCTTTTGAATTGCCTAATTTATTTAGTCCAAATGGTGACTTGAAAAATGACGTTTGGTTACCTATGCGCTGCCCTCGATTTGTGAAAACGGTCGTTTGTAAAATTGTGGATCGTTATGGTCAACTGATCTATGACTACAATGGAACAGGAACTGATTTCGGATGGAATGGAAAAGATAGTTCAGGAAAAGAGATGGCTGCTGGAACTTATTTTTATACGGTAGATGTTAGCTTTGATGTCAATGATCCAAGTTTGAAAACTAAAAGTTTAAAAGGCTGGGTCGAACTAGTTCGCTAATGAAAACCCCAATATTCATCGACGGTAATTGTCGCTTTTGTCGCTTTTGTGCTAAAGTGCTGCGCCAAATGTGTGGAGATAAGATACAGATTGAATTTCAAGGATCTGAATTGTATCAAAGCTATGTCATGAAATTTCCAGATTCCAATTGGGAAGTGGATAGCATCAAAATGGTGCATAAGGATGCTGTTTTGATAAAATCAAAAGCTATAGAGCAAATTTTATCATTGGCGCCATGGTATTATCAAATCCTGCGGATGTTCTTTTTTTTACCAAGCGGACTTTTAGATAGAGGCTATGATTTCATTGCCAAAAATCGATTGATTTGGGGTAAAGCAGTAGATGCTTGTGAAATTAGCGACTACGCAAAATAGGCGTCATTTGACTGAAAACTTTAGGGTCAAACACGATATCCCATTTTCTTGCTGCTTCTTCTAGACCAGCAAAATTAAAGTGTGTACCATCCCAACGAAATCCAGCACCGACCACCGATTGTAGATTGGCACCTTCAATGACATTGGGTAGGGTTTTCAGCATGATATTTTGCGCTTCTTGCACGTGTAAATCTTCTGTTTTATTGAGTCCACGATTACTTCGTGCTAGCATAAAACTGAGATTTTTGCTTTGGAGTATTTCACGGGTATAATCCATGTATACTCCCGTGTATTTAATGATGTTGTCCATAGAAGTGGTCGCGTCATTTTCTCCGTGTATGACTAGCACAGCCCTCAATCCACTTTTGGGTACCTCGCTCAAGATTCTATTTTCAAAAAAGGAGTATGGGTATCTTTTTTTCCAATCGAAAAGTGAACTACTAAACTCCAAACCTAAAGCAGATTTACCCCATTGCTCCGAAGTGGATCCCCCGATTCCGGTGCTGTAAATTCGAATAGGCACTTGGTATCTGTTTTTTAATTTGTCGGCTAATCTTCCCCAAAATGCGACGACATTACTTTCTGAATATTTGACAATCTCACACCATTCTTTGTCGTAATCAGTTAATTCATAGGGAGGCTGGCCTTCAGCTAAAGAATGTCCAATCACAGCAAAAATTTCACCCACTTTGAATGGTGATTGACTTAATGTGCTATCACTTACAGTTTTGGAATCTTGAATTAATTTGATTTCTGGGTAATAGCCACCAGCTTGAAGAACGAATTCCCCTTTGAATTTAGACCCCTCTTTACTTAGGTTCAGCCAATCGCTTTCTTTTCCACCCAATATGTTTTTAAATTTCACTTGGGCTGAGGTGAATGATTGAGAGCTTTGTCCGACCAATACGATTTTTCCTTGATTATTAAGGTCTCTTTGAACAAAAGTCCGACTATTTGCAGCATCAATTTGTATACTACCTTGGCTACTGATGGATGGATTAGTCTCTTCTTTTTGGCATGAAATAAATAGCAATAGGCTTAATGGTAGCGCTAAGAAAGATAAAAAACGATAGAACATGCAATTGAAATTTAAGAGCGTTTCAGATAGCCAGAAGATTAATTTATCTTTGTCAAAGATTGTCAATCTTAAATCAAAAATATAACAAAACATAATAAAAATGAAGGCATTCGTATTTCCCGGTCAAGGATCCCAGTTTCCAGGTATGGCCAAAGATTTATATGAGAACTTTGCTTTAGCGAAAGAAATCGTGGATGAGGCGGATCAAATATTGGGTTTTTCTTTATCGAAAGTCATGTTTGAAGGGACTGATGAGGATTTAAAACAGACGAAAGTGACTCAACCTGCGATTTATTTACACTCTGTTTTAGTGGCTAAATTAGGGAAAGATTTTGCTCCAGTCATGGTGGCAGGACATTCCTTGGGTGAGTTTTCAGCTTTGGTAGCGGCAGGTGGATTATCTTGGCAAGATGGATTACGTTTGGTGTATCAGCGTGCTTTGGCTATGCAAAAAGCTTGTGAAATAGTACCTAGTACCATGGCAGCAGTTTTAGGTTTAGCGGATGCGGAAATTGAACGTATTTGTGGTGAATTGAATGGTGAAGTGGTGGCAGCTAATTACAATTGTCCAGGCCAAGTGGTAATTTCAGGAAGTGTATTAGGAATTGAAAAAGCAGCAGAATTATTGAAGGCAGCAGGAGCAAAGCGAGTTTTAACATTGCCTGTGGGAGGAGCCTTCCACTCACCTTTTATGGAGCCTGCTCGTGTGGAGTTAGCAGCAGCTATAGAAGCCACAACAATCGAGCGACCTATTTGCCCGATATTTCAAAATGTGACGGCGAAGCCTTCTCAGGATCCTGTAGAAATTAAACAAAATTTGATTGCCCAGTTGACAGGTGCGGTCCGTTGGACTCAGTCTGTGGAGGCCATGGTTGCTGCAGGTGCAACAGACTTTATTGAGTGTGGCCCGGGTAAGGTTTTGCAAGGTTTGGTCAAGAAAATTAGTGCTGATGTCCAAGTTGCTTCCATAGAGCTGGCATAAGCAGCTTTGTCAAGTGCAAATTAATTGCTTGATTTAGAGCCTCCAAGCTGATTTTGGATGAAATAATTCAATTTTTTTTGAAGCACATTTGATAATTCGCTTAGGAGGTCTTATTTTTGCATTCGATTTGGAATTGACCTATGGTGTAAAGGTAACACATCTGATTTTGGTTCAGTCGTTCTAGGTTCGAATCCTAGTAGGTCAACCACCCTTTCCCTCGCTGATTTTTCGGCGGGGGATTTTTTTTGTTTTGGTAAATGGAAAAGTAAAATTGGATTTTTACTTAGCTACTCTTATTTTTAATAAAAGCATATTTAATTCGTTGCCTTTGAAATACTTACTAATCATATCCTGGTTTTTTCTGATATCCTGCACTAGCCAATTGCAGTATCAAACAGGTATCTCAAAATTTACCAATCAAGATTATTTGGGGGCCAACATGGAATTTAGTGAAGCGCTTTTGAAAGATAAACGAAATGATGAAATCTATTTTGCACGAGCAGCAAGTCGGAGTTTAGCAGGATATCATTCATTGGCCATTGCTGATATGAACAAAGCGATCAGTTTGAATGATTCCCGTGCTGACTATTTTTACTTTCGCGGCTATTTTAAATCCCAATTAGCTTATCATAAAAGTGCCATCAAGGATTATTCCATTTGCATAAGCAAGGCTCCTTGGTTTGCTGAAGTTTATCGACTCCGAGCCTTATCATTTATAGAGGTAGGTGATTTGAATGAAGCTTGTCTGGATATTCAAGAAGCAATCGCATCAGGAGATACAGCTTCTTACTCATTACAAGAAAAATATTGCTCTAAGAAGCTATAATACTCATAATTTCCATACACGAGGAACTTGCGATTTATGGGAAATGTAATAATTTAGTAAAAAATATAATTAAACTTAAGCGGTAAGAACATATATAAGGCCTGAAATAAGCTTTTCTATGTTGTCACTGCTTTTTTGAGTTTTACTAATGATTCCAAATATTCCCAATATTTTTCGTCGGTGGAATGATATAATAAGTCAATGGGCCCAACATCAATTGGGAGTATTTCTCATTTGCTTGGCCCTTTTTGCTGGTTTTTCCATTCTATATTTTCCCAAAGTTATTCAGAAGCGCATGGATAATTCTTGGACAAGTAATGATAAATATATGATTGATTTTGTCAATCGAAAGATAGAACATCCATTAGTGGCGATGTTGGGGAATGATTCCAGAGAACATTATGCCAAAAGGGAATTGCGCATCACGCCTTATTTGATAGGGAAGGTGTTTCATTTGAATGCAATACGACTGTTCTATTTACAAGTTTTATTATTGCCTTTCTTTTTATTTCTGTTTTTTAATTTGGTTCGAAGGCTATCAGGAGGAGACGCGCCCATAGCTTTTTGGTCCACAGCCTGTATACTATTTACTTATGTAGGGCATTCATTTGTGTACGATACGCTATTTTACGATTCCTATGCTTTTGTGTTTTTATTGATAGCCTTCTATTATTATGATCGCATTTGGTCTGTTTTGGCCTTAGTTTTAGCTTTTTTTGTGGATGAGAGAAGCCTATTTCCCGCATTGAATATATCCTTGTTGTATTTATTTCAAACAGGTATTCCTCTAGGGAAATGGTCTGTGATTTTGAAGGATTTTTTATGGAAAAATAAAGGAACACACTATCTTTTGTTCAGCTATTTTTTATACGCCATTGTGCGTTATTATTTATATTCTAATTACCATTTAAATACCCCCGTGGGAAAACATGCTGGTGTACAGCTGGGATTTGCTTTTTTGCATGGATACAAATTGCCATATGCTCTATTTTCAGCTTTGAAATGGGCGATAATTTTACCCCTTATCGCCATGGTGTATTTCGTCAAGCATCGGATTTGGACGGTGGCTTGTTTTTATTTTGGCACTTATTTAGCCTCATTTTTAGCGGCCACGGCGGTTGACGATGTGACACGAAGTCTCACCTTTTGTTTCCCCATAATCTTCGTACTTTTTTTATTGATTCATCGTTTAAAAGAGCAAGAGAATGCTCGGGTATTAATTTGTCTTTTGTTTTTAGCCAACTTTTTGACACCAACTTACACCTTGCTAATGCATTTAGAACGGATTTCTCCGCTCAATTGGATTTTTTAAGTACCAAGCTCCTTGATTCGTCGAGACTTTAGTTAATTGATTTCCCTAAGCGGATGCTTTTTACTATTTTAGCACCCAAATTTTGAAAACTTACCCGTCAAACACCCAACCATGAAATATTTGATACTATGTTTTACCGTGTTCATTTCAATACAATTACATGGTCAGGTATCCATCGTTTTTCCTCATAATCGGCAAGTTTTTCAACGTGATGCTAATAATGAAGCTCGTTTATCCATTTTAGGAAATTGTTCACAAGAGATTAGTTCGATTCAATATAGGTTAGAGCCCGTAAAAGAAGGCCAGGGAACATTAATTAATTGGACTAGTATCAATACTAAGCCAGTAGCTGGCTTTTTTCAAGAGATCATTACCGCCAAAGGAGGTTGGTATACCTTGAAAATCAGGACTTATCAAGGTACTCAATTGAAAGATTCTACGCAATTGGATCGAGTGGGTGTAGGGGAGAATTTCATTATTTCGGGTCAATCCAATGCACAGGGAGGGAATAGTCGTCGTGCCACAGAAAGTTCATCTAAAGACGACCGTGTCAATGTGGCTAATGTGTATAATTATTTTAAAGATTTCAATAATTCTCCTTTTTATCGCTATTTAGGTTTTTTAAATACGGATTTTCCATTTACAGATTTTCAACATTTAGATGATAAAACTACAATAGGTCCCATGGGTTTATCCAATTATTATTGGGCTAGATTAGGAGACCGTTTGGCAGAGACTTACAATGTTCCCATTTGTTTTATCAATACAGCTTGGATGGCAACCGTTATGCGAAATTGGTATGAGTCATCCTTACCTAATGCCAAACCATCACCTAATCCTTTTGATCCAAACATTTCTTATGATGCCGGTTTTCCATTTAAGAATTTAAAACGAGCTGTAGAACTTTTTGGTAAGAAAAATGGAGTTAGGGCTATTCTTTGGCACCAGGGGGAAACAGACTCATATGGATACCGTTTAGACCCATTGGAGATACGGAAAGTGAAAACGGATACCTATCAACAGAATTTTAAGGATATGATCAAAAACTTGCGGACACAAACAGGGGTGGATGTCCCATGGTTAGTTTCCCAAGTATCCTATGCAGCTGGACTAGTGAATGGAGCATGTAGTGTTTCCTATACGGATGATTTGTTGCTTAGAAAGCAGGGTGACATGGTGACGGAAATTAGTGGTATTCCAGAAATATATTTGGGACCCTACACCGATGTGGTGGAGATTCCTCGTAAGACTGATGCATTTTCTGAATGTGTCCATTTCTCTCCGGATGCCTATGAGGAATTGGCATATCTTTGGTTAGAAAAAATTTCTGGAGCTATAGCTAAAAAAGCCAAGGCGATAACTCCCAAATCCTTACCTAGTTTTTCCGTGATTTGTGATAATACCAATGCCACAACTCTGAGTGTTGCCACACAAGATAGCATTCAATGGTTCAATGAAAATGCACAACTGTTAAGTAAAGTTAATACCATTCAAATGGCACAGTCGGGAACTTATTCTATGCGCCTACAAGATGGGGTGGGGAATGAATTTAGTGTACCATTGTTCCAATTTAAACCGCTTCAGGTTCCTGCTACACCTCTTATTTTAGTCAAGGGAGATACCTTATTTTGCCAGGGAAATTCGGTAGAATTGCAGGTAGCTGCAAATTCAGATCTAAACTATGTTTGGAATACAGGTGCACAAAGTTCATTGATTACAGTAAAGGACAAAGGTTCATTTCAAGTAAAAGGAACGAATAATTACCAATGTACTACAGCATTTTCAAAGGCTGTAACTACCAAAGTTTTTGATATTCCTGCAGCTCCTGTGATTACGCAAGAAAGCCCATATTTCCTAAAGACCTCCGTTTTAAAAGCTAGTGATACCAATTTGTTTTGGGAGTTTAATCAAAATGTGTTGACGGAAAAAAGTACCATATTGCGGGTTCGTGACTCTGGGACTTATTCTTTGTATCTAACCAAAACCTATATTCCGGGACCAACTTGTGCATCTCCCAAAGCTAGTTACAGTTATACTTTGCCAGATGATATGGGGGTAGTCGTATTCCCCAATCCAGTGGTAAATTCTTTATCGATACAATCTAGAGCATCATTGGCAGGAGCCTTAGTTCGAATTTATACCCTTGATGGCCGATTGGTGATGGATTCACAAATCAGCCAAGATGGGTCAGCTCAATTGAGTGTACAACACCTTTCACAAGGCTCATACAAATTATGGGTTAGAACAAATGATCAATTGGAATACGTGAAAAACATCATCGTTAGTCATTAATTATAATCTTGTTCTAGGTATTTTTTTAGTTTGATTTTATCGTCCGACTTTTGAAAATCAGAGGCAGCTTTGCCCCAAGTCCAAAGGGTATATGATAAAACTAAATCTCTAGGTAAATCTGCTGGAATGCCAGAGCTAATGCCTCCTTTTTTAGTTTTGATTAAGACCACACCGTTGGCACCTCTAACGCCATAAATAGCGGTTAATGAAGCATCTTTTAACACTTGAACAGACTCAATGTCGTTGGGATTGATGGTGTTTAAATTACCAGTTACTGGCACATCATCTACCACATACAAAGGGCTATTGGAATTGATGGAGCCATAACCGCGAACGCGCACCATGGTGGCCCCTCCTGGAGAATTATCGTTGCCTACGGTTACGCCGGCTACTTGACCAATCATCTTTTGATTGACGCTAGCGGCATTCACATTGGCTAAATTCTTATCCGTTAATTTGGCAGGAGCGCCATTGTCTTTGGCTTTTTCTTTGGCAGGAATTCCCGCAAAATTCTTTTGAATGAACTCAATGCCTACACCGGCTTGTCCAGCAGTATTCTTCGCTTTATGAATTTTTATTTGCTGTATTTGATGAATCGGGATGACAGTTGTGTCATAAAATGGACCTTTGGTAAATACATCCTTGGGGTCGTACAGGTAGATGAATAAACTATCTCGACGAATCGAAAAAGTTCGACTTGCTTCCAGTGCTTGGCTTTTATTCGCTAAAGCACTGGAAGAGGTCGTTTTGCTGAAATACGTACTTAAAATCTGACTAACTTCTTGAGGAGAGGTGGAAGCTTGTCCACACACGGAACCACTCGCAAATACAAACAGGGAAAAGAAGACGTATTTCATGGCTTTATGAGTTAATTAGAGTTAGCTAAGACCTTGGCTGCTTCTCCTAATTTTTCATAGGAAAGAATCATGGATCTTACATTATGGTAGTTAATTTTCCAGGAGTGTGACATATGTCTCCAGATAGGTTCACCCTCTCTAGTCATCAAAGGCCACCACTCACCGGTGTTAAAATTAATCATTTTATCGAAAACAAAACGATGTACCTGACGATAAGCTTTTAAGAAGTCTTGATCTTTGGTTAATAGGTAGGCATCAGCCATACCAATCAGCATTTCAGCCTGTTGCCAAAATTCTTTTTCTTTATCATAGACTTGTCCATCGTGAGAACCTTCTACAAAAACCCCTCCAAATTCCCAATCGATTCCGTGTTCCATCGAATGATAAAAGGCTTTCTTCAGATTGTCCAAGTAGTCGGCTACTGGGAATTTACCTACACGAAGAGCGTGCATCAATAACCAACCGAATTCGGAGTTGTGACCATAAGATGTATTATCTACAGCCGAGGCTTTTTGGCCACCTTCGGCAAAACGGTCCCATCCCCAAACAATGTCGAATTTGATTTGTGGAGCCACAGACCAATCAGCCCAGAATTGAGGAACACCTGTACCGTACACTGGATGCATGATTTTTTGGATTAAAATATCAATGGATTCCTTCAATTTTCTTCGGTGTACTTCTTTGCCACTGGCTTCGTATAAAGTGGTGAATGCTTCCATTAAGTGCATGTGTACGTCCAAGGTTTTGCGATCGCCACCCGGAGAACCAGCACCCATCAATTCCCATTCTTCGGAGAAAAACTCCCAATAGCCGCCCAAATTGGTATCAACAGCATATTTTTGAAGTAGATCAAAGGTCTTTTCAGCATAAGCTAAACCGATTGGGTCGCCGGTGGCTAGGGTATATTCACTTAAGCTATAGATTACAAAACTATGTCCATAACCGATTTTCTGTTTGTTGGTGGCATTTCCTTTACGGTCCATCATCCAATAGAAACCACCATTTTTCTCGTCCCACATTTTTTCAATCAGGTATTTAACCCCATGTTCGGCCATTTCCTTCATGATAGGTCCACCGAAACCGTGACGGTAGGCTTGAGAATAAGTGAATACAGAACGTGTTTGGGCGATTAATGATTTTTCATCAGTGCCAGAGTCATTTCCAAATTCATCAAAATGGGTTAAGTAGCCACCGTATTCTTTATCGATGGTTCTTTTTGACCAGAAAGGCAATAAATGCGCTTCGGTATAGTCTTTAATTTCTTTTCTTAGGGCTTCAATTTCTTGAACATTCATGGTTATAATTGGTTTAGATCTAAAATTTCTTGAGGAGTGGCTTCGCCTGTTTCGCCTAGTTTATGTATAGAAATATGCGCACACAAGGTAGCAAATTCACAGGCTTCTTGTATACTGGCTCCTGCTGCTTTGGCTGCAGAAAATCCTGCTACAATCATATCACCTGCACCCACGGTATCAATGGGGCCTTTGGCAGGAATGCCAGCTTGCCAATGGAAATGATCATGGTCCGCATAAATGAGCCCTCGATCACCCAAGGTTAGCAAAGCACCTTGTCGGCGGTTTTTGACCCATTCTTTAACAATGTCAGGCAGTTTTTCACTGTCTTCCAATAAAGCGGGGTTGATATGTAATAAATGGGCTAATTCAGATTCATTGACTTTCAGAAGGACTTGATTGGCAAAATTCCCTAAGCTACGTAAATCGGCTAGGCCTATTTTGTGTGCCTTATTCATGGCTGATTGTAGCTTTTCAAGCAAATGTTGGTTCAGTAAAGGATATCGAAATTGCTCGTTGATAATTACCCAATCGTATTTATCAAGCTGATTACAGAGGGAATCCACTAAATCTTGACTGGCCTGAACGATATCTTTTTCTTGTGTACCAAAGTCGATCCGATTCAATTCCACCTCTCCCTGCATGGGTTTGGAGTAAGTAGGAGTGTCCATACTTGGCAGCGACTTAAGGTTCTCGGCATGAATGCCTAGATTTTGGCAGTGGAAATTCATATCTCGACCAAAAATATCGGAACCAATCAGTCCAAAAGCAGAGGTAGGAACTCCTAATGTAGCTAGGTTTTTGGCTACATTTCCTGCTCCACCTAAACCTGTTTTGGGGGTTTTGGCCCAATGTACTTCTTTTCTTGTTTCGACAGAAAAGTCGCCGGTTTCTTCTGTTTTTTGGAAGTAAAAATCAATGGCAAAATCTCCAATGACCGCAATTTTCAAGGATTGAATACGGCTTAGGATGTTCCGTAATTGTTCGGGGGACATGCGTAAATGGTATAGATTGAAATAATAGGTTTATAATGATGTAAAGCTAAATAAAAATCGTCAAAAGGGAATTGTAAATTGTAAATGATGAATTATAAATGATCGACGGATTTGATAACATTCTACATTCTTAATTCTTCATTCTACATTCTTCCTTTTTACCGGTATCCATATTTCTTCTTCAGAATTTGGGTCATTATTTTTATACTTTTCTCCTAAGACCTCAAAATGTGGACGGTAATCGAGTTTATATTCGGAAGCAGGTAACCAGGTAGTGAAAATATATTGAAAGATTTGAGGGTCAGCAAGACCTTGGTACTTGAATACCGCGTACAAACCACCTATTAACAGGAGGCTTTCCATGCCTTGGGGAATTGGGGCAGATGGACTTACCTCGATGCATGCCCATTTTACAAAATGGTTCATGGGAGAAAATTCGATAAAATAGTTGGTTGGGTAAATTTGCAAGGAAATCAAATTCGAAGTGTAAGCGTCGGATATTTCATGGCGTCTGGGCATGAAAGTAGCCCAAAGTTGACTTGTGGTATTGGCGGCCAAACTCATTTCTTGATGTATACCTATGAGTCTTTTTTCTGGAAGGATTTCAATTCTAGGTGTCATGCTTGGATCAAAATAGCGGATGAATTATGATTTTTTTAACATGCTCTCATAGCATTTAATCCAATCTTCTACAGTTATTTTTTGAGCCAATTTTGCAATTAATGAGAAAGGGATATCATCCATTTTTTTGAATCTGACACAACTTTTTCCCATGTCCAATTTTGATTTGGCATGTTTCGGATATTCATCTTGAAACCATTGAAGTAGCTTTTCGTTGGCATACATGCCCATGTGGTACATTGCAATGAAGTTTTTTTGTGAGGCGATGCTCAAAAAGGGTAGGGGCTCATCGGTTTTACAATGGTATCCAGCAGGGTATATGGATTTGGGTACGACATAGCCAATCATCCCATAACTGATGGTTTCTTCAAATCCTGGAGGAAGATGATCCAATATCGTTTTTCTTAACCTAGCGATGATCACTTTCCGATCATCAGTTAAGAGGTTTTCATATTCATCTGGGCTTAGGGCTTGGTTGGACATGAGAGAGGAGATATAAGATGAATTAGGGTAAATCTAAGGTAATATGTTTTTAGATTGTTTTTATCCCACATGAGCTCAAAAATTGATATGTACTATCATAAAGATCTAACGGTCTTGTCTGATCTAATTGGTCGCCATTGGGAATGAAAATAATTAATCCTTGCCTAGCTCTTGTCATTAATACTCTGTACGAATTTCTTATATAGGATTTATTAATTTCATTTACAATTCCTTTCCATTTTGTTCCTTCGAAAGATTGGTAATTCCATTCACCATTTTTGAAGTAGAAATTAATATCCCAGGCTAAGCAAACGTAATCTATTTCCAACCCTTGTATATCAAATTCTGTGGCAACAAGTTCTAAATACTGGGAAGAACGTACGTCTCTTGCATCGTTCAAGAACCAATCCTCTGCCGTAATCTCATTTTTTACATCAATACCAAGTGGTCTTAATCTTCTTCCACCTGAGCTTCCAATTATTCCAATTCTTTCAGTACCTTTTGCATTTTTTCTTAGCCATCTTTTTGCGACAGAAATATCTCTAGTTAGAAGTATGGGGAATTGATTATTGATTTCAGTTAAAATTGATTTTGCATTATTAGCATTGCCTTCGATTAATTTATGAACAAAACTTGATATTTTTTCCGATCTAAATGAACGAACAGATACAGATAGATGGAGTTCTTTTTCAGAATTCCCAGTTTTATTTAACCAATCTTTCAAAGATTCATTTCCTAAATAGTCTTTATCATCGGTGATCATATTGGAATAATATATTATCCAATTGGGATAATGATTTTTTAAGGCTAAGATCCATTCGGATAAACCTGCTTCCCCAGTATTTATTTCTTGGCCTCCTCCAATGAGACATATAATTGTGCAATAATTTTCATGTCGATTCATTACTTCAATCAAGAATTCAGGTTCAGACATGTGAAAATCCGTACCTTTTGATTTCATGAATGAAGCCGCTTTTTCTCGCGTCCAAGCACGTTGGGCTTCATCAAAGACAACTACTTTTTCATCTGGAGCATGTAGAGATATTAAATTATCATCTCTGAAATGATGAATATTTTGTATGAAGGCATTGGCTTTTATTACGGAACTTTTTTTTGTCAATTTTTTGCCATTTTCTTTGGCTTGCAATACTTCATCTCGAACCAAAGCTTCTCTCAGTACATAAACCAAAGGGCCATTCCCAGAAAGAAAAACAGCATTTTCATCTTCATGAGCTTTTCTTCTTTCGTTTGCAATGTTTAATCCTGCAAGGGTTTTACCAGCTCCAGGTACTCCAGTCAAAAAACAAATTGATTTACTGTGTGATGTTTTTGATTTTTCAATAATACGATTTATACATTCTGTTGTTTTGGTTAGGTTAATTGCACCTGAATCACTTCGTGAAATTTCAGTAACAGAATGACCCCTATATAAGGCTTGTGAGGCTTCAATGATAGTAGGTGTTGGTTTATATGTCGATTTTTCCCACTTAATAGGATCTATTTTCGTGCTATTGCTCAATCGAAGTGTTTGATTAATATTTTCAGTAAGGTTAGATTGATTAGCAAATATTGGGTCTAATAATTGATTTTCAATTTCCCATTTATTTTGAATGTTGGGTGCTTTTGTTGATATCAATAAAGGAACAATTTTTTCATAATGACTTCCCTGATGAAAATTTTGTAAATCTAAACAGTAGTCAACAGTTTGTTCTATGGCATGTTTTTGATATTCAGATTCGCCAACTTTAAATTCCATGACAAATATAAAATCATCAAGAAGTAAAATGTTATCAACACGTTTTCCCATCCTAGGAATAGAAAACTCAAAGTATATAGTACCTCTTTTAAATGGAATTAGCGTAGCCTTGAGGATTTCAATTTGCCTCATCCATGCATTACGCTGTAAATTTTCGGTTGCAAATGAATGATTTCGAATTAATTGTCCAAGTATCTTGTCGTTATCGTCAATCAAGAAGTTGGTAACCGAATTTGAATAGTAGCTTCTTGTCATCTTAGGTTTAGATAATTAGTGAATATTGTAGAATTCTAATTGAATTAGGCAAGCTTGTTTCTAGAAATTATTGAACACTTTGGTTTGAATATTGTAAATGCAATTTAAGCCTTTTGATAATTTAAAATGCAAAACATTGAAAATGAATCCCATGTGAAAGATTTGTCAAATTTTCAAAATTTGACAAATCTAAACCACTTGGAATCCTTTTACACTTTATTTATTGTGGAGGAAAAACAAAGTTTGATAAGGTAGCTGTATCATTCAATGTACCCAATGAAATTTGGATGCTATTGTTACTGTTTGCAGAAATTGATGTGTTCCCATTATCTGAAGAAACAAAAACAAATAATCGGTCAATACCTTGACACAAGACTGAGCCATCTGGTGAAGCGGCTGCACTTTGCCATAATCCATTGTAAATCATAAGGGTATTTCCACCAGGAACGTTGTATGATGTAGACACTCCATCGACAACTGCCACAAAGGTTCCACTTACAATCGTCCAACCTATACAATTAGGATTGTCTATTGTACGTATTGGGTTCGTCAATGGTCCTGTTTGAACATGTAGAACATAGGTGTTTCCTGTTGTAGGAGAAACAAATGTGTATTTTGCTTTTAAATTTGACATTTTAAATAGATTAGTACTCCTACTCTTTGGCTTTTCGGTTTCCGCCTCTCATTGAATTGACTGAATGAGAACAGTCCGTTTTTGTGGTGGTATCTGCTCCACATGTTTGAATTTCTGTCACCCTGGATGGTCAATCCTTTTTGACCCGAATCAATAATTTTTTACCCATCTAAATTTGTTTTTATGGGCCGAGATTTTTTGCCTAATCTACTTTTTCTCTTTAAAAAGTTTAATCTCTTAATCCGCGTGTTACGTATTATTTTGTCAAGAGAAATTTAAATTTTTGAGATTCTATGTAAAATCGCCCTATTAGGTAGGATATAGGGATTATGTTCTGAATTTTAAATGAGGCTTTTGTTTGTCAACAAAAGTTTAAATTCTTCTGATTTACCAGATTTGATGTGATTTTGTCTGAATTATTGACGCTGGACTTGGGTTGAATCCTTAGATTTAGATAAGAGGAATGTCTTTCGAAATGGATTAAGCGAATCCTTGGTGCATCAGAATGATGCGAATTGATGAGGCAATGGTATTCAAGCTGTGTAATGCAGCATTTTATAAAAATTTAGCGTTATCAAATATTCAAAATTTGATAACGCTAAACGATTATGATCAAAACTGCTTGATCAAGGGGAAGTATTCAATGCTTTTTCTCAATGGGTATATGGGTAAGGTCGTCATAAGGATTTCTACTTGCTCTTGGTCTATATTTTTGAATACCAACACTGCTCCATTTTTGCTTTGACGTAGAAAAAAGTTTTCCAAAATACCCTCTTCTTTCCATTGAGCAATTTTGGCTTGCTCGTGTTGAATGATTTCTTGAAAATTGGTCGGGAGATTGTCGATGTCAATGGTCAAAATAGCTTGAATGCAATTCATGATATATATGTTTATTTATTTAAAAATGGATAATCAATATAGCCATAATCTTGACCACCATACATGGTTGCACGGTCAGCTTGGTTCAATTCGGCATTTAATTCAAATCGTTTGGGCAAGTCGGGATTCGCTAAAAAAAGTGTACCAAACGATATAAGTTTCGCAATGCCTTTTTGCAATTCCGCTTCTCCTGTTTCCCTTGTATAACCCAAATTGGCAATCACGGGATGTTGACTGATTTTTCCAAATGTTTCGATGGAATCACTTGGGTAATTGGGAAACTGCTCAAGTGAAAAGGGTACATGCATGATGTGGATGTAGGCCAATGGTAATTTGTTCAATTCTTGAATCAAAAGGCTAAATTGGCCCACTGGATTTTGGTGTGAAATACCATTATACGTGCTAGTTGGTGAGATACGTATGCCTACTTTATCCTCTCCAATGGCTTGGACCAATTCCTGCATGATTTCAACGACAAAACGATTCCTATTTTCATCATTACCTCCATATTCATCCGTTCTTTGATTGACACTGTCAGCTAAAAATTGATTAGGTAAGTATCCAAAGGCAGAATGCAATTCTACTCCATCAAAACCAGCTTCTAGGGCATTGATAGCAGCTTGCTTGTATTCTTGAATGATGTTTTTTACCTCTTCTGTGCTCAATGCTCTCGGCGTCTCATAATCTTTCATACCTTCCATCGTAAAATGTTGTTGACCCTCAATAGCCACCGCGGAGGCAGAAACTGGCAGTTCTCCATTTTTTACTAATGAATGTCCCACACGTCCTGTATGCCATAATTGAGCATAAATGACTCCACCATTTTCATGAACGGATTGAGTCACTTTTTTCCATGCGGCTATTTGTTCGATCGTGTAAATCCCTGGTGTCAAAGGACTTCCCAAGGCTTGCTTGGATATGTTAATCGCTTCAGTGATGATTAAACCAGCACTGGCACGTTGGGAATAATATACTTGTGTGGATTCACCGACAAGTCCATCGACAGTAGCCCGACTCCTAGTCATGGGAGCCATCACCATGCTATTTTTTAGGTCGTGTTGACCTAATTTTATTGCTTCGAGTAATTTCATTTTTTAGCTTTTTGATTATTTTCTTGTAAACATAAAGTCATTACTTTACTTTTGAAAGTAGTTACACGAATGTACAGTAGTAACCCAAGGTAAAGCAATGCTTATAATCAAATAGTTATGGGAGAAAATAATTTAAGTATTTCAGAAAAAACATGTTCCTTGAAGGAAGTGTTGGATATTATTGGCGGTAAATGGTCCATGCCAATCATTTATATTTTATCGAAAGGTAAAATGCGTTTCAAAGAATTAGAACGCTCAGTTGAGGGTATTAATACCCGAATGTTGGTCAAGGAATTGAAAAATATGGAAGTGAATGGCATAATCACTCGGGAGGTTTTTGCGACAGTTCCGCCGACAGTTGAATATACCCTAACCTCGAAAGGAGAAAAACTACTTCCCAGTATTGCTTCTTTGCATCAATGGGGCCAGGAGTTTGCTTCTGGAATGTAGAATGAAGAATATAGAATGAAGAATGTAGAATGGGAAATGTAGAATGAAGATTTAGTTTATAGTGAAGGGGCCTACAGGCATTTGCCATTACTAAATAATTTATAATCCAACATTCCTTCCCATTTCTTGTCGCAAATTTGTAAATTTACCTTTCGTTTCCACCTTTAAAATATTAGTATTTTGGCCTTAATTAAATCAATCTCTGGAATTCGTGGTACTATTGGAGGAAAGCCTGGTGAGGGCTTAAGTCCAATCGATGTAGTTACTTTTGCTGCTGCTTATGGCACTTGGCTGCGTCGCAATAATCATCCATCTAACTCCATTGTATTGGGTCGTGATGCACGTATTTCGGGTGAAATGGTTTCTTCTTTGGTAGCGAATACCTTAATTGGTTTGGGTTGGAATGTACTAGATATTGGTTTGTCAACTACTCCTACGGTTGAACTAGCCGTCCCTTGGACAAAAGCGGCAGGTGGTATCATCATTACTGCCAGTCATAATCCTGCTCAATGGAATGCATTGAAGCTCCTAAATTCAGATGGAGAATTTATTTCAGATGCTGATGGGAAGGCTTTATTGCAAATTGCAGAACAACAAGATTTTCAGTTTTCTGAAGTATTTCAATTGGGGAAAATCACTCAGGACGATACTTTCTTGGATCAACATATTCAACATGTGCTTGATCTTCCTTGGGTGGATGTCAATGCCATTGTTCAATCTAAATTCCGCATTTTAGTGGATGCTGTGAATTCCACAGGTGGCATCGTGGTGCCTCATTTATTAAAAGCCTTGGGTGCCGCCCATGTTGATGTAATTTTCGGTGAACCTACGGGTCATTTTGCCCATAACCCAGAACCTTTACCTGAAAACTTGACAGACATGATTGCCAAAATGAAGTCAGGTAATTATGACTTAGGTATCGTGGTGGACCCAGATGTGGATCGTCTTTGCTTCATTAATGAAGATGGAACACCATTTGGAGAAGAATATACCTTGGTGGCTGTAGCTGATTATGTTTTGTCCAAACAAATTGGAAACACGGTCTCTAACTTGTCGTCCACCCGTGCTTTACGTGATGTGACCGAGTCAAAAGGTGGGCATTATTTTGCGGCCGCTGTGGGTGAAGTGAATGTAGTCAACCAAATGAAGGCTCAAAAGGCCATTATTGGTGGAGAGGGAAATGGGGGAGTGATCTTCCCGGAATCACATTATGGACGTGATGCTTTAGTGGGTATCGGTTTATTTTTAACGCATTTGGCAAATTCTGGGATGAAGATTTCAGCATTGAGGGCATCTTATCCAGCCTATGTGATTTCAAAGAATAAAATTGAGCTTTCTGCCAAACTGAATGTGGATTTAATCCTTGATTCGATTGCCAAAGCCTATCAAGAATACAATGTTAATACGATTGATGGAGTCAAAATTGACTTCCCAGAGGGATGGGTGCATTTGCGCAAATCCAATACTGAACCTATCATTCGAATATATGCGGAAGCTTCTACGGAAGAACAAGCCAACACTTTTGCTCAACAAATTATGAATGCGATTGAAAAAATCGCACAGTCTTAAAATTTATGTCAAATTCTGTCACGCCCATCTATTTGGACAATGCAGCTACCACGCCCATTGACCCTTTAGTTTGGCAAGAAATGCAGCCGTATTTTGAAAATTTCACGGCTAATCCCTCATCGATTCACTCTCATGGCCGACAAGCCAAAGTGGCGATCGAGCGCGCTCGCAAGACCATTGCGACATTACTAAATGCCTCCCCATCCGAGATATTCTTTACTTCAGGTGGTACTGAAGCGGATAATACCGTGATTCAATCTACCGTGTTATACGGTGGGGTAAAGACCATCATTACTTCGCCATTAGAGCATCATGCTGTTTTGCATACGGCAGAGGCTTGGTTGAAACTTGGTTTGGTGAATCTTAAATTAGTTCAATTGCTTCCCGATGGCAGCATTGATTTAGCGGATTTAGAGCGTCTTTTGCAAGAAAATCCTCAGGCTTTAGTTAGTTTGATGCATGGTAATAATGAAATTGCTAACCTACTAGATTTGAATGCAGTAGGTGCTCTTTGTGAGCAATACGGAGCCATATTTCATTCTGATACTGTTCAAACTATGGGACATTATCGACATGATATGTCGCAATTACCCGTACATTTCATTGTAGGTGCAGCACATAAATTTCATGGTCCCAAGGGTGTCGGTTTTTTATATGCCAAAGCTGGTTCGAAATTCCATCCACTGTTACATGGTGGCGCGCAAGAGCGTAATCAACGAGGAGGTACAGAAAATGTCTATGGGGCTATAGGTCTAGCCAAAGCTTTGTCGATTGCCTATGAAGAAATGGATGCCCATGAGGCCTACATCAAAGGCTTAAAGGCTTATTTCATTGAAGGATTGAAACAAGCATTCCCGAATGTGGAATTCAATGGTAAATCAGGTGACGTAGAGAATAGCCTTTACACAGTTCTCAATGTACGATTTCCTCAGGTAGTGGATGGGGATATGCTTTTGTTTCAATTGGATATCGAGAAAATTTCCGCATCAGGAGGAAGTGCTTGTTCGAGTGGAACATCCGTTGGTTCTCACGTCCTTTCAGCTTTGAATCCAAATGCGACAGGTGCAGCCGTTCGATTTTCTTTCTCAAAAAACAATACCCAATCGGAGATCGATCGGGTATTGGAGGTATTAAAGAAATTGATTCCTGCGGCTTAGTAAGCGCGAGCAAAAATAACACGTTGTTTCGATGGGTTTCCAGTAAGGATGCATTTTCCTGCAACTTCCTGGGAATCCAAAGGAATACAACGAATGGTGGCTTTAGTCAATTCCTTGATCTTTTCTTCGGTCTCTGGACTTCCATCCCAATGGGCCGACAAGAATCCACCCTCCTCTATTTTTACCAGAAATTCATCCCAAGTATTCACATCAAAGGTATTGGAAGCTCTGAAATCCAATGCTTTTTGATAGATGCTAGTTTGGATATCGTCTAAGGTATCTACAATCACTTGCTCAATGTCTTCAAATGGCAAACTGGTTTTTACACGGGTATCACGACGAGCCAATTCAATGGTGCCATTTTCAATATCACGGTTACCAATCGCTAAGCGAACAGGTACTCCTTTTAATTCATATTCAGCAAACTTAAAGCCAGGGCTTTGGTTTTCAGATACATCAAATTTTACCGATATGCCTCTTTTCTTCAAAGCGGCAACCAATGGATCAATTTTGGATTTGATATTATTCAATTGCTCTTCACCCTTGTAAATTGGTACAATCACCACTTGGATAGGAGCTAATTTTGGAGGCAATACCAAACCTTGGTCATCTGAATGAGCCATGATTAAAGCTCCCATCAAACGGGTAGAAACACCCCAAGAGGTACCCCACACAAACTCTTGTTGGTTGGCTTTGTTCAAAAACTTCACATCAAATGCCTTAGCAAAATTTTGTCCCAAAAAGTGGGAAGTACCAGCCTGCAAGGCCTTTCCATCTTGCATCATAGCTTCGATGCAATAGGTGTCTTCAGCACCAGCAAAACGCTCATTAGCCGTTTTACGACCTTTAATTACGGGCATCGCCATGAAAGTCTCCGCAAATTCAGCATAGATGTTCAACATCTGTTCTGTTTCATCTACAGCTTCTTCTTTGGTAGCATGGGCCGTATGCCCTTCTTGCCAAAGGAATTCGGCAGTTCTCAAGAACAAACGAGTACGCATTTCCCAGCGCATAACATTAGCCCATTGATTCATCAAAATAGGCAAGTCGCGGTAAGATTGCACCCAGTTTTTATAGGTAGACCAAATTACGGTTTCTGAAGTCGGACGAATGATTAATTCTTCTTCCAATTTCGCATCTGGATCCACAATTACTCCGTGGCCGTTTGGGTCATTTTTTAGTCGGTAATGGGTCACTACAGCACATTCTTTAGCAAAGCCTTCTACGTGGGAAGCTTCTTTGGAAAGGAATGATTTGGGGATCAAAAGGGGAAAATAAGCGTTTACGTGCCCTGTTTCTTTGAACATATCATCCAAGGCTCTTTGCATTTTTTCCCAAATAGAATAGCCATAAGGTTTGATGATCATACAGCCACGAACTGCTGAGTTTTCAGCTAGGTCGGCACGCTTCACCAATTCGTTATACCATTCGGAATAATTTTCAGCTCTGCTGGGTAAGGATTTACTCATAAAAATAGCTTGTCGCGTAATTAATTAAATATTTATTCGTTTTATTTGTGTTAATATTATCACTCAACGAACGATTAGCGACAAAGATACGTTATTGTCCTTAGTTAAGCTTATACTTTTATCTCTAAGACCATGAAAAATCAACTAATTATCTTGTCTTTTCTGGGTATCGCGGCTTTATTTCAGGGCTGTGTGACCATTCAGGTCAGTCCATCAGGAGAAGTTGCCAAGAAGCAATTTGCTTCAGATGATTTGTATGATGCACCCCAGCGTGCGGTGGCTTCAACTAAAAAAGTAAAATCGGATTATTTGAATTTTGATGACAATACGGTTGTCATTGAGGAGGAAGAGGGAATTGCGGAGCAGTCGACATATTTGAATTCTAGAAGTGTTTATAATTACAACAATAGTGTGAATCCTAACACCTATAACCAAGTGTATAATAGTGGTTATAATGCAGGATTTAATACCGCTTCGGCTTGGAATAACTGGTATGTAAATCCCATGATTAGCTTTGGTTATGGCTTCGGATCTCGTTGGTATTCGCCTTTGAGTTCATATAACATGATGATGAACCCTGCTATGGCTGGCTATGGCATGATGTATGATCCATTTTTGTATGGTTCTTCTTTCGGCTTTGGATCCGTTTATGGATTTAATTCTTATCGCTATTATGATCCCTTCTATAATCCATGGTCATTCTACAACCCATACCGTAATTTTGGTGGGGTAGTGAATAATAATTACAATTACTACAACTCATTGGGTTCAAGTGGTTATAATTACAATAATACCACGGTAGATCCTCCACGTAAAGTGAATTATGGACCTCGCGATGCTGCTTCTTCCAATAGAGGTTCCTATGGAGATTCATTCTCCAATACGCCTAGAAGTGGCAATAATTACTACAACAATCAAGGTTCAAATCAGCCAAGTACTTATTCTAACCGTTCGGTAGGAACACAAAGTAGCGAGCGTTCAGCTGCGCCAAGAAGAAATAGTAATGTAGAATACCGCTATGCGGAACCATCTCAATCACGCCAGACGGAAACGTTTTCTAGACCTTCATATAATTCTGGAGGAGGATCTTATGGTGGAGGAGGAAGCACAGGTGGTGGAGGCGGTGGCGGAAGTTCACGTGGACCTAGGTAATTTTTGATCTTATGAAAAAGTATATTTTAACAATCGTCTTAGGATTGTGTTTACCTAGCTTTGTGTTTGGGCAGATTTACACATATGCCAATTTGGCCAAATACTTTTCTTCTAGCTATGGGACAGGTACTGCTCGTATGCAGGCTTTGGGAGGTACATACAGTGTTTTAGGAGCTGATATTAGTTCGATTGCTGGCAATCCTGCTGGTTTAGGATTTTACAATCGCTCAGAGGTACATGTGAGTATGGCCCAACAGAACTCCTCCACTAGTGCGGAGTATTTGGGGAGTACAGCCAAACAAACAGATGCATTATTTCATTTACCCAGTTTGGGTTTAGTCTTGGCAGGAGATCCAACTACCTATAATAAATGGCATGGAGCTTTTGGTATCAGTTTTTCTAGACATGTAGTCTTTACTCAACCAATATATGTGACTGGAACGAATAACCGAAGTTCATTATTGGATTCCTTTATTGAAAAGGCCAATGATAAAAAAGCTACAGGGGCTAGTTTAGATGATGAATATAGTCCAGCAAGCAATTATGCGGATAGTCCAGAAGCCGCAGCTTATCAAGCTTATCTGATTGATCCAAATGCAACTTCAGGAGGTGTTCCTTTTACTCGATATGAGCCAAATTTGCCAACCTCCCAAGTAGGAGAAGTCGTAAATTCAGGAGCTTTGAGCAGTTGGAATTTTAGTTATGGGGCATCCTATATGGACAAATTATACATTGGAGCAGGTTTGCAATTTTCTAAAATAACTTCAACAACTACCAGTAATTGGACAGAAGAATATGTAGGTGGACGCTATGTGGCGGGAATGAATTACCGTGAAAATTTGGTTACCAATGGTTCCGGAATTTCCTTGTCGCTAGGTATGATATATAAATGGACGCCCAATTTAAGGGTGGCATTTAATTTCCAAAGTCCAGCTTATTTTGATCAAATGACTGAGCGTTATGATGCACGCATTAGCCCAACAGTCAATGGAATTCCATCTTATGATTCCAATGGTGTTCCTATCATCATTACCAAGGTTAGACCTGTATATGTAACTCCGAATGAGTTTACTTACCAAATGACATCACCAATGACCTTATCTGGTGGCTTGGCTTATTTCTTTGGGAAAAGGGGCTTTTTGAGCATGGATTTGGCATATGTGAACTATCCTGGTATGCGCGTTTCTTCAGGCGAATTGTCCTCATTGGCCAACCAGCAGTTTCAAGATAAGCACAATGGACAGATCAAACGAAATTTTGATTCTGCATTGAACATTAAAATTGGCACGGAGATTCGGGTAACTTCGAATTGGAATGTGCGAGCAGGAGTTGCTCAGTTTGGAGGCGGATATGCTAGTACTTATGATAGTATTGATCGCAATAGCTTGCAAATTTCGGGTGGTATTGGATACCGCACTTCTTCCTTTTACATTGATTTAACAGCCGTTCAGCGTACTGCAAAGGATGGGTTTACTCCATATAGCTTAAAAAATGCTGCAGATTATTCTTCAGCCATGTTGACCAAAAATAACCTGCAGCTAGTTTTAGGAGCGGGAATTTTATTTTAATTACTGAACAGGTACGTAGGATTCAATCAACCACAATAATTGGTTGACACTAATTTCTCCATCCACTTGAATGTCGGCTTGCTTATAAAATGGAAGTCGCTCTTCAAAAGTTTTTTTGATGGTTGCTATAACGGCTTCCTCGCTTTGGCTTTTGTCCAATAATGGGCGGTTATTTCCTTGAGCCTTATACAATCTTTTGGCTAAGTCATCCAATTCAACATTCAAGAAAATACTGATACCATTCTTTTTCATGTATTCCATGTTATCAAAAAAGCAAGGTACCCCTCCACCTGTGGCGATGACCATGGATTGATCTGGTTGGAAGCCATGTAAAGTTTTGCGTTCTAATTCACGAAAATGCGCTTCTCCCTGGTTCGAAAAAATTTCTGAAATAGTTTTTTGTTCCCTTGTTTCAATCAGCTTGTCCATGTCCGTAAAACTAAATCCTAAGTTTTTCGCTAATTCTTTACCAAGAGTACTTTTACCCGATGAGGGCATACCTATTAAATAAATATTTTTCATTCTTAATCTGTTGTTAATAAACTTTGGTCTATGTCTTCGATACTAGGCAGGTGGTAGGCAGACCATTTACCACGTACAGTTCCTTGGTTGAGTAACCAAAGCCCTGGGCTAGAACGAATGATGGTTTTTAATACTTTAGTATCCACAGACATGGCTGGGAAATTCAATTGATACTCATGTCGGATGGCATTGACCTCTTCATCGGAGGAGGCACTCAATAGCCATACCGTAATTCCTTTTTTGCTGGCTTCGTTGGCCAGTATGCCAATTTGTTTTAAAGCTTCCAAATGAGAATGATGTACATTGGGAATGATGACCATGAGTTTCTTTCCTTTGAAACTCTCTGCGGTATAATCCACTGTATCGTTTTCTACCCAAATTCGGTAATCTGTAATTAAAGGTCTAGCTTCTTTTTCATTCAAGGCTTGCATGGAAACAAAAACGGCTTGGGTATCAGTTGGCATTTCAGTTAAGGTTTCCTCCTTACCATTGATTTTATACACATAGGAAAAGCGCAAAGCTTCTCTGGATTTCATGTTTTGGGGTATATTATCACCTATTGCATAGGGAAGCCCATCGTTTATAGGTAGGTAGAAATAGCAGTAAACACCTAATGTAACGCTGATGACAGCACTAATAATGACCGGACTGAGATTCTTGTTAAATGACTTTACCTTGTCGGTAAATAATAGACTAAGTGCCAAAACAAACAAGAATACATCTTTAAAGAAAGAGGTCCAAGGAGTTAATTTAATTGTTTCACCGAAGCATCCGCAATCAGTAACTTTATTGAAATAGGCTGAATAAAAAGTTAAGAAACCGAAGAAACCTAAAAGGCCTAAAAATGTCCAAAGTACTTGTTTAGTTCGATAATTTGCCCACAAAGCAATACCTAAAACAATTTCTAGACTACTTAATAGGATGGATAATGGTAGAGCAAAGGGAATCCAGAATTTCCAAAAACCTTCCATGGCTGGAAAATCTTGGGAGAACACATCGAAATATTCTTCCAATTTTAATTGGGTGCCAATCGGGTCGTTGAGTTTGATGAGACCTGAAAAGAGGAAGATAAAGACCAATAAAAAAGTAGCGATTCGACTGTATTGCCGCATGTTATTGGTGGATTATTGTTGTTGGATTTGCATTTGCTCTTCCTTGATTTTAATCAAACAGAAGACAGCGTAATTCAGCATGTCTTGGTAATTTGCTTCTACACCTTCTGAAACCAAGGTTACACCAAGGTTGTTTTCGATTTGTTTGGTGCGGAAAATTTTCATTAAAATGAGGTCTGTCATGCTACTCACGCGCATGTCGCGCCATGCCTCACCGTAATCATGGTTTTTATTGCGTAAAAGTTCTAAAGTAGTTTCTACTTGATGGTCGTAAAATTGACTTAATTCTTCAGCTGAAAACTCCATTTGTTCTGAATTTTCAAGCGACTTTTGAATTAAAGCAATAATGCAGTAATTGATGATTCCAATGAATTCACCCTCGATACCATCTTGGATTTTTTGTTCTCCTTTTTCTTGAATGCTGCGTATACGCTGCGCTTTAATAAAAATTTGATCTGTTAAACTGGGCAACCGTAGAATTCGCCAAGAAGTACCGTAATCTTTGTTTTTTTTATCAAACAAGGCTTTGCAGTGTGAAATTACTTGTCGATATTCGATTTCAGTTTGGGAAGGCGCATTGTCCCTGTTCATAGGAGAGGATTAGTTTACAAATCTCTTTTTTTTCAGACTACAAAAATATTTAAATTATCCTAAATTTCAGCTCATTTGGAAGCTCTTTTTCCATCTTTTCAAACAATTCGATATAAGTCGGGATTGATTGATCTTCAGATACCCCAAATCATGGGTATATTGAATGCTACGCCCGATTCTTTTTTCTCGGCAAGTCGAGTGGGCGTTATCGACGATTGTATAGCTTTGGCTGCTCAAATGATAGAGGAGGGAGCTAGTATTTTGGACGTAGGAGGACATTCTACTCGGCCAGATGCGCAAGCTGTTTCTGCTCAAGAGGAGCAGGACCGGGTTCTTCCTGTAATTGAAGAATTGCGCAAAGCCTTTCCAAACATATGTTTATCAGTAGACACCTATCGTTTATCTGTTGCACAAGCCGCCATTCAAACAGGAGCTGATTGGTTTAATGATGTTGGTGGTGGGCAAATGGATGAAGGTATATTTGAATGGGTAGCGGAAAATCAAGTTCCTTATATTTTAACGCATAGTGTTGGGGCTTTTTCTCAAGTACATCAGGTTCCTGATTATACACATGTAGTGGAAGATGTTTGGTTAGATATGGCAAAAAAAATCAATATTTTACACACTTTAGGTGCTAAGGATGTGATATTGGACCCGGGCTTTGGTTTTTCTAAATCTTTGGATCAAAATTATCAATTGATGGCACAGTTGCATCAATTTACTCGTTTAGGTGTGCCTCTTTTAGTGGGGATTTCAAGGAAATCCATGATTCAAAAAGTGCTAGGAACGAAAGCAGATGAGTCATTGAATGGAACAACAGTTTTGCATACGCTTGCATTGCAACAAGGTGCCCAAATCTTGCGGGTACATGATGTGAAAGAAGCTCGTCAAGTGATTCAAATAGTGAAGAAATTACAAGAAAATGGTTTACCCAATTTATCATAATCATCACTGGATAGATCCAGATCAGGTGTACGTTGGCATTCAAGATGTTGGCTTTTTAAGGGGATTTGGCATATTTGACTTTTTTAGAGTCATGCGAGGTAGACCTATTTTTCTATCCGATCACCTAGATCGTTTTTTAGCCTCGGCTGATAAAATGGGAATTGCCCATATTTATAGTAAAGAGCAACTTGCTGGCTTAATTCATGAGATTGCGGCGAAGTCAGAAGTAGAATGCTTAGGCATCAAAATGGTCTTAACGGGTGGTGATTCCTCCAATGGATTTGAACCCCAAGGGAAAAGTCAATTGTTCATCATTCCCAATGAGTTTCAATTCATGGATCCTATCCATGGTATGAAATTGGCTAGTAGGAATTATGTTAGAGAAATGGCAGATATTAAATCCTTGAACTACGCTTATGCCATCCGAAATTGGAGTATCATTAAATCGCAAGGTTTTGATGATTTGATTTACCACACCCAAGAATTTGGTGTTTCAGAATCATCCAGAAGTAATTTGTTTTGTGTGAAGGATGGGGTTTTATATACTCCAGCTCAACATATCTTGGAAGGAATTACTCGAAAACACGTAATCGATTTGGCTTCTTCCTTTATGGAAGTTAAGGTACAAGATGTGAGTTTAGATGCATTTAAGCAGGCAGATGAAGTCTTTACAACTGGGAGTACCAAACGAGTGGTACCTATTCTTCAAATTGATGATAGCATCATCTCCGATGGAAGGAGAGGAAGCCTGACAGCAAAATTGTATGACCTATTAATCCAACACGAAAATTAGGAAGAAGGAGGTCGGAAGGCTTTCATGTTGGCTTCATTGCACACTAAAAATGGGCCTCCAATCAAATCAATGCAATATGGAATTGCTGGGAACACCGCTTCAAGGCATTGACGAATGGCTTTGGGTTTTCCAGGTAAATTAACTATCAAAGATTTACCCCGAATACCAGCAGTTTGGCGACTTAATATAGCCGTAGGAACGTATTGTAAACTCACCTGTCGCATCAATTCTCCAAAACCAGGCATCATCTTTTGGCATACAGCTTCTGTAGCTTCAGGGGTAACATCACGCAGAGCTGGGCCTGTTCCGCCTGTAGTGACAATCAAACAAGCCTCTGCTTCATCGGCCATTTGGCACATGGTTTGTTCCAAAAGTGATTGCTCATCGGGAATGACCGCATAAACAACTTCAAAATCTGAAATCAAGTATTCCTTGAGTAATTCTACGACGGCCTTACCCGGAATATCCTCGTAGATACCCGCACTGGCACGGTCAGAAACATTGATAACTCCTATTTTGATCATTTCTTTTGTTTATTTTTTTGCTCCATTTTAATGAAGGCTTTGGGCTTTTTTTCCATGGGAATAGGCTCATTCAGTAAGTCACGTATCACAACGGATGCACAAACACCACCAAATGCCGCTGGCAAATAGGAAATGGTTCCATATGCCGATTTTTTGAAATTGGACCCATCTGTGAGGATTAGTGATTCATCTTTTACTTTTTCCTGAGAATAAACTGCTTTAATACCTCGAGAAACGCCCATTTTACGGATACGCTTTCTTACCAAAGATGCCAAATAACATTCCCGGGTATCCAACAAATCTGCTGTTTTGAGTTTGGTTGGATCTAATTTTCCTCCCGCTCCCATGGAACTAACGATGTTCAATCCTAAGTCATAGGCCGTTTTTAATAAGGTCAATTTTGGTGTGACCGAATCTATGCAATCCATGACGTAATCGTATTTTGTTTTTTCTAAGATGTCTTTTGCTGCTTCTGGACTTAAAAAAGTCTCATGCTCATGCAAAACTAAATCAGGGTTGATGGCCTTTAAGCGCTCCGCCATGATTTTCACTTTAGCTACACCATGGTTGGTGGCTAAAGCAGGCAATTGTCGGTTTCTATTGGTTGGATCTACCACATCACCATCCACGATGGTCATGGTTCCTACTCCCGCTCTAGCAATAAATTCAGCGGCAAAGGATCCAACTCCCCCTAGTCCTACAATTAATACATGGGCATTTTGTAATTGCTGAATGCCTTGTTCTCCAATGAGAAGTTCCGAGCGACTCAGCCAACGAAGGTCTTTTGTACTCATATTTAGGATATTTCTTCCTTGATTTGATAATCGGTTGTTTTGTCTGAATTGGTCACCATCAGCTCACCAATGAAGCCAGCTAAAAATAATTGAACTCCCAATATGATTGCCACCAATGCCAAAAAGAACAAAGGATTATCCGTCACATTGCGGTATTTTAAATGCTGGGTGATATTGTACAGTTTTTCGCCTATGAGCCACAAGGTGATAATACTTCCAGAAAAGAAGGAAAGAATTCCTAAGCTACCGAATAGGTGCATGGGTCTTTTGCCAAAAGTCTGAACAAATGTGATGGAAAGTAAATCCAAAAAGCCATATAAGAAACGCTCTAAGCCGAATTTGGTCACTCCGTATTTTCTGGCTTGATGCTGTACTACCTTTTCACCAATCTTTGAAAAACCGTTCCATTTGGCCTGAACGGGAATGTAGCGATGCATTTCACCATATAAGCGTAAAGTCTTAATGACTTCTAATTTATAAGCTTTCAATCCACAGTTGAAATCATGTAAATATACCCCTGAAAGCGCTCTGGTAGCGGCATTGTACAATTTGGTAGGGATGGTTTTAGACAAGGGATCAAAACGTTTTTGTTTCCAACCAGACACTAAATCATAACCATCTTGGGTAATCATTTGATATAAAGCAGGAATCTCGTCAGGGGAGTCTTGCATGTCGGCATCCATGGTTATTACAACAGATCCTTGTGCTTTGGAGAAACCTTCATGCAAAGCTGCCGATTTACCGTAATTACGGGCAAAAGAACTAGCTTTTAAACTGGGATATTGCACCGATAGGGATTTCAATACTTCCCAAGATTCATCCCGACTGCCATCGTTGACAAATATCATTTCATAGGAGAAATGATTGGCCCGCATAACCCGATCAACCCAAGCACATAGCTCAGGAAGCGATTCAGCCTCATTGTAGAGGGGGACGACGATGGAAATTTGTAGCGTAGAATCTTGCATGTTGACAAAAATACAAAAAGCTTGGTTATTATTTTAGGGGAAAATTAAATAGTAAGGTTTTAATAATTCTTGAAAATCAAGGTGGTAGTTGCCCATTTCATCCCGAATATGAATTTGCTCCGTAGAAACCACCATTTTTTGTCGAGACCCCAGAAGCATTTGTCGAAGTACCTTAGCCCCTGGTTTGGGAATAATATCAGCTATCTGATTGGCAAATAAACCTCTTTTTTCTAAGGCTTGTAAGAAAATACCCATTTCATAAGGTGGATAAAGTACTGCAAATTGACCAGAATCTGTTAGATGTTGTTGAATGGCAAATGCTAAGTCTTCGGGAGATAAATAATCTGCATGTATGGCAGCTTGCTTGGAGCTATCAGATGCAGCTAAATGTTTGGTAAAAAATGGAGGGTTACACAGAATAAGGTCATATGGATGGTTTGTAGTCCATGATTTAATATCCCCTAGAATTACCTTGATTTGTTTCTTGAAAGGGCCCTGTTCTGCATTTTGTTCAGCTAATTCAGTCACTTCAGGAATGATTTCTAGGGCTTCTATTTGTAAAATAGGTGATTTTTGACATAGCATGTGTGCCAATAATCCACAGCCTGTACCTATATCCAAGCCATGTTGCGCGTTTCCTGGGGATATCCAAGCACCAAAAAGACAGGCTTCCGTACTGATTTTAAGTCCTGGATTTCCGTGGGCTAGTTGAAATTGTTTGAATTGAAAAATGGACCTACTTTCTGCCATAATCCGCTGGATTTTCACCCCAATGTTCTGTTTCCCATTTCAATATTTTTGTTTGGTAGAAATTGCCTTTCAACCATGCAATGGCTTTATCTACTCTTTGGAACAACTCTTCCGTTTCCGCATTACGTTCCAAATTGGTTTTGATGGCCTTATTTCTAACCCAAGCAATGGCCGTTCTAGAATCAGAGTACAATGGAAAAGGGCAGTCGATTTTTTTCAAATATGCCAAACCGTGTACAATGGCTAAAAATTCACCAAGATTGACAGTTCCAATGGGATAAGGCCCTTGTGCAAAAAGTACTTCTTTGGTTTCTGTGTTAACACCTTGGTATTCTAAAACGCCGGGATTACCCGAACATGCTGCATCAACCGAGATACTTGGGGTAATGATGGCTTGGGAATGAATGCTCTTTTTAACACTAGTCTTTTTAGCCGTATCAATACTGGCCCAATAGTTTTTTTTGAAGGCTTCTTCAGCTGCTGCCTTTGTGTCAAATGATTTGTATTGAGCTCCCGGAAAATTCTTAATTAACTTTTCAGCCTTGCCCCAGGAATCAAAAATCCCTGTTTCATGTCCTGCCCAAATGACATAGTATTTTTGCTTTTTACTCATGCTTAGAACAATCGGGTCTTGATGATTTTAATGGCAATGGCAATTAAGATGACCCCAAAAACCTTGCGTAAGATTTGGGTTCCTACGTTACCTAATTTCTTTTCTATCCAAACGCTGCTACGTAATACGAGGTAGATGAAGATTAAGTTTATCAAGATACTGATGATGATATTTTCTTCTTCAAACTGCGATTTTAAGGAAATCAAGGTGGTCATGGTGCCTGCCCCTGCAATAACAGGAAATGCTAGAGGAACAATGGAATGGGTACCCCCTTGTATTTCTTCTGCTTTGAAAATGTTTCTCCCTAAAGTCATTTCTAAACCAATCAAAAAGATGATCAATGCCCCAGCTACAGCAAAGGAGTTGGTATCAACTCCTAACAAATGCAAGATGAATTTACCTGCAAAAAAGAATCCAATCATGATGGCCCCAGACACTAAGGTAGCTTGCTCAGCATGAATGCTTCCATTCTTTTTTCGTAGATCAATAATGATGGGAATGGAGCCCAAGATATCGATCACGGAGAACAGAATTAGGGAAGAAGAAATAATTTCTTTTAAGTTGAAGTGCATGTTAAGCTTGTATAAATTGTATGAGCGAGTGTATATCTTCTAGCGTATGGCTTGGGAAATTGGCAATACGAAAGGTATTATTTTTCCAAGTACCATATCCTTTTCCTAAATCAATTTGATGTTGTTCGGCTAATTGGAAAATACGATTTACCTCAGATGATTCCCCTTGTAAAGCGAGTACAGTGGGTAGTCGGAGTGCCTGATTTTCTACCAAAAAATCAAATTCGAAAGAGCTTTGATGCTTCCAGAAATCTTCCCAAATGGCCATTTTTTGTAAGGTATGTTGGTGTATTTCTTGAATCGGAGGAAGCGATTGGCTTAAGCGATTTAGTAAGTAAATACCCAAAACATTGGGGGTATAATGTGTTTGGAACAATTTTCTATTTTGCTCCATTAAAAGAATGCTATTGTAATGATCTTTTCTGTTCAGCTTTTCAGCTCTTTCCAAGGCTTTGGGAGAACAGATTAATACGCCTAAGCCCGCTGGAATGCCCATGCATTTTTGACAGGACGCTAACCATACATCAGCTTCAGACCATGGAAGTTCAATACCTCCCATAGAGGATGTAGCATCTACAGCAATCAAGCAATCGGATGAAAACCCCAATTCCTTTCGATGAATTACTTGTCCTGTTCCATTGGAGGTCTCACTTTGTACTAAACAAAGCGTGTCCACTTCAGATTTAAGAACAGCTGAAATACTTGTAGCAAACTCCGATAAAGACTCATTTAAGCCAAATTCTAAGCTACTTGAATCCGGTATAATTTGCTCCACATAATGAGCCCATTTTTTACCAAAAGCTCCATTGTACAAATGTAGACTTTTCTTCTCCATCAAAGATTGTGCCACGATTTCCCAGGCTTCTGTAGCAGAAGATATGAAGTAAATGGTGTATTCGGATGGGATATCCCACTTTTGGTGCAGGTTTTCAAGGGTTTCTTTCAACAAGCTTTCAAAGCGGGCACTGCGGTGGTTGATGCTCACAATTCCCTGCTCATACGCTTCTTGGATGAAGCCCAAAGTTTGAGGATAGACTTTGGAAGGACCAGGGTAAAAAGACAGCATGTTAAATAAAGGAGTATAGGCCTAAATCATAACTTCTCAATCCAAAACCAATGATGCTTCCTTTGCATTTTGGACTTAAGTAAGAATGTGCACGGAAAGATTCTCTGGCATGAACGTTGGAAATATGCACCTCTATTACGGGGGTAGAAATAGCTGAAACCGCATCTGCCAAGGCAATGGAAGTATGGGTGTATCCACCTGCATTCAATAAAATGCCATCATAAGAAAAACCTACTTCATGCAATTTGCTTATCATAGCACCCTCACTATTGGATTGAAAATATTCCAATTCCAATTCATTTCCGAATTTATCTTTCAGTACTTCTAGGTATTGTTCAAAGGTCTGATGACCATATATTTCTGGTTCTCTCGTTCCTAATAGGTTCAAATTGGGACCATTAAGAATCAATATTTTTTGTCGTACCATATCAATGGGTTTTGCTTACATCAACGGATTTTAAAACGTCCGTCAAGGTTTAAAATTACGTAATTCTTCTAAATTTACATGTTTGTTTCAATAAAAAGCCCATGTGGGAAAAGGAAATCCGTTCGTTTGGAAACTATTTAAAGATTGAGCGAGGCTTGTCGGGCCATTCGCATGAGGCATACTTACGGGATGTTAGCAAATTAGCCACCTATTTAGCCAGTAGCTTGGGGGAAGATTTGCCGATTGATGAAGTGAGAGAAGTACATTTGCTGGCTTTTTTGAAAGATTTACATGGATTAGGCATCGAAGCAAGTACACAGGCGAGGTGCTTGTCGGGCATCCGTTCTTTCTTTCATTTTCTTCAATTTGAAGGGAGCATACAACAAGATCCCACCTTACATATCAAGAGTCCCCAGCAAGGAAGGAAACTTCCTGATACGCTCTCTTTTGATGAAATCAACCAGATTTTGGAACAGAATGATATGTCGACTCCAGAGGGAGTGCGTAATCGAGCCATGTTAGAAATGTTGTATGGAGCAGGTATGCGGGTTTCGGAATTGACTAATTTAAAGTTGACGGATGTATATGAGGATATAGGTTTCTTAAAAGTGCGGGGAAAAGGAGATAAGGAAAGATTGGTGCCAGCGGGAAAAGATGCTTTCCGTTATTTGAGAATTTATTTGGAGTCGGTACGTTCACAAATTCCAGTCAAGAAAGAAGCCTTGAATGTTGTCTTTTTGAATAGGCGAGGAGGCTCTTTGAGTCGGGTGATGGTCTTTATTATTTGCAAGGATTTAGCTGCTAAAGCTGGGATTGAAAAATCCATTAGTCCTCATACATTCCGACATTCCTTTGCTACCCATTTAATAGAAGGAGGAGCGGATCTTCGTGCTGTGCAAGAAATGCTTGGTCATGAATCCATTCTGACTACAGAAATCTATACCCATTTAGATCGAGCATATTTAAGCCAGATGGTGAGGGATTTTCATCCGCTGAATAAAGAGTGGAGAATGTAGAATGTAGAATGAAGAATGTAGAATAGTTATTAGTTTTTAGTTATCTGTTACTTAGGTTTCTTAATCCCTAATCCCTTATAACAAATAACTAATTTCTACATTTCCTCCGGAAAAGGAATAAACACAAAATTTGTAAACTGGCCGTCGACCACGAATAGGCAGGCGAATTCTTCAATATCCTTATAATTTTGAACAAATAGCTCTTTGTTTTCTTCGGCGACTAAACCTCTTTGAAGAAATTCCTCCAAAGTAGAAGCATGGTAATTCCACTTGTTGCCATTCATTTCGTTCACACCGATCAATTTTTGACCAATTTCAATAGGTCTTTGTGAGGTCACAAAAACAGGAAAATCAGAAAAACCTCTCTTCTTAATTTGGTAGGAAGCCTCCTTCAAGAGTTCAGATACCAAGATGAAATCACTGGAAATTAACCCCAAGTACTTGCCATTCAAGTCAGGAGAGTTGGGTGCGTTGGACAGGGCTTGATAATCTTCAATCATAATGTTAACTCTTACTTAGTAATAATAATTGGATGTCTTTCACCGCTTTATGAAATAGTTTACCGATCATAGGATGCGTGATGTAACCTTTATAGGCATATACGCCCTTCATGAAGGATTTTCCTTGCCAGAGCATTTCTTCTACACCTCCCGTTTTACCTGCTTTCAATAAAAATGAAGTAATCAAATTGCTGATGGCCAAACTTGTGGTTTGACTTACCTGAGAAGGAATATTGGGGACACAATAATGAATTACTCCATGTTTGGTGAAGGTAGGATTTCCCAAATTGGTGGTAAATGATGTTTCGAAACAGCCACCTTGGTCGATGCACACATCCATGATCAAGGTTCCTTCTTTCAGCTTGCTCACCATTTCTTCCGTTACGATGCAGGGTGTAATGCCGTTATCTGAACGCAAGGCACCTACAATGACTTGTGCTTCTTGCAAAGCTTTGGGTAAGTTTTCCGAATCAATCACTTGGGTGATAAGCGGAAAGCCTAAACTTTGCTTCAATCGCTGTAATTTATAGATGTCTTTATCAAATACTTGAACTTGAATGCCAGCGTGCCAGGCTGCTCGAGCTGCTTGTTCCACCACTTGTCCTGATCCTAAAAGTACCATTTTGCATGGGGGTACACCGGTTACATTGCCCAATAAAATACCTGGCTGATGTTCCTTACGTAATATTTCAGAAGCGATAGGTAAAACGAGTTGCCCCGCTATTTCTGCCATGATTTTCACAAATGGGAAACCTCCGCCATTATCTTCGGCATATTCTAAACCTATAGCTAGGATTTTCTTTTGTATGATTTTATCGATGATTTCCACCGACAAATGATGGTAAGAGGCGCAGGAAATCAGGCAGTTACCTAATTTCATTAACTCAATTTCCTTTTCGCTAGGGGGACTTATTTTAATGACCAATGGTGATTGCCATACTTGGGCAATGTCTTCCGTTATTGATGCTCCAGCTAGTAAATAATCGGCATCAGAAAAGCCAGAACGCTCCCCGGCGGATTTTTCCAAGACTACCTCATGGCCATTGGCTACCAATAATTGGACCGCATGTGGGCTAAGTGCGATGCGGTTTTCGAATTTGGCATGTTCTTTGGGTATACCAATCAAAATACTTCGTGCATTTTGTTTGGTCCAAGCCATTGCCTCCATGGGCATGATGCCTTGTTGTGCTAATAATTCTTGAAAAGGATTAGATTCCATCATGCGTGCCAAATTGCTGTAAGATGACGGTGCTTCTCATCTTTTGTACTGATATTTAATTCTATGTGTGGAAAATCCCACAATTCTTCGGCTTGCTCTGGCCATTCAATTAAACAAAGATGACCAGAATCTAGGTATTCTTCAATACCTATGTCTAAAGCTTCTCGAACATTTTTCAATCGGTAGAGGTCAAAGTGATAGATGATATCACCAGCTGCATTTTGGTATTCATTGACCAAAGAAAAAGTAGGACTTTGAACTGACTGTAAAACACTCAATTGTCTACAAAATTCCTTAATCAATGTGGTTTTTCCTGCTCCCATTTGTCCACGAAATAGATAAACGGAAGGGAATTGGGTGCTAATGGCTATCCATTCTTTTACCACGGCGGGTAAATCTTCTAAGCTATAAGTCGCGCTAAATACTTGTTTCATTAGTCTAAGTCAATATCTCCTAATTGTGGACGAATCAATATTTCTTCTAACACGGTAGAAGGAGCCATTTGGTAAGCAGCCCAAATGGTGGAGGCAATATCTTCGGCGGGAATAAATCGACTTGCTGGTAAATTGACTCCATCCCAAGAAGGGGTTAAGGTGGCTCCCGGCAAGATTGCTGTCACTTTAATACCTTGGGTTTTCAATTCCTCTCGTAAAACTTTAGTAAAACCTAAGAGTGCAAATTTACTGATGCAATAAGAGCCTCCTTGAGTGTAGGCTGTGATGGAAGCAGTTGAACATATGGTGAAAATATGTCCTGATTGTTGGCTTTGAAAACTAGGTAATAAGGCCCTGGTTAAATGGTAGGCAGAATATAGATTGGTTTCAATTTGTCGCTCTAACACATTCTCATCCTCATTTTGAATTTGCCCAGGAAGGAAAAATCCAGCATTATTGATCAATACATCTACCTTCGGACTGTGTTCCAACACAAATTGAGCAAAAGCCTGTGTTTGATCTTTTTGACTAACATCGGCTACAAAAGTGTGTAGTAAAGGACTGTTGATTTCCTCACTCAGAGCAGCTAAACTGGCTGCCTTACGGGAACAAGTAAAGGTCTTAAATCCTTCCGAGATGAATTTTTTCACCAAAGCTTTGCCAATTCCCTGACTACCTCCGCTGATTACTACCGTTTTGTTCATTATATTTGAGTCTTATTGCGCTCAATTAATCCAACGCATGTCAAAATTAGGCAAATATTTAATCTTCCTTGGTAAGCTTTTTACAAATCCTGAGAAATTTAGGGTCTATGTATCATTAGTGATTCAGGAATGCATGGATATTGGAATCAACTCTTTGTTGATTGTCACCATCGTAGCTTCTTTTTTAGGGGCGGTTACTTGCGTTCAAACTGCCGCCAATATGGATAATCCTTTTGTTCCGCAGTACATCATCAGTTTGATCGTGCGTGATTCTACCTTATTGGAATTAGGTCCAACTATCACTTGCGTGGTATTGAGTGGAAAAGTGGGCTCTAGTATAGCTGGTCAATTAGGTACCATGCGCATAACAGAACAAATAGATGCCTTAGAAGTAATGGGTATTAACTCTCAGTCGTATTTGGTATTACCTAAAATTTTGGCCTCTGTTATTACTTTTCCTATGCTCGTTACACTTGCTTGTTTCTTGGGTATTTATGGTGGATATATTGCAGGATGGTTAACTGGTGCCATTTCTCCTCAAGAATACATTCATGGAATTCAGTTCCAATTCAAAGGAAATTACATGTTTTTTGCCTTAGTAAAATCTGTGGTTTTTGCCTTTTTAATTGCTTCAATCGCTTCATTTCAGGGTTTTTATACCAAAGGAGGAGCTTATGAAGTAGGAAAGGCAAGTACGGCCGCGGTCACTAATTCATGTATTGCGGTATTAATCGCCGATTATTTATTGGCCCAATTATTAGTCGGCTAGATTCTTTGCATCTTAACTTCCGTTTCCAAACTAGATATAGCGATACCTCGGTAAGTGCCATATACTGGTGTGATTTCTTCTGGAAGACAAGAGGCCGCTAATGGAATATGATTACCTGAGACTACTTCATGTTGGGTAGGGTCATAACCTCGCCAGCCGCCACCAGGTAAATAAACCTCAACCCAAGCATGCAAATGGTGGGTTTGATTTGGGACATCCACTGGTGCAATTCCAATGTAATAACCAGAAACAAAGCGCGTGGCTAGGCCCATGGCACGACATAATGCAGCAAAAAGGACGGCATAGTCTCGACAAGAGCCTCTTCTGTTTTGAAGGGTTATTTCTGGACTGTGCGGAGCACCTTCTTCTCGGATTTCGTAGGCAAAGTTTTGGAATATAAACTCGTTAACCGCTGAAAGAAAGGCGGAAGTGTCCCAAAGAACAGCCTTGGCTAATTGTTGAGCACAGGCATCAATATCAGGACTGATGGCATCTTGCGTCAAATACGGACTTAGAGTTCTTTGGTAACTAGGACTGTATTGAAGCGGGAGCTTTTGACTTTCAAAAGGGAAGTAGACAAAATCAAATGGATTGAATTCGGTCGTTTCCACTACCGCTTCCATGTATATGCTTAAATAATCAGTAGGCTGCTTGAAATATAAAATATTTTGAATGTTCCCTTCTGGATCCAGGTTTTTTGAAATCTGAACCGGCAAAGGTTGGATGTCTAAACTGATGGAGTTGACAGACAACATGGAACTTTTTCTTGGATGCAAATACAAGACATGCGGATCTAGTGTCACGAGTTCACTGTATCGATAATTCAAACGGTGTTGAATGTGCGCGATCATGCAGGCTTGGGGCTAAGAGAAATGAGGTTTTCCATCCATTTTTCATCAATTCCTTCCAAAGATTTTCGCAAGGCAATGTTCCAATCATCCGATATGTTTTGCATATCTTCTTTGCTTAATCGGATTTCTTTGGCATGAAAACTATTCTTTTCATAGACCACCACATCAATTGGATAATCTACGTCGTTGGAACTAACTTGGGTGGCATCAAAGGAAAGAAAACCCATTTTTAGGGCATCTTTTAAGGAGGTTTCTGCGGTCAAGTTACGATTTAGCAAAGGCTTTCCATAGTTAGAATTACCAATGATTTGATATTTCAATCCTTCATTGATTTCGATCCAATTTCCCTCAGGAAAAATCAAAAAGAGCTTATGTTCTTTATCTTGACTCATTTGTCCTCCCACTAAGGCATGAAGATTAAATTGGTAACCTTCTTTTTCTAAGGAGTCCCTATCTTCTGATGCTACTTTTTTCAGCATATTGCCAAAGGCTGTTGCTGCTTCAAACATAAAGTCATAGCTCGCTTCTTCTTTTTCAATCGCTTGATTAAAATAAGTTACCGCTTTATCGCGTACAGAGCGTAAACCGGCTGTCATGATAAATAAACTATGCTTTTGTACTTCGTGAATGGATATTTTTTTATTCGAGTAAACTTCGTTTCCGGCAGTAATACGTGTGTCGGCAATGGCTACTAAACCTTCTTTAACCTTAATTCCTAGGCAAAATGTCATGAGATGCAAATCAAAAATGTGCGCAAAAATACAAATTTTAAACTAAGCTATGGCTTAGTTGACCGGTTTTAGGTCAAAATAGGTATTGAAAATAGTTTCTCCAACCTCATTATTTTTGATTTGAAAATTATCTAAGTATTGGTGTAAACCGGTACTTAAAATATCATCAATTTCAGTGAATTCCACTTCTGAAAGGAGTTTGGATAGTTTCTTTTCGGCTGGATTGGAAAAGCCATTGTCGGATGAAGTACCTGAAATGTCATACAGGGAAGATTGAGCTTCTTTCAAACAATGCACGACTGATCGAGGAAAGTTTTTGTCTAAAATCAAAAACTCTACAATATGCGTTGGATTAACCACTTTATATTGCTGACGAAACATGTTGTATGCTGAAACGGACTTTAACACTGCTGACCAAAGCAATAAGTCCAATGGAGAACCAATCTCATTGACATCTGGTAAAAGCGTAAAGTACTTCACATCTAAAAATCGCGTGGTTTTGTCGGCCCGCTCCAACAACTTGCCTAATTGTCCAAAATGCCAAGCTTCACCTCGGGTAATAGTGGAGTCGACAATGCCATAAAACAATTGACTACCTGATTTGATTTCTTCTAAAAATCCTTGATAACGCGATATTTCCCAGTTTTTACTTCCTTCTACTTTGTCTTTAACTTTCCAATATATTTGATTGACATACTCCCACATCTCTTTAGATATACTTTCGCGGATGGTCCGAGCATTTTCACGGGCGCAATACAGGCAAGATATAATGGAGTTAGGGTTTTTAATGTCAAATGTCATGTAGTGCAATACGTTCTCCCGGCTTGCCTCTGAATAATGCTCAAAGAAATTAAAATGGTCAGCAGTAGCTACAATGAGCGGTTCCCATTGTTCGGGAACATTGGGAGGAAGATCTAAGGCAAGGTTGAAATTAACAGAGATAAAACGGGCATAATTATCCGCTCTTTCAATGTATCGATTCATCCAATAGATGGAATTAGCAACACGACTTAACATAGGCTTTTGTTTTTATTAAATGCTTGATTTTTCGAATGATATTTAAAATTAGCCTTTTTTTTAAGAGTAGCCATTGAGGCGGGCAGAAAATTGAATATGAAGACAAAATTTGGATTTTATGGGGAAGAGTTTCCTCTTTCCAGCCCAATTTTTGTATTTTTGAGGTAAATTAAATTTAATCTATGTTGTACCAATCCATCATTAAGCCCCTGCTATTTAAGTTGAGTCCAGAAAAAGCTCATTATGTAGTGGCAGACAGTTTACGCTGGATGATGAAGATTCCAGGAGTGAAATCCATTTTCAGCTCTTTGTTTCAGTTGGAAGATCCTCGCTTAACACGTACGGTGTTTGGTATACAATTTCCGAATCCTGTAGGTTTGGCAGCTGGATTTGATAAAAATGCTTCCTTGGTGGATGAGTTTTCCAATTTAGGTTTTGGGTTCATTGAAGTAGGAACGGTTACACCCAAGGCTCAGGATGGAAATCCACAACCAAGATTATTTCGTTTACCAGCTGATCATGCATTGATTAATCGCATGGGATTTAATAATGAAGGGTTGGATGCTATGAAAGCCCGATTGGCGAAGCGAACTTCCAAAGTGATAGTGGGAGGGAATTTGGGAAAGAATAAAGTGACGCCCAATGAATTGGCAGAAGAAGATTATTGCTTGGGTTTTGAAGCTTTGTTTGATGTAGTGGATTATTTTGTTGTCAATGTAAGTTCTCCCAATACGCCCAATTTGCGCGATTTACAAGAAAAAGAACCACTCAAGAAATTATTGAGTCGATTACAAGCTTTGAATGCACTTAAACCCAGTCCAAAACCCATCTTACTGAAAATTGCACCGGATTTGTCGAATGCGCAATTGGATGATGTATTGGAAATAGTACAGGAAACAAATTTGGCAGGAATCATAGCGACTAATACAACACTTTCTAGAGAAGGATTGCAGTCGGATGCAAGCCTATGCCAAGAAACAGGGGGCTTGAGTGGCAAGCCATTAACCCAGCGTTCCACAGAAGTGATTGCTTATTTATACCAACATTCCCAGGGTAAAATACCGATTATCGGAGTAGGAGGGATACATTCTGCTGAGGATGCTTTAGATAAGTTGAGAGCAGGAGCTAGCTTGGTTCAAGTATACACGGGTTTCGTTTATGAGGGCCCTTGTTTAATTAAAAAAATCAATCAGGGAATCATTCAATCCGGACTGTAAAAATGATTTTGTAAATCGAATCAAAAAAGCGAAATTTACACAAAGCATTCACCCTACACCTTTATGGCCAAAAAGATTACTAGTCCTAGCAATACCCTCCAACTGAATTTTGAGAAGGATAGCAATAAGGAATCTGTAAAGAGGAGTGAATTGTCGGGCCGTATTCGCCTTATTATCGCCAGCTTTTTATTTTTAACGGGTTTTTTATTAGCCGTAGCCTTTGCTTCTAGTTTCTTCATGGGAGTTGCAGATCAAAGTGAAGTTGAGCGTAGTACACTCGATGTCATTGAAGGTTCGGATATTCCGGTGAAAAATTTGGCAGGACTGTTAGGAGCAAAAATCGCCCATTTCTTCTTGTTTAGGACATTCGGTTGGTCATCAATTTTATTGATACCCTTATTCTTATTATCAGGTTTAAAAGTAGGTTTTAGAAAAGAAATATATTCTGTGGACCGCCTATCTTGGCAGGTTCTTTTTTATGTGATTTGGGGTAGTTTGGTGGCTGGATTTTTATCCTATCAATTGGATTTGCCGCATTCTTTAGGTGGAGGTGTTGGTTTTTTCTTGAATGAGAAATTGCATCAGTTGATTGGTTACATGTCCATTTTTGTCATCCTGTTTGCTGGCTTGGTTTTCATGATTTTATTCTATCAGTTAAACCCTAAGCCTAAGGCTCAATCCCTAGCTGATGTGCCAGGTGCAGATGATTCAGCTCAAATGCCTTTGGTTCCCAATGGTGAAGATGCTTTATTTGAAGAAGACTTGTTTGATGAAGATCCAAGCATTCATGTCGATAATGATGATTTAGAGAAATTCAGGCCGATAGTCCCTCCTTTAAAAGTGAATTCAGATGTAGAGGAATTGGATGAGGAGTTGTCCACTGAGGATGTTCCTGAGGTACCTGTGGAAGAAGATTTAACTTTTACCTACAAAGTAGCAGAAGTGGACCCAAATGCTCCTGTGGAGGAAGTGGAAGAACTCACTACTGAAACCAAAGCTAATGATCTAGTAGCTCAGTTTGGTTTATATGATCCTACGGCTGATTTACCAAAATACCAATATCCAACTTTGGATTTACTCAAGGAGTATGATGTAAAAAATCAGACGACCCAAGTAACCATGGATGAGCTAAAGGAGAACAAGGAGAAAATCGTGGAGACACTTCAGTATTATGGCATTGGAATATCCAAGATTGAGGCGACGATTGGACCAACGGTAACCTTGTATGAGATTGTTCCCAAAGCAGGAGTTCGTGTCAGTAAAATTACTTCTTTGGAAGATGATTTATCCCTTTCTTTAGCAGCTATGGGGGTTCGTATTATTGGTCAAATGCCAGGAAAGAATACCATTGGTATTGAGGTAGCGAATAAGAACCGAGAAATGGTTCCTGTACGTGCGGTGATTGGTTCAGAGAAATTCCAAAAGTCGAACTTCGACTTACCTGTCACCTTAGGTAAAACCATTTCTAACGAGATTTTTGTAGCTGATTTAGCCAAAATGCCTCACTTATTGATGGCCGGAGCTACAGGTCAGGGTAAGTCGGTGGGTTTAAATATGCTTTTGACTTCGCTTATTTATAAGAAGCATCCAGCTACTTTGAAGTTTGTGTTGGTTGATCCCAAAAAAGTGGAATTGTCTTTATTCAATAAGTTGGAAAGACACTTCTTAGCATGTCTGCCTGATTCTGAGGAGGCCATTATTACCGATACAAAAAAAGTGGTAAGTACTTTGAATTCCTTGTGTAAGGAAATGGACTTGCGGTATGATAAGTTGAAAGATGCGGGATGTCGTAATATCAAAGAATACAACCAAAAGTTTATCAATCGACGTTTGAACCCGAATGATCATGATTTCATGCCATACATCGTGTTGGTGATTGATGAGTTGGCCGACTTGATGTTGACCGCAGGAAAAGAGGTAGAGCATCCGATTGCCCGCTTGGCTCAATTAGCACGTGCCATTGGTATTCACTTGGTTGTTGCAACCCAGCGTCCATCGGTGAACGTTATTACAGGTACTATTAAGGCCAACTTCCCTGCACGTTTATCCTTTAAGGTAATGTCGAAAATCGACTCCAGAACGATTTTAGATGCAGGCGGAGCGGATCAATTGGTTGGACAAGGAGATATGTTGTTATCCATGGGTTCTGAAGTGATACGTTTGCAATGTGCCTTTGTGGATACACCTGAGGTGGAAGAGATATGTGAATTTATTGGAAATCAGCAAGGATATGCCTCGGCGTATTTATTGCCTGAACCGGATTCGGAGGAAACTGGTGGACAAGAAAGAGGTGATATGGATTTGAGTAATCGAGATTCCTTTTTTGATGAAGCTGCACGGTTGGTGGTGATGCATCAACAAGGGTCTACCTCTTTGATTCAACGAAAACTAAAATTGGGTTACAACCGGGCTGGAAGATTGATAGATCAATTGGAAGCTGCGGGAATAGTTGGTTCTTTTGGCGGTTCTAAGGCCCGCGATGTATTAGTGAAAAGTGAAACAGAATTGGAAGAGATTTTGAGAAATTTATAACATAACCATGAAGAAAATTATAGCTATTATTGCCGGAGTATGTATTAGTACCATCAGTTTTGCTCAGGCTTCTAAAGCCATCAGTTACATTGACGGGATGCAAAAAAAGTACAAAGCGATGTCCTCTTTTGCGGCGAGTTTTTCTTATGCCACTGAGGGCGGTGCTTCGATGAATGGATCTATTTCTGTGAAAGGAACCAAGTTTCGTTTAAAGACCGCTGGACAAGAGATTTTTAATAATGGTAAGGAAGTATCCACTTACATTAAAGAAATCAATGAGGTTAACGTTTCGGCCTTTGATCCGGCAGATAATGATTTGAATCCGGCTAAGATTTATTCATTTGATAAAAAAGCCTATAAAATTTCCTTGGCGAGTGATGCTGGTTCGATAGCAACTGTTGAAATGATGCCAACTTCCAAAACCGCACAAATGCAAAAAATTAGCATTAAAATAAACAAAGCCGATCATGCAGTAAAGGAATGGACGATTATCAATAAAGCAGGTAAGAAGCAGAATTTCAAAGTATTGAAAATAGAATCTAAATCCTTGGATGATAAGTTTTTTACATTTGATAAAAAGCAATACCCTGGTGTGGAGGTGAATGACCTCAGGTAAATTGTAAATTATGAATTATAAATGGAGGATGATTTCGAATAGATAATCCCCTATACCGTAAAGTAAAAAAGCCCTGAATTTCAGGGCTTTTCATTTATAATTTATCTTTTACCATTCACCATTTATAAGACCAATTGTTTCAAAATCTCCAAGCCATCAATATTCGCTAAATCTGGATCTGCCGCACGCTCCGGGTGAGGCATCATACCGATCACATTGCGGCCAGCATTGCAAATACCTGCGATATTGAATAAACTGCCGTTAGGGTTAGCCGCATCGTTTACTTGACCATTTTCATCACAATAGTAAAATAGGATTTGATCATTGGCTTTTAAATCTTCCAATGTCTTTTCATCTGCGAAATAACGTCCTTCCGCATGCGCGATAGGTATTTTATACGCGTTGTTTAAATCCAAAGACTGTGTAATCAAAGACTGATTTGTGGCTGCCTTTAGATAAATGTTCTTTGAGATGAATTTTTGAGAATTGTTTCTCAATAAAACTCCTGGCAACAAGTGTGCCTCTACTAATACTTGAAACCCGTTGCAAATACCCATCAAATATCCACCATCATTAGCATGTTTAATCACATTGTCCATGATGGGAGAAAAGCGGGCAATGGCACCCGAACGTAGGTAGTCGCCATACGAGAATCCACCCGGTAAAATGATGAAATCACAGTTCTGAAGACTAGTTTCTTTATGCCAAAGCTTCACAGCTTGATGACCTAAACTTTCAATGACCCCAACGGTATCATCATCGCAATTGGAACCAGGAAATACTACTACGCCAAATTTCATAAGATGCTATTAAATATTGACCGCAAAAATAGCGGTTTTTGTTCAGAATTCCCCGATTAAATTTGCTTTTCTACTTGGAATAAAAAATGCTCAAAGTCCCATTCGGGTGCTTCGGTCAACTTTATTTGTTGCCAGGTGTCAGTAGGATGTATTCTTTCTCCCAATCCCTCTTTATGTTTTATTTCAATGGGTAAGTCAATTTCTCCAGCTACATTTTTCCATTTGTAGCGCAATGTATACACTCCGTTAGCTTCTTTCAGTTGATATACCAACATAGGAATATCTGCCCGATTCAGGTATTGAGACATGATGGACTTTACGTTTCGTTTCAACTTCTTTTCAAAGAAATTAAGCACTTCCTCGGCATTCGTATTTTTATGGTAGAAGGTCAAACAAAAATCTTTGATGGTGCTGAACCAAAGCTTATCATCTGCCACGATGGACCGCAGCGTATGAAACATCCAAGTACCCTTGAAATACATATCAGAATCTGGACTTTGGTAATTGACACCATAAGGGCCAATGATGGGAAAGCGATTTTTAATATTGTTTTTTTGTCCGTTCAAATAGGACTGAGCCTGCTCTTTACCTGATTTTTCTTCCAAATAAATGGCTTCCGCATAAGTTCCCAAGGCTTCATGTATCCACAAGTCGGCATGATCCGTGCAGGAGATGGAATTTCCAAACCACTCATGGGCTGACTCATGTACGATGATGAAATCAAAGCCATAGGCGTTGTTTTTGTAATGATTGCCATAGGCCACGGCACTTTGATGTTCCATTCCCCAATAATCTGTTTCTACAAGCGCATAGCCATCTATGGGGAAAGGGTAGGGGCCAAAGTATTTTTCAAAGATGCGTAGCATTTCTTGACTCTGCTGGAAATGTTTTTTAGCTATTTCAGCATTGCTTTGTAAAACATAAAAATCCAAATCCAAGGGCTTGCCATTCAATTGAATCATCTTTTCTGACCAATGGGCATAGTCGGCAATATTGACGGAAACATTGTAGGTATTGATGGGGTATTGTACTTTCCAATGGTATTCTGTACCGAATGGAGTAGGTGTGCTGGCTACTAAATTACCATTAGAAACTGCCATTAGGCCTTTGGGGGCCTCGATACGAATATCCATGGATTCAGGTTCATCTCCTGGATGATCCTTGCAAGGCCACCAAGCTGATGCACCTAGACCTTCACAAGATACAGTTACCCAAGGTTTGCCTACCGGGTCTTTGGTCCAAGAAAAACCACCATCCCAAGGTGGACGAACAGCCTTGCGCGGTTGTCCTTGGTAAGAAATTTGAATCTGGTGCTTTTGTTTTACTAGGAGGGTTCTAGGGAAGTCAATGAAAATAGCATTGCCATCTCGACGGTATGTTAGGGTTTTGTTTTCAAAAATAATTTGGTCAATGGTCAAGTTGGAGAACAGATCCACTTGGATTTGTTTTGTCTTCTCTTTCACCACAAACTGGATGATATTAGAGCCCGTGATGTAGGTTTTCTCGGGGTCGACCTTCACTTTCAAATCATAGTGGAGCACATCATAGGAAGTACGCGCAGGCCTTAAACTGCCCCTTAGACTATCCGCATGACTGAATTTTTGGGCGGAGAGGGTATAGGAAAATAGTAATAGAAAGGAAAGTTTCTTTAGCATGTTGAATTTTAAAATTTAGATGTCAAATTCTATATATTAAAGTTTACGGGTCCAGTAATTATAGTTAAATATTAGTCTATCAATGACACAATAGCCTGATTCTGTTTCATAATTTGATATTTTACATGTTGTAGGATAAGAATCTTTATATTCCCAAATACGGATAGCCTCTCTATTGGTATTCATTAATGTAATCTTGAGCGTTTTAACGTGTATTTTTTTGTCTAAACCTCCACTGAAATTCGACAATATCAAGCTTTCAAATAAACTATTATTGGGGCAAAGGCCTTTACTTAGTTCAATTGTAGAACCTTTCTTGCCATTTGATGTAGCATCTAAACCATTAATCTCCAGAAAAGACATCTCAAGTTTTCCATACTCCACTTTAAAATAATAGTCTGGATTGGGATATTCAGTCATTGGTCATGGGAAGTTTAAAAGTAAAAGTAGCCCAAGAATCACTTGAAAGCAAAAAAGCCACCCTCTGGCGAAGGTGGCTTTTGAAATATAATCTCAAAAAAGACTAGTAACGGTAATGCTCTGGCTTGAATGGACCATTTTGTGGTACACCAATGTATTCCGCTTGATCTTTCTCTAATTTCTCCAATTTAGCACCAATGTGTGCCAAGTGTAAGAAAGCTACTTTCTCATCCAAATGCTTAGGAAGGATGTATACTTTGTTCTCGTAATTCGCTGAATTAGCCCATAGCTCTAATTGAGCTAAAGTTTGATTACAGAATGAGTTCGACATCACAAAAGATGGGTGACCCATAGCGCAACCTAAGTTTACTAAACGTCCTTCTGCTAAAACGATGATGTTTTTGCCATCAATGGTATACATATCCACCTGTGGTTTGATTTGGTCTTTTGATGCACCGTAGTTATCATTTAACCAAGCCATGTCGATTTCATTGTCAAAGTGTCCGATGTTACAAACAATAGCCTTGTCTTTCATCGCTTTGAAGTGACGATCACGAATGATTTTCACGTTACCTGTTGCTGTTACAAAGATGTTAGCACGACTAGCTGCTTCATCCATAGTCACAACCTCAAAACCATCCATAGCAGCTTGTAATGCACAGATTGGGTCAATTTCAGTTACCAATACACGGCAACCAGCACCACGTAATGATTCAGCACTACCTTTTCCTACGTCACCATATCCTGCTACAACAGCCACTTTACCAGCTAACATTAAGTCAGTAGCACGACGAATCGCATCCACCAATGACTCTTTACAGCCGTATTTGTTATCAAATTTAGATTTTGTTACGGAGTCGTTTACGTTGATCGCTGGTAAAAATAAAGTACCATTTTTCATACGCTCATACAAACGGTGAACTCCCGTTGTAGTTTCCTCAGATAGTCCTTTGATGTTAGGAATCAATTCTGGATACTCATCAAATACCATGTTGGTTAAATCACCACCATCATCCAAAATCATGTTCAAGGGTTGTTTTTCTTCTCCGAAAAACAAAGTTTGCTCAATACACCAGTTGAACTCTTCCTCATTCATGCCTTTCCAAGCATAAACTGGAATTCCAGCTGCTGCAATAGCCGCTGCTGCGTGATCTTGTGTAGAGAAAATGTTACAAGAAGACCAAGTAACTTCTGCTCCTAAAGCAGTTAGTGTTTCAATCAAAACCGCTGTTTGGATAGTCATGTGCAAACATCCTGCGATGCGTGCTCCTTTTAAAGGTTGAGCTTTTCCAAATTCAGCACGTAAAGCCATTAATCCTGGCATTTCTGCTTCTGCTAATTGAATCTCTTTACGACCCCAGTCGGCCAATGCAATGTCTTTAACTTTAAATGGTACGTAAGTACCGGATTGTGATGCCATTGTGTATGATGTTGAATTGAATTTTCTTAATAAAGTGCAAAATTAGTTCTTTTTTTGATAAAGAGGAAATCTTAATTATTTAATGGAAATAAGGTTTGAATCATCAGCATTTCTATGCAAATATTCAGCTGTCAATTATTCCAAAAAAGGCAGCACACTTTCCAGTGAAATACCCCGCGAGCCTTTCACTAATAAATAACTGTTTTTGATAGGATGGTCCTGTAGCCAATTGTGTAAGCCAAATTTATCAGGAAAATAATAAGCCTTTGGTAAATGAACCAGAGCATGTTGCATGTGCTGACCTACCAATAAAACTTTATCAAATCCTTGATGGGCAATCAACGCACCTAATGCTGCATGTTCTTCCGCAGAAGCATCTCCCAATTCGAACATATCACCCAAAATGACAATTTTTGGATTGATTTCTGTCTCGGCAAAATGTTGGATTGCGGCAGCCATCGACGATGGATTAGCATTGTATGCATCCATTAAAACTTGATTGCTACCAATATGAATATACTGAGAACGGTGATTGGTTGGGATATAAGTCCGAATACCCTCATGACATTGCTCATCTGTAAGGCCAAAATGTTTGCCCACGGCCAATGCCATTTGTATGTTTTCAAAATTATAAATACCAGGTAGATGACTTCGAACTTGTAGGCCTTCCTTAGTCTGGTAAACCACAGTAGGTTTAGCCTCCACCAATTCAGTATACAAGGCTTCATTGGCAATGATGGTACTTTTAAATAGTCGTTCGGCATGCATATCATGCACTACGTTTTTGTCATAAGGCAAAAACACCGTTCCTTCATGATGTGCTAAGAAATCAAACAATTCGCCTTTTCCCTTCTTGATTCCTTCTATTCCACCGAAACCCTCTAAATGTGCTTTCCCAATGTTGGTAATCAATCCATGGGTCGGCTGGGCTATGTTCACCAATTCCTGAATATCCCCTTGCTTATTGGCTCCCATTTCAATCACCGCTATTTCGTGGCTGGCTTGAATGGCTAAAATGGAGAGCGGTACACCAATGTGATTATTTAAATTACCACTGGTGGCAAAACAATGAAACTTCTGAGATAGAACTGAAAATAAAAGTTCTTTGGTTGTCGTTTTACCATTTGACCCCGTTAATCCGATGATTGGAATGGCTAAGGTTTGTCGGTAAAGTCTAGCCAAATCTTGCAATGCTCGTAATCCATCATCCACTAAAAGTGTGTTTGGGATATGAGCATAAGCCTCATCATCTATCACAGCATAAGCAGCACCTTTGGATAATGCTTCTTCTGCCAATTGGTTGGCATTAAAATTGGGACCTTTTAGAGCAAAGAATAGATTACCTGGAGCTATCTTGCGTGTGTCCGTAGATACACCGCTAGCTTGTAAAAATCTTTCTAAAAGTGTTACATTAGAGGTCTTCATCATAATTTAGATTACCAGAGCTTTTGGCTTACAAATATCGAATGAAAATTTTAGTATTCTTATTTTTTGGATTTCTAAGCTCGGAAATTATTGCCCAAGCCCCATCTTGGAAGCAAAGTTCGCAAATCCCCGTTAAAGTCAATCAATCGTTTTTAGCAAATCCATGGGCTGGAGGCTTTAATTCTGTCCAAGTGGAAAGCATGGATTTAAATGCTGACGGACTGGAAGATTGGGTGATTTTTGATCGTAGTACCCAAAAATTGAGTACATTTTTACGAGTAAAGAATGCTGCGGGACAAATCTCCCAGGTGTATAGCCCTCAGTTTGAAACCAATTTTCCCAAGATAGAAAACTGGTTTCATCTGGTGGATTATAACGGAGATGGAAGGAAAGATCTATTTTGTTCCGCTCCTGAAGGCATGAAAATTTACCAGCAAATACCTGGGTCAAACATCTCTTTTCAAATCTTGGCTGATCCTGTTTACTCCGAAGGATTTTCTGGGAAAATCAATTTGTATGTAGCAGCTTCAGATATTCCTGCCATAGGTGATGTCGACGGCGATGGGGATATCGACGTATTGGCCTTTGAACCAGCAGGACATTATGTAGAATTTCATGAAAATGTAGCGGCCAAAGGTTCAGGTCTGATTCAATTCAAGAAAACTGTGGATTGTTGGGGCGACTTTATTCACAATGATTGTGATGATGTGGTTTTAGGCAAATCATGCAGCACGACCTACATCCCTTTTCAAATAAAAGGCCCTAATCAAGTAATGCATTCCGGGAATAGTTTGGCATTATTACCCAACAAAAATGGCTTGCCTGATCTCTTATTTGGTCATGTTTCTTGTCAAAATCTCATTCATTTAATCAATACGGGAAGTTTATCTAAACCTCAATTCAGCCAGTTGAATTACCATTTTCCAACAGGCAACCCCGTTCAAGTAGGTGCTTTTGCCTCTGCTTTTCCCCAAGATGTGAATGGCGACGGGAAATTGGACTTGTTGGTTTCTAGCAATACCTATGATAATGCTTTGTTTAGCCAAAACTTCCAACAATCATTAGCTTATTATCAATTGGAAGGTTCTTCTTGGATAGAAAAGAATTCAACCTTTCTGCAAGATCAAATGATGGATGTTGGAGAAAATGCGGCACCTCTTTGGTGGGATGCCGATGGAGATGGAGATTTGGACTTGCTTGTCGGGAATAGCGGTATTCGAGGAGTAAGGGGTGTACGAGCTAGTTTGACATATTATGAAAATGTAGGTACAGCCCAACAAGCCTCTTTGCTCTTGAAGAGTTCGGATTTTGGAGCTTTTAGTCTAGGAATTCAAGCTACGGATATTATTCCCCAAGCAGTGGATTGGGATGGGAATGGGAAGAAAGAACTTTTGGTTTCCTATCAGACCTTTGTGGGAGCTAAATTAGCTTTATTTACTTATGATAGTAAGTGGCAAGAAATACCCCTGTCCGTTCTTCAAGTAGGAGAGACACCCATGTTGGTGGATTGGAATCAGGATGGAATGTTGGATTTATTGGTTTTGGAAAAGTCGGGGAGGATACGTTCTTATCAATTCCAAGCAGATAAATCTTTGATTTTGAATAATTCCAATTGGGCGAATTTGCTTCAAGATTTAAATTTCATTCCCAAAAGCCTCAGTCTATTGGATGTGGATGGGGATGGAAAAACGGAATGTATTGTATTTGATCGTGTAGGTAAAGCGCAAATAATCCAATATAGTTTGGATGGGAAAAGTGCTACCAGGTCGCAAGCATTTAAATGGACTGCTGATTTTGGAGAACGTGTTTGGCCCATGGCTGCTGACTGGAATGGAGATGGGAAGATGGATCTTAGTATAGGTCTAGGGGCAGGTGGTGTCCAATTATTGGAAAATATAGGTACTAATGCTGTTACCGAACAACTAAATCAAGATGGTTTACAAGTTTGGCCTAATCCAGGCAAAGGCCCCATTTTTGTAATGAGTGCTGCTGCAGGAGAATTATCTTTCTTGGACATACATGGAAGAGTCATGTTAAATTCTTTGATTATTCAAGCCAAAGAAACCAAGACCATTCAATTACCCAAAGGATTGCAAGGGACATTATTTGTCCGCTGGCAAAATCAGGCAGGTCAAAGTATTGTTAAGCGTTTGTTAATCGACTAAAAGAATTTATCGGCACCCAAGATAATTTGACGAAGGCTAACGATGATAATCACCAAACCTACTAAAATCATCATGGATTTGATGGGAAGTTTATTGGCCAACCTCGCTGCGATAGGTGCAGCGACTACACCACCTAAGATAAGGCCAATGATAACCTGCCAATAACCTAAGCCAATGACCGTAAAGAAGGTCAACGAAGATGCTAAGGATACAAAAAACTCAGTTAGGTTCACACTACCAATGGTGTATTTGGGATGACGACCTGAAGCAATCAAGGTAGAAGATACTATAGGCCCCCAGCCTCCACCACCAATGGAATCTAAGTAACCACCAAATAAAGCTAAAAGACCTACTTTTTTCAACTGACGTTTTTCTTGTCTTTTAATCAATGCCTTACGAATGATGATGGCGCCTAGAAATAAGGTATAAATAGATACAATAGGTTTAATAAAGCCCGCATATTCTTCTAAGCTAGAAATAACATAAGCACCCAAAATTGCTCCAATGATGCCTGGAATCACCAAGGTTTTAAAAAGTTTGGAATTGACATTGCCGAATTTCAAGTGCATATATCCTGAAACACCTGATGTGAATACTTCAGAAGCATGTACACTGGCAGAGGCCGCTGCAGGTGAAATACCCACAGATAACAAAAAGGTAGTAGCTGTTACTCCATAGGCCATACCTAAAGCTCCATCAATCATTTGAGCAATAAAGCCTCCTAAGATGTAATAAAGTATTTCCGAATTGACAGAAGAAAAAACCACTTCCATTTTTTCAAATGTCACATAGGTAAACAATAAATGACCCACAATCATCAATGCCAGGGCATTACTAATGTGTATAATGACTTCAGTAATACTTCTTTCACGCTTCCAAATGGTTTGCACCGCTTTGAAAATGCTTGGAAAATTTCTCTTTGTTTCTGGACTAGGAGGAGTATTTGGGGACATATTGTTTACTCGTAAGGTAAAATCGCCTACAAAAATAGTAGACTTTATCTAATCTACCAATAAAGTAGAGTAAATATTTTTTCATAAAAAAGCCGTAATTTGCATTCCTTTTTTAAAATGATAAAAATTTATGCGTACAGAGTATCAGTTTCGAGAAATCGAAAAGCAATGGCAGTCTTTTTGGGAGGCAAATAATACCTTTCAAGCAAATGTTAATCCAAACAAACCCAAATATTATGTGTTGGATATGTTTCCATACCCATCCGGGGCAGGATTACACGTCGGACATCCGCTAGGCTACATTGCATCTGATATCATCTCGCGCTACAAGCGTTTGCAGGGATTTGAAGTATTACACCCGATGGGTTTTGATTCCTTTGGCCTTCCTGCTGAGCAATATGCTATTCAAACAGGTCAGCATCCTGCATTAACAACCGAGCAAAATATTGCTAGATACATTGAGCAATTGAAAAACATGGGTTTTTCTTTTGATTGGACTAGAGAGGTAAGAACTTCGGATCCATCATATTACAAATGGACCCAATGGATTTTCATGCAATTGTTCAATTCTTGGTACAACCATGCTTCGGATAAAGCGGAGTCAATCGATTCTTTGATTCAAATTTTTGAAAAATCAGGCTCTATCGGAGTACAAGCCGTTTGTGATGAAGAGGTAAAGCGAATTAGCGCAGAAGAGTGGAACGCCTATTCTGAAGAAGAGAAATATGCCTATTTATTAGCTTTTCGTTTAGCTTTCTTGGATGATTCCGTTGTAAACTGGTGCCCTGCTTTAGGGACCGTTTTAGCGAATGATGAAGTCAAAGACGGTGTTTCTGAACGAGGAGGCCATCCGGTAGAACAAAAGAAAATGCGTCAGTGGTCGATGCGTATTACGGCTTATGCCGACCGACTATTGCGTGGATTGGAAGAGGTAGATTGGTCAGATTCATTGAAAGAACAGCAGCGCAATTGGATTGGAAAATCCATCGGGGCTGAGGTTGATTTTGATATTGATAATCCTGCTCTTTCTCATAAAAAAATCAAAGTGTTTACTACTCGGGTAGATACCATATATGGAGTTTCCTTCATGGTTTTGGCACCAGAGCATGAGTGGGTAGAGGAATTGACTACCCCAGATCAAAAAGAAGCTGTAGAGGCTTATGTGACTTGGGCGAAATCTCGTTCTGAGTTAGACCGTGTCTCTGAAGTAAAGCAAGTGAGCGGAGTGTTTACGGGCTCATTTGTGATTAATCCCTTCAATGGTGAGCGTGTACCCATTTATTTGGCTGATTATGTATTAGCAGGATATGGAACTGGAGCCGTGATGGGTGTGCCTTCGGGTGATCAGCGCGACTGGAACTTTGCGACGCATTTTAACCTTCCTATCATTCCAATTTTGGATGCACAGAAGGATATAGAGAAACAAGCTGATGCGACTAAGGAAGGGAAATACATTAATTCTGAATTGATTAATGGTAAGACCTATCAAGAGGCTATTCCTATTTTAACTGCATGGTTAGAGGAGAAAGGTATTGGTAAAGGAAAGATTCAGTACCGTATGCGTAATGCGGTATTTTCTCGTCAGCGTTATTGGGGAGAACCCGTTCCAGTATATTTCAAACCAAATTCTAAAGGAGATTTATTGCCTTATTTGATTCAGGAAAGTGAACTACCATTAGAGCTTCCTAAAATTGATAAATACCTACCCACAGAAACTGGTGAGCCGCCATTAGGTCGGGCAGCAGATGTTTGGAAATACCAAGGGCAGTACGATTATGAATGGTCTACTATGCCAGGTTGGGCAGGTTCTTCTTGGTACTGGTACCGTTACATGGATGCCAAAAATGACCAGGAATTTGCTTCTCAAGAGGCTGTGAATTATTGGAAAGCAGTGGATTTATACATTGGAGGTTCAGAGCATGCAACAGGACATTTATTGTATTCTCGCTTTTGGAATAAATTCTTGAAAGACTTGGGATATGTGAAGGAAGAAGAGTTTGCCAAGAAATTGATCAACCAAGGAATGATTCAAGGTAGATCTAATTTCGTATATCGGGTGAAAAATGTGAGTCCAGCTACCTTTGTTTCTCATGGATTAAAAGATCAATATGATGTAGCAGCTTTGCATGTGGATGTCAATATTGTGGAGAATGACATATTGAACGTAGAGGCTTTCAAATCTTCAAGAAACGATGTTCCTTCGGATGCTGTTTTTGTGTTAGAAGATGGTAAATATGTTTGTGGTTGGGAAGTGGAAAAAATGTCCAAATCCAAGTACAATGTGGTGAATCCAGATGATTTGATTGCTAAATATGGAGCTGATACCTTGCGTGTATATGAGATGTTTTTGGGACCCTTGGAGCAATTTAAACCTTGGAATACCAACAGCATTTCAGGTTCACACAATTTCTTAAGAAAAGTGTGGCGTTTGTTTTTTGATGAAACAACTCAAAAAATTAAATTGGAAGATGCTCCAGTGAAGCCAGAGGAATTGAAGGTTTTACATACGGCCATCCGAAAAGTTCATGAAGATTTAGAGCGTTATTCATTCAACACGGTAGTTTCTACCTTGATGATTTGTGTCAATGATTTGACTCAATTGAAATGTCATAAAAAGGCCATTTTAAAGGATTTAGTACTATTATTATCTCCTTATGCCCCTCACATGGCAGAAGAGTTATGGCTAGCCTTGGGTGAGGAGGCAGGAAGTATTTCCCAAGCTAAATTCCCAGAATTCAATGCAGCCTATTTGGTAGAAGATGAATTTAATTACCCAATCTCATTCAATGGAAAAGTGAAATTAACCTTGTCTTTCTCAGCAACTGCCAGTCCAGCTGAAGTAGAAGCGGGCGTTTTAGCTCATGCTCAAGTTCAAAAAGTATTGGATGGTCAAACACCAAGTAAGATCATTGTGGTGCCAAAGCGGATTGTGAATATTGTGTTGGCAAAATAGAAGTTAGTTATTAGTGTTTAGTTATTAGGGATTAGGGATTAGTGTCTTGTCCTGATATAGGTTGACAGTTGGGTTTATTAATAACTCATTGTAAATATAGTTTAAGCTGCATATAAATCAACTGGCTTTTTCATTTTTAAAGCTAAATGCGGTCTTACTTCATTGTAGGTTTTAATGGCTTGTGAAACCGCTTTTTGAGCGGTTTTCAGGTTTTTATACGTAGCATCTAAATTGAATTCATTTTTCAAGATTCC
>NZ_JAANOG010000032.1 GCF_019923745.1 Aquirufa aurantiipilula
CGATAAATACCTTGAAGTAAAAGTTGCGATAAATCGTATCTTTCATGCACACAAGGGTAGATTAGGCTATCGGAGGATAACAGAACTGTTGAAACAGCTTGGTTTTACCATCAACCACAAAACAGTATTGAACCTGATGCATAAGCTAGGTTTAAAATGTTTGATTCGATTAAAGAAGTATCGCTCTTATAAGGGAGAAATGGGAGCTGCATTCGAAAATGTGTTAGCTCGTAATTTTAAAGCAAAAGCACCAAATCAAAAATGGGCAACAGATATGACCGAATTTAAGGTAGCTGGTAGAAAATTATATCTATCTCCTATTATCGACTTATTTAATCGAGAAATTATCAGTTATGAATTAAGTGAGAGTCCTAATTACAAGCACATTATAAAGTTGCTGGATAAAACATTTAAACAACAACAAACAAAGGACTTAATCTTGCATTCAGATCAAGGATGGCATTATAAGATGAATCATTATCAAAAGAAACTAGAAAGTCATCATGTTATTCAAAGTATGTCAAGAAAAGGAAATTGCCTTGATAACGCAGTAATAGAAAACTTCTTTGGTATTCTAAAATCAGAGCTCTTTTACACAAAGAAATTCAACTCTATCCAACAATTAAAATCTGAAATCAAACAGTACATTAACTATTATAACCATGAAAGAATAAAAATGAACTTAAATGCAATGAGCCCGGTACAATACCGAGCTCATTATCTAAAATCAATTGTTTAATTTTGTCCAAACAATTGGGTGCAGTTCA
>NZ_JAANOG010000033.1 GCF_019923745.1 Aquirufa aurantiipilula
CAGGAACTATGACTGCTGGAACAAGTGCCGTGACTATCTCCGGTGTAACTTATACCAAAGCGGAAACAGGTGTAGTCTTAACGGCTACGGGTTCTGTGGCGGGTAATGTCAATGGTAAAACAGGTGATTCCAATGCCTTTACGGTGGTGGCGGGTGCAGCTGATGCAGCTGTTTCTACCTTAACTCCTACTTCGGCTAGTATTGTGGCTGATGGATCTACACAGGTGTTAGTTGTTACGGCAAAAGATGCCAATGGAAATAACTTAACTGCTGGTGGTGCTACAGTAACTATCACAAATTCTTCGGGTTCAGGTACCATTGGTTCTGTAACCGATAACGGTAATGGTACTTACTCTGCTACCGTAACGGCTCCTAATACCGCTGGTTCAGGAGTTTTCGTAGCTACCTTAGGTGCTGCTCAAGTAAAAAGTGGTACGGGTTCTCAAACTCAATCTACCATCACATACACGGCTGGTAGCGCAACTAAATTAGTCGTAAGCAACATCGCTCAACAAACTGCTGGTACTGGTTTTGCCGTAACAGTAACCTTAACGGATGCCAATGGCAATCCAGTGAATGCTACCTTAGATGGTACTGTCACCTTAACTCGTAAAACAGGCACAGGTACTTTAGGTGGTACTGTGACAGGAACTATGACTGCTGGAACAAGTGCCGTGACTATCTCCGGTGTAACTTATACCAAAGCGGAAACAGGTGTAGTCTTAACGGCTACGGGTTCTGTGGCGG
>NZ_JAANOG010000034.1 GCF_019923745.1 Aquirufa aurantiipilula
TTAGTTACCTCTTCATCTTCATCTCCTGTGGCTGGCGCTACAGTAACCATCACCGCTCAATTGGCGGATGCTAACAACAACCCAGTAAGTACTTCTGGACAAACCGTTACTTGGACTAAGTCTGATGCTAACGGCAGTTTTGCTACAGCTACTTCGACTACCAATGCAAGTGGTGTGGCAACAGTCGTATTCACCACACATACCGTGGCTGGAACTTCAACTACAGTTACAGGTACTACTTCAGCTATCACAGGTACTTCGTCTACCATTACGACAGTAGCTGGTACGGCTACTAAGTACTTAGTTACCTCTTCATCTTCATCTCCTGTGGCTGGCGCTACAGTAACCATCACCGCTCAATTGGCGGATGCTAACAACAACCCAGTAAGTACTTCTGGACAAACCGTTACTTGGACTAAGTCTGATGCTAATGGTAGTTTTGCTACAGCTACTTCGACTACCAATGCAAGTGGTGTAGCAACAGTCGTATTCACCACACATACCGTGGCTGGAACTTCAACTACGGTTACAGGTACTACTTCGGCTATCACAGGTACTTCGTCTACCATTACGACAGTAGCTGGTACTGCTAGTAAGTATTTAGTTACCTCTTCATCTTCATCTCCTGTGGCTGGCGCTACAGTAACCATCACCGCTCAATTGGCGGATGCTAACAACAACCCAGTAAGTACTTCTGGACAAACCGTTACTTGGACTAAGTCTGATGCTAA
>NZ_JAANOG010000035.1 GCF_019923745.1 Aquirufa aurantiipilula
AGAGCATCTTTTAACGCCATTTCAACCCCATCTGTATGCAGTGTTTCATGAAGATGATAGCCCATGATTTTTCTAGAAAAAGTGTCGGTTATTAGACTTAAATAGGCTGTTTTTTCCTTGGTGTCAATGTAGGTGATGTCACTTACCCATACTTCATTGATTCGTTTAACTTTAGTATCTTTTAATAGATTAGGATATTTATGAAGCCAATGTTTTGAATTAGTTGTTTTGTGATAGGCACGCTTAGGTTTTATGAGTAAATGTTCTGACTGCAAAAAAGCGAATAACCCATCTCTTCCTATTTTTATACCATTGCAAACAAACTTATCTTTGAGTAGATAATACAACTTACGTGTCCCAAGTCTTGGTAAACACATCCGTTCTGTAATTACGGAAGCCTTTACTTGCTGTAATTCTCGCACTCTTTTATTCACCCGCTGTTCACGCTGATAAATTCCTTGACGGCTAATTCCAAACAATCTGCAAGCTTTAGATAAACTTACTTCTCCTTTGGCTTTGAGCCGTTGGATTGCTTGGGTAAAGACTTTTTTGGCAACTGAATACCGTGTTCTTTTTGAAGAATATCAAACATAGTCTTATAAATAAGATTTCGGTCTTGTTCTT
>NZ_JAANOG010000036.1 GCF_019923745.1 Aquirufa aurantiipilula
TTGAATGTAACGGTGAGTCCATCAACAATGACGAAGTTGGCAGTGAGCTTAACAAGTCCACAGGTCAATGGTACCGCCTTTACAGGAACGAATACCTTAACGGCACAAGATGCTTATGGTAATACAGTAACAGGTTTTGATGCTTCAGGCAATAACATTACAGTAACAACCAGCTTAACAGGAACTGTAAGTGGATTGGGAAGTGGGGTAAACAATGTAATCAACCAATTAGTAAACTTCAGCAGTGGGGTAGCGAACTTGACTAGCTTAGGCTTGAAATTCACAGGAACATCTGGAACAGGAATCTTTACCTTTACACCAGCTTCTGGTACAGCGGCTACTAGTGGAAGTGTGACCATTAATCCTGGAGCAGCGACAAAATTAGTGGTTACAGGAACAGGAACACAAACAGCAGGTGGAGCACAAACAGTTACTGTGACGGCCAAAGATGCGGATGGTAACACAGTAACAAGTTACACAGGAGCAAAAAACATTACATTCTCAGGAGCAGCCGCATCTCCAAGTCCAGCAACTACACCAACGATAGCAGGCACGAACTTTGGAACAGCTACAAGCTTGACCTTTACGGC
>NZ_JAANOG010000037.1 GCF_019923745.1 Aquirufa aurantiipilula
CCAAGCTAAGGCGATGCTGGTAATAATGAAAGCTACTCTTTGCCATTTGACCATGTTGGAGCAATAGCTCCAAAGGATGATCTTGCCTTAATTCTTGAATGGCTTGCGCTTGTTGGCTTCTTCGGCTTGAATTAAGGCTTGTAACTTTTTTAAGTAAGCATTTTTTGCACGTAGACTTTCTAATTCCAATAATAACTCCTGTTCACGTGTTAAAGGATGCTTGAATTTAAGTTTTCTAGGGGAACTGAGTTTATCCATGACTTGCCGACCTTTAGGTTTATTAACTAAGCCTTCTAAACCGAATTTTTTCCATTGACGTTGCCAATTAATAATACTGGCTTCACTCCCAATAGAAAAATCTATACAGGCTTGAGCTAAAGATAAACCATACTTATCAATAGCTTGCAAAACCTTTAACTTAAATGACGCACTAAAAACATGATTTTTTTTAGACTGTAAACCAATCAAACCAACTTGACGATAGACAGTAAGCCAGCGGGTCAATAATGTTTTAGGGACATTATACTTTCCACGAACATATAAAATAGGCTGATGAAGCTCAACAACGGCTTTCACGCACGAAAG
>NZ_JAANOG010000038.1 GCF_019923745.1 Aquirufa aurantiipilula
TAGCATCAGACTTAGTCCAAGTAACGGTTTGTCCAGAAGTACTTACTGGGTTGTTGTTAGCATCCGCCAATTGAGCGGTGATGGTTACTGTAGCCCCAGCCACAGGAGATGAAGATGAAGAGGTAACTAAATACTTAGTAGCTGTACCTGCTACTGTCGTGATGGTAGACGAAGTACCTGTGATAGCCGAAGTAGTACCTGTAACTGTAGTTGAAGTTCCAGCCACGGTATGTGTGGTGAATACGACTGTTGCCACACCACTTGCATTGGTAGTCGAAGTAGCTGTAGCAAAACTACCATTAGCATCAGACTTAGTCCAAGTAACGGTTTGTCCTGAAGTACTTACTGGGTTATTGTTAGCATCCGCCAATTGAGCGGTGATGGTTACTGTAGCCCCAGCCACAGGAGATGAAGATGAAGAAGTAACTAAGTACTTAGTAGCCGTACCAGCTACTGTAGTAATGGTAGACGAAGTACCTGTGATAGCCGAAGTAGTACCTGTAACCGTAGTTGAAGTTCCAGCCACGGTATGTGTGGTGAATACGACTGTTGCCACACCACTTGCATTGGTAGTCGAAGTAGCTG
>NZ_JAANOG010000039.1 GCF_019923745.1 Aquirufa aurantiipilula
TATTTTACCAAACCCGTACCTCTCCCCAGAAAAATGTTATTTTCTGACTGTCATTTTACCACTTTTGACACTTTTCTCTTTCGGTAATTCTTTGCTTCTAAGGTATCCTTTATCATATGTCTAAGATTTCCTTACTCTGGGACAAATATGCTCCCACAAATCAATTCTTGCCTTTATCGGGAAGAATAACTTCCCCAGCGTAAAGGTGTGTTTACATGGTTATATATTATCAATTAGCCCTTCAGATTCATAAAAGAAATTCGATTTATTCAAAGGGGGGGGTAGACCTATCTTGTTTGAAAATCCGAAATCTGAAGGTTGTTTGATGAATACCAATCCAATAATACTATTTGAATATAAGAGGCAGAAGGAATTATTATATCTACTTATTGCAGATTAAATCTTTTGCTTTAGATTTACAATGAACATATGGTTCACCTAGTAAATAATGAATTCAGCTTAATTTTGGTAGCTGTTTTGGTCACTTCGTTTTAAAAGCCAATAAAAAACCCTCCTAAAGTGAATTAGAAGGGTCTATTATTTTAAGGTTGTGGTCGCGTAGGG
>NZ_JAANOG010000040.1 GCF_019923745.1 Aquirufa aurantiipilula
AAGATAGGTTTTCAATGATATTAGAGAAAAAGAGAAGAAACAAGCGGGCTTGTAGCTCAGGTGGTTAGAGCGCTACACTGATAATGTAGAGGTCCGTGGTTCGAGTCCACGCAGGCCCACCAACAAATAGCATGTTGGGGCAAGCTGGAGATGAAAGCCAATAAGAGGGATAATAATCCCGATTAAACTTGGGGGATTAGCTCAGCTGGCTAGAGCACCTGCCTTGCACGCAGGGGGTCAACGGTTCGAATCCGTTATTCTCCACCAGAGTAAAGCATTAGACAAACGAGTTTAATGAAAATTTAGAGTAAGGTTTAAATGCAAACGATGATGGATAAGTCGATGTAGCACATCATTTATAATGTATCATTTACCATTTAAAATTATACCCCTCCCTCCTACTTCAACGGAAGTAGAAATTTGGGAAACGATGTAGAGTATCTTAATTTATTAAGAGATTTTACACAAGGTTCTTTGACATATTGTGAGAATAAAGTAAAGAGTAAGAGCAAAAATAGATAGCGATTGCCTTCGGGCATGAAG
>NZ_JAANOG010000003.1 GCF_019923745.1 Aquirufa aurantiipilula
CCTACAATGAAGTAAGACCGCATTTAGCTTTAAAAATGAAAATGCCAGTTGATTTATATGCAGCTTAAACTATATTTACAATGAGTTATTAATAAACCCAACTGTCAACCTATATCAGGACAAGACATACTCCACTAATAACTAAACACTACTACCTTATAACTAATAACCTCGTATCTTTGTGTCTCTTTAAAATGTTCCTTATGCAGGTAATTAGTGCTCAATTCATCACCAGTAATACAGATTACTTAAAATGTCCCCCAGACAAATACCCAGAATTTGCCTTTATTGGGCGTTCTAATGTGGGGAAATCATCTTTAATCAACTCCATTACTTTTCATAAAAAACTAGCTAAAACTTCTCAAACCCCAGGTAAAACGCAGTTAATCAATCATTTTTTGATTAACGACAACTGGTATCTTGTGGATTTACCTGGCTATGGTTACGCCCAAGTAAGTAAAGAAAAGAGAAAGGAATTCGAAAAAATGATTTTGGATTACTTGATCAATCGCAAAAGCCTGACTTGTTTATTTTTATTAGTTGACTTACGATTAAAGCCTCAACCTGTAGATATTGCCTTCATGGAACGAATGGCCGAAGAGCAAATCCCTTTTTATATTGTATTTACTAAGGCCGATAAATTATCTCAAAAACAGGTCGATGATAATTTCAAGCATTACCAGGAGTTTTTATTACAATCTTGGGAAGCCTTACCAAAAATGTTTATCACGTCTGCAGAAAAACACCAAGGTAGAGAAGAAATCTTAGCCAGTATTCAGGAATTAATTGACTCATCTCCCTATAAATCAAGGAAATCTTAATATTTTTGCGACCGAATTAAACATCAATCATGGAATTATTAAATGAAATTGCCCACATCTCAGGCAAAAGCGGATTATTTAGAGTATTGAAACCCACACGTACTGGGGTTATTGTAGAAACATTAGATGCTCTAAAGCAAAAGTCCGTTGTTAGCGGTCAAACTCGTATCTCGGTTTTAAAGGACATTTCATTGTACCTTGACGATCATCAAGACAGTACATTGCCTCTGGGTGACTTATTTCAATTAATTCATTCCGTATGCCAAGGTTCTTTGAACATTGAACCTAAAAAAGCGAGTGATGCCGAATTATTTGGCTTATTGGCTAGTATTGTCCCGAATTACGATTCAGACCGTGTATATGCTTCCGATATCAAAAAAATCCTTTCTTGGTATTTGATTTTGGTTAATAATACTCCTGATATGTTCCAAGCTGCTCCTGCTGCTGTTGAGCCAAAAGCTGAAAAAGCAGCAAAAGCCCCTAAAGCTGCCAAAGAAGCAACAGAAGAAAAAGCAGTCAAAGCTCCTAAAAAAACAAAAGCGACTAAATAAGTCGCTAGAGTATAATAAAAAAAATCCCGATTAAATCGGGATTTTTTTTTGATTTATTTCAACGAGTTGATCCAAGAAGCAATCTTCATGGCATCCGCCTTAGGCACATTTTTCAATGCCATCATTGGTGGATAACCTGGCCAGTTTTCCGGCTTTGGATTCGCGATTAATTCTACAATTTTTGCATTGCTATACTTTTTCTTAGCCACATCCGTGTAAGCCGGACCAACTAAACGTGCATCTACCTTATGGCAAGCAAAGCAAGTATATTTTTGCATTAATGGCTTGATATCAGCAGGAAAATCTTCTGCATTAGCTTGGAAACCAAATGCAAATGTTCCTAAAGTTACAGCCAAAATAAATTTTGATATTTTTTTCATTTTGATTGAATGTTTAATTGTTCGCAAAATAAGGGATTAAAACGTTATTTTCTATATGCTCCTACGCATATTTCTCCCTTTTTATTAAATAGAAGCATGAAAGGCATCCACCGCTGCTCTTACACTTCCATGCTGATCCAATAATTCAGAAGCTTTATCTTCAGAAACTCCCGTAGCTTCTTTCACCATTCGAATAGCTCTCAACACTAATTTGTGGTTACTTAACGCCATGTCCACCATTTTATTTCCTCTAACACGTCCCAAACGAATCATCACTGCCGTAGATATCATATTCAACACCAATTTCTGAGCAGTTCCTGATTTCATTCGAGTACTTCCCGTTACATATTCTGGACCTACTACTACTTCAATAGGAAATTGGGCCTCCTTGGCAATTAAACTACCTTCATTGCATACGATACAAGCAGTTAATACTCCATGGGCATTAGCATCTCTCAATCCTCCAATAACGTAGGGTGTCCTACCAGAAGCCGCAATTCCAATCACTGCATCGTTTTCATCGATATCATAGGCCTTCATATCCAACCAGGCTTGCTGTTCATCGTCTTCGGCATTTTCCACCGCCTTACGAATAGCACCATCTCCTCCAGCAATCAATCCAATGACCCAATCATGAGGAACCCCATAGGTGGGTGGGCACTCAGAAGCATCTACAACACCCAATCGACCACTCGTTCCAGCACCAATGTAAAACAACCTTCCCCCTTTTTCCATGCGGGCAACAACCTGTTCTACTACTTTTTCTATTTGTGGAATCACCTTTTCTACCGAATAAGGAACTGTCTTATCTTCGGCATTGATTTGTCGTAGAATGGTATCTACGGACTGTTTATCCAAATCCAAATACTTGGAATCAGATTCAGTTGCTAGCTTACTTAAATTCTCAGTCATTATTTTGAAGAAAGTGCGTAAAAGTGCTTAAAAAAGTGTGGGATAGTTTCAATTCCCTTATAAAAATTAAACAATCCAAAGTGCTCATTCGGTGAATGTATAGCATCTGAATCCAAACCAAATCCCATCAAAACCGACTTAATTCCCAACTCTTTTTCAAACACAGTAGGAACTGGAATACTTCCTCCACCTCGTGTAGGTACAGGTTCTTTCCCAAATGTATCCGTTAGAGCCTTGGACGCTGCTTGATAAGCAATAGTATCCGTTGGCATCACATAGGCTTCTCCCCCATGATGAGGAGTCACGGTGACCTTCACCCCTTTAGGAGCAATGGATTTAAAATGATCTGTAAACAATTGAGTAATTTTTTCTGAACTTTGATTCGGAACCAAACGCATGGAAATCTTGGCATGAGCCAGAGATGGTAATACTGTTTTTGCTCCTTCTCCAATATATCCTCCCCATATTCCATTCACATCCAAAGTTGGACGAATGGATGCTCGCTCTAATGTAGAATATCCTTTTTCTCCATGAACCGAAGCTATTCCCAAATCTTTTTGATAGGCATCCAAATCAAATGGTGTCTGGGCCATAGCGGCCCTGTCTGAAGCACTTAACTCTTGAACTGCATCATAAAATCCGGGAATCGTAATTTGATTAAATTCATCGTGCATGGATGCTATCATCTCACACAAAATATTGATGGGATTAGCTACCGCTCCACCATAAACTCCTGAATGTAAATCGCGGTTGGGTCCTTGTACCGTAACTTCCAAATAACTTAATCCTCTTAATCCCACATCAATAGACGGGATATCATTGGCAATAATGGCCGTATCTGAAATCAAAATCACATCTGCTTGAAGTAATTCTTTGTTATTAGCGACAAAAATGGCCAAATTATTGGAACCAATTTCTTCCTCTCCTTCTATCATAAACTTGATATTACAAGGTAAGTTATCGGTAGCCAACATAGCCTCAAAAGCTTTCACATGCATGAAAACCTGACCTTTATCGTCGCATGAACCTCGAGCATATATAATTTCATCTTTGATAACTGGCTCAAAAGGAGGACTTTCCCATAATTCTAAAGGGTCTGCTGGTTGCACATCATAGTGACCATAAACTAAAACAGTAGGGGCATTGGGATCCACAATCTTTTCTCCATAAACCACAGGAAAACCAGCTGTTTCTTCCAAGCGAACCTGCTCAGCACCAGACTGTCGCAAATTATTAGCAATATATTCCGCTGCTCTCCTTACATCACCAGCATAAGCCGGATCCGCAGAGATAGACGGAATACGTAATAAATCGAGTAATTCTTCTAAAAATCGTTGTTGATTAGCTTGAATATAAGCTTGTGTTTTTTTCATATCGAGAGGCGAATGGGATTAAATCATCCACGCACAAAGATAAAAAAAAACGACTTAGGATTGTTTCTTTCGAGGGATTAGATACATCCGATTTTCAGTACCCTGAAGGATGCGTGCAATATTCTTACGGTGCATAAAAATCACCAAAGAGGCGACAATAAAACCGAAATAAATCAAAATTGGGAATTCCTCCCCAAACACTTTAAAGACCATTAAGAAAGGGAAAACCAAGGATGCAACCATGGATCCTAAGGAAACGTAATTCGAAACATAAAATACAAATAGAAATACGGCAATACTCACCAATGCAGCTTCAGGATGCAAGGCCAACACCATACCCATCAAAGTAGCAACCCCTTTACCTCCTTTAAAATCACAGAAAACCGGCAATAAATGCCCTAAAACAGCCAAAAATCCAAATACAATTTTCAGTGAAACACATGTTTGCCAATCGATCAAATGAAGGTAAAACAAGAAAGTAGAAAGAGATGTTGCCAAAAAACCCTTAAATGCATCCACAAATAGTACGATGCTTCCCGCCTTTTTTCCTAAAACTCGGAAGGTATTAGTCGCCCCAGCATTCCCACTTCCTAAGGTACGGATGTCCACCCCATGATAGGCTTCACCATACCAAATAGCCGTTGGAATTGAGCCCAAAATATAGCTCAATAAACAAAGCCCAATGAGAATTAAAATCATAATAATATTAAAGGTCACCATAATTTAGAAAAGGCGCTGAACCCAAATATAGGGGGGCTAAAAGCCAAAATCAAGAAGATTAAAAACATTCTTGAAATGTTTAAATTTTCATCTTAATAATATACCAAAAAAGGTTAAAATGAGAAATTAACAGAAGCCATCAAGCGAAAAGCCTTGGGTGAACCATGGTCCATATATGACAGTCGATGGAATGCTTGAATCCTAAATAATTTAAAAATATTATCTATTCCATAACCCACTTCCGCATAAGGTACGTTGGGGTTCAAAGAATCAAAAGAATACATATCTAAAAACTTCGATTTCAACGGATTATTTACATCCTTCATGATATCCTTGTTTTCCTTTCTTTGACTTCCCCAAAGTAAGTTACCACTAGCAATAAATCTCCATTTCAATTTCTTAATTAATGGAATCCGGTTGAACAATAATCCTTCAAAATTATGATTGTATTGTAATGAAACGAATTGATCACTTACAAACTCAAAATAATTCATAGTAGAGAAAGCACTTCTCACAAAGAATAAGGTCTCATTTCCTAAATGAGGGAATAACAAGGGTGCAGGTAAATTGGAGGGTGTATACCCTAAAGAAAGGGTATAATCAGACCTACCAAAAGTTCCTAATCTGAATGTTTGATAGGCTTTCAAGGTAAAACGCTCATAATCAAAATCTCCTCCCAAAAAGCCTTTGAATCCTCTTTGATAACGGAATGTCACAACAGGAATTCGTTTTGTTGCTAGGGTAATGCGTTCATTACCATTCATTATAAAGGTTTCCCCTTTGGCAAATCTAGCTTCTAAGGTTACAAATGATTCTTGGTAATAATCCTGCACAGGAGAAGCGTTTCCCAACTCAGGATTTAAGCGATATTGAAATCTAAATAAGGGATCAAAAGAACGTGTATTCATTTGAGCCGTAAAACTCAAACCTTTGGTTACTTCCGTACTGAAAAAGGCTTCGCTTTCCCTTCTGAAAAAGGCTCCAGAAAAGGCCCCCCAACGTGTGAAGGCATAAAACAATCGATTATCTCCAATCAATTCAGGTGTTAAACCAACCCGCTCAATGTCATAGGAATGTCGCAAACCAGCAATAGTCCATTTGGCTTTTGAGAATAAATAATTGACTTCAATTGAATATTTAGGCACCAAATCTTTGGTACCAAATCCTACATTACCTCGCAATATCCAATGCTTATCAAAATTAGAATTGGTTCTAAAACCCAATCTAAATCGCGCTCCTTCTAATCGATTGACTGCAACACTACTCAGATAAGGCCCTACCTCAATGTCATTAAATTTCTTATATCCACTCAGTGCTATCTCCGCAATTTCCACATAGGTTCGCACGATAGGTAAATTCTTCACTGAATCAATCAAGGCAAATGCCGTTAAATCCTGTCGGCTCAATGGCTCATAGCGAGCATGCTTCCAAAACTCAGGATCAGGTTCTTTAGCATCTTCAGCCACTTCAGATGTTAAATCATAAAATTCCAAAGGTTTAGGTTGATTGACCACAAAGCCCTTATTGGATATATACATCTTCAATAACATCCCGGCTGAGCCTTTAGTCAATTCTTCAATATCAATCAAAAATCGAGTTCTAGAAGGTAACCAAGCACCTTCGGCAACCTGCTCTAATTCCTGAGATATTTTAATCTTGTCGATGAAATTCAAATTAGCTTGCTTATCAATCGCCGCATCAATCTGAACCAAAGCAAAACTAGTGGTATCTATCCACATTTGACCAGTAAATACTAAGTCCTGAGGATTTTTGGGGTCAAAATCCAATTGGTAGCAAACATGACCATCCAAATTAACCGTATCCCCAAGAAAATACTTATAATTTCCTTTCCAATTGTCTCCGATTGGACTAGCAAAATCCTTACCAAAAAAAGGTACATAATTTTGATAGAAATTATAATTAGCTATCAAGTTCCCTCCAACCAATTGCGAAATAAAGCCTCCATCCTGAACCCCAACACCTTTTATGTTGGTCTTTAGAATCTTCTCTTTCTTTCGTTTGGGCGACTCTCGATAATAAAATTTACCTATGGATTCAGAGATATAGGTGGGAATTACGGGCTTTCCATCCTCACCAGCTTCTTTCTCAAACTTCTTTATGGAAGATTCAATCTCCTTCATGATTTTCGAATTCCTCAATTTCTCTGAAATGTTATCCACATCAAGTTCCATTTTGGTATACGAATCGTACTCATAAGCCGTCAATTTATTGCGATCATTTACATCGCGTTGTTTGACTACTTGTCGTAATATTTTGAAGGCTGGATTCTCACCTGAATACACAACAACCTCTTGTAAAGCCCTTTGTGCAGGGTCCATTTGAAAATCAACTTCTTGGAATGCTTTCTTTTTGTCAATGAATTTGACTCGTTTTTTATATCCTACAAAGGATACAAAAAGGGAATCCGTTAAAACTTTAGAATGAAAAGTGTACTCTCCCTGAAAATTGGTGGTTGTTCCTAGATTCACACCCACTAAGCCAACAGAGGCAAAGGGCACCGGATCACCATTAGAAGCATCTGTCACTCTTCCCTTGATCACAAATTGCGCCTGAGCCCAATGTACACCCACCAAAAGAATCAGCAGAGCCAAAAAAACACGACTGCTCCAATTCATTAATCTACCGTTGAACAAGGTTAAAGCTTATATGATACTAAAAACAAAAATACAGATTGATTGGAACAATACTACTATTTGTCGTGAGATTTTCGACTTTCGTCGACAAATGTTTTGAATTTTTGTAAAGCACGAGCTCGATGAGCCATTTGATTTTTTTCATGTAAGGTCATTTCAGCAAATGTCCTTGTGGAATCTTGAGGCTGAAAAACTGGATCATATCCAAAACCAGAGCTACCTCTTGCTTCCATTGTGATATTACCCTTTATTTCACCCTCAAACTGAATGTACTTTCCTTCAGTATGGTAGGTTAAAATCGTTACAAATCGAGCATTTCGATGATTTTCCGATCTCAAATTGTGCAATAGTAAATCTAGATTTTTTTGATCGTTTTTGGGTTCTCCCGCATATCTTGCAGAATACACACCAGGAGCACCTCCTAGGGCTTCTACTTCTAAGCCTGAATCATCTGATAGACAGGTAACCTGATAGCGATCTGCAATGAATTGAGCCTTCTGTAAAGAATTCTCTTCCAAAGTACTTCCAGTTTCTGGAATTTCTTCTTGGAGTCCTAAGTCTTGTACCGTTCTAACTTCAAACTGACCTGCCAATAAGGCCGCAATCTCTTCTACTTTATGGAGATTTTGGGTCGCTAGATACAAGATAGGTAGCATGAACTTATTGAATGGGAACCTCTATTTCAAAACACAAAGGTGAATTTGCTGGAATGGAACCCTGATTATTAGCTCCATATCCTAATTTAGATGGCAGGATAATGATGGCTTTTTCTCCCATCTTCAACTTCATAATTCCCTCGTCAAAACCAGAAATAAGCTGCCCAGCACCTACTAACATGGAAGCCCCTGTACGAGAATCAAAAATTGGATCATAAATCACTTTACCAGCCGCATCTAATTTCAAATAACTAAAACCTAAACGACCTGTGTAATTAATCAAATAAGTTTGCGTAGGTGTCAGTGCTTTACCTGTAGGATTGGAAATCGTCTTTTGGAAAATCAAACCTGTAGGTGTAACCTCCGGATTATTGACATTGTAGGTTTTCTTCATTTCTTCAATCACCTGATTTTCTGATTGAATGGAAATTAACTCGATATCAATTTTAATGACTGAGAATGCTGGAATTAATCCATTACCATATGAACTACCACCAAAGGCTAAATTAGCTGGCAAAATAAATACTCCCTTGTCGCCTTCTTTCATATAACGCAAGGGTAGAGTGAAGATGCTTTCAAAACTTCCTGCTACATAAGCCCTAGGTTGATTTAAGATACGTGAAGTAGAATCTACTTTAGAACCATTTAGCAAGGTCATTACATAATGAAATTTTACTAAGTCGGTATAATTAGCCTGTTTACCTGAAGTACCAGCAGATAAAATGGAATAATACATGCCTTCAGGAGACTTCTGGGCATTTAACTTATTGCTTGCAATGTATTTCTGAATGTCGCTATCGTTATTTTCAACTTGTTGGTCAATGGCATTAAAATTGCAACTTGAAAACCCGAAAAGCGCTAGGATGAAAACTAAACTTAGGTAATATGTACTTCTATTCATGATTATTAGTCATTAATTTTGGCTAAATATACTTCGAACATCAAAGGGGTGTAACCAGGTATGGTTCCTGAACCTGCTTGACCATATCCTAAAGTGGAAGGGAATACTAAAATAGCCTTTTCTCCCAAACGCATTTTTTCAATACCTTTTTGAAAACCTTGAACCGTTTGAGTACCACCGATGGTCACAGATAGACTGTCTGTTTTCAACATATTTCCATCAAAAGCATAGCCATTTAGAAATCTACCGGTGTATTTAATTTTAACTACTTTACCTGTAGCAGGTAATTCTCCAGTTCCTTTCACTAGCTGAATAAAACGTAAACCTTCTGTTGTAGTCTCGGTCACATTGTATTTTCTAGCAGCAATAAACTCGTTGATATTGTCGGTCTGTGAACGAACCTTATACGATTTAATGGATACTGTCATGGGTGTATAAGCTGGAAGTCCAGGGAAATCTTGAGCCGTTCCTGGCAAAGCCATCACAGCTTGTTCTCCTTCACGAACAAAAGCCATTAACCGACTAAATACCGGATTCGTAAATCCATAGCGGTAAACATAAGGCGTATTTAACTTACGATCTGTACTATCCAAAACTTGGCCTGTTACCAAATTCGCAAATTCATAATGCACTGAAAGCGTATCACCTTTAGTAGCCAACTCTCCAGTAGGATTACTTTTAGTGACTACATAATAAGCCCCATTTTCCATGGCAATTGGGCTTTGGCCTTGCTTAGAAAAATAAGAAGCAATCTGAGCTTGATTTTCTTTCGCTCTAATTTCATCCACCAATTCCACATTGCTTAAGCAAGCCCCCAAACCCAAAGTCAAAGCCAAAAAAGCACTAATTCTAACAAACATTCGATTGACCATCATCATATACATTCACTAATTCACTCGATTTTATTCCATCCTAAACGAATAAGCATCCGAATTCGTATGAAAAAAGAAATAAGGGGACCGAAATCCCCCTATCATTTATTTTTTGTTCAATAATTCTACTTCAAATACCAAAACGGAGTTAGCTGGGATAGGACCACGCTCTTGATCTCCATATCCTAAAGCTGAAGGTATCACAAACACGCCTTTTCCTCCTTTTTTCAATAATGTCAACGCTTCGTTAAAACCAGGAATCATTTGACCTAATGGCATTTCAGCTGCACTACCTTTATCAAATTCTTTGCCATCTAAGAAAGAACCGCGGTAATTTACTGTCCAAGTCTCTCCCATTTTAGCCGATGCACCAGCACCTGGGCTAAGGATAGAATAATATAAACCTGAAGCTGATTTCTGGAAAGTTTTACCCGATTTAGCTACATAATCAGCTATAACCTTAGGCTCTTGAGCTAATTTTCCAGCCGCCGCTTGCTTGTTTACAGCAGCTTCTTTTTCCATTTCTTTTTCAAATTCAGCACGAGATTGTACTTTCAGTACTTTCACGGTGTATTTCAAATCAGAACCTGGCTTCAAGAATGGAGGAAGTGGTGCTTGAATGTTTTTGGTTAAGCTATCTATAGGCACCAAAATTGTAGCACTATCTCCTAAAGCCAATAAACGTAAACCATTTTCAAAAGTACCTTTAAAAGAACCTGGGGCGTTATTAGGCGCTTGGATCATTCCTTTACCTGGTTTTCCTTCTTTGTATGTATCCTGTAAAACAGAATCAGTTGAATTTTTAATCACTAATCCAAAAGTAATGATGTCTCCATCTTTCAGCTTTTTGGCTTTGTCGTCATGACTGTGAAATTGAATTTTAACGCCGTCAATAACTTCGACTTTGTTTTGATTACATGCAGACAAAAATACGACTGCTGATAAAAGACCAATGAGTTGTTTACGCATGATTGTTTTGTTGAGACCGAAGTCTGTTATGGATTGTTTTAGATTGATTCGTTTATAAATTTTTAACTCGATTTATTTCAGAAAGATACAAAGGTAACACTTCTTGCAATTTTTCCTTCGCTCCTTCGATGGAGCTGGAAGAAAATCGACCACCTGAGGCATTTTTATGACCACCACCTTCAAAATACTTGGAAGCAAATTCATTCACCGCAAATGGTTCAATGGAACGGAAAGATAATTTAATACCATCCGGGCGCTGTATCAATAAGATAGCCCAAATAGCTCCTGCAATCTGCAATCCATAATTTACGATTCCTTCGGTATCTCCTGCTTGTGAATTAAATTGTTTTTGATCTTCTTCCGTGATCCACATCAATGACAAATGATATTCAGGCAAATAATCCAAGCGGTTCGCTAAAATGTGTCCTAAAAAGCGTAAACGATCTAAGCTGGCCGAGTCAAATATATTTCGGTGAATAGCATTGGTATTAACTCCTTTTTGAATGAGTTGAGCTACTACCTCATGCACGTGCGCTGTGGTGTTTGGATGTCTAAATGAACCTGTATCAGTCATAATCCCAGAATAAAGGCATGAACCCATAGCTTCATTGATGCGAGCATCATCTCCCCATTCTTGAATCAAATCAAAAATCAATTCACAGGTAGATGCAGCAGTGGTTCGGTGATAATAATAAGTGGCAAAATCTTCTGGATTTAAATGATGATCTATCACCACTTTGGTACCACGAGCCGACTTAATGGAATGACTTAAACCATGCAAACGTTGTAAACCTGAAAAGTCCAAACAAAAAATAAATTCAGCCTCTTTTAATAAGGCTTCAATTTGAACCTTGTGTAAGGTATCTTCAAAATTTAGAATATGCTCTGCACCTGGCATCCATTTTAAGTTGGCCGAAACAGCCGAGGGAACTACGACACTTACTTCTAAACCAAGTTGCAGTAAATAATTTTGCCAGGCTAATGATGAGCCGATGGCATCTGAATCAGGGTTAAAGTGTGTCGTGATGACTGCCTTTGTACCAGAGTTTAATTGTGCTTGAAGCGCCGAAATGGAAGACATAAATTTGATAATGCGCCATAATAAATTTGGGCGTTCGCAAAGTTAAAGATAAATTTGAATAAAAATTTTACTATGCCTACAAATCGCACCTTTACTATGATTAAGCCAGATGCTGTTGCAGATGGATTCACTGGGCCCATCATTCAGCAAATTGAGGCCGCGGGTTTTAAAATCATTGCTCTTAAAAAAGTACAATTAAGTAGTGAGGAAGCTGGTAAGTTTTATGCCGTTCATGCAGAGCGACCATTCTTCCAAAGTTTGTGTGATTACATGTGTTCTGGAGCCATCATTCCTATGGTCTTAGAAAAGGAAAATGCCGTGGAAGATTTCCGCACTCTAATTGGTGCCACCAATCCGGCTCAAGCTGCGGAAGGTACCATTCGTAAACAATTCGCTAGATCATTGGAATCCAATGCCATTCATGGTTCAGATTCAGATGAAAATGCAGCCATAGAAGGAGCATTTTTCTTTACTGAAAAAGAATTAGCCTAATTATTTGTGTTTAAAGAATAGAAATCCATTCTCTTCTTTCATAAAACTGATGTTAGGATGGTATTTCATAGCATCATTTACGTCGTTTTTCATGATGAAATAACAGGGTCTATCCACACGTTTCATTTGCAAGAGTGCTTCTCCATCTGGGGAAGCACTTTGTTTTTGAAAATACAAGAGATGAGCAAATGATTTAAAACCAACGGTTTCTATGTAAACCTTCTGCCCCACTTTGGATTCGTAAAAGTCGATTACCGTTGCCTGTGTATAGCCCTCGATCTTTGGCACTACAATTCTCATATACAGCATAATAATTACAATGCTAGAAATCATTAAGTAATGGATGCGCATGGCGTTTACAGCCCCTTTTCTAGCTACAGAATAGAGGATAGCTAAAGCAAATGCAATACCAATCAATATTTCAAAGCCCGACCAGTATACTGGCGCCTGCAAATTCCCTTGAACAAATTTGTCCTGAATCATGGGAATAAAGTCAAAGGAATGCGACCCAATGTAAGGAACGAGAGATAAGATAAAAGAAAAAAGTAGACCGATCACCAAAAGCCCTACACTGTACCATTTTTTCCAAGTACTGAAGCCCAACACCCAGTCATACAAAACCCGAGCAGAAAAAAAACTCAATGGGATCCAGCACATGGATGAATAATGGACGATTTTGGTTTTGACCAGACTAAATAAAATCAGAACTACCCAAAATAGAATGCGGAACCAAACACTTAAATCACGCTCTTCCTTCGTAGCTAAATTCACCTCAGATTTTCTTGAAATTAGTGGACTAATTGCCCAAATAGAAATAGGGAAACAACCGAATAATAATACCAAGGCATGGTAATAGAAGGGTTGGCCATGACCTGCATCTCCGGTGGTTAATAAACGTATTTGATAGGCAAAAAAATCCGAAATAATTCCCGAGCCAAATTTCAAAGCGATGATTCCATACCAAGAAACAAAGAAAAGGATCGCGATGATGCTAACCCAAGTCAAAGCTTTCAACCAAGACATGAGTCGGCTCCATTCATGTCGATGCAATAAAAAATACACGACAGCAGTTAATCCCCAAATCAATAAAGCTACGGGACCTTTTGTCAATAAAGCCAAACCAATAAAAATGGCTGAAATCAATAATTCTTTTCCTGCAAAATTTTTCCAGTAGGACTGAATGAGGTAGTAGACTCCCAAAAATATCAAGAGATTGAATAGAGGGTCAATGATGCCAGAGCTAGCATACACATGGGGTGTAATAGCAGCTAGGTAAGAAAAAGCCCACAAATGCCCCATTTTGGGAGAAAAATGCTTGGCTCCAATTCGATATAAGGTCAAAAGAGTCGCAATTCCAATAAGTGCATTAGGAAAGCGCGCGGCAAATTCCATGCTGGTCCATGCAGAATCAGTGAAAGTGCCAAAAAACTGAAAACTTAAGGCTTGGAGCCAAATAAATAAAGGAGGCTTCTCCCAAAAAGGCATAAAATTGATTTGCACACTGAGGTAGTCGCCCGATTTAATCATTTCTCTAGCGGACTCAGCAAAATTAATTTCATCCCAATCAAATAAATGACTTGATCCCAAAAATGGAATATAAATGACAGCACCTAGGATGAACCAAAAAAGATAAGGTTTACGCAGAAGGAAGAGACTCATTAGTCGATTTTTTAAAGATAGTCAAATAATATACCAAGGCTGAGCTACAAACACCTATGATAGCCCCGACAGCCGTATCGATGGGGAAATGCTGAAAAAGGTAAACCCGAGAAAGTGCTACGCCAGCGGCCAAAAAGGCAAATAAAACACCCCATGGGGCCTTTTTACTGGCCGTTGCCATCCAGAAAAACATAAACCAAGCTGCTGCAGTATGTCCGGAGGGCATGCTATTGAATTCATTGATGAATACCCCAGGAACTGTGTACCAATCATAACTTTCATTTCTAAAATAGGCAAACGGTCGCAAGCTTCCAGCAAAAACAAAATGCTTGAGTGCTTGAGTGATCAATGTGGAAAGTAAATAGGATCCTAAATATGGCAAAACCCATTTTCGCTGTTTAAAGAATAAAAAAACAGCAAAGAGTAAGGGTAGAAAAACTTCAGCTAAACTGGTGAAAAAACGAAATACAAGATCTCCAATGGAGGAGTGATATTCATTTATCCATCGCATTTGATCAAAACGAGAAAAGGCTAAGGCATATACCCAAACAATGACTTCAAAGATAAGCCAAGCACGAATAAACGAACGAATAGAAGCAGGTATTTGATTCATGAATTCAAAGGTCGTAAGATTTTATCAAATTGTTCCAGCTTGGTCTTGCTGTTTCCAAAAAAATGACTAATTTTGCAATCCTTTTTACCCGAGAGACAATGAAAGTATTGGATGCCTATCAGATACCCATCATTTCCCTAGAAGACAAGTCGTACCGATATAGCTTTGAGGGCGGAAATGATTTTTTTGAGGCTTTTGAGCAGGAATGGGTACAAAAAGGCAAGTTTCAAGCAGAAATTGAGTTAAATAAATCTGCTACGATGATTCAGGTTTTGATGAAGATCAAAGGCCATTTAAATTTAATTTGTGATCGATCCAATGAGGAATTTGAATTCCCCATTGATATTCAGGAAAAGTTAATTTACAAATACGGGGATCATTTTGAAGACTTGGGTGATAATCTGTTTTTAATTGACAGAAAAGAGCCAAAACTTAATTTATCGCAGGATTTATATGATTTCATAGCTTTGCAAGTACCTATGAAAAAATTGCATCCTCGGTTTGTTAAACCGGAAGATGAATCAGCTGAAAATGAATTTTTATATACCACTGCGAAAGATGCAGACATTCCTAAAACAGAGGAAGAAAGCATGGATCCGCGCTGGGCAGCATTAAAAAAATTAACAGACAATAATTAGAAATTAATTCAATTTACATACAATGGCACATCCTAAAAGAAAGATTTCAACCACACGCCGTGACAAAAGACGTTCTCACGATTTTAGCACTCCAAGACAATTATCTGTGGATAGCCAAACAGGAGAAACTCATTTATTCCACCGTGCACACGTTCACGAAGGAAACTTATTCTACAAAGGAAAGATGATCGTAGAAGGTTATTCTTCTTAGTCTTATTTCTTTTGATCAAGGAAAAGAACTTATTTTTGCTAAAAGCGAAAATATCCCGTTAAAATGCTATTTTTTGACTAAATTTAATACTATTTTTGCCTCAAGCTTTAGTAATTAAACATAATTAGATGAAAATAGCGGTCGACGTGATGGGTGGAGATTTTGCTCCAAAAGCAGTTTTAGAGGGTATCCTTTTAGCACTTCCCAGTCTTTCCAATAATGAAATAATTCTAGCAGTAGGGCCTCGTGATATCATTCAAACCATTTTGGATGAGCATCAATACTCTGGAACGCAAATTCAAATCATTCACGCAGATCAAGTGATTGAAATGGGTGAGCACCCTACCCGAGCTTTATCCCAAAAACCCAATTCCTCCATCGGAATTGGGTTTGGTCTTTTAAAGGAGGGCAAAGCCGATGTATTTGCTTCGGCTGGTAATACTGGTGCCATGATGGTTGGTTCCTTGTTCTCCGTAAAAACCATCGAAGGTATCCAAAGACCTGCCATTGCAGGTTTTGTTCCTCAAACGAATGGGAAATACGCTGTCATGTTGGACATTGGTGCCAACGCAGATTGCAAGCCAGAAATGTTGGAACAATTTGCCTTACTAGGTTCAGTTTATTTTGAAGCTACTACAGGCATCAAAAATCCTCGAGTGGGACTAATTAACATCGGTGAAGAAGAACAAAAAGGTTCTATTTTAGCCCAAGCGACCCACGCTTTATTAAAAGCCAATACTAGCATTAACTTTATAGGTAATATTGAAGGAAAAGATTTCTTCAAGGGAAAAGCAGACGTAATTGTGACGGACGGTTTTACGGGAAACATCATGTTAAAAATGGGTGAATCCATTTACAACATCATGAAAGACCAAGGGATGACCAATGAATTTGTCGAAAATACGAATTATGAAAAATACGGAGGTAGCCCTATCATCGGAATCAATGGCAATGTGATCATCGCCCACGGTGCATCAAGTCCGGTAGCCATTAAAAATATGATTGGACTTTGCAAGTCCGTTGTGGAATCGAAAGTCTGCGAGAAAATCAAGGGCATAATCGAGAACAAATAAAAAAAGATTTAGGTTAAAGAAACATGACTCATAAAATAAACGCAGCCATTACCGGAGTAGCAGGATATGTACCGGACTATGTGTTGACCAACGAAGAGTTAGAAAAGTTAGTAGAAACTAACGACGAATGGATTACCACTCGTACAGGAATCAAAGAACGTAGAATTCTGAAAGGCGAAGGGCTGGGAACTTCTTATATGGGAGCCAAAGCCGTTACGGACTTATTGAAGAAAACCAATACGAAACCTGAGGAAGTAGATTTACTAATTTGTGCTACTGTTACTCCTGATTATTTCTTCCCTTCATGTGCCAACCTGATTTGTAAATCGGTGGGTATCCGCGAAACAGCTTCTTTTGATTTAGCTGCGGCATGTTCTGGCTTTTTAAATGCTTTAGGAACAGGGACCGCTTTTATTGAATCGGGGCGTTATAAGAAGGTAATTATCGTTGGAGCTGATAAAATGTCTGCTATCGTAGACTATACCGACCGAACTACTTGCATCCTTTTCGGAGATGGTGCTGGTGCAGTGATGTTGGAACCAAGCCAAGATGGAACAGGTGTACAAGATTTTATTTTAAAATCAGATGGAGAAGGATGCGAAAGTTTGATGCAAAAAGGAGGCGGAAGTGCATACCCTCCTACACATGAAACCATCGATCAAAAACTTCATTATATTCGCCAAGAAGGGCAATCTGTTTTCAAATTTGCCGTAACTCGTATGGCAGATATTTCTGCTGAAATCATGGAGAGAAACCAGTTGACAGGCGATGATATTGCCTACTTGGTCCCTCATCAGGCTAACAAGCGCATTATTGATGCCACTGCTAATCGCATGAACATCGGAGAAGACAAAGTGATGTTGAATATTCAGCGCTATGGTAATACCACGGCTGCTACTATTCCATTGTGTCTTTGGGATTATGAGAACCAATTAAAAAAAGGAGATAATTTAATTTTAGCAGCTTTCGGTGGAGGCTTTACTTGGGCATCAGCTTATGTAAAGTGGGCTTACGATCCGAAATAATTTTACATTACATACATGGCAACTACAGCAGACATTAAAAATGGAATGGTTATCAAATACAACGATGACTTATTTTCCATTGTCGAATTTTTACACGTAAAACCAGGTAAAGGTCCAGCTTTCGTTCGTACGAAATTGAGATCCCTAACATCGGGTAAAGTGATTGACAATACGTTTAACTCGGGAGTTAGTATTTACCCAGTACGCGTGGAAAGAAGAAAGTTTCAATTCATTTATAAAGATGAATATGGCTATAACTTCATGGACAATGAATCTTTTGAACAAATTTTGCTTAACGACAATTTAGTGGTGATGGCAGATTTGATGAAAGAAGGCCAAGAAGTAGAAATCTTAATTAATACAGAGAATGACGAGGCTATTTCTTGTGAATTACCTCCTTTCGTTGAATTAAAAGTAACTTACACTGAACCAGGCGTTCGTGGAGATACGGCTAACTCACCTAAAAAACCCGCTACCGTAGAGACTGGCGCTACCATCACCGTTCCTATTTTTATCGAACAAGACGAAGTGATTAAAGTAGATACACGTACTTACGCATACGCGGAACGAGTAAAATAAACAGCTTATCTCATTTTTATTACATTTGTACCATAAGTGCAAGCAGGTAAACCTAATACTATCTAGAATGGACACCAAAGAAATACAGCGATTACTGGATTATATCGCTAAATCACCTCTAGCAGAGGTAAGTATTGAAACTGAAGGATTAAAAGTTTCTGTTAAAAAACATGGAGAAGCTGCTCCAAGTGTACAGGTTGTACATACACCAGCACCTACAGCTGCACCAGCGCCAGCAGTAGCAGCAGCTGCACCAGCGGCTCCTGCAGCAGCTCCAGCTCCAGTAGCAGACAATTTATATACAGTAAAATCTCCGATGATCGGAACAATTTATTTAGCTCCAGGGCCAGATAAAGGTAATTATGTAGAAGTTGGATCAAGCATCGAACCTGGTAAAACAGTTTGTATGATTGAGGCAATGAAATTATTCAACGAGATCGATGCTGAAGTATCAGGTAAAATCGTGAAAATTTTAGTGGACAATGCCACACCCGTTGAATTTGACCAACCCCTTTTCTTAGTAGAAAAAGCATAATAAACGCTCCACTTTAACAAGTGAAGAGCGCGCCAAAAAAGAATTACTATGTTTAAAAAAATACTCATTGCGAATCGTGGGGAGATAGCCCTTCGTATTATTCGTACCTGCAAGGAGATGGGCATCAAAACGGTGGCTGTGTTTTCTACAGCAGATCGCGATAGTTTGCATGTTCGTTTTGCGGATGAGGCGGTTTGTATTGGCCCCCCTCCTAGTAAACAATCTTATTTAAGTATTCCTGCTATTATTTCAGCAGCTGAAGTGACTGGCGCAGACGCCATTCACCCGGGATATGGCTTTTTATCTGAAAATGCAGAATTTTCTCGCATTTGTGAAGAGCATGGAATCAAGTTCATTGGAGCATCTGCCGAAATGATCAATTCCATGGGAGATAAAGCTACAGCCAAAGATACCATGAAAAAAGCAGGAGTACCTGTGATTCCTGGTTCAGATGGTTTATTGGATACGGTGGAAGAAGCCATTGAATTGGCCAAAAAAATCAAATATCCTGTTATCATCAAAGCTACGGCTGGTGGTGGTGGACGTGGTATGCGTATCATACGTGAAGAATCTGAGTTTGCCAAACTTTGGGATGATGCCAAAATGGAAGCTGCCGCAGCATTTGGAAATGATGGTATGTACATGGAGAAATTTGTAGAAGAACCACGTCATATTGAAATTCAAGTTGTTGGAGATAAATTCGGAACGGTTTGTCACTTATCAGAACGTGATTGTTCCATTCAGCGTCGTCACCAAAAACTGTGTGAAGAAACCCCTTCACCTGCCTTAACCGAAGATTTGCGTTCTCGTATGGGAGCAGCCGCAGTAGCAGGTGCAGCAGCGATTAAATATGAAGGAGCAGGAACCATTGAGTTTTTAGTGGACAAAAATGGAGATTTCTACTTCATGGAAATGAATACTCGTATTCAAGTAGAACACCCAATTACGGAAGAGGTAACAGATTTCGATTTAATTAAGGAACAAATTAAGGTAGCAGCAGGAATAGCTATTTCTGGCCAAAACTACTTCCCTAAATTATACGCTCTAGAATGCCGTATTAACGCGGAAGATCCGGCCAATGGCTTCCGTCCATCCCCAGGTAAAATCACCAATTTACATTTACCAGGTGGACATGGCGTGCGTATTGACTCCCATGTTTACTCAGGCTATACGATTCCTCCTAATTATGACTCCATGATTGCAAAGGTTATTGTTAGCGGTCAAAGCAGAGAGGAAGTCTTGTTACGCATGAAACGCGCTTTACAAGAATTTGTCATAGAAGGAATTAAAACTACGATTCCATTCCATATCAAGTTAATGGATGATCCGGGTTTTCAATCGGGTAAATTCACCACAGCCTTTATGGACACTTTTGATTTAAGCAATTTATAAGAGCTTAAACTGATAAACAAAAAAGGAGGCAATAGCCTCCTTTTTTGTTTATGGACATATATTTTTATTTTTTGATATCTCGCTTGGATATTAGTCTTTGAATTTCTAAATTTGCACTCCCATTTTTCGATTGAATGCCCGTTTAGTTGCAAAATAGGTCATAATCAAATCCTTAAGACAAATTCCGTGGTCTTGATGGTGCGATTCAACAGTTAAACAATACTATAGTGGATACTTTAAGTTACAAAACCATCTCCGCCAATAAGGCTACAGTACAGAAAGACTGGGTGGTGGTAGATGCTGAAAATCAAGTTTTAGGACGTTTATGTTCTGAAATCGCAAAAATTATTCGTGGCAAGCACAAGCCTTCATTTACTCCACACGTAGATTGTGGTGATAATGTCATTGTGATCAATGCGGAGAAAGTTCGCTTGACAGGAAAGAAAATGACTGACAAGGTGTACATCCGTCACACAGGATATCCAGGTGGACAGCGTTTTGCTACTCCACGTGAGGTGTTAGTTAAGAACCCACGCGGTGTGATAGAATCTGCGGTGAAAGGTATGTTACCAAAAAATCGTTTAGGACGTGAATTGTTCACTAACCTATTTGTATATGCTGGTACCGAGCACCCACATGCAGCTCAACAACCAAAAGAAATAAAGTTTTAACGGACAATATGACCCAAAAATAGGTCAATCCTCAATCAAATGGCAGAATTAACAAGCAAAATCGGTAGAAGAAAGACGGCAATCGCCCGTATTTCAATGACCCCTGGTAAAGGCCAGATTAAAATCAACGGCCGTACGATGACTGATTACTTCCCATCTGAAATTCTTCAGATTGTCGTTAATCAGCCTTTCGCATTAACCAACACATTAGGTTCTTTTGACGTAACCGCCAACGTAGATGGTGGTGGAATCAAAGGACAAGCTGAAGCTTTACGCTTAGCTATTTCTCGTGCATTGCAAACGCAAGACTCGGAATTACGTTCACCTTTGAAAAAAGAAGGTTTCCTAACGCGTGATCCACGCATGGTAGAACGTAAGAAACCAGGTAGAAGAAAGGCGCGTAAGAGATTCCAATTCTCTAAGCGTTAATCCCAAATTGCGTGGAAAGGGCTTGTCTGTTGCCGATGCCTTTTCCACATTTTTATTTTTCCTCATTCTTAAACTCAAAAAATGGCACAATTAAGCTACAATGAATTATTAGATGCAGGTGTACACTTTGGACACCTTACCCGTAAGTGGGACCCTAAAATGGCTCCTTACATCTTCATGGAGAAGAACGGGATTCACATCATCGATCTTAATAAAACTCTTTCTTGTTTAGACGAAGCTACTGCAGCTATGCGTACTATCGTTCGTTCTGGTCGTAAGATCATGTTCGTTGCTACTAAAAAGCAAGCGCAAGAAGTGGTATCTGCTGAAGCAGAAAAATTAAAAATGCCTTACGTAACTGATCGTTGGTTAGGTGGTATGTTGACAAACTTCGCGACGGTACGTAAGTCCATCAAGAAGATGTCTAGCATCGACAAAATGTTAAAAGACGAAGTAATCGTTAAAACTCTTGCTAAGCGTGAGCGTTTAATGATGACTCGTGAAGAAGAGAAATTGAAGCGTGTTTTAGGTGGTATCACTGAATTAACTCGTCTTCCAGCTGCTCTTTTTGTTGTTGACGTTAAGCGTGAGCACATTGCTGTTGAAGAAGCAAAAAAATTGGGTATCCCAGTTTTCGCGATGTGTGATACCAACTCAAATCCAGATTTAGTTGATTTCCCTATCCCTGCAAACGATGATGCTTACAAGTCAATCGCGGTTATTACAGCTGCTATTGGTAAAGCTATCGAAGAAGGTTTAGCTGAAAGAAAACAAGATAAAGACGATGCTCGTTTAGCTGAAGAAGAGGAATCAAAGCGTATTGCTGATGAGGAATCACAAGAAGCAGCTAAAGTAGCCGCTAAGTACGAAAAAGAAGCAGAACAAGAATAAACATATTCATAAAATGTCAATTACAGCCGCAGACGTTAATAAATTACGCCAAATGACTGGCGCCGGAATGATGGATTGCAAAAAAGCTTTGACTGAAGCCGAAGGCGATTTCGAAGCAGCCATCGACATTCTTCGCAAAGCTGGTCAAAAGGTAGCCGCAAAACGTGCTGAAAATGCAACCAACGAGGGAGTAGTACTCGTAGCGCTTTCAGCCGATCATTCAAATGGTAAATTAATCGCTTTAGCTTGTGAAACTGAACCAGTTTCTAAAGTAGCCGATTTCAATAACTTAGCTCAAAGCATTTTAGAAGCTGCTGTGAAATCACACGCTCCTAGTGCTTCTGCTCTTTTAGCTGAGCCTCTTTCAGACGGTCGTTCAGTAGAAGGTCACATCATTGAATTAACAGGTAAAATTGGTGAGAAAATCACTTTAGCTGCCTATGAAAACATTGATGCTGAGAAAGTAGTATCTTACATTCACTCAAACAACAAAATCGGTGTTTTAGTAGCATTCGAAGGTGTTGAAGGAACTGATGTTTCTGAAGTAGGTAAAGATATCGCGATGCAAATCACTGCAATGAAGCCAGTAGCTTTAGATAAAGATGGTGTTGATGCGGAAACAATTCAACGCGAAATCGAAATCGGAAAAGATCAAGCTCGTCAAGAAGGTAAGCCTGAAGCGATGTTGGAGAAAATTGCCGTAGGTAAATTGGAGAAATTCTACAAAGAATCTACTTTATTGAACCAACAATTCGTTAAAGATTCTTCAATCAACATTCGTCAGTTGTTAGAGCAAACTCAAAAAGGTTTGACTATCTCAACTTTCAAACGTGTGGCTTTGGCTTAATTCCAAAACCATCGAAATATCAAAAGACCAGCTATTCTAGCTGGTCTTTTTTTTAGCCCTTTGCAACAAAAGAATGGATAAATAATACGATTATACTCCATTATATTTATCCTTCTAAATCCGCACATTCCATTGTAAGGGCGGATTAAAAAAAATGACAATTTTTATCCCAGAAGTCTACTCTCGCATTTTCATTAGTCCGAGACATTTTCTAACTTGTATTAGTTTATATCTTTAATTTTCCTTTCTTTTTTAAGCGAATGTCAAAAATCGTAGTCCTAGGCGGAGGTGAAAGTGGCGTAGGGGCTGCCCTGTTGGCCAAACATGAAGGCTTCGACGTATTTTTATCTGATCAAGGGCAACTAAAACCTGAATACCAGCAAAGTTTATTGGATGCACAAATTCCTTTTGAACAAGGCTCGCATTCCATGGATAAAATATTGGATGCTCAGGAGATTATCATCAGTCCTGGTATTCCTGAGAAAAGCCCAATCGTTAAAGAAATCAAGCACAAAAACATTTCTTTAGTTTCAGAAATAGAATTTGCCTCCCGATATACGCAGGCTAAAATTATTGCTATCACCGGTAGTAATGGTAAGACCACTACTACCCTGCTTACCTATCATTTGCTCAAAGATGCAGGATTAAAGGTCGGTCTCGCAGGAAACATTGGACATAGTTTTGCCAAACAAGTCATGGAAAACCAACATGATTATTATGTTTTGGAAATTTCCAGCTTTCAATTAGATCGTTGCTTTCAATTTGCACCAGATGTAGCCGTGTTGTTGAATATCACACCCGATCATTTAGACCGCTACGAATACCAATTTGAAAATTATATTCAATCGAAATTCCGCATTTTCCAAAATGCGAAACCAAATACAACCTGCATATTTTGGTCAGGTGATCCCGTATTGCAATCACATGCTAGTTCTTTGCCTCATCAAGCTCAGGTAAGAACCATTAGCTTTGATGATGATACAGCCGACATGCTGATTCAACAACATGACATCAAAGGTTCTTCCCATTTTCAATTAGCTCTGGATAATGCTCCTCTAAAGGGTCCCCACAATGCCATTAATATGTCGGCTGCAATTCTAGCTGCTGAGGCTGTGGGAATTAGTGCTGAGTCAATACACCAATCTCTATTAACTTTTGAGAATGCCCCTCACCGTCTAGAACCTTGTGGTCATTGGAAAGGGATACAGTTTATCAATGATTCCAAAGCAACCAACGTGGATGCTGTATTCTACGCCTTAAACAGCTTTAAACAGCCCATTATTTTGTTGATTGGAGGCGTTGACAAAGGAAATGAATATGAAGTCCTAGATGATTTAGTCAAAGAAAAAGTGAAGGGAATAATTTGTTTGGGTACAGATAATCAAAAATTAGTATCACATTTTGGACCTATTTGTTCCTCTTTATTTTCAACGGATAAGCTACAATCCGCCGTTCAAAAAAGTTTGGAATGGGGACAATCTGGAGATATAGTACTACTTTCTCCTGCCTGTGCAAGTTTTGATTTATTCAAAAACTATGAAGACCGGGGAAATCAATTTAAAGCAATGGTAAAAACTCTCACCGATGGAAAATAGAATTTCAGAATTCATCAAGTCCAAACTGGCAGGTGATTACCAAATATGGTTCATCGTATTTGTACTGAATGCCTTTGGTTTACTGATTCAGTTTTCTGCCAAAGGCAGGATGGTCATGATGAATCCCATGGACCCCATTTTCAGTTTCATCAAGTCCATGGTGATATTGGTTTTTTCCTTCATCTTAATGTCCTGGTTTTCCCGTCAGAACTACCTGAAATTTGCTCAATACAGCCATGTAGCTCTATTGTTCTCTTGGATACTAATTCTTGTTGCCTTTGTTTTTGGAGAAAGTAAAGGCGGGGCTAGCCGTTGGTTGGAAATCGGGCCCATCTCCTTCATGCCTTCTGACATGGCCAAATTATGTTTGATTGGAAGTCTTGCCAAAGATTTCTCCACGCGACAATCCAATCCTGAAGCCTATAATTGGCAGTTTTTCCTCTGGTTATTGATTAAAATCGGAATCACTTGCTTTCTCATCATGCTATCTAACTTTTCCACAAGCATTTTGATCTTCTTAACCAGTATCATTCTAATGATTTTTGGTCGTGTTCCTTGGAAGCAAATTGGCTATATCATTGCCTCCGTGGCTGTGCTAGCAAGCTTGGTGGTAACTTTAGAAATTGGTCAACGAGCAAAAACAGTTAAAGCTAGGATTGCCAACTTCAGTAATCGTGTAGGTAAAAAGGACAGCAAATCTGTTGATAAAAAAGACGAGGATTACCAACTATATCGTAGTTACTACGCCATTGCCACGGGTGCTTTAAGTCCCAAAGGTCCAGGTCGTAGCCAGCAACGCTACTTCCTTTCCCAAGCTGAATCGGATTTTGTTTATGCGATCATCGTTGAAGAATACGGAATTGTAGTGGCTATTTTCATCCCACTCTTTTTCCTTTGGCTCATGTATCGAGGTGCCAATGCCGTAAGGCACAGTGGCAAACCCTTTGGTGGATTACTGTCGGCAGGCCTCACCTTCTCCATTGTATTTCAAGCATTCATCAATATGCTGGTCGCCGTAGGTGCTGGTCCAGTAACAGGCCAACCCATGCCCATGGTTTCTGCTGGGGGGACATCTTTGATATTTACAGCCATTAGTATTGGACTTATCCTATCCGTAAGTCGAGATAAAGACCAAGAAACCAAAGATTTAAAAACGATTATTTAGTGAAACCAAAAAGAATCATCATTTCAGGAGGGGGTACGGGAGGACATATTTATCCAGCTATTGCCATTGCATCTGCCATACAAGAAATTGCTCCAAACAGTGAATTTCTCTTTGTAGGAGCAGAGGGGAAAATGGAAATGGAAAAAGTACCTAAAGCTGGTTTTAAGATTGTGGGTTTACCCATTGTGGGTATCAACCGTCAGCACATGATGAAAAACTTGTTATTTCCTTTCAAACTCATCAAAAGTCTATCCAAAGCCTTTGCCATTTTAAATGAATTCAAACCCGATATGGCCGTTGGAGTGGGTGGTTATGCCTCTGGACCTATGTTATTGGCGGCTTGGATAAAGGGAATTCCCTACGTTATTCAAGAGCAGAATTCATTTGCAGGCATCACCAATAAGTTTTTAGCTTCCAAAGCTCAACGTATTTTTGTGGCCTACCCCAATATGGAAATATTCTTTCCCAAAGAGAAAATCCAGTATTTAGGGAATCCTGTCCGCAAAGACCTCATCGATCAAGCGGGTAAAAAAGAGAAAGCTATTGCGCACTTTGGTTTACAAACAGACAAACCCTGCATATTGATCATCGGGGGAAGCCAAGGGGCAAGAACAATCAATTTGGCTATACAAGCTGGATTAGAGCAATTGGTCAATTCGCAAGTACAAATCATTTGGCAGACAGGTATTCCATTTGAGCAAGAAGCCAAAGTTTCTGCTCAAAATCAATCTGACTTGCATGCCTATATTTCTGCCTTTATTTACGAAATGGATTTAGCCTATGCCGCGGCTGATTTAGTCATTTCCAGAGCTGGAGCCCTATCTGTTTCCGAAATTTGTTTAGTGGGAAAAGCTAGTATTCTTGTTCCTTTACCTAGGGCCGCTGAAGACCACCAAACCCAAAATGCCATAAGTTTAGTTAGCGAAGGAGCCGCTATTTTAGTTAAAGATGTCGAAGCTAAAACAAAGCTTGTCCAAGAAGCCATTGCTTGTCTTCAAAACAAAGAACTCATTGCTCAAATAGAAAAACAAAGTAAATCCATGGCCAAACCATCGGCCGCACACGATATAGCTACCAACATTCTAGCCTTGTTGACACTGCATGAAAAGTAATATTCAACTGAAAGATTTAAAATATGTCTATTTCCTTGGAATAGGTGGAATTGGTATGTCGGCCATAGCCCGTTGGTTTTTACACAATGGGTTTCCAGTGGCAGGATATGATAAAACAGAAAGCCCACTGACAAAAACATTAAGTCAGGAAGGCATGCAAATCCATTACACTGATGATATTGCTTGTATTCCTACCGAGATTTTAGCTGATACGGCACATAGTCTTTTCATTTATACCCCTGCCATTCCTGCGGATCATGTCGAGAAAAATTACTTATTGGGATTAGGCATACCATTATATAAAAGATCAGAAATTTTAGGCTGGATTACCGAGCAAATACCCACTTTAGCGGTGGCTGGAACGCATGGTAAAACTACCACCTCTTCTCTATTGACGCATTTATTAATTCATGCCAACAAAAATGTAACTGCATTTTTGGGTGGAATTACACAAAACTATGGCACCAACTTTATCCCAAATAAGGATAAAGAAAATATCATTTGCGTGGTAGAAGCGGATGAATATGACCGTTCTTTTTTAACCTTACATCCTTATGCTGCGGTAGTAACATCAACGGATGCGGACCATTTGGATATTTATGGAGCCTCAGAACAAGTGGTTGAGTCTTTTCAATTGTTTGTAAGTCAGATTCAAGATCAAGGTTTTTTCATTCAAAAAGTAGGCTTAGATTTAGCTTCCAAACAGAGAAATGCCACATTTGGCATTGAATCTGGAGATTTCCAAGCTATTAATATTCGTATTCAAAATCATCGGATGGTCTTTGATATGATTTATCCAGCAGGAGAAATCAAGGATATACCCATGCGCATTCCTGGTTTTCATAACATTGAGAATGCCCTAGCGGCAGCGGCTTTAGCGATGCAAGTCGGTTTAACTGGAGAGGAAATCAAATCAGGAATTGCTAGCTTCAAAGGTGTTAAAAGAAGATTTGAATACCATGTGGAAACAGATGAACATGTGATGATCGATGATTATGCTCATCATCCAACAGAAATTGCTGCTTGCCTAAATTCAGTCAGGGCTTTATATCCAAACGAAAAAATTGTAGCTGTTTTCCAGCCGCACCTATTTTCTAGAACAAGGGATTTTTTAGCTGATTTTGCGCAAAGCCTTTCCTTGGCAGATGAATTATATTTGTTAGATATTTACCCAGCTAGAGAACTTCCCATCCCTGGAGTAAGCTCAGAAAAATTATTGGAATTAATCAGCCTGGAAAAGAAACAATGCATCAGCAAGGAAGGTTTGAAACATGCAATTGAACAGCAAAAACCTCGATTATTGGTGACTATGGGAGCAGGAGATATTGATCTACTTTTGACCGACTTAAGAGGCTCATTACAATAAATTAAAACAAACTACATTACATGGCTCTATTAAACACAAGTAAGTGGGCAATAATCAAACGATTAATCAGCTTAATCATCTTGTTGGGCATGGGGACTGCAGCCGTCATTTATTCGGATTTATCCTATAATGACATTCAATGTACCGGGATTGTCGTCAAATTAGATTCCGAAAATGAAAGACCTCTTCTTGGGAAAAAGGATATCAATAATGTGGTTACCGAACAAGGTACTCGGTATTATGTAGGCAAATACTTGCAAAATATCTCCTTACATCAAATGGAAGAGCGTGTTAAGCGTATTCCCTTGGTGAAATCCTGTGAAGCTCATTATGATTTCTCGGGCAAAATCATCATTTCCGTGAAAGAATATAGCCCCATTGCTCGTATTTTGAGAAATACAGTAGATCAATCAAGTTTAAGCGATCAATATGTAACTCAAGATGGCAAGTTCATTGGCACCAGTCCTCTTTTTACTCCTAGAATCTTGGTCGTTTCTGGTGCATTTTTTAAGAAGAATCGGAAAAATCTAAGTGATGTCAAAGGAAAACATTTGATAGAACTATTTGAATTCATCAATAACAATGAATTTTGGAGAGCCCAAATCTCTCAATTAGAAGTTGCAGAAGATGGTGGAGTGGTGATGATTCCTACCTTAGGGGTAACGCGGGTCGACTTTGGATTACCTATAAATATTGACACAAAATTTAAAAAGCTAGCCCTATTTTATAAGAAAATTATCCCGAATAAAGGTTGGAATACGTATCGCTGGGTACGCTTAAAATATAAGAATCAGGTTATTTGCGATTATTAGTCAAAATAGCTATTTTTAAACCTTTATGGCTTCCTTGTAAGCTTGAGTAATCTTCAATAACAAATTATGCGGAACGATTTAATCATCGGATTGGACATTGGTAGCTCCTTCGTTAGAGCAGTAGCTGGCAGACAAAATGCTTCAGGAAAATTAGAGATCATTGCCTCTGGCAAAGCCAATACTGTTGGGCATATTTTACGTGGTGAAATTGTTAACATCAATAAGACCTCTGCGGCCATTGCAGAAGCTTTAAAAAAGATTTCTGGAGCCCTTGAAGGCAAAAATACCGATTATTATTTTTCGTCTAATTTATCCGGCAGCCACATCAATGTGCAGCCTTATACCAGCATTAAGGTTCGTAAAAATCCGCGGGAAGCTGTTTCTCTTCAAGAAATTCATGCCTTGATAGAAGAGGCTAAAAAGCCTGTTTTAGAGAAGAATCCTTGCTTATTGCATACACTTCCAATTGGTTTCAAAGTAGATAATTTACCCACAACCACGGACCCTGTAGGTCAAATTGGACAAAAAATCCAAGCCGACTTCATGGTGGTCACAGCCAATCCAGATAAATATGGTTTATTAGTACAATGCTTAGTAGCGGCTGAATCGGATCACATTAAAAAAGGGAATGTCTATTTCAGTCCCATTGCTGCATCTACTGCAGTTTTAAGTCCTGAAGAAAAAGAAGAAGGAGTTGTTTTAGTTGATATTGGTAGTGGTACTACAGAAATCAGTGTGTATCAAAACAAAGTCTTAGTTCAAGCTAGTGTGTTAAACTGGGGTGGAGATCGCTTGACGGAGGATATCCGCATAGGGTTAAATGTTTCTCTAGAAAATGCAGAAGCCTTAAAAACTACTTTTGGCTCTGCCATTAGTAAATTAATTGATATCAATGAAGTTGTCATGATTCCGGGTATTGCTGGTCGTAAACCAACACCTGTTTCTGTGAAAAACTTAGCCATCATATTAGAAGAGCGTTTAAAAGAATTAGCTGCTAAAATTGTGGCAGAAATCAGTAAAATTGGCGATCCACAATCATTCAAAAGCGGGATAGTACTTTGTGGTGGTGGTGCCCAATTACCCGATATAGCTGAGTTATTCCAAAAAATAACTGACCTAGAATGCCGCGTAGGTGTTCCCATGGTCGTTCAAAATTCCCAAGCTTCAGAAGAAATTCATGATCCATCTTTCGCTACGGCTATTGGTCTAGTACAGGTGTATTATGAACAATTAGACCAAGCTATTCCTACGGAAGAACATGAACCTACTACCATTGGAGATTCTAGCGGAGATGCTGGAAGAAGTGGAGGAGGTAAAGATAAACCTGGTATTAAAAATATATTCTCTCGTGTAGTGGATGTCCTTATGGGAAGCAATGAAGCGGAAGGAGAATACTAGAAAAAGCCTTACAAAAAAACAAAAAGCCTCTGTATAACAGGGGCTTTTTTTATGGGCAAGAAGTGGATAATTTGACATAAAAAAGCCCTAGATCTTGACATCAAAGGCTTCAGATAATGCTTGATTACTATTGTCGACCGAAAATATGGTATTCTACCAATTGAATCATAATATGAATCACTTTAATGTGAATTTCCTGAATACGATCCGCAAATCCTTCATGTTCTACACGTATTTCGGCATCTCCTAAATTAGCTAATTTACCTCCGTCTTTCCCAGTCAATAGGATCACCTTCATTCCTTTTTGCTTAGCGGCTTGCACAGCCTCAATGATGCTTGCTGAATTGCCACTCGTTGAAATACCTACCAAAACATCCCCCTCTTGACCTAATCCTTCTATAAACCGAGAGAAAACGTAATTATAGCCAAAATCATTGCTCACACAAGTAATGTGAGATGGGTCTGAAATAGCCATTGCTGCTAAAGCCGGACGATTCTCCCGATAACGACCTGAAAGCTCTTCGGCAAAATGCATGGCGTCACAATGACTGCCACCGTTTCCACAAGAAATAATTTTATGGCCATTTTTTAATGCGTCAACCAAAACTTGAGCCGCATCTTCAATAGCCTGTATTTGCTTGGGATTATTTACAAATCGGTCTAGTACCGACTGTGATTCTGCTAATGAATTTTGAATTAATTGCTGTACCATGTTATTATAATCAATTAAAAATCTCCTCCTGCTCCACCGCCACCAAAATCTCCTCCACCAAATCCACCAAAATCAAATCCGCCTCCGCCACCATTTCCACCAAAGCCTCTTCCGGAATTGCCTCCTCCCATGAAGATGGGTGGAAAAAACATACCGCCGCCAGTTGAGCCAGGACCGGAACCACCACCTCTATTTTTGATGGCTCGGATAATGGTGATGATGACAAAGACTAGCAAAATGATAAATACCAAAGGTATTCCATCTTGTTTTTCTCCCCCTCCTTCCGATTGAAAAGTACCACTTGCGCGCTGCATCATTTCAGTTGTAGCTGCATCGATACCCCCGAAATAATCTCCCTGCTTTAAAGCGGGTTTTAAAATCCGATTGATGATACGTTTACAGATCGCATCTGGCAACACCGATTCTAAGCCCCTGCCCGTAACAATTCGGATTTTTCTCGTTTCAGAAGTAATGAGTAATACTAAACCATTGTTTTTACCCTTTTGACCAACTCCCCAAGATTTACCAATTTCCATCGCATAATCATAGGGATCAGTATTGCCCGTTGTAGGTACAATGACTATTTCCAATTGAGTAGAGGTGCTATCTGCATATCCTCTCAACTTCTGTTCTAAGTTTTGTTTCTCTTCCGGACTTAATTTATTGGACAAATCAACCACATAGCCATTGGGTTTTTCTGGTATACCAGATTGAGCCATAAGCACAGGGACAGACAGGCTAATTAAAGCCATGCCCAACAAGAATATGCGTATTATTTTAAGCCCCAAAGGACAACTCATCCGTGAGCTCATTGATATCGTCTTTTTGGTAAGGAAAATACATAGTCAATACTTCGCCTATTCGGCGAACACCCCATGCCAATCCTGCTCCTATTTCATTCTTTGCCAAATATGGCCTCATTTCATCTCGTATTGTCTCCCAAAATTCTGGAGAAACGTGGGCATCAATCCCCTTATCCCCAATGATGGCATATTTACGATCTTTGATGGCTAGATAAACCAATACACCATTTTGCAAATCCGTTTGGTTCATCCCTAATTGAAAAAAGAGCACCTTCGATCTTTCAATCGGGTGCCCTTCACAATGACTTTCTATATGCACACGAATTTCACCAGAAGTTCCTAATTCAGCTTCTTTGATTGCTTGTAAAATTTCAGCTTGCTGTTCCTGGCTAATGTGCATCCTTATTTCTTCTCGTCAAAATTAACTTCTGGGGCTTTTGCTGCACCAGCTTCTGCTTCAAAAAATCCTTTTTCTGCAAATCCAGAGAATGAAGCAATTAAATTATTGGGAAAAGTAACCACTTTACTATTGTAAGATTTAACCGATTCATTGAAACGATCTCTTTCTTCCTTGATACGGTTTTCTGTTCCTTCTAATTGAGCTTGCAGTTCAGAGAAATTCTCTGTTGCTTTCAACTGTGGATAATTTTCAGCCACTACCATCAAACGAGACAATGCTCCACCCAAAGAAGATTGAGCAGCTTGGTATTTCTGCATATTTTCAGGACTTAAATCCTTCGCATCCAATTTCATCTGGGTAGCACTTGCACGTGCTTGAATCACGTCTGTCAATGTTGATTTCTCAAAATTGGCAACTCCTTGTACGGTTTTAACTAAGTTAGGAATCAAATCAGCACGACGCTGATAGGCTGATTGTACATTGGCCCATGACCCTTTTACTTCTTGGTCACTAGTAGCCAATCCATTACGCACTCCGACTCCCCAAAAAATCACAAGAGCAATGACGCCCAAAGCAATCCAAAGTTTTCTGTTCATTGTTGATATTGTTTTAAATTTTTTGCTCTGCAAAGGTATACAAATTAACATCTGTCCTTTGCAAATTTCCATTAAAATGCTTTTTCAAGGATAAATGTTCCATTTACCTGACAAATGTATAAATCCTTATTTAAATGTCTTTCTGAGCCAATACAAAACGGTCTTTTCCATGAAAATCTTGCCTCAATTCTATATTTCTCCAGCGAGTAGTTAAAAAAAGAGCTTTTGTTTCCTGACCAAGTGACTGGTTAATCTCTAATAAAATCCAACCATCCTTGCGTAAATGCTTGGATGCCATATTTTCGAGTACCTGATAAAAAATCAAAGGATTGGAATCTGGGACGAATAATGCCAAACCTGGCTCAAAGTCTGTTACATGTTTTTCCATCTGAGATGCTTCTTGAAACAGCACATAAGGTGGATTAGAAACAATCATATCCCACATTTCAGTATCACTTCGAGTAGACCATTCAAATACATCTTGCCATTCAATAGAGACCTTGGCACCAAGAGATTTTGCATTCTGCATTGCCTGTTTTTGTGCATCATGCGAAATTTCCCAAGCAGAAACTTGTGTATTAGGAGCTTCCAGGGCAATGGAAATAGCTATGCAGCCCGAGCCTGTACCTACATCTAAAATGCTATAAGGGGTATTTTTATGAGGTATTTTTTCCAAAACTAAATCCACCAATTCTTCCGTTTCAGGTCTTGGAATCAACGTATGTGGATTTAATTCAAAAATACGGTCTCGAAACCAGGCTTTACCCAACACATATTGCCAGGGTTCATGTTCTGCCAATCTGGACAGCATTTGTTCCCAATCATTGGGCTTTTCAACTTCTTTATTCAAATGGCAATCCATGCGTGTAGCACCCGTACTCATTTCCACCAATAAATAGGCGATGGCTTCTACTTCTTGAGTTGGATATAAAGGCTGAATGGCTGACTTTACTTGACGTACCAAATCAGCAGCTAAAATGGGCATATACTTGAATTATACGCACAATTTACGCAATATTTTTTTTAGAAATGACCTCCAAGACCCACTAGTATTTTTGCTATAATTGTATATATTTGAAATCCGTATGGAAAAAATTGAATTATTTCAATGCATTAACCTTGAATCCTTATAAAATAATTTGAATATGAACATTAACCGTAGAGAAGCTGTACAGCGTGTGGTCATGTTAATGGGTGGTGTTGTTTCTGCCCCTGCCATGGCTGGACTGCGTGGAGAAAAGTTAAACCATGGAGCTTTTGTCCATGTGACGGCTGAACAAGAGTCATTATTAGCTGAAGTGGCCGATGTCATTATCCCAACAAGTGGAACTCCTGGAGCTAAAGCAGCTGGCGTAGAAAAATTCATTGTACGTGTAGTACGCGATTGCTATCCTAAAGAAGATCAAGAACATTTTTATGCAGGATTAGCGAAATTAGAAGCAAATTGTCAAGCCAAAACAGGCAAATCTTTTGCACAAGCAAATGCCGTAGAAAAGAAAGAAGCTTTAACGGGTATCATGCTGGAATCTGATGCCGAAAGAACTGCTAACCGTGGCAAAAAAGCTCCTACACCCTTCTTTTTCATGATGAAAGAATTAACCACTACAGGTTATTTTACTTCTGAAATTGGGGCTACTAAGGCATTGGAATACCTTCCAATACCAGGTAAATTCGATGGCTGTATGCCCTTAGCACCAGGACAAAAAACCTGGGCTCTTTAATTTTCATGTCAAGACTAGAATAACAATGAACTTAAATATAGATTCAATAAAAAATCAAACCTACGATGCCATTATCGTAGGATCAGGGGTATCAGGCGGATATGCTGCCAAGGAATTAACTGAGAAAGGATTGCGTGTATTAGTCCTAGACCGCGGTCGTCAGATGGAGCACGTGACTGGATATACTCCAAGCTACAAAGATCCTTGGGACTTTAAATACAATGGATTATTAACCAATGAGCAAAAGGCTACTCACCCGAAATTAGCGCGTGATTATCCCTACAATGAGATGACGGAAACATATTGGTTCAATGATTCTGACTCCATGTACAAAGAAGAAAAGCGTTTCGACTGGTTCCGTCCGAATATCGTGGGTGGAAAATCCATCATGTGGGGACGCCAGACTTATCGTTTAAGTGATATCGATTTTGAGGCCAACTTAAAAGATGGCATTGCAGTGGATTGGCCTATTCGTTACAAAGACATCGCACCTTGGTATTCTTACGTAGAAAAACACGTTGGTATTTCTGGAGAAGCATTAGGTCTACCACAATTGCCTGATTCGGAATTCTTAAAGCCGATGGACATGTATTGCGTAGAAAAAGAAGTGAGAAAGCGTATTGAGAAAAACTTCCCTGGACGTAACATGACGATTGGTCGTGTGGCAAACTTATCAGAAGCGAAACAAGCGCAATTGGGTATTGGACGTAGTGCTTGTCAATACCGCAATAAGTGTCGTTTAGGCTGTCCTTATGGTGCCTATTTCAGTTCGCAATCATGTACTTTGCCTCCAGCAGCCAAAACTGGTTTAATGACTCTTCGTCCTGATTCTTTGGTATCGGAGATTCTTTACGATGATCAAAAACAAAAAGCCAAAGGAGTACGTGTGATTGATACAGTCACCAAAGATGTGCGTGAGTATTATGCGAAAATCATTTTTGTTTGTGGATCTACGGTCAGTACGACTGCCCTCCTATTGAATTCTAAATCTCGCCGATTCCCGAACGGATTCGGAAATGATTCAGGAGAATTAGGACATAACTTAATGGATCACCACTTTAAAATTGGTGCGAGTGGAGTTTGGGAAGGTGATGAAGATAAATACTACATCGGTCGTAGAGCTAATGGTATCTACATTCCTCGCTACCGTAACATTGGAAATGATAAGCGTGATTATTTACGTGGATTTGGATACCAAGGGAGTGGTTCTCGCCAGGGCTGGAACCGTGGTGTAGGTGATTTGAACTTCGGTATCGAATACAAAGAATCCATGACCAAACCTGGACCTTGGATGATGGGTTTAAGTGGTTTTGGCGAAACTTTACCTTACCATGAAAACAAGATGTATTTAGATCCCAATACCAAAGATAAGTGGGGTTTACCGGTTGTGGTATTTGACGCTGAATTCAAGGAAAACGAGAAGAAAATGCGTAAAGACATCATGGAAGATGCCCGTGAGATGTTGGAAAGCGCTGGCTTGAAAAACGTGAGAGCCTTTGATAATGGTTCATATCCAGGTATGGCTATTCACGAAATGGGAACTGCTCGTATGGGACGTGATCCAAAGACATCGGTATTGAATGGTAATAACCAAGTACATGCTGTGAAAAACGTTTTCGTAACGGATGGAGCATCCATGACTTCAGCATCTTGTGTAAATCCTTCCTTAACCTATATGGCATTAACAGCCCGTGCGGCCGATTTTGCTGTAAAGGAAATGAAGAAACATAATTTATAAGTTGATTTTTTCAATGAAATGTGGGCCGAAACAGCCCACATTTTTTTTCTCAAGACCATGAAAAAAAACATCTTTTACCTATTTTGCTGTTTAACAGGCAGCCTTTTTAGCATGAATGCACAGGAAAAAAGCTATCCGACCATTGGTAAGATTCATCGATTGGATCCTTCCTTGGACAAATTATTGGATATTAATTCACCCATTGAAATTTTAGGAACAGGCTATACGTGGTCGGAAGGACCAGTATGGGTTAAAAAAGGGAATTACTTATTATTCTCAGATGTCCCTGAAAATGTCATTCACAAATGGGCACCAGGCAAAGAAGTAGAAGTGTTTTTAAAACCATCTGGCTATACGGGAACCGTACCGTATTCGGAAGAACCCGGTGCTAATGGTTTGATTATCAACAAAAAAGGAAATTTGGTTTCTTGTGAGCATGGCGACAGAAGGATTGCTGAAATGCCTTTGGACAATCCTGCTAAAAAGAAGACTTTAGCTCATTTATTTGAAGGGAAAAAATTGAATAGTCCCAATGATTTAGTTCAACATAGTTCAGGAGATTATTATTTCACTGATCCTCCATATGGATTACCTGGCCGCGGCAAGGATGAACCAGCGAAAGAATTGCCTTTCCAAGGAGTTTATCGATTAAACAAAAAGGGGGAACTAAGCTTACAAGTGAGGGACATGACCCGTCCGAACGGATTGGCTTTTAGTCCAGACGAGAAAATCTTATATGTGGGACAATCGGATCCGAAAGGGTTAATATGGAAGGCATTTCCAGTTGATAAAGATGGAAACCTAGGTGAAGGTAAAATCTTTTTTGATGGTGCGGAATTAGCTAAAAGTGGCTGGCGCGGAGCACCTGATGGATTTAAGATTGATAAAGCTGGTAACCTTTGGGCAACTGGACCAGGGGGCGTATTAATTATCAGTCCAGCAGGTAAATTATTGGGTAGAATTGAAGCAGGTAGTGCTACGGCTAATGTTGCTTTTGGAGAAGATGGCTCTACCCTATTCATCACAGCAGACATGAATTTATTGAGAGTTAGGACGAAGACAAAGGGAATGGGATGGTGAGTTGTAAATGTTGAATTGTACCGCTGTACAACATGGTCTGTAGGGGCATGCCGAATGACAATAAATGTGGATTTAAACCACTTGTCATAAATTTTTAAGGCCATATAATACCAGTTTTTCTTTCCTTTGAATATTCCTCCATATGAAAATCAAATTTTGTTCAAAATTCTATATTGGGATATTCTTATTAAGCTTTCCTCTAAGTGTATTTTCTCAATCCAATAACTTGGTTATTCATGACATCAAGTTTGAAAGTCAAGGAATAACTCTTGCAGGCTCAATTTTACTACCTAAAAATCCATTTGCTGCCGTGGTCATTGTTCATGGTTCTGACCCAGTAAAAAGAGAAATGGAATTTGCAAAGCGGCTCACCAAAGCAGGGATTGCCGTATTAACATATGATAAACGAGGTGTTGGAGAATCTGGCGGTATATATGTGGGACCATCTGTTGGCACGAATAATATTGACACCACTAATCTTAATTTGTTATCTCAAGATGCAAATTCAGCAGTCAATACGTTTCGAAACTATTTGAAAGGTAAAAAAATGCCCATTGGATTAGTTGGTTTCAGTCAAGCTGGATGGATAATTCCAATAGCTGCCAGCAAAGATCCCAAAATAGCATATATGGTTTTATTTAGTTGTCCTACCATTAGCACCTTAGAGCAGCTCCGATTTCAATTTTATACCAATGGAAACAATCACTTTTGGGAAAATCAAACCGAAGAGGATGCTCGTGAACATATTAAAAATGACCCGGACAGGTATCATTTTGTAACAACAGACCCAAAAGCTACGCTAAATACTCTTTCCATTCCTGGACTTTGGCTTTTTGGGGAGAAAGACATACAAATTCCTGTCAAGTTGTGCATCGAGCAATTAAATACATTTAAAGTTCAAGGCAAACCTTTTGAATATACCTTGTTTTCAAAATTAGGGCATAATACGGTATCTGACCAGGATACGGCACCTTTTGACATTTCCATTCAATGGATAAAACAGAAATCCTTACACAGTAGGACGTTTAAAGAATCTAAATAAAGTAGTATAAACATCAAGGGATTTACAATCCCAATCAATGGAAACAAAGGAGCAGTATCTGAACTGATGTTAGCGAATCGAAGATTCTTTTATATCAACAATTCGATTCAAATAAAGGCTTGGGAGATTTCTCAAGCCTTTTTTATGATTTAGAAACCAATTGCTCAATACATAGATTATCAGTTTTTAACTTATTCTTGTTATACCTCCTCATTAAATTTGCCCATTAGTCTTCATTCATTCCATAATGCAAAAGCATAAGGAATATTGCCATAAATATTCCAACGCTGCAATTGCAAAATGTTACCTAATTAGCTAACTTTGATGCAAGAAAAAATTTTTATTAGGGACGTTTTTTATTACAAAAAATATTATCTCGACTTCTTCTCAGAACTTAGACCAGAGGTCAAGAAAAAATTCAACTGGACATTACAATTAATTTCTACGGTAGATCGTGTCCCTGAAAAATATTTTAAACATGTAAGCGGCACAACGGGACTATATGAAATACGGGTTGAATTTGGGTCTGATATTTTTAGAGTTTTCAGCTTCTTCGATAAAGGAAATCTAGTGATTCTAATCAATGGATTTCAAAAGAAAACTCAGAGAACTCCCAAAAATGAAATAGAAATAGCAGAAAGACTTAAAAAAAATTATTTCGATGAAAAAGGAACATAAACATCTCACATCATTCAAAAGTCACTTAGACCAACAATACGGTCAAAGAGGCACAATCATTCGTGAAGAATATGAAGAGGGATTTGAAGCTTTCAAACTTGGGGCCATGTTGCAAGAGCTCCGTAAAGAACAAGGATTGACCCAAGAACAATTGGCTCTTAAATGTGGTACAACCAAAACTTACATTTCTCGAATAGAAAATAATGCCAGTGACATCCGACTTTCCACCTTAATGAGAATCATCCATGAAGGACTTGGAGGACATTTGAAATTTAAAGTTGATATTTTATTGAAATAAGTAAAAGCTAAAGAACATGTTCCTAAGGGTCATATGGAATTTTCTCCAACAAGAACTTGATTGATCATAGAATACTATAGTCTTTCTTTTTTTTCAAAAAAAAAGAAACAAAAAAAACGGATGAAATACGGCTAATCCTAAGACGAATTCTGTAGCGCAGAACCGATTTTCAGTCCGATTACAGCTTTTATCTTATTAGTTGTTAGTTATTAGATTAGAATGAAATTAGAATCCATTTATAATTTACCATTTCCTTCCTGCCGCTTCGCTCATGCTGCATTCCCATCTTTCGTTGGGATTAACCGTTCAATGTAGAATTTATATGAAAGACAATACCGTCGTTCAGCTCCAGCGAATGGTGATGAACGAAGCGGTAGACGAGGTTTTGACCTCAGCATGGGCGATTGCGCGTCGGCGTCAAAAATATAGGCGATAGCGGAGTGAATCACGGTTTCGCGAAGCGAAATTCGCCTTTGCTGGACGACAAAAAAAAAGTTTTTTTGTTTCTTTTTTTTCAAAAAAAGAAAGGCCTTGGTAATTGATAAAATGGCAAATAGCAAATTTCAAGTAATTCATGTATTATTCAAATAAAGGCTTGGGAGATTTTTTAAGCCTTTTTACTTCACCGTCAAACGGATCATGGGATTTAAAAACATATTCATTTTGGTCATAGTAAAATGAGGTAAATAATCCCCATTAAAATTCCAAGAACCATATTCAGTCTTTTGAAATCCCAAATACCCTTTGCCGTAATCAGCTAAACCTAGGACTTGTGCTTCGTATTTATCATTACTTGTACTATTGTAAATATCCTCAAAATTCAACCACTCCATCGCCACTAAACAGCCACCTTCTGGCACAAAATAATGATATTGGCTTAGATCAAACTCATTCCAACCTCGATGCTTGGCATGAACAATGATACTTTCCTGCGTAATTTCTTGCTCTGGTTTTCCCTGTTTGACAGAGTATATCCGAATGCGAAATGGAAAATGTCTATTTCCAATATTACTGATATAAAAGTGAGCACTCTGAATCTGGCGAAAAAACAATTTCGGATCAGTCAACAATAACCCACACTGGGCTCCCACACCACCTGGTTGCAATAAAATACCTGTTTTTTTTATTGGTTTCATACTTGTATATGGCTTTTTACCAGAATACACCTTTAACTCGGCTAATTCATATACTTTCGGAATCAAATATACCCTCATCTCTCCCTTCAAATCCTGTTTTTGAATAATCAACTGCATTTCTTGAAAACCAATAGAATGAATCCTGATGGTATCCAACATCTGTTTGGAGGATAAGCTAAACCTGCCTTGTTCATTCGTATGAAAACCAGAATTTTTGCTCTCAAACATGACAGTAGCAAATGGAACTACTGTGCTATCAGCCCAGCTAAGCAATTGAATTGCATGATTTTGAGCATGGAGACCTAGGTTTGCTAAGAGCAACACAATATACAATAAGCAAGTTTTTAGGTGGTTTATCCTCTTCCCCAATGGAATATGTTAAAGTCCAAAATTGGAAAAAGTAAAGCAAAGAAAACTTGCGATGGAGCAATAAAACTTAAATGATTTTAAAAAAATCAATTGATCGATAATCCTTCCCCTATTTGACATGTTTACCTCCCTATATTTCAGTGTAAACCGCAAGGTCAAGGCTAATTTTCAACAACAAGAACTTGATTGATCATAGAATACTACGGTCTTTCTTTTTTTTATAAAAAAAGAAAGACCTTGCTAATTGATAAAATGATGAATTATTTTCTTTACTTCATTAACAATGATGGAATAAACAACCCACTATTCGACATTAGCTATGTAGAAAATAGACTCAAGGGATTTATAATTCCACTCAGGTTCAAATTATTATCATTAAACTCTAATCCAACCCACAAAAAAAGGCCTGAGATATCTCCCAGGCCTATTAAGCAATCTATTTCAACTACAATTTCTTAATCTTGATATTTCTAAACCAAACTGGATTGCCATGGTCTTGCAAAGAAATACGTCCTTTCATGTTCACACCAAATCCTGGCATGTTTTTGAATTTTGAACCAGCAATCATCTTTTTCCAGTTCTCATCGTCATAACGAGTTTCCACTACTTTCTCGCCATTTAAGTACAATTGCAACAAACCACGGTTATTCACAATACGTGCTGTATTCCACTCGCCTACTGGCTTAGCAGTCTCCTTCGATGAGTGAATTAAATCGTATAAATCTCCAGCTCGGTGATTGAAAATCTTTCCATCAGGGTGTCCATCACTATCCAAAACCTGCATTTCTGGCCCTGTATTATATGAACTATGGTATTTAGGGTCTTCTGTTACATTGAAGATAATACCGCTATTCCCTTTAGGTGAAATCTTCCAATCTACCGAAAAATCATAGTTTTCAAACTCCTGATCTGTTGTCAAATCCCCTCCATCTTTTTTGGTCACATCAAATCCAATCTCCCCATCCGTTACCGACCATGACGCTCCTACCGTACCTGGTTTATTGTAAGCATGCCATCCTTTTAATGTAGTACCATCAAACAATAATTGATAACCTTCCTTCTTCTCCTTGCTAGTCAATGTATTAGCTTTCTGAGCCAAAGTAACAATTCCCATGGCCATCAAAGAGCAGGTTAAAATAAATTTCTTCATAATTAACATTTAGATTTTGTGAACTGCAATACTATAAAAAGAATCTAAAATTTGTATCCCGAAAAGAAAAAATTACACAAAAAAGGTAAAAATCGAGGTTTCGTTCTTTCTTCGTAAATTGCATGTTCATTTAATCATGCTTCATGAAAACTAAAGTTGTTGCCAAACCTTCCATCAATATTATCACCCTAGGTTGTTCCAAAAACTTGGTCGACTCGGAAGTGCTATTTACCCAATTAAAAGGAAATGGCCTGGAAGTAACCCATGAAGCAAAAAAGGATAAGGCCAACATCGTTGTCATCAATACGTGTGGCTTTATTGATAATGCCAAACAAGAATCCATTGATACCATTCTCCGCTATGCGGATGCCAAAGAAGCTGGTAAAATAGACAAGCTCTATGTTACCGGATGTCTTTCTCATCGCTATAAAGATGATTTAGAAAGAGAAATCCCTTTAGTGGATTCCTTCTTTGGGACCAATGAATTACCCCGCTTACTGAAAGCCTTAAAGGCGGATTATAAACATGAATTGGTAGGTGAACGTCTTTTGACCACACCTGCACATTATGCATATTTGAAAATCGCAGAAGGTTGCGACCGACCTTGCTCCTTCTGTGCCATTCCTTTGATGCGTGGCAACCACGTATCTCGTCCCATGGACGAATTGGTAAAAGAGGCCAGTTCTCTCGCTAAGAAGGGCACCAAAGAGCTCATCCTGATTGCACAAGATTTGACCTTTTATGGTTTGGATTTCAAAGAAGCAGGAAACCCAAGTGGACGCAAATTAAAAGAATTATTAGAGCGCCTTTCCGATGTCAATGGCATCGAATGGATCCGTTTACAATACGCTTACCCTGCAGGTTTCCCCGTAGAAATCTTGCAAACCATGGCAGAAAGAGAGAACATTTGCAAGTACCTAGATATGCCCCTTCAAAGTGGTTCTGACGCGGTTTTAAAACGTATGCGCCGTGGTATCACCCGAGAAAAAACAGAGGCTTTGATTGAAACCATCCGTGGAACAGTACCCAACATTGCATTGAGAACAACCTTGATTTCAGGTTATCCCGGTGAAACAGAAGAAGATTATGAAGAAACTTATTCCTTCGTAGAACGTATGCGTTTTGATCGTTTGGGTATTTTCAATTATAGTCATGAGGAAAACACCCATGCTTTCTCTGTTCAAGATGATGTACCCGAAGATGTGAAGCAAGAACGTTCAGACGAAATCATGGCTTTGCAACAAGGCATTTCAGAAGAGTTGAACCAAGCTCGTGTTGGCAATACCTACAAAGTGATGGTTGACCGCAAAGAGAGTGGTTATTTTGTTGGTCGTACCGAATTTGATTCTCCTGAAGTCGATAATGAAGTATTGATTCCTGCAGAACAATATGCCCGTTTGGGTGATTTTGTTCAGGTTAAAATTGACCGTGCCGAGGAATTTGATTTATACGGAACCATCGTTTCTTAATAACGAGGAATATCAGGATTGATGCGTCTAGACCAGGCATCAATACCCCCTGCTAAATTAAATACATGTTTGAAACCTGCTTGTTGCTGTAAGTATACAATGACATGTGCAGAGCGCATGCCATGGTGGCAAAGCACTAATCCTTTGGAGCCTTTGGGCAACATGGCTAGCTTAGCTGGAATCTCATTCATCGGTATATGGATAGCCCCTTCAATGCGAGCAAAATCCCATTCGTCTTCCTCACGTACATCCAAAACATAGTCAATCTGACCATCCTGCCATTGGGCAAATGCCTCCTCAGGACTTAATTCTCTTACGATACTACTGTCTTCGGTAGTTGGGAATATCTTTTCCTCAGCCAAAGGATCTCTTTCTAAAGCAAAAAAGTGACTTCGCATTTCTTGGGCATCCCAAGTCATTAAGGCCCCTTGAGCTGGAGAAGACATACCAGCCAAACAAAAGATTGCTTCCTTGGCTTGCATAATCCCCAAGATACCGGGCAAAAAGCCCAATACTCCCGCTTCATCGCAAGTGGGAATTTCATTAGGTCCTGGTTCATTGGGAAAGAAACAACGGTATGTCGGACTCATTTTTCCCGAATCCATCCGCATGTTACACACACTTAAATGACCTTCCCAAGTATGGATAGCTGCATAGATAAATGGTTTACCCATAGCAACGCAATGATCATTAATTAAATACCGTGTTTTAAAATTATCAGTACAATCAATCACTAAGTCTACCGCTTGGATAAGATTTTCTGCATTTTCCTCTGTCAATTTTTGAGCAATACCCTGAACTTGAATACTCGGATTTAAGGCTTGAAGAAATGCTTCGGCCTTTTTCGCCTTAAACTCACCCAAATCAGCTTGTTGGTAAATGACTTGTCGACCTAGATTGGATAAATCTACCGTATCTCCATCGATGATGGTGATGTTTCCAATACCCGCTGCTGCCAAATAAGGTAATGCCCCACTAGCGAGTCCACCAGCACCTACTACCAAGAGCTTAGCTCGAGACAATGTCAGCTGTTGTGATTCTCCCCAATCAGCCATTTTAAGCTGTTTTTGGTAGCGTATATAATCTTCTGATGAAAGCATGAGAAACAAAAAAAGCCTCTTTGATTTTCAAAGAGGCTCTAATTTCGTAAAATTTTTACAATCTATACAGATAAAGTTCCTTTACGTGCAGAAGCAATTAAAGTCTTTTCGAAACCATTCTTGTTGATGGTACGAATCGCCTTAGCACTTACTTTCATACGTACCCAAACACCTTCAGATTCTAAAAAGAATTTCTTTGTTTGTAAATTTGGGAAAAACTTACGTTTTGTCTTATTGTTCGCGTGAGAAACATTGTTTCCTACTCTTGTTCTCTTTCCAGTTAATTGACAAACCTTTGCCATAATATTTGCTTTTTATTTGAGACTAGCTCTTGAATTATATTTGTTATCAAATCGGATGGCAAAAGTACTCATAATTTTATAAAATTGCAATCCCCTTTCTAAAATTTATAAAATATCTCTCCCATAATCTTTCAATTGTTATCTTTGAGTATGGGTAAGCGTAAAACCACCGAATCTCTTCCTAAAAAAATAATATCCTCCATCATCTGGTTAGGAACTTTACCCTTGTGTTTATATACCCTATTAACCTATTTACTTAGCTATTCCCTTATCATCGATCACTGGTTAGCGGGATTCATTATGATGACCATGCCAGTGGCTCAAATCCTATGTTTTATTTCCCTCATTTATTGGATATTCCAAAGGGCAAAAAGGGCATTATTACCTTTAACTGTCTTACTATTAGGATATAGTTTCATACAAAGAAGTATTGCCATTCACAATCCCAAAGAAAGTTTAGAAAAGCCCATTAAAGTGCTTAATTATAATGTTTACGGGATGTATTCCAATGCCTATGAGGCCAATGAAGACAATGTGGAGAAACTGAAAAAATTCATGCGGGATTATGAGGCCGACATCAAATGTTTCCAAGAATTTTATTCCAATGCCGATCGTCCAGCTTATAAAAGCATTAGTATGATGAAGGAGCAATACCCTCATTATGCCTTTCAGCCTTTAAAAAAAGAAATATTTGATGCCAAAGAGAAAATGGGTTTAGCCATATTTTCTAAATACCCCATCATTCACCAAGAAGGACAACAGTTTAAAAACTCGGCCAATGGTTTTCTATTTGCTGATTTAGTAAAAGGCAAAGACACCATTCGTGTTATCAATTTACAACTTTGGTCCATGGGAATCCGGGTAGGCAAAGTCACTGGAAAAATCCGCGATCAAGATTACGAGGATGCCAAAAAAGAAGGTCGAGGCATCATTGCTTCCCTGAAAAAAGGTTTTATTCGTCATAAAGAAGAAATTAGCCAAATCAATCGCATCATTCAACAAAGTCCTTATCCCGTTTTAGTGATGGGTGATTTGAACGAAACTCCCTATGGATGGGCCTATGGTACCCTGAGGGAGAGAATGGAGAATGCTTTTGAAAGTGCAGGGAGAGGATTTGGTTTTACTTTGAATCGCAGTCCTTATATGGTGCGTATCGACAACCAGTTTTTCTCCCAAGAGTTTGAGATTTTACAATTCAACACGCTACGAAAAATCACCTATTCAGATCACTTCCCGATTGTGGCAAGCTATGTTATTAAAAAACATTAAAATAGCCTCTTCAAGGTGATTTCTTTCAAGTGAATTTCAGTTCCTCTTTTGACTAAAAACATCACTTTATCCCCCACTTTAGTTTGAAGTAACCGGTTCAGCTCATCCAACCTATACTCCGTAGCCTTACGATTATTCACCATCCAAATTTCATCCCCAGCCCTAAAATCGACATCATCAGCTGGTGAACCGTCTTGCACAGATTCCACTTTAAATCGTTTGAATTCTGGAGCAATGGCCACCAAAGTTAGTCCAGAAAGTCCTTCTTCAAATGGTCGGTTTAGTCGTGAGGCAATGGGCTTAAATACGACATAATTATCTAAATAGTGGAAGGTCAATTTAAACCTTCTTAAAAATTCTCCTCCAATACTTCCTGATACAGGGGATACACCTTGCATTTGTTTGACTTGATAGGATAATGAATCTGGGAATGAACTCACAACATCCTTCCATTTCCAAGGTCCTAAACCCACTTGTTTAATTCTTCCTAAATGCCCCAATATTATCCCATTTAGGCCTTTCCCCAACTGAAATTGATACTCTGACAAATGAAATTTGGTCGTATCTCCTGTTTGTCCTTCAATGGAAAAAGCATGCCCAGCTCCCGAATCCAATAACAGTAAATCTGAAGTAGTACTCCGTTTATTAGTCAAATTCACCCCATGGATATAAGGTTTATTATCCAAAATAGTGATCGGAAATTTTATCCCTTTACTGGGTTTATATCGATAATTGGAAGGATATCGTAGCTCGATCTTCCGATTCAAATAATCCATGGTCACCACCAAATTGGTAAATAAATCCGCCCCTATGATTCCATGAATTTTAGTCCCAACGAAACTGGATAAATCCAACACATCTGTATCCAGAAAAATGATACTTTGTCGATTTGCTTGCGCTTCTCCAATACCTAGACGAACATCAATGACAATATTAGCAGAAATAGGCTCTCCCATTCCTACTCCGTTCACGCGAATTTTTCGTACGGATTTTAATTCCAACTTTTTGGCAACAGCAGGATCTGATAGAATGGTTGTTCCTACACCCGTATCCAAAATGAATTTTAATGTATCTGAACCATTGATCACCAAAGGAATAATCACCAGATTGGAATATAAGTCAAACGGAATATAAACCGTTTTCTTAGGCTTTTTCCAATGGAAACTGATATACTCTTCCTTCACTGCTTTAGGCTTTTGAGCAAAAAGAGCGGTAGAAATTAGTAATAGAACACACAGCTTAATGAAAAACCGGTTTTTCATTCATGTTAGGGTAAGCCTTGCGAAAACTAAAATTAAGTTATTTTTGTTCAATTATGTCGAAAAATAAGGCAACAAATCAACTTTGGAAAGTATTGGGTACGGGCTTTGGAGTAGCTGTTACCTTGGGAGGAACCGTAGGGACAGGGATACTTCGTAAACTAGGACCCATTGCTGATCAGATAGCCAATCCCTTTTTGATAATTACTTTGTGGATATTGGTAGCCGCTTATGCCTTATTGGGTATCAGTACGGTCTTGGAACTTAGTTTATCCATTCCCAAAGCAGGAGCTTGGTACGGATATGCAGAAAGAGCCTTTGGACGATATATTGGATTTCTAGTTGGAGTAAGTTCTTGGTTAGGAACAGTGACTGCATTGGCATTTGGTTCCTATACTTTTAGTGAATACGTGGGAATTCTCTTCCCATTTTTTGAAGATGCAGAAAATTACGTGGCTATTGGTACCTTAGCCTTACTATGGTTTTTCCATCAATTGGGCGTGGTTATGGCCGGGAAATCGCAAGAATGGCTCTCAGGAATCAAGGCGGTTGCCCTTTTAGGTTTCATCATACTCTGTTTGATGTATGGTTCTGGTGGTATGTGGCATGAACCAAGTGCAAGTCCTAAAGGATTACCACTTTGGTCAGGAATTATGACCGCCTTACTCTCTATTTTTTATGCTTTTGATGGCTGGCATACTGCTGCCTACTTTACCGAAGAAAATGCAAATCCAGTTAACAGCATGCCTAAGTCGATGTACATCGGCGTTATTTCAGTGGCAAGCATTTATCTACTCATCAATATCTCCATCTTATACGTACTACCTTTGGAAGATGTGCGTCATTCCAAATTAGCTGCGGCAGATGCCATCACCTTACTATTTGGCCAAAATACAGGCAAATGGATTACAGCCTTTTTAGCCATAAGTATTTTTGGCATTTTGAATACCCAAGTAATGTTTGCTCCTCGGGTATTGTATTCTATGAGTCGGGATGGACTTTTTTGGAAAAAAGCTAGTGAAGTCAATGCACTTGGTAGCCCTAGTTTTGCCACACATTTAACGGTGGGTATGTCCTGTTTACTCCTATTGTTTGGTAAAAACTTAAATGAACGATTGTCGGATATTGCTACTTTTTTCTTTGTGGCCAGTTACATCTCTGGATTTTCTTCTTTATTGAGATTACGACAAACTGAACCTCAATTACTCCGACCTTATCGAGCTTGGGCCTACCCTTATGTTCCGAGTTTACTGTTATTTATTTCCATACTATTTTTAGCTGGTACATTGGTCCAAAATCCGAGCAGTGGTATTTATGTACTTTTATTTATCGGAGGTACTTATGCCTTGTATCGAAGACTATTTCAAAAACCAAAACAACAAGATAGCCTGAAATAACGTTTTGTTTCTTGGAAACTATCGTCAATTACGATGTCTAAGCCCTTGATTTTCATTAGTAATGTGACAAAATTCCATGAATTGTTTATATTTAGTTGAACTTTTACACCGAATTTCCTAGATAAGTCCCTTACACATCTAGTTGAAACCATTAATCCGCCCATAATTATGTCAGATTTGTCCAAATCAATTTCTGAAGGTGAACTTGTTGAAAAAGAATCCATTGTAGATCTAAAAAAAAGTAAACTAAAAAGAAAACTACTACAACAACTTTACAATCAAGGGAATTTCACCATTTCACATTTGAGCAAACACGTTCATACCAGTGTTCCTTCAGTAACCACTTTGATAGAAGAATTAATCCACGAGAAATGGATAGTGGAAGTTGGCCCGGCTGAGGTTCAACTGGGTCGAAAACCGGCTTTATATGGGTTAAATGCGCGAGAAAGATATGTTTTAGCTTTGGACATGACTACTTACTCAAGTAAAGCCTATATCTTAAACTTACACAATGAGGTCATATTTAGTCAAGCTATCCCTTTAGTGATAGAAAACAAAGCCATGGTAGAATCTCTGACCAAAGAGATACGTGCTTTTCTTCAAGCATCATCTATCAAAATTCAAGAATTGGAGGCAATTAGTATTTCCATGCCTGGATTGATCAATCCGAAAACGGGTATCAATTATACCTATCCTTCTATTTGCGCTCAAGGCAAAAGCCTACCTGAAGAACTAAAAAAATTACTTCATGTAAAAACCTATGTCATACATGATACTAAAGCAATCACCTTAGGAGAGCATCATTTTGGTCTTGCTCAAAATATACAACATGCCATCACCGTAAATATGGATTGGAATGGAGTGGGTTTTGGCTTATTAGTGAATGGACAAGTGGTTTTGGGGGAATCAGGATTTGCCGGAGAGTTAGCGCATATTCAGGTAAAACCTCAGGGTGAATTGTGTTACTGTGGTAAAGTGGGTTGCTTGGATACGGTCACAAAGGCCTCCTACTTAATCAAAAGAATTAAAGAACTCATCAAAGAAGGCCATGTCTCTTTGCTGACAAAAGAGAATTTAGAAAAAATAGATATAGAAATGGTGGTTCAGGCGGCCAACCAAGGAGATGAATTAGCGATAGATTTATTGCAAGACATGGGCCATGAAATGGGGAAAGTTCTGGCGATTGCCGTTCACTTATTAAATCCCAAATCCATCATCATCCATGGTGTTTTAGCTAATTTGGGTGATTTCATTCGTAACCCAATTGAACAGGCTATTCACGAAAATTGCTTGGCTGATTACAAAGAAAACTTACAAGTTGAAATTTCTAAACTCGGAGCATCTGCCAAAATACTAGGTTTGCAGGCTTATGCCATCCATAAAACCCTTTCAGAAAATGCGGGGTGATTCAACTTTAGAAAACCCTCTTCTTTCAATGCAGCACATTCAAAAACTCCAAGATTTGTTTTTTGTTGACTGAGACTGCTTGATTAGCTAAATTGGTCATAATGGTGAATACATATAATTTCCCTTGAGCATTTTGGTAATAACCCGACAAATTATAGGTATTTCCAAAAGAGCCTGATTTAGCCCAGGCATGGGATTGAGGGTTGGCTAATTTCATGGATTTCAAGGTCCCAGATTTTCCTACTTCTGGCAAAAGAAACTTCCATTGAGATTCGCTTAACTTATTCTGCAACTTGTTCAAAATCAAAATCATATCTTTTGGTCGAAATAAGTTATATCGCGAAAGCCCTGAACCATCCACCCATTTAAGCTCTTTCAAAAACTCGAAACCTGGCTCTTGCATTAATTTTTGGATGATATTTGCGCTTGGCCCAGTCCAGCCTCTTTGTGCTCCCATCAAATAAATCAATTGTTCTCCAATCATGTTGTCACTATTATGAAGCAAAGGGACTAATAAGCTATCTAATTTGGCAGCATAAACTAATTTCGACTGAAGTGGGTCTCGTTTAACTGCTTGATAAAAAACAGGTTTTTGTAAGGTATCTGATAACAGTTTAGCTGTCAGGACAGGGGAAGTTAGGTAGGGAATGGTGATGTTTTTGGGTGAAGTTTTGGCTTCTGGGGCAGGGAGAAAGAATTGATTGCTCAGTCGATCTCGAGAAGCATCTTTATCGCTGGTGATAGTGATATTGGTTTTAAAATAGGATGGATAAACTTTCCAAGTGGTCCCCTGATTTATAAAATGAGCCAAGTTTTCATACAAGGGCAAAGTTGAAATTTCTGCTGCATAATAATCTTGGTAATCATCCCAGGCCCAGCCTGCACCTTGGGGAAGCGCTAATTTCGCCTCATCCGCATAAACCAAGGTTTTTTGAGTTCCTTGTAAAAAATCCAAAATCGCTCTATTCTTTAACCTTACATGCAAGGTAGATGGATCACCTGTTCCCCAAAAATACAAACTATCCCCACGTTCTTGGTAAGCAAAAGAGGGAACGGAATCTGGCAATACTGTTTTGGCCAAAAGCAAAGTCAATAATTTGGCATTGGAAGCAGGCATAAAATACTGGTCTGCTTGTTGGGAAAAAACCACTTTTCCTGTTTGTTCCTGAATGAGAATCCCTGTATGTAATTTATTAAGTCCAGATTGCACGAATGCCTGCTTGATTTTAGCTGTTTGGCAAGAAGATAAAAACAGGCTGATCAAGAAAAGGAAAACAAAAGCAGGACTTTTAATAAACATAGGTTTAAGGCAAAGATGAATGGAAAGCTTACACGAAAATTACGTATTTTTAAGCTTATTCTTTTCAACATGTTAATTGCATTTGTACTTTTTTATTTGGCATTGAACCTAGCAGTAGGCTGGTGGGCGAGTAAAAAAGTGCATACAACTCAGGATTTTGTTTTGGCAGGAAGAAACCTTCCCTTCGCCTTAGCTACCATGGTTACCTTTGCTACTTGGTTTGGATCTGAGACCATTTTGGGCGCTCCCCGGGAATTTGTACATGGAGGAGTTTTATCGATTATTGAGGAGCCCTTCGGTGCTGCTTTGGGATTGGTGATTGTGGGAACTGTTTATGCCCGAAAACTATATCCACTCAAAGTCTTAACCTTTAGTGATTATTTCCGACAAAGGTTCGGCAATTTCTCTGAGAAACTTTCTGCCATGGTCATGGTTCCCTCCTATTTTGGTTGGATTTCGGCACAGTTAGTGGCTTTAGGCTTAACCTTGCACTTGCTTTTGCCCATCAGCACAGAATGGGGAATTGTAATGGGGGCACTCTTGGTTATGACTTATACTTTATTGGGAGGAATGTGGTCTATTTCCATAACTGACTTTTTGCATAACATCATCCTCATTATTGGATTGATATTTTTGACTTTTTTATTGTATCAAAAAACTCCCGATCTAGGTGCCATTATAGAAAAACAAGAGACTGATTTTTTCAAATTCACTCCCCAAAAACACGATATCACTTCTTGGCTCACTTACTTGGCAGCGTGGATTACGATAGGCTTAGGATCTATTCCACAGCAGGATATATTTCAACGAGTGATGTCAGCCAAATCAGCTCATGTGGCAGGTATAGCTAGTTTTTCTGCGGGAATCATGTATTTAACCGTGGCAATATTACCCTTAATGATTGCTTTTTTAGGAGTGAGTTTGTACCCGAGTTTAATGTCGGACGATATGCTCCTAATCCCGCATTTAGTCATGAAATTCACCCCAACAGGAATTCAAATCTTATTTTTGGGAGCTTTGTTATCGGCCTTATTAAGTACGACTAGCGGAGCTATTTTAGCACCTGCTTCGGTACTAGGAGAAAACTTGATTAAACCGATGATGAAAAACCCTTCAGATCAAAAAGTGTTACGCATCATTCGATTATCAGTGGTCTTAGTCACACTCTCATGTATTTATATGGCCGTTAAAAGGCAAAACATCTTTGAGCTTGTAGGCGAATCCTCGGCATTTGGTCTAGTCTCTTTGTTTATTCCCCTAAATGCGGGTTTATGGTGGAAAAAGGCCAGTTCAATGGGTAGCCATTTGAGTATGCTATTGGGCTTAGGTGTTTGGGGATATTTTCAGTTTATTGAACCATTGGAAATACCATCCATCTGGCCAGGACTAACTGCCAGTTTAATAGGATTGCTGCTTGGAACTTATGTCTGGCCTAATCCACCCAAGGCTGTTGAATAGCACCGAGATAAACACCTTTCTTTTGTAGGAATACTAAATCTTGTAAAGCCTCCCCAACGTGGGGGTATAAATGAAGGCTGGATAACTGATGCAAAGGCACCCAACAAACTTCTTGAGCTGTAGTTTCTCCCGCTTGTAAAATGGGAATCCCTGAAACAATTTTACCCTCAAATAGAATATGTAATACACTTTTTTTCTCTTCTTTATGGGGAACTTCTCCCATCAAGAGCATATTGCCCACTTCTACTTCTACTGCTAATTCTTCTCGACATTCCCGACAAATGGTTTCTGGAAAAATTTCACCTGGGTCAGGATTTCCGCCTGGAAAATTATACACCATTCCTGAGCCAAATTGGTAACGCATTAATAATACATGATCATTTTCCATAATCACTATGGCCGGTCTACATCGCATATATTTAAATCAAATAGATAGGGTTTATCTCCTTAAATATAACCATTTTTTTCAAAGCTCCCGAAAGAATTTTACCTTTGGTACACTAAAAAAAGAATATGAAGCTTGCAGACGTTTGCCGCAGTATGGAACAATGGGCACCTTTGGCCTGGCAAGAATCCTATGACAATGCCGGATTGCTGGTCGGAGATCCTTCCATGGAAGTAAAAGGTGTTTTAATCAGCTTGGATTGCACGGAAGAGGTCGTCGACGAAGCCATTCTAAAAGGCTGCAATGTGATTATTTCCCACCACCCTATTGTGTTCAAAGGCCTCAAATCCTTAACAGGAAAAAATTATGTAGAAAGAACAGTCATCAAAGCCATTCAACATCAGGTGGCTTTATATGCTTCTCATACCAATTTAGACCATGCCCCAAAAGGAGTTTCCTATCATTTAGCTCAAAATATAGGTTTGAAAGGAAAGGTGCTCTTGCCTGCAGAAAATGCGTTGAAACAGTTAACTTATTATGTCCCTATACCAGATCAAGAGGTAGTTCGTGAAGCACTTCATGCCGCTGGAGCAGGTAATATCGGAGAATATTCAGCATGTAGTTTTGCTTCAGAGGGCATTGGACGATTTACTCCTTCGGATGAAGCGAATCCAGTAATAGGCCAACAAGGTGAGGCTGAAGAGGTCCAGGAGGTGAAAGTAGATATGATATTCCCTAGTCATTTGGAATCTACCATACTGAGTACTTTAAAAAAAGTACATCCCTATGAAGAGGTAGCTTATATCATTCATTCCCTAAGTAACCGATGGGATGAAGTAGGGGCAGGCTTTATAGGTGAATTAGAGGAGGCTATGACCGGTGAAGATTTCATTCAATTTGTCAAGAAATCATTGGGACTTTCGGCTATCCGACATACACCTATTTTACCAAAGAAAATCAAGAAAGTAGCGCTTTGCGGTGGGGCTGGTAGTTTTTTAATTCCTGAGGCCAAAAGACAGGGAGCGGATGCCTACTTAACGGGTGATTTAAAATATCATGAGTTCTTTGATGGAGAAAATAACTGTATGCTTTGTGATATAGGGCATTATGAATCAGAAGTTATGATAAAGGATGCCATCCATACTTATTTATCAAATATTTTTAGTAATTTTGCCGTTCTGAAAAGCGAGACCTTGACCAATCCGGTCAGGTATGCATAAGAATAAAGAGAGTTAGACACTTTCAAACGTAACAATAATAATGGCTACAGCTACCGAAACTACGATTGCCCAAAAGTTAGAAGCATTATTAAAGCTTCAGACCATTGATTCAGCCTTAGATAATATCAAGAAAGTTAGAGGTGATTTACCCGAAGAAGTACGTGATTTAGAGGATGAGATCATGGGTTTAGAGACTCGTTTGTCTAAATTCCAACAAGAAATCGCGTCTTTTGAAGAGCAAATTTCTAACTACAAAAATTCTAAAAAGGATTCTGACAAGTTAATTGTGAAGTACAAAGAGCAACAAATGAACGTGCGTAATAACCGTGAATTTGAAGCTATTTCGAAAGAAATTGAACTTCAAGGATTAGAAATGGAGATCGCTGACAAGCGTATCAAAGAAATTGATTTCAAAGTATTGAACAAAAATGATGAAATCGCTTCTGTAGAATCTACTTTGTTTGAACGCAAAAAAGATTTAGAACAAAAGCAAAAGGAATTAGAGGTTATCATCAACGAAAGTGAAGAAGATGAGCAAAAAGCGATGAAAGATCGCGAAAAGGCCTTGAAACTTGTTGACCCTCGTTTGTTTAAGTCCTATGAGAAATTACGTGACAATGCCCGTAACGGATTAGCCGTAGTGATGGTGAAGCGTGGTGCTTGTGGTGGATGTTTTAGTTCAGTACCTCCACAAAGACAAACAGACATCAAAGACAAAAAGAAAATCATTGTGTGTGAGCACTGTGGTCGTGTTTTTGCCGGTGTGGAAGACGTTATTCCTCCTCCAGAGAAAGAAAAGAAAAGCCGTAGCAAGGCAGCGGTTGCCGCTCCTGCTGCTCCAGCTGCTGAATAATAAAAAAGTCTCCCGAAAATTTCGGGAGACTTTTTTTATGATGATTGATTTGGGATTATTTCTGCAACATACCCAACAACGAAGTCAATTTATCTTTTAGGTCTTTACGATCTACAATGAAATCCAAAAATCCATGCTCCAATACGAAGTCGGCACTTTGGAATCCTTTTGGTAAATCTTTACCTATTGTTTCACGGATAACGCGTGGACCTGCAAAGCCAATTAAAGCTCCTGGTTCAGCAATGTTAAAATCTCCTAACATGGCAAAAGAAGCTGTCACACCACCCGTGGTAGGATCTGTCAATAAAGAAATGTAAGGAATCTTCGCTTCATCCAATAAGGCCAAACGCGCTGATGTCTTGGCCATTTGCATCAAAGAAAAACCTGCTTCCATCATACGAGCTCCTCCTGAACGAGAAATCATCAAGAATGGCTGCTTGTGCTCTAAGGAATAATCAATCGCTCGGGCGATTTTCTCACCTACAACAGAACCCATGGAACCTCCGATAAAACTGAAATCCATAGCTGCTATCGTGATAGGTAAGCCATTCATTTCGCCATAAGCCGAACGAACCGCATCTTTCAATCCAGTCTTTAATTCAGTTGCTTTAACGCGATCTGGATAATTCTTCGTATCCACAAAGTTCAAGGGATCGCCTGAACTCATTAGTGCATCTAATTCGGTATATCGAGTTTGATCAAATAGCAATTCAAAATAATCTTGAGAACCTATTTTCTCATGGTAATTGCAACTGGAACAAGTGTAAGCAAATAAACGATGTTCTCTTGTATGGATGGCCTTCTTGCAAGAAGGGCATTGATACCATAAACCATCTGGAGCTTCTCTTTTGAATTCGGTAGGAGTTTGAATTCCCTTATCTTTTCTGGTAAACCAAGACATATTTTCTTTTTTCTAAAGGACTGCAAAGATAATTAAAAAGAGATGGCATGGAAAACTAATTCCCTATTTGATACTTATTTCAGTAAAAATACTCGTTTGACAAATTGCTGTTTACTTGTTTTGACCACACAAAAATAAGTTCCTGTTGGCCAATTTCCCGCCTGTATTTCAGTGTCTAACTGAGATCCACCTACGGTCACTTGCTCTTGATAGACCACTCTTCCTTGCAAATCAATTACATTCAGCTCCACGATTTGACCCATTTGCTCCAAAGGCAATTGAACTCGAAATAAACCTTGACTAGGGTTAGGGCGGATGAGTAAGCCAGTATTTTCAGTTCCGTTTTCTACTGCCAAAACTAATTTAGGCGGAGTCACTGCTTGAGCTCCTTGAATATTTAAATTATCAATGGCCCAGCCCCAGCCATAAGCACCTACGTCGGAATGTAGTCGGAAACGAATCAATACCTTATCACCTGGGTTAAATTTACCTGAACCTAGAATATCAATTTCTCTTTTTTGGTATAAGGCAGCAGAACCTTTCAAAATGGAATTTCCGTTTTTATCCACGTTGGTTCCTGACCACCCTTTTTGCCATTCAGAATAATCATTGGAATCCCATCCATCTCTTAAATTATTCCAGGTCAAACCTCCATCTTTGGAACCTTGCACAATGACATAGTCATAAAATGAGCGATTAACCGATCCGTCAGCATTTAAAAACGAGGTACCCGTTGTTTCTGCCGTTTCCACCAATACCACTTCATCAAAAAAGATTCTTGCAGTATCTGCTCGCACGATGATAGGCTTCAATAAAATAGCATCATAGTTCGTATACTTATCTGAACCACCTGAATTATCATACGATTCTTCCGAGCCATTCGCATAAGGATGGTCGGTATTTAAGCCTAAAGAAGTAAAGTTAGCCGGTTGATTGATGCCAAATCCTTTCAAATAGAAATCGGCGCTGGGCTTACTTTCAAAATCCGTTTTGTAATTAGTCACGGCATCCATGGCAGTTAAGACGACAAACTCATAATTTCCTGAACTCGGGAAATACACATAATTCGCCACTTTGGCTTTGTCTTTAACCACGATGCGATACTTAATAATATCACCTGCTTTGATCTGGCCCGCCGCAAAGTTAAATGCTCCAGTATAACTAAATGCATCAGTTTTTGAATGGGTAAACCCTGATTTTACCAGCGCTCCTGAACCGATACTGTATTCCATATAAACCGTATCTATACCAATATTATCGTTCGCCAATAAGGTAGGTAAGGTAATTTTGGTTTGATTAGAAAAAACATATTTGAGAGGATTTGAATAAATCGCTACGGGTTTAACGGTATCCTGTCCAATCGTGAACTTATAAAAACTGGAAGTAGTGGTACCTGAAATTATAGGTGCTTGTGCTGGCGTTGTGAATTTTTTCCCACTGGCTTCTTCAGCTACCCAATAATAGGCAATTGATCTTAATTTAGTGTCTTTAGGTAAAGTATAGGAATAGGTAGTTCCCGATAAAGTTAAAGGTCGAGAAGTGACATTTTCAATTTTCCCATCCGTAGAAAGCATCAATTTCAATGAATTATCTTTCACCAGAGTATCAGAATATACTTTAACGCTAAACACATAATCCTTAGTTACATCCTCCGAATCTGTAAATAAATCAACAGTAGGAATTACACTAGAAGAATACCATCCAAAATCATTGAAAGCTGCGGGTACAATTGTCCCCAATTCTCGAGTAATTTCTCCTTTGGCTATGCTAGGTGTCATTAAAGCGTTAGGGTCCTTAGGACGGTATTTGGAGGCATCTACGTGGTAGATGGATGAGCCTTGTGTATAGGTAGTAGGTGCGTATAATTTTGCTTTTTCTTTATTGTTAGCGGCTAGCAACTTTGCCGTACTTAAAAATAAATTTCCTGAAGTCAATTGCGCTTTAAGTTCTGGTGAATCATTTTTAAACGACAAGGTATCGGTCAAACTTGTACCAGCACCATTCACCATAAACTGATCAAATATCCCGGGATAGATGTAGTAAGCTGTAGAATTATCTACTGACACTTGCCCAATAAATCCAAGTCCATGCCCAAACTCATGCAGAACGACTGAGTATAAATCGATTTGATTGATGGTAGGTACTCCATCCAAACCTTTGTACCAGTTAGCATAATCTGCATTAAAATTAGCTACGATGTCATAATCAGTCCCATTCAAGTTTTTATGGGCCATTTTTTCAGCCAAGGCAATGGGATAATAAGTATTTACTTTGGCGGCACCAGGGAAATTACGGACATTGGCTGTAGCACCTGCACTTCCTAATACATTGGAAGCTAAGGTTCTCCAGCGACAAAGTATCTTGACTTCGACATCTGAATTTAAAACAGCAGCCCATGATTCGGCAGCTTTTTCGAAAATTGCCCTCACTTCTGTTGGAGGTGGAGATTCAAAGCTTAATGTGAATTTAGCCGCACTGGCAGAAGTTCTGTTTTGCGTACTTTTGCTCTCTATATTCTTTTGTCTTACCCAATCCTGCATCTCTTGGGTATAACCTTCCGGAAGCTCACGCTTTATTTTGGTAAACTCAGGCGTGTATTCCTCAATCATCTTTCCTGGAATCATGTCCATTTTATGATTTTGAGAATAACTCAAATGCCAGCTTGCCAGTACTCCTAGTAGGATGTATACAATTTTCTTCATAAGTGGTAATTATCCATAAATATAAAGATGTTCTGTTAATATATAAATCAAAAAAGTCCCTTCGAGAGGGACTTTTTCGATTAACACAACAAATACGTCGATTAATAATTCGGATTTTGTTGAATATTAGAGTTAACGCGCAATTCATTACTTGGTAATGGCAATTGCAAGCGATAATCCGTTGCAGCTAAAGACAAGAAACGAGCAGGAGTACCTGTTCCGTCCGCTTTATCTCCACGAGATGAGCGAGAAATTCCAGCTCCTTTACGTTTCAAATCAAACAAACGATGTCCTTCAAATGCAAATTCTAAACGACGCTCTAAGTCGATGGCTGTTTTTAATGCATTTCCTGTTTCTGAAAAATTACCAGCGTCAAAATCAGTATAACGGTTTTTACGAAGGTTATTTAAGGCTGTAAGAGCCTCTGCATTTTTACCTAAATTGGCCAAAGATTCTGCCAAGTTTAACCAAACTTCAGCCACACGAATCACTTTGGAATCTGTTACATTGGCATTACCTGTAGCTCTACCAAACCATTTTGCAATGGAATTATATGGCTGACCATTGAAGGTAGTCAAACGCACCGAAGCCGCTGTTCTCACGTCATTAGCTTTGAAAGATTGTAAAAATAAATGATCCACTACGTATTCATTACGAACACCTGAAGCAGAACTTTGACTATATTCTACACCTGGAGTAATACGGTCTTTATCTACAATTTGCAATTTCAACAAAACACCTGTATTCACAGCATCTGTCCAAATTCTAGCGAAATCAGCCAAACCACCTGGGTTAGAACTTAATGCCAATGAACGAGTAGCTGCATCAGCTGATTCTTGCCATTTACCTTCGTATAAATAAACACGGGATAAAAGAGCTGCAACAGCGGCTTTATTGAAACGATAGATACCATTAGCGGTACCAATAGTTGCCTCTGCTGCTTTTAAGTCAGTTTCAATTTTGCTGAAATTGGTTTTCACTGATTCACGACTAGGCTTTAAAGTAGCGTCGGTAGACGTTACATATGGTACACCTAAGTCGGTATCTGATGCCTGCGTATAGGCTTTTCCATACAAACGTACCAAATCAAAATGAGCCATAGCACGGAAAGCCAAAGCTTCTGCTTTGTAATTTTCTTTCGCTGCTCCTGCTGGTAAACGGTCTATGTTTTCCAAAATGGCATTAGCACGACGAATACCTGTATAGGCTGTTGCAAACAATCCCCAAGTTCCATCAGCCGTATAACGCCATTCGTGGAAGGAAAGGTTGGATAAACGACCTGTACGTGCTACTAATACGTTATCCGACAAAATATCGGGTAAGCTTATCATGGAACCTCCATAGTAGGAACCTCCCAAAGCTGATCCATACATACCTCTGACTGCATTAGCAAAATCAGAATCTGATTCAAACGCTTGTGCGATGGTCGCTGAGTTATAAGGTCCCAGTTCCAATCCTTTTTCACAAGAGCCTAGTCCCACTAGGCAAACACTGCATATCGCTAGAATGAATTTTTTCATTTTCATGTCTCTACTAATTAAAATGTGATATCTAAACCTACATTGACTGTTCTAGATTGCGGATATGAATAAGCCGCATACAATCCCTGAACAGTACCACCTATACTTTCTGCCTGGCCAAATCCAACTTCTGGATCTCCTTTAAACTCTGGAGTCCAATAGAACCAGTTTTGCGCTTGTGCATACACACGTACCGACTGCATCTTGGCTTTCTTTACCCAGTTGCTAGGCAAATTATATGCTAAGGTTACGTTGCGTAAACGGATGTAATCTCCTTTTTGTAAGAAGCGATCAGAAGCAAAGGATTGATATAATTGACGTGGGTCAGGTAATACATTTACATCACCTGCTTTTTTCCAATAATTCAATGCATCTACTGCTTGATTTTGATATACATTCTCTCCATCAGATGTTAAATCTTGCCATCTGTAGTTCAAAATGTAATGACCTCCTTGATAAACCGCATCAGCAGATAAAGTCACTCCTTTGTAATTTACAGTAGTTCCTAAACCTCCGAAATACTTGATTTGACGAGATTTGCCACTTAAAATTACGGCATCTCCTGCGCTCCAAGTTTCTGTATTTGAGCCATTTTTATCTAAATAAATAGGCTTACCAGTTTCTTTGTTTACACCTACATAACGGTTTAAATAATACACGTCAATAGGCTCACCAATTTTCAACTTAGAAACTCCACCTGAACGGTTTAGGTTATCTTCTGTTAACTCCACCACCTTGTTATTGTTGTTGGTAAAGTTGGCTGAGATATCCCAGTACAAATCTTTAGTTTGGATAACCTTGTAATTTAATGTTATCTCAAAACCGTTATTTTCTACTGCTCCTACGTTTTCTGTACGACTAGAAAAACCAGTTGTAGAAGAAACAGGACGATCAAACAATAAGTTAGACGTTTTCTTTTGGTAGTAATCCACCGAACCTGTTAACTTGTTATTCAACAAAGCAAAGTCTAGTCCCACGTTAGCTGATGCCGACTTTTCCCAAGTTAAACTAGAGTTAGGCAATTGAGAAGGGAAAGTAGCCGAAGTAGTACCATAACTAGAGTAACGGTACAAGCCTAGTGAAGTATAGTTACCAATACGGTCGTTACCTGAAGTACCATAACTAGCACGTAACTTCAACTGATTAACGAAAGTTAAGTCTTCCATGAAAGCTTCTTTGCTGATTTCCCAACCCGCACTCACAGAACCGAACAAACCATAACGGTTATCTACTCCAAAACGAGAAGAACCATCACGGCGAATAGACGCATCTAAGAAATAACGTTGGTTAAAATCATATCCAACACGACCGAACAAAGAGAATAATGACCAATCTGTTTTAGCTGAAGTAGCTGAAACTGGAGTTGAGGCATTGTCTTGAGTATTTACTTTTCCATTCGGGAAACCTTTGGTTCCAAAAGAGAAAGAACGGTAATTGTCATTGGTATATTCCACACCGACTAAAGCACGGATGTTGTGCTTATCGGCAATGGTGTTATTGTAATTAATGGTATTTGAAAACACATAATTGAAAGATTGGTATCCATTATCTGTTTTAGAACCACGAGCTGCTGGGTCACCCACATATTGATCTAAGATGGAGTTTGGCTTGATGTAAGACTCACGGTAATAATCTACCCAAGTAACACCTGCCTGAGATCTAAACTCAAAGTTTTTCACTGGAGTTAAAGAAACATAAGCACTAGAAATACCCGTATTGGTTGTTAGCATCTCAGGGTTATTTTCCAAAGCCTCAGAAATTGGGAATCCTTGGTGAGTCAAGTTAAATGTACCATCAGCTAAACGCTCTGGCTCGTAAGGGTTGTAGGCATAGATAGCAAAAGCTGGATTCTGTGCATTGTAACGATCACGAACCTCATTGGTTTTAATGTTGGAGAAATTCACGTTCGTTCCAATTTTAGCCCAATTGTTTGGTTTAAACTCCACATTAACACGACCTTGTTTTCTCCATAAATCCGATGCTAATTTGAAGATACCTTCGTTTATCTGATTTTCTAAAGATAAGTTGTACGTAAAAGTATCACTTGCACCACTGACCCCTAAACGAGTAACTTGGTTCATACCGCGACGTAATAAAGTATTGAACCAATCTGTTTTTTTAGAATCCAAGGTAGCCCATACTTTATCCAATTCGGATTGTGTTGCACTAGCTGGACTCGTAATTCCAGCAGCATCTACGTATTCATTGGCATAATCCAAATCTCTTTCATATTCCAATTTTTGACGCATATTCATCATTTGGAAATTATCAGGAGTTTTTTCATTAAGACCATATGAAGTTGACAAAGTCACCTTAGCATTACCTTTTTTACCTTTTTTAGTAGTTACTAAAATAACACCATTCGCTCCACGAGAACCGTAAATAGCCGCAGAAGACGCATCCTTTAAAATGGATATATCTTCGATGTCATTAGGATTCAATGAACTTAATACGTTCACACTTCCGATGGCACCTTCACTGTTGGCAGTGGGTACACCATCGATAACTACCAATGGTTGAGCACCCGCAGTTAGAGTTCCCTCTCCACGGATACGGATAAATGCAGGAGCACCCGGACGACCATTTTGAGCAGTTACTTGAACACCGGCGGCCTTACCTTGTAATAAGTTTTCAAAACTAGTTACCGGTTTGTTTTCCAATGCTTTGGAAGACACATTGACCTGAGCACCTGTTAAATTTTGCTTTTTTGCGGTACCATAACCGATAACAACTACTTCGTCTAAGCTAGATGATTCTGGCACTAAAGACACATTGATAACTGATTTATTTCCTACAGCTACTTCTTGCTTGGCAAAACCAACAAAACTAAAGGACAAAACAGCATTCTTTCCTGGAACGGAAAGACGGTAACTACCATCGCTGCCGGTAGTGATACCTCGTGAGCTTCCTTTAATGGCAACACTCACACCTGGAAGGCCTGACCCATCTTCAGATGAGCTAACTTTTCCAGAAATTACTTGGTCTTGGGCCAGTACTGGAACTATCCAGAACAGCATCAGTCCAAGGCTGAACAATAATTTTCTTTTCATAAGGAACGTTTTTGATGAAATAATAATTTGTTAAAAGGGAACAGGTAAGTTAAACCATTTACTCATGTAAAGGTTTTGAAAATTAGGAAAAAACTTAATGACACCAAAGAAAATTTAGATTAATCTAAAAATATCCATTTATAATTTGGTTTGAATCAAGCCTAGTAATCCCTCGAAATTGGGGGCTTGTATCTGCGTATGGGCTAATTCGGAAGCGGTATGGGAAGTAGTTATACCTACTACCTGCATACCTGCTGATAAGCCTGCTTGAATTCCTTGTAAGGAATCTTCTACCACCCAGCAATGGGCGTAATTTGCCCCTAATAAATCAGCGGCTTTCATATATATTTCAGGATCTGGTTTTCCCTTCTTTACTTCAGCACCACCTACAATGGCCTGAAAAAAGTGACGGATGCCCAGTCCATCCACGATGAAATCAATGTTTCCTTGACCCGCAGAAGTGGCCAAAGCACAAGCTATTCCTTGTTCTTGTAACTCCGTTAAAAATACAATTAAACCTGGTGCTGCTACCCGATGATCTGCATAAAAATTCCGGTAAATGGCTTCCTTCTTTTCTTCTAAGTGCTCGATTTCCTCTCGAGACATTTCGCGCCCATAGAACCATTCAAAGGTATCTTTGGAATTCATGCCATTCAGCTCTCGATAAAAGACTTCTCGAGTTAATGGAATACCGTGTTGTTCACAAAACAATAACCAAGCATCAACATGGTAGGGTAAATTATCCACCACTACTCCATCCATATCCAATAAAACCGCTTCAATAGGCATCTTTATACAGTTAATTGTAGGCCATCATAAGCCAAAAAAACATGAGGAGGTAGTTCTTGTTGAACTTCAGCATGTAAACCCATTTGATGACTGATGTGGGTAATGTAGGCCCGCTCAGGCTGTACTTTTTCAATCACCTCCAAAGCTTCATCCAAAGTAAAATGTGAAATATGGGAAGTCTTTTTTAGGGCATTAATGACCAAAACCTTGGATCCTTTCACTTTCTCCAATTCCTCCTCCGAAATAAAATTGGCATCCGTAATGTAAGTAAAATCACCAAATCGAAAACCAAGTACGTCCAACATATAATGGCGCACCAAAATAGGTTGAATTTTTACTCCTTGGATTTCAAAAGCTTGATGGGTAATGGGAAAGGTTTCAATTTCTGGAACTCCAGGATACTTATTTTCTCCAAAAGCATAGGCAAATTCACGCTTTAGTTGCTCAATTACATTTACCTGTGCGTATAATGGAATACTGGATTTTTGAACATAATTAAACCCACGTAAGTCATCCATACCTGCGGTGTGATCCTTGTGTTCATGGGTATAAATTACTGCATCTACATGCTTTATTTGAGCACGCAGCATTTGTTGACGAAAGTCGGGACCCGTATCTATAATAAAACTCTTTCCTTGGGTTTGAATGTGCATGGAAACCCGTAAACGCTGGTCATGCTGATCTGAGGAAGTACAAACTTCACAAGAACATGCAATCATGGGTATCCCTTGAGAGGTACCCGTACCTAGAAATTCTACCGAGATCGGCGACATGCCGTTATTCTGTTAATGCTTTAACTTGAGATACAAGTGCATCAAAATTTAAAGGTTTAGCTAAAAAGTCGTTAAATCCAGCTTCTTTGAAATCTTCCATGCTGTAATTTCTAGCATTACCCGTGATAGCAATCATCGGGATGTTGGATTTAGCGGTATCTGCCAAAGAACGAACGGCTCTTGCACATTCCATTCCATCCATTACGGGCATGTTAATATCCAAAAGAATGATATCAAAATCAGCTTTGGCTAATTCGTCTAATACTTGTTGTCCATTCTTAACAGCATGAATTTCAAAGTTTTGAAACTCTAATATTTTTCTAGCTAAATTTTGAATGACCGAACTATCCTCTGCAATCAATACTTTTTTCATAACACAATCTTGTTAAAATGGCTTAGGGGCATATGCCCATAATGGGGTAAAAATAACCAAAGCATTGAGGAATTCAAATGAATTTTTGACATAAAAAAAGCGAACCTGTTGGGTTCGCTCTAATTTTAAATCATTTTCTCTATTTCACATAGAAAGAAACGGATGTTTTATCCCACTCCAAGCTTACTTGACCTGTTTCAGAAACAGCAATATTGAACTGCTCTGTCTTAGCATGCTCACTTGGTTTAGCTGTTACGCGTAAAGCATCTTGATCAGCTTTGTAGGTATAAGCGCCCCACATTTTGGACTCTTTATTGAAGATAATCGTCCACTCGGTAGGACCAGGAATGGATAATAAAGAATAAACTCCCTTGGCCAATGGTTTACCTTGTACTAGTACATCTTTAGAAAATTCGATGGTTGTAGCTTCATTAGCACCTGTTCTCCAAACCTCTCCATAAGGAACTAAGGCTTTTTGTTCTTTGGTACCAAATACCAAACGCCCTTTTACAGATGGCTTAGCGTATTTAATCAAAACTTGGGTATTCCCCACTTTCTGAGAAGCTACGGCTGGTGGAGATGCAGGGCTTTGAGCCAAAGCACCAAAACTTAAAATACAAGAAAGAATAACAAGAAGTTTTTTCATGGTTGTGTTTGTTAATTTTTAGACCTACAAATTAAGCCAATAATTCAATTTTAACACTATGGAACGATTTCGAATATGAAAATTCTCTGGCAAATAATTGTCCGTATATACTAAAAACAAGTCGGAAGCTGGTTTATAACGCCATTGTAAACGCGCGTTTAAGTTCATATTCTTCGTTTGTTGGTTCAGTTGAAAGAAGGTTGTAAAAAACAATTTATTGGTAAATGTGATATCTACTTTAGGTCTTACAATCCAAAACTCAGAAGCAGAGATGATTTTTTTAGTTGTCCCATCTGCTTGAATCACAGGCACTTCTACTCCCCAAATATCATTGTAATCCAAAGCTACCGAAATACCCACATGAGGCTGGAAACGATAACCCAATTCTCCAGTAATACCCGTTCTATTTCCATTACCATAATAGCCACCAACTCGCGAAGTCACCGAATAAGTAAACAATTTGATGGGTGATGAGATGTATCCAAAACCAACAGATCTCCAAGTATGCTCGGAACCCTTTCGTACCGGAATATTACCCATTCGGGTAGGATCAAAATCATATAATAAACGTACATAATCATAACCATGGAAAGCAGAGAAGCTCGACTGATCTTTCATTTTTCCTTCTAAAGCCACATAAGTGGTATTATCCGTCAAGCCTCCTGAATTATTCCAAAAGCTTAGGCTATTCAATCGTACTTGGGCATAAAACAATTGGCTAGTTTTGCTCTTTGGATAAAAGATTTTACCTACCTCCGGGTTGATGTTGGTATAATTTACGCGAGGCACATAACCAACTTCTGGATTGTAACTTTCTCCTACCCATTGGTGCTTCCAACTCACAATCCAATGATTGTCTTTGTATGCTAAAGAGGCAGCGTGGGCAAAATTATTCGCTTTTGCATCTGGACTGATGGACTGGTAATAGAAGACTTTTCCTGTCCAGAAATTGTTGGAAGAAGCCAAATTATACTCCACACCTATGTTTCTATTGAATTCGGCAAATCCATTTTGACGCTGCAAATCGGTATCAATGAAGGATTGTTTATTGATCATAAAAATTCCTACGTTCGAGCGGGCAAATAATTTCCTTTGCAAAGCCACCATGGAATAATTTTGGGTTGGCACGCCTTTATCATCGATTCGTTGTGATTGAACATTCAATAAGCCTATTCTCCAATCGTTGGTCAATTTACCACTTACCCTTGCCCCATATGTAATGGGAGTTTGCTCATAAATACCGGTTCGGGTATTTAAAGCTAAACCGATGCGGCGAGAGAAAAATGGACGGATGGTTTCCGTACCAAAACCATCAAACAAATCGGAGTTTTCAATAAAAAACTGACGTTTTTCCGGATAAAATAATTCAAATCGATCTAAATTAGTTTGCTGGCGGTCTACATCAACTTGTGAAAAATCAGGATTAATGGTTAAGTCCATATTCATACTCGAACTTAATGCCACTTTGATATCGCCTCCTATTTGCTTTCTAAAGCTAGTAGGATCTTTCGTCTCATAATTACTGGTCACCCCGGATAAGACATAAGGAATCACAGAAATATTTTGTTTAGGTGCTGGTGGAGGAGTTTCCCACAACAAAACACCTGAATAAGCTAAAGAGGCCGTAGGAAACTGTCGAGGTACAGGAGCCCAAGCTGATTTTTCTTTGGCTTGAAGATCCAGTCGACTGAAATTGATTCCCCAACGAGTACTATTGTTCTTGTATCGAATGGATTTAAAAGGAATAGCGGCTTCCCAAATCCATGACTCTTTATTATAAGAAGTAGAAGACTCCCATTTATTATCCCAGTTTAAGTTTACTTTGGCTCCTTCGGACATTTGTCCGTCCCATTGCGCACCGGCGGCATTGGCTCCAAAAGAAAAACCCGTGGTTTTATCATCAAAGGTATCGATGAAAACTAAAAAATTATCATTGATACCAAAGCTAAAATCCCGTTTCAGTGATTCAACTACATAACGAGATTGGTCTTTCAAGAAACATTCCGCTGATATATATAGGTATTTATCATCATAAGTCATTCGAACATCAGTGCGAACATTGGAACATAAGGTATCGGTAGGATTACACATCACAAAATCACTCACTTTGGCCGCTTCAAACCAGGCGGCTTCATCTAACTTGCCATCCATTTTCAGCGGACCTTTGGCCGGCTTGATGAGCATTTGGAATATTTCGTTTCGTTTGGCTGTTTGAGCTAGAGAAGAAAAAGTTGTAAGTGTAAATAGTAAGAGGAAAAGTCGCTTCATATATGGTTGTTGTAAATCAATCTACTGCAATTTAGCCAAATTAAACGGAAGCCTAGGTAGGTCTTGTGGGGCAAAGGCCACAAGAGTGTGGAAATAATTCTTGAGTTTTTTTAATCCAATCGACAAAAATCCTTTTGCTTGTTTTATTTTTGTAGCTAGTACTAATTATCGCAACGAATTATGGGAAGAGCTTTTGAATTTAGAAAGGCAAGAAAGTTTAAACGCTGGGGTCAAATGGCCAAAACGTTTACAAAAATTGGTAAGGACATTGTTATTGCAGTGAAGGCTGGCGGAGCAGACCCTACAGGAAACTCACGACTTAGAGCCATCATTCAGAATGCCAAGGCAGTAAATATGCCAAAGGACAATGTGGAGCGTGCCATTAAAAGAGCTGTTTCAAAAGATCAGGAAGATTACAAAGAAATTGTTTACGAAGGATATGCCCAGCACGGTATTGCTATTTTAGTAGAAACTACTACTGATAACATCAACCGCACCGTGGCCAACATTCGCTCTTCATTCACTAAATGTGGAGGAAGTTTAGGCACTCAAGGCATGTTGGATTTTATTTTTACCCGCAAATCGGCTTTCAAAATTGCTCCCAAGCCGGAGATTGATTTGGAAGAATTGGAGTTTGAATTAATTGATTTAGGAGGAGATGAGGTGTTTTTAGATACCGAAACCAACCAAATCAACATTTACGGAGAATTTACTGCTTTTGGGGCCATTCAAAAATACCTGGAAGAAAAAGGATATGAATTGTTAGGGGCTGATTTTGAACGTATCCCTAATGAGACCAAAGAATTAACAGATGAACAAGTGGCGGACGTTGAAAAATTAATTGAACGATTGGAAGAAGATGATGATGTTCAAAATGTTTACCACAATATGGGCTAAACCAATAAGTAAAAAGCACCTAGCAATAGGTGCTTTTTGTTTTTTATTCCAATCCTATGTTTGGGGGCAAATCCCAACCTATCAGTTTCAGACATTGAGTGGAGTTAATCCAGCAACTCATACTTACTTTCAAAAATACCTTTTCAAGCGTAAAAATCCTGCGGATTTTATGCTGCAAGTTCGACTGAAAGCATTCGACTTTGAGTCAAAAGATGCATTCAAATTTCAGGCAGAAGTGTATGTGGTCCGCGATTCCATTTTGGGCCCTCAATTACTTTATACCTACAAAAGTCAATTTAATACCCAGGGATTTAAAACAAAATCGGACCATTGGGAAGACATGGCTAAATTAAGCTCTCAAAGCCTTCAAACACAATTTGATCAATGGTGGAAGAATAATTGGGATAAAGACCCTAAATTAATCCAAGAGATTCGGGTAACATTTTTACCCGATTATGTTCCTCATTCAATGGATCGTGACACCTTGTATTTTGGACAAAAAAACTTGGACTGGAATGACTTTACTGCAAAACCCTATCCTGGATCCCGTTTTGCTGCACAAATATTTAGCAATTTTGAATACCATGCCACTCCAAGAATTGAAGGGGCTATTCTTTATTTACCAATTCAAGTAAAAGTATACATGCTCCGCTCCCATTCATGGAAAAAAGAAAATCTTCCTGATCGAGCTTTAGATCATGAGTCTACCCATTTTAAGATTACGCAACAAGCAGCCCAACAATTTAAGGCACAAATCCAACAAAAGAAATTAAGACCGCTTTGGTATGAAAGCGAGTTACAATGGTGGTTTTTAGATGCTTACCGCTGGATGAATAGCACACAAAAGATGTACGATGAGGCCACACAGCATGGTATATATGAGGCAGAACAAATCAAATGGAATGATAAATTTAGATAATTAGATAATCTTCTAAATTAATATTCGACTTGCGATAAATAGACCTTGGCTTTCTTCACATCAAAGCGATACAAATACGGTGCCTTGTGTGCCCCTCCCAAGTAACGCTTCTCCAAACGAACCAAAATATCCATGCTTAAAATCTTCCTTTGGAAATTGGTTCTTACCAATTTTTTACCCAAAATGGTTTCATAGACTTGTTGCAATTCCGACATGGTAAAGGTCTCTGCCAAAAGATTAAAGGCTAAGAGTTTTTGATCTAAGGACCAGCGAAGTCGTTCTAAAGCTTTATCAATTATAGCTCTATGATCCAAAAACATGGTAGGAATATCGTAAATATCATTCCAAGAAAACACATCGGACATTTGGTCTAAATTGACTTTGACTTTAGAAAAGTCGACCAAGGCATAATAGCCAATGGAAATGTATCGATCAGAAAGAAACGAAGTATCTACACCGGATTCGCCTATTTTCTCCTGAATTTGGGCATGTTGTTGGATGGCTCCTTGATTTCTTTTGACATCACCGAAAGTATAAAACTGCTCCAGATAAATATCTTTTAGGCCAGTTCTTTCAAACAAGACACGGCTTGCTGCCTGATCCATATCTTCATCGGATTTAACAAATCCACCTGAGACTGACCAAACATCTGTGTTCTTAAATTTCAAAAGAAGCACTTTCAGTTGATTTTCATGAAAACCAAAAATCACACAATCCACTGAAATATGCGGCAACCAATTCACTACTGAATATTCTTTGGCCATAAACGTAAAATTTAGGGATGTTTTTGAATAAACTCATGAATTTGCTTCACGAAAAGTTGGTATCCTTTTTCATTTAAATGCAAACGATCCTCCACAAACACATCATCCATTAAACTACCATCTGCCCGAAAAAAGGGGCTTTGCATATCGATATAAAAACGTCCTTTTTCTTTGGAAACAATTTGCTGAATTCGGGCATTTAAATCTTTTTGCTTATCCAACATGGCAATACGAGCTAAACTAGGTCTAGCTGCAATAAATACCAGTTTTGTGTTGGGTAATTTTTCTCTCAACCTTCTAGAAAAATCGACGAATTCTTGAGCAATAAACTCGGGACTCTGTCCTTTAGCCAAATCATTATCTCCCTCGTACATAAAAACCCAGGCCGGTTGGTATTTCAATACCATGCGATCAAAGTAATACAAAGCTTCTTCTAAGGTAGATCCACCAAAACCACGGTTAATGGAAGGATAGGCTGCCATATCACGGTCAAATGTTTTCCAAAGTCTAAAACTAGAGCTCCCGAAAAATAAGCGAAGATTTTTAGCAGGCATAGACAATGAATCTTGGGATTCATAAGCCTTAATCTCTTTTTCAAATTTGTTGATTTGTGCAAAAATGCTGGTGCTGATAAGTAGCAAGCAAGCCAGCAATATGTGTTTTTTCATGCCTATTCGTTAGGATAGACTAAGCCTATCTGTTTTCTAATTTCATCTAATAATGCCATTAACTCTTGACTAAACTGATGCGTCATCCATTTGTTTTCTTGTCGACCCGCACGTAAATCAGCCTGAACTGCTTCTGCTTCATACGAATACCCCCAGCCCTTGCGTTCACATTCAAATTCTTCTACTTCACCCGACTCTAATGTCAAAGTAATACCAAATGTCTCATGGAAACGAGAATGCATCAATATTTTACCTTGACTACCATAAATAGTACAAGTGGTATCCGTCTGAGCCGCTAAAGTAGAAAACAAGGTAGCCGTGGCTCCGCTTTCATAGCTTGTGGCTATGGAACAATTCATGTCCACTCCTGTAGGAGCCATGGTTCCCGTCGCTAGCAAGGTTTTGGGCTGGCCTAAAAGCAATTTAGATATAAATAATGGATAAATTCCGATGTCCATCAAAGACCCCCCTGTTAAAACGGGGTTGAATAAACGACTCTCCACATCGTATTCTGCTTTGAAGCCAAAGTCAGCGGCCACATGTCGGATTTGGCCAATTTTTCCGGATTCAATAATTTCCAAAACTTTTGCTACTGATGGATGAAATCTAGTCCATAATGCCTCCATTAAAAACAAGTTCTTTTCCTTTGCTTTTTGAATCATTTCAGCCACTTGGCGGCCATTCACAGCAAATGCTTTTTCACACAAAACGGGGATTCCAGCTTCTAGACACAATAATGTATGGGTATGATGTAAACCATGAGGTGAGGCCACATACACCACATCGATCAATCCACTCGAAAGCATTTCTTCATAGGAACCAAATGCCTTTGAACCAGGATAATGGGATGCGAATTCTTCTGCGCGGTGGATATCTCTTGAGGCCACAGCACTTAGTTGGGCATCTGGCACAAATGCTAAATCATCGGCAAATTTACGCGCGATTTTTCCGCAGGCGAGTATTCCCCAACGGATGGAATTTCCAGGATTAATCATTTTCTTCTATTAAATAGAGTTCAAGGTTTGTATCAATGCCTCCACCTGTTCACTTGAAACGGCAGGGAAATTAGCAATTCTTATTTGTGTTTCCTTCATTTTGCCATATCCAGCACCCACAATCATACCCGAGGCATCTTTTACTTTTTGAATGACAGTACCTGCTGCTTCTTGACAATTCAATACGACAACAGTCTGAGAACGATGTGATTCATTCTCTACAAAAGCTTCAAAGCGATCGGATTTTTTCGCAAAATCATACAATGCCTTGGCCTTGCGGTCGGTTTCTTTGCGGATTTGATCAACACCTATTCGGTTAAAATCCTCAGCTACTTTACCTAAAACATAGATTCCCATCACATTGGGGGTCTCTGGTGTTTCAAACTTCTTGTAATTCTCCCAAAGACTAGGTAATGAATGGTAAGTTCCAATCACGCCCTCGTGCTTTTTCATTCTTTCTGCTTTCTCCAACATCGCCTCATTAGCAATCCAAACTCCTAAACCCGCTGGCATACCAAAAGCTTTTTGAACGGAGAAAAAGGCAGTATCAACGATATTAAAGTCTAAGTTGGTATAGGGCGCAGAAGAAACCATATCTACTGCTAAAAACTTATCCTTATTCGCTTTCTTTAATTTGTGTATTTCCTGAGCACGCATTTGGACACCTGAACTTGTCTCATTAGCAGTAGCACAAATCAACTCGGCATACTCGGGCACTTGTACATCAGAAGCATCAAAACCCTCACCAAATGGCTTATGGGCAGCATGTGCATATTTGTGAAGTTCTTGAGCAAAATCAAAAAACTTCCTAGAGAAAGAACCATTCACCAAATGAAAACACTCATGCTCCACCGTATTCATGATGATACGTTCCCAAATTTCAGTAGCAGATCCCGTGAAAAGTATGGCATTATTTTGTTTGGGTAAATTAAACAAATGCCTCAATTGCTCATCGGCATGTTGGTATATTTTCCTAAACTGAGCTGAACGATGCGAAATGGAACCGATGGACAAGCGAAATGCCTCTTCATAATGTCCTTGAACAGTAGGATAAAGTGCCGCTGGGCCAGGGGTAAAAAATACGGGCTGCATCATAAATTTTAATAAAGCATTCTAAACTTAATGGTATTCTCAATCAATTTCAATTCATTGACTATTTCTTCTGAATATTCTTTGGCCACATCGGTAATCACGTAACCCGTTTTCTCGGTTGTTTTCAAATATTGACCAATGATGTTTACCTGATACTTAGCAAACACATTGTTTATTTGTGCCAAAATTCCCGGCATATTATGGTGAATATGCAAAAGTCGGTGTGCATTTTCCAATGGAGGTAATTGTAATTCAGGGAAGTTAACCGACCCATAAGTGCTACCATTGTTCATAAACTGCAACAATTTTGCTGGAACAAACTCACCAATATTAGCTTGAGCCTCTTCTGTCGATCCTCCAATGTGCGGAGTCAAAATAACATTCGGCAAACCTCTTAACTCATTGATGAATTCTTCATCGTTGGTCTTGGGCTCATAAGGAAATACATCGATTGCTGCACCCCAGACTTTACCCGATTTAATGGCTTCTACTAAAGCAGGAATTTCTACGACATGGCCTCTGGATAAATTCAAGAAAATCACATTGTCTTTCATCCAAGAAAATTCTTGCTCCCCTATGATGTTGGTATTCACTTTCCGACCATCCACATGCAAACTCACAAAATCAGCTAAGTTCAAAAGCTCTTTCAAACTTGAACATTTTTTGGCATTACCCAAAGCCAATTTATCTACTGTATCATAGAAATACACTTCCATTCCTAGAGCTTCCGCAATCACGGAAATTTGGGTTCCAATATTTCCATATCCCACTAAACCCAATTTTTTTCCACGGATCTCATAGGAATTCGTTGCCGACTTATCCCAAACACCAGCATGCATGCGGCTTGATTTCTCGAAGATATTTCGCGTGAGCATAACCATTAAACCGATGGATAATTCCACGACGGAACGGGTGTTGGAATAGGGTGCATTGAAAACGGCAATACCCCGATTTTCGCATTCTGCTAAATCAATTTGGTTGGTTCCAATGCAGAAAGCACCTACGCACATTAAACGGGCTGCATTGGGATGTTCCAATACTTTTTTCGTCAAATTGGTTTTGGAACGTAAACCTAGAATGGACACATCTTTGATTTTTTCAATCAATTCAGCCTCATCTAAAGCTCCTTTTAACAATTCTACTTGAAATCCTTCTTTCTTAAATGCTTGAACAGCATGAGGATGCACGTTTTCCAAAAGAAGAACTTTGATCCTTGATTTAGGATAAGACTGAGCACGGCTCAATCCATTGATATATAAAAACTCGTCGAGGGATGGGACCACATGGTCTGCTTTCTCCACCACCACTTTACGAGACACGTTTTCTGTAAAAGCAAAAAACTTATTGGCTAAACCAGCCTCACGCAATTCGTAATCTGTGTAACCATCGCCGATAACATATACCTCACCTTCCAATTGCAAGGATTGAAGTAAGCTTACTTTACCGCGGTCTTTCGACAATAAATTATCGTGATCATAACCCGTGATATTACCTTCGGCATCATAATTAAAGGTATTGGCAAACACATTCTCTGCTGGGATGCCTAATTCTTGAACTACGGGTACTATGAAATCCTTGAAACCACTAGACACAATGAGAATTTGCTCTGCATTTTCTAGGATAAACTCTTTGTTACGATTGAATGAATCCGAAATTTTACCTTTTAAGAAAGCGATCAATTGATCTACATGGCTGCGGTTGGCCGACAAAAGGGCTACACGATCACGCAATGAATCGGCAAAAGAATAGGAACCGGTCATCCCTTTTTCAGTAATCTCCCGAATCTTGGAGACAATCTCCTTTTGTTTCGGGTTTCCTTGTAAGGCGATATTCGCCAACTCATCTAGCCCTTCTACTTTAGTAAAAGTACTATCAAAATCAATCACAATGTGCAATGGCTCCAACTGTTTATTCGACATAATTAATCGTTTCTTTATTCAAAAACCAATTCATTGCCCGTTGTTCCGACCACAAGGTTCCTCGGTAATCTGAGGGATAAAATCCACAATGCCCTCCTTGAGTGGGCAATTCCAAAAAGACATTTTCCCATTGGGAAGCCAGAGATGCGGGGAGGCATTCGGGCGATAAAAATGGATCATTTTGGGCATTCACTACCAAGGTAGGAACCTGAATCTTATCTAAAAAATACAGCGCACTATTTTGTTCATAATAGTCTTCCGCATCTTTAAAACCGTGCAATGGACCCGTAATCACATCATCAAACTCCCTCAATGTTTTGATTCTTTGCAGAATAGCTACATCGACAGCCGTGGGAAATAGCACGGCTTTTTCTTTTGCTTTAGATAGAAGAGTTTGTAAAAATCGATGAGTGTAGAGTCCATTTTCTCGTCGTGCCAACTTTCGGCTACTACTTGAAAGGTGCAAAGGTACGGAAAATGCCACAGCTTTTCGAATCAAATTTGGATGATTTTGCCCTTGTTCTCCCAACCATTTCAAGGTTAGATTACCTCCCAAACTAAAACCTGCTAAATAAATGTGTTTTGCCCCACGGTCTACACATGCTTGAATCACATCATCCAGATCATCTGTGGCACCACTATGGTAAAATCGAAGCTTATTATTCATCTCTCCAGAGCAAGACCGAAAGTTCCAAGCCAAGGCGTTGAAACCCTGAGCGATCATGGTTTTCACCAATCCTCTGACATATTGCGCCTGACTACTTCCCTCCAAACCGTGCGAAACTATGAGTAAAGGTTTGTCAGACAAAGGTCCTTCAACATACCAATCCAAATCCACAAAGTCCTGATCGCGCAATGTCAATCTTTCTCTTTGAGGAATCAGCTTGGTAATTTTACGAAACAAGGCCGTATAGATACTTTGGGTATGTCCCTCAGGTAACCAAAAAGGGGGCTGATAGCTGGGTTCTGAATGAATTAAAGGCAAGGCATTAAATAAAAAAGTCCGGAATTAATTCATGATCACCCAAACTTGGATTGACCTTATAAATTTCAAAATCGGTGTAATTGGCCGCACGCAATACTTCTTCATCAATGAAAAACTGTCCAGTGGTGCTGACATGATCTTGTTTGAAAATCTCATAGGCAGCATCCGCCATGATGCTCGGCTTTCTTGCCCGATCTAACATATCTGAGTTCCCAACTGCAAATTCTATGGCCGCCGTTGCGATGATGGTTTTAGGCCAAAGGGAATTAAATGCCACTTTATTTTTGAACTCCGCTGCCATACCTAAAGTACAAAGCGACATGCCAAATTTGGCCATGGAATAAGCCACGTGGTTTTCAAACCAGCGGGCTTCAATATTTAAAGGAGGTGATAAGGTTAACACATGTGGGTTTTTCGACTTCAACAAATGGGGCAAGCAGGCTTTGGAAGTCAAAAAGGTACCTCGAGCATTTACTTGATGCATTAAGTCGTATTTCTTCATATCCGTCCATAGCGTCCCCGTCAAAGAAATGGCAGATGCATTATTCACTAAGATATCAATGCCTCCAAAGGTCTCCACCGCTTTTTCTACGGCTTCAAAAACATGATTTTCATCACGAATATCCAAGACTAAAGGTAAGGCTCGGCCACCTAAGGCCTCTATTTCCTCGGCTGCGGAAAAAACAGTGCCCGGTAATTTAGGATGAGGCGTAGCTGTTTTGGCTGCAATAACTACGTTTGCGCCCACAGAAGCCATTTTTTTAGCAATCTCAAATCCGATACCTCGAGAAGCACCGGTAATAAAAACTGTCTTGTTGCTGAAGTCCATCTTGTGTTATTTAAACTTTGTCTAATTTACTATTTTCTTGTCAAGACAGTACATAAAATAAATTTTGGTTTGTACTTTTGTTAATTATTTTTCAAAACCACCGAATGTCAATTCCGTTTAAGTCTATAAGTATATCTCATCGCTCTGCTCCTCTCACGATTCGTGAGCAAGTGGCGTTAAATGAGGAAGAAAGTAGAGCCTTTGCTATTAAATGTAAAGACCTTTTTGGATTACAAGAAATGTTGATTGTATCTACCTGCAATCGTACAGAGGTGTATTATAATACCCCGGAAGATATATCCCACGATTTAGTTAAGAGTTTATTGATTGAAAAAGGATTGCATCAAACACAAGAATACACGCCCTATTTTCATCATGAATCTGACGCTGAGGCCTCTTTAAGGCACTTATTTGAAGTGGCTACAGGTTTGCAATCCAAAGTGGTAGGGGATTTACAGATTCCGAATCAAATCAAAAAAGCATACCAACAATCGGCTGATTTAAATTTAGCTGGTCCATATTTGCATCGATTGATGCATACCATCTTTTATGCCAATAAGCGTGTAGCTCAAGAAACTTCGTTCCGTGATGGAGCGGCATCCGTTTCTTATGCCACGGTAGCTTTGGCTGAAGAATTATCCCAAGCCATCGCTCAACCTAAAGTTTTGATTCTAGGATTAGGGGAAATTGGTTTGGATGTATGTAAAAACATGGAGGATAAAGATTTCGCTGAAATCACCATCATGAACCGTACCTTAGAAAAGGCGGAAAAAATTGCCCACGATAAACCATTCCGTGTGGCTCCAATTGAAGATTTGTGGAAGGAAATTGCGCAGGCAGATATCATTATCTCTTCGGTACGAAATCAAGACCCAATCATCACCCAAGCCGAATTAAAAAAATTATCGATATTGACTTTTAAATATTTCATTGACCTTTCGGTTCCAAGAAGTATTGAAGAAGGCATTGAAAAAATATCAGGCGTTTTACTATATAACATTGATTCATTGAAAGAACGGGCCGACGAAGCCTTGCGCATTCGTATGGCTTCCGTACCAGATGTGCGTAGAATCATTGATGAATCCGTGATTAGTTTCAATGATTGGTCCAAAGAAATGGAAGTTTCACCGACCATCCACAAATTGAAAAATGCGCTAGAGCAAATCCGTAAAGAAGAAATCAACCGCCATTTGAAAGGTCTTAACCCTCAAGAGGCAGAGAAATTGGAAAAAATCACGGCTAGCCTGGTACAAAAAATCATCAAACAACCTATTATTCATTTAAAAGCCGCCTGCAAACGTGGTGAGTCAGATAGTATGGTGGATGCTTTGAACGATTTGTTCAATCTAGAAGCTTATGAGGAGGTGGATTCTAGCACTCCAAATCCATAATTTCCCATGAAATCCGAGGTTTTACAGAAACTGGCTCGCTACTGTGCCTATCAGGAGCGTTGTGTTTGGGAAATACAAGTCAAAATGGAATCCTTGGCCGTTTTACCTGAAGATCAAAAGCCCTACCTGGAATGGCTAGAGGAAAATAACTACCTTAATCAAGAACGATTTGCTAAGCTTTTTGTTCGATCCAAATTCAACCAAAAATCTTGGGGTAGAAATAAAATCAAATTTGAGCTTAAGCGATTACAAGTTAAAGACTCCCTTATTCAAAAGGCCTTAGAAGAACTCCTAGACTTACCTTATGAGGCTACTTTGGAATCCATGTTGAAGGATAAATTCCAACAAGTAAAAGATCCTAATGAGTGGAGTAAAAAACAAAAATGTTACCAATATGCCATGAGAAAAGGCTTTGAAGCCGATTTAATTTCCATGTACATGCAACAGCTTAAATAAAAACTCCAGAATCCCTCTATTTTGCTAACCGATTGATGTACACAAATGTGCTGATGTTGGGATACTTTCCGAAAAAATCCACATAATAGTAATACGTACCATCGGGCAATTTTCCATCACTTGTCATCAAACCAATAGTTTTATCGCTTAAGCCACCCCAATTATTTTGATAATTATTGGTTTCATAAACCACTTCACCCCATCGGTTCACAATAACAAATCGATTCGGTTGCCTACGAAAGATACCGGGTATCACGAGTACATCATTGATTCCATCTTGGTTGGGAGAAATAGCTTGTGGGGCAAAAATTTCACAAATATCCGCATCTATACGATTGTCTATTCCATCCTTGTCACAATCAGTCATTCCTCCAAAATTGATATCATTTTCAAGGGTATCAAGCATGCCATCATTATCATCATCGCTATCCCGGTAATCTAGGGTCATATCCAAATCTGTATCCAAGGGTCGTAGCGGATTAGGCCCTGCTTCCTCTGTATCGCTTAATCCATTGTTATCAGAATCCACATCTCGGTAATCAGCTAGTTCGTCTTCATCTGAATCTATCGGTACTTGAACATTCGGACCAACTTCTATTGTATCGGGTATACCATCATTATCCGAATCTACATCTCGGAAATCCACTTTCCCATCTAAGTCAGTATCCAAAGGGTGAATTACATCTGGACCTACTTCTATCTCGTCAGGAATTGTATCATTATCCGAATCACGATCCAAATAATCCGGTTGGGTATCATCATCCGTATCAATGGGTTTCAAAGGAATTGACCCCACTTCCACTGAATCGGGAATCGTATCATTATCTGAATCTTCATCTCGATAATTTGGCCATCCATCTTGATCTGTATCAACGGGAATTAAAGGTTCATTTCCTGCCTCTACAGCATCGGAAATCGTGTCATTATCCGAATCCAAATCTCTAAAATCTCCCAAACCATCTTTATCCGAATCCAAAGGCTTCGATGGATTTGATCCAGCCTCCACAATATCGCTAATACCATCATTATCAGAATCTTTATCTCGATAATCAGGCAATCCATCTGCATCACTATCCACGGGCTTTGTTAGGTCTAGCCCAGCTTCTAATCCATCCAACATGCCATCCATGTCGGAATCTATATCTCGAAAATCAGCCTGGCCATCCTCATCCGTATCCCATGGATTATTGACATCTGGTCCCGCCTCCATCTCATCCCCTATTCCGTCATTGTCAGCATCTACATCACGATAGTCGGGTCTCCCATCTAAATCTGTGTCAAATACATGTTGAAAATTCCCCGCCTCTATTGCATCTGGAATATGGTCATTATCTGAATCTATATCTCGAAAATCGGCCTGACCGTCTGAATCAGAATCTAGGGGTTTAATCGGATTTAAACCCGCTTCTAAAGCATCCAAAATGCCATCATTATCGGAATCCAAATCCACATAATCCGGCTTTCCATCTAAATCAGAATCTATTGGCTCTGCCGAAGGTATTCCCGATTCTACAAAATCAGGTATTGAATCATTGTCAGAATCTACATCTTGATAATCTGCTTTACCATCTCCATCCGAATCAATTGGTTTGTCAGGATTTGAACCTGCCTCCACAGAATCAGGTATTCCATCATCATCTGCATCCAAATCCAAGTAATCTGGTTTCCCATCTAAATCTGTATCAAGAGGGTTATTCGGATTCGAGCCAATTTCTATTGCATCTGGAATTAGATCATTATCCGAATCATAGTCCTCAAAATCGTGCAAACCATCTCCATCACTATCTCTTGGTTGTTGGCAATCTCCAGCCTCTTGACTATCCAGCATCCCATCGTTATCAGAATCCAAATCCCTAAAATTCGCAATTCCATCCCCATCTCCATCAGCTCCCCATTCCTTGCTATCTGGAATGCAATCATTGTCTGAATCCAAATCCAAAAAATCAGAGCTACCATCTGAATCGGTATCAATAACTTTTACATATTGACCTCGATCATCCCAACCATCATCCAAATCATCCTTCCTTTGTGAACAAGAAGCACATTTATTTTTTCCCTCCCAAGCATCTGGGATACCATCTTGATCTGAATCCAAATCCAAGTAATTAGGTACTCCATCCAAATCATTGTCCACATTCCTTTCATCTTGATCTCCAAGCCAATCCCCATCAGAATCCAAGTCGCGGTAATTGGGAAATCCTTCTCCATCTTCATCCTTTGTTCCTTCTATCGCATCTGATATTTCATCATTGTCAGCATCTAAATCTACATAATCTGGCTTCCCATCATGATCTGTATCTGGAATAGGAGCTGGACTACCGCCCAAACCTATTTCTAGAAAATCAGCCAACCCATTGCCATTCGTATCTAGCAAAAAGCCTTTCTTATCCACTCGACCATCATAATTATCGTCCAGATTTCCTCTTGCAATATTACTGGCTTCCCAAACATCCATAATACCATCATTGTCTGAATCCAAATCTAGGTAATTGGGTATACCATCCCCATCTGTGTCAACTTCCCCTTCGGTTGAATCCAATATGCCATCATTATCTGAATCTAGGTCGAGATAATTAGCGTGTCGGTCACCATCTGTATCTCGATTTTTCTCTCGTTCATCTGGTATTCCATCCCCATCAGAATCCATATCCATGGAATTCACTAATCCATCACTATCAAAATCTTGGCAGTTACCTTGAAGAGTAAAGGTTTGATAACATTCCATAGAATTGGGAATACCATCACTATCAAAATCTGCCATTAGAATTTCCATCAAATTACTAGTAATTTTTATTCCTGAGCTATGCGAAAAAGTAAAGAAACCTCTTCCTTCCTGACCTAAATACATCATCCCCAATTGGCTCAAATCTGCCATTCCATGAACAAAATCACTGGATTTGTTTAATTGATTCCCGCCAGAAAGACCAGCAATATAGCCTGGCAAGGTACTGGATACCTGTATGGGATTTAAACTTGCATCAAAATCAAGGAGGATATTGCCATATGCGTCCAAAGTACTCAATGTATTCAGGCCTGCAAAAGGAGTTTCAGTGGTTTGAGGACTAGTCATTTGTAAATGAAACTTGGCCAAAGGGCCAGCTTTTACTGAGACCGGCAAATAATTGGAAGTGAGTGTATCTTCCAATAATTGAACTTGAATTTGAGCCAAAGTAGCATGAAACAACTTCATCGACACTTGGGCAATTCCACCTACAAAATCGATACTCGTGGTAGATCCAAAATTTCTAATTTGCGATTCCCGATCTATCGCCTGAGGAAAAACTACCGGATTAGTCGAATTCTTGGCCCCACTAAATAAGACTGTCTTAGTCCCGGAATAGGTATCTACCAAGTCTCCGACTTCATTCATGACCTTTATCGTAATTATATTTTCAATTCCTGCTATTTGGGTTGAATCCCCCGAAATTTGAAGCTGAGTTGGTTTAATTAAATCCGATTGAATGTGGATTTCACTCTGGATACTCAATCCGGTGCTAGGGCTAAATGTCAACATATCCTGACCAACTAGCCCAGAATAAATCATTCCAAGCTGTGTCAAATTGGCGACACCTTGACTAAAGTCGCTTGAACTAACCAGTCGAAAACCACCAGATAATCCGGAGATTGTTCCACCCTGACTAGTACTGATTGCAATTGGGTTTAATGCTGCATTAAATGTGCTTACGGGATTTCCATACTCATCTTGAGCTATCAACAAATTAGTTCCATAAAATGGCTTTTGATTGACTTGTGGATTTTGCAATCGAACACTTAATTTTTGAAATGATTTCTCTGAAACACGAATGGCTAATTTGTCCAAACCTGTCGTATTGATAAAACCTTCCGTGGCACTGAGGGAATCGATACCTGATTTATATACAATGATTTGAACTTGTGCCTCTCCATTAGTAAAATTGACGGGGGTATTAATTCCAAAATCAATGCCATTGGCTTGGGATTTGAAGTTAGTGGCCAAAGAAGAATTTGTGCCTGAAAACTGAAGTATTTTAGTGCCCGTATATGTGCTAATAAGTATTCCTCTACGATTCGCAGCAACTATTCTGATGGTTTGACTTGATCCTGCTATCTGATTGGAACTTCCGCTAATGATGAATTTAGAAGCTTGATTTATATCTATTATTTTTATTTGGGCTCTAGCACAAACACCTGTCAGGGAATTACAAACTTCATATACTATGGACACGGAATCTTCTTCCCATGCAGTAGCAGTATAAGTCATTAATCCCGTCATGGAATTAAAATTGACCATGCCTTTTTCTGTTCCTGAAACCCGACGTAAACTGGTACTAGGTCCAGGTAAAAAATCATCGTTTTTCAATACTTGAAGGCTAATTGGTCCCTGACTAAAAGCCTGCTGAATTACATCATTTTGTGCAACAGGAACCTTGGGATTGGGATCTGATGCATTTACATTTCCGTCATCATCATAATCATCATCACAAGCATCTCCCATACCATCCTTATCTGTATCTAGTTGATTTGGATTATAGCTTGAAGGGCAATTATCTTCAAAGTCAACCACCCCATCTCCATCTGTATCAGTTTCATCTCGGAAAATCAAATTGGAAAAATAGGATTTTTGTTGATTTCCCACTGATTCAAGACCGATGGTCACCACACTTAAATTTGCTTCTGGTTTTAATAGTTTTTTAGCATAGATGAACTGGTTTAAAGTAAAATAATTTGAGGTATTATTTTGACCTATATCATACCCTAATCGCAAAGACCCTGATCCATAAAATGTACCTCCTGTCGCAATATCTGCGTAATTATTCACCACATTTGCCTGAAAATTAGGACCTATTCTCCTTACAACACTGCTCAAACGCATGGTCCTATCTTTTGCAATTCGGAAAGATTTACGCAAGAGACCGTGGTCAAACAATGTTGGACTTACATTTTCAATAACCACGTTCCCCGATTCCTGATAAATTTTAGTAGATCTATTAGCCAAATAGTAAGCGTACCAATCATCGGAATAATCAAACAAATTAATGTTATGTCGTTTTTTCAATTGAATGGTATACGAGTCAAGCACCTGATGATTGGCATCTTGCATTTCAATGGTCAAGTCAACCTCTTGTTGATTTCCGAGAATACTGTAAGGGATTTCATTATTACCGTGCTGACTGGAGGAAATCACTTTATTCCCCTTTTTTATTACATACCAATTTTGATTGCTCAAATAATTTATACTGCGAATATTGATGCGTACTGTATGAAATGGGGAGATAAACCAAAGTAAATTTTCATAGCGAATCAATTTATCTGGATGTGGAGAAAATGAACTAATGGCCGCTTCAGTAGCTGGATTTAAGTTAAACTTTGCGACATACTTAAAAAATGGAACCAGGTTCGTCTGGGTACAATTAGCTGTCGCTTGGGCGATATTACTTAATGCATCTTCTATGGTATTGACTTTTGGCATCTTCCGTAATTCTTGAAAAAATTTAGGAAAAATGGTGGATTTCCCAAAGGTGCTAATCAATCCTTCCAAGAGCCCTACTGGCTTCCATGCTGGTTCATCGTCGGTATTCGTCCCCGTACCTCGGTTATAATCATTATAGCCTATTCGGTCCCATTTGGCCCAAACATTATAAGGATTCGCGTCCAAATCATTGATATACCCAATAAAATTTTCTTTAAACCAAGAGATATTCAATAAGCTCTCATTAAACTTCCTTTGCTGGGGATCTGTCAATAAATCATTGAAGGCATAAGCGGTAAATAAACTCGCAAATGCCTCGGCCATTCCGCCATTTTTTTCTTGACTATTGGGGTTATAGGGAAAAAGAACTTTGGAGCTAAAATCAAAGAAATTTCGACCAAACTCATAGGCTAAAATAACATCTCTATTGACATTGGTATTGTTTTTAAGGTTAAAATAGATATTGTCAAATCCACTCACTTCGATACCTTTGGCTCCTACCAAACCACAACCCGATCCACAAGATGGAATACCAAAAAACACACTTGTTTTATAGCCAAAATCCGGGTTTCCTCCAGGAGGTTCATAGCCCAATGAATTTTTATAAAAATCATATAAGGCATCTGTTCTTTCCACCAATTTTGCCAGCGTAGCTGCATCGGTTAATTGATCATTACTAATGATTGATTTGTCTATCCTTAATACGGTATTTCTTCCTTGAATGGACCAAACAGGAATTTGTCGACGATCAAATGAAAAATACAAATCATCCGTCAAGCCATATTGAAGACCAGAAGGACTTGTCACGTTGCCCAAAACAACTTTTACGACAAGATTGTCCCCAGCTAAGTGGCTATTCAAAACACCGTCACTTACTTGAATGACATCTTCATTGCTGACCGTTTTAAGAATTAATTCCAAGGTGGCTGAACCCTCAAAAAATTCCACAGCAGTAGATTGGCCGAATGGAATACCCAAAGCTGTAGCTGTATTTTGAAAGTTACTAGGATTGGCGGATTCTGAAAATACCAAATTTTTAATTCCTGAATAGGTGCGAACCAAAACACCGTTCGCATCTTTTGCCTCCAATTTGATATATTGACTTTTCCCTGAAAACTGAATGGATGAGCCCGTTATGACTAAGCGTTCCTCTTTATCTGATATCACAATTCCACTCGACTGAGTACTGATCAAACTTGATTCATTCGAAAGGGAAAAGACGAAATTGGAAGAAAATACCTCCAATGAATTTACTTCAGAAGAGAAAGTGGTTTTTTTGGATAATAAAGTTTTACGGTTTAAGGTGGCAACAGCTGGTTGAAATATGAAACCTAATGCTGTAAGATTAGCCACTCCATTTTTAAAATCTGATACTTGATTTAATACATTATTTTGGGCACTGCCAAGACCCAGCACTTGACCCATGCCTGAACTTACCTGAATACTAATAGGTTGTAAACTGGCATTAAAATCAAGACAAATATTACCAAAGGCATCTTTTACCGTTAGCGTATTATTCCCAACAAAGGGCTTTCCTCGCGTTTGAGGGCTACTGATATTGGCCACTAATTGCTTGGGGCTATTGGCCTTGACTTGAATCAAAAAATCATTTCCTGACATGGCCCCCGAAACACTTGTCTCTCGTACTGAAATCGAAGCGGTTTCTGCTAAATATAAATAAACCGGGACCTGAGCTTTTCCATTAATGAAGGATATAGAAATAGCTTTCCCAAATGGTGATTCTATAGCTGTGCTATTATTTTGAACTTTAGCTTGATAGCTTGTATTGGGAATATTTCTTGCTCCTGTGAAAACTAGCACTTTATTTCCATGGTAGGTAAAATCCGTTTCACCTAACGAAGTCAAAGCACTTATAGTCAAAGTTTGTGACTCCCCTGCCAATTGAGTCGAGTTAGCTGAGATATACAACTTAGTCGACTGATTGGAATTGACAAATTGAATGGAATGACTCGTAGTTTCAATTCCATTTTGTGCCACAAATCTAAATGAAGTACCAGTAGCTCCTTGATAAAAAAAGCCCTTTTCTGTCAAATCAAGTTCCCCTCGAACAAAATCTGAAGTTCGATTTAAGGTATAAGTATTCCCAAGACTTTTAAATCCCCATGCTCCCGTATTTTGAGCTTGTACATGAATTGGGTTTTGCTGAGCATCAAAATCGATGCACACATTTCCATATTCATCCATTGCTTTTAGCGAATTAATCCCTTGAAAAACTTGTCCATTTACCTGTGGACTTGTTAAACTAATATCAAAATGATGAAAACTTGAGGCCTTCACATTCACGGATAAATGATTTTCAACCCGACTTACAGCTCCTAAAAACTCAGAGACTCCCAAAGACACATTTTCTGCCTGATACAATATCACCTGAGTGCTTGCAATCCCATTCTTAAATTGAATGGAGGTAAGAGTACCAAAATTGGTAGGTACGGATAAACTATTTAATGCTGTAGGTGCTTTGTCAACAGAGGCTGCCACTGAAGCTCCATGAAAAAGTAATTCCTTTACTCCATTAAAATTAGTGAGTGTATTATTTGAAGAGTCTAACAACTTGAGCGTTATGGTTTGAGGCACTCCGGCTATTTGATTGCTTGCCCCTTCTACTTGTATTCGATTATAATATGAGGCTCCAGGATAAAAAACTATGTTTTCGGCTTTTTCCGTGTAGCCCGATTTTAAAGAAAAAATCAAATCGGCTTCCCCAATTTTTCCCGTGTAAATCATTTTCAAAACACTCAAGTCGGCCTTACCATTGATTAAGTCCGAACTCTGATTGATGATATTATTCTTTTCTGAACCCAAACCATGAATGATTCCACCCAAACTATTACTGACAGTAATGGGATTTTGGGAAGCATCAAAATGACTAACCTCATTGCCATAGCTATCCGTTATTTGAATAGTACCAGAAATAGGCTCCCCTACTTTCTGGGTTTCCGCTATTTTAAGTTTTAGTTCATTACCCGACAATGGCAGGACTTCTATTTCCAATTTCTCCTCTTCATTGGATGAAAATTGATCATCTTTCATTGAAATCAATGCCTTTTCAGCTTTGAATAAAGAAATACCTACATTAGCCACTCCTTGATTGAAGTTAATACTTACTTTACTTCCAAAAGGCACGCCATTGATATTTGGTTGAATCCCTTGTTTCAAGGAGGAATTAGCACCAAAGAACAATACATTTTTTATCCCCGTAAAGGACTTATCTAAATTACCATAGCGGTCTTGGATAAAGATGCTTAAGGGCATTTGAGAGCCAACCACTTGTTTAGGATTGATCGATTTTAATAAAAAAGAATGCTCTTGACCTACATCAAATCCTACAGTATCACTTGTATTGTATTTACTATTGCTAAATTGAAAGATGACTTTACCCGCTTTCCCTGTATATTTCATCCCCAAAGTAGCCAAATCAACAATGCCGGCCTGTGCATCACTCGCTTGATTGATGAGGTTATTTTTTGCAGAGCCCAATCCGCTTATTACCCCTCCAGTAGAAGTCGTTACTTTTATCGGATCTTGGGATGGATCAAAATCCGACAAGTTATTTCCATAGTTATCAGTCATGGCCAATATCCCCTGAATGGTTGACAATCGCGATTGCTGACTAAGTAAATCGGCCCAAAGGCGAATGTTTTTATTGGGTTTTACTTGAACCAGTAATTTTTCATTTTCAAGACTTGACAATTCCTCCCCCTTAACTGATATGGCCGCCAATTCTTGTTTAAAAAGCTGGAGGCCAAAGGCGAATAATCCCTTAGTAAAATTCACTTGTAGTTTATCCCCAAATTTCACTCCATTTACTTTAGGAATTTGACCTAATCTAGCCACGTTTGCCCCTGAAAAAACCAGTGATTTGGGCCCTTCATAAGAGGTTATAGTATTCCCTTGCGAGTCAACAGCCCTTACCACCATAGTTTTAACTTCTCCAGCCAAAAATTCGGTGGAGCTTGAAATGGTAATTTTATATTTAACCGCCGGACCCGCCATTGGATTTGACAAGCTTACATCCGAATGGGCAAAAACAATGGGACTACCCCATAAAAGAATGGAGAAAATAATACCTTTAAGAAGGTATGAAACCAAGGATTTAATGAATAAATCAATGGTGGAATTACACTTTCTTTGAATCATGATGTACATGGGAAAAATCATTGGGATGCTAGTAGAGGCTTCCTGTCAAATTGAAATTCCTTCGATTTTGACCTATGTAACGAAATGATAGACGTTAGAAAAATGAAGATTTTTCTAGTAGGTCAATGAATCACAAGGGAGCTTGTCTATTTCAGACAATTGCCCTAGTCAGCACAGCAAATTCAGAGAATGAATAGTCCACGTGAAGTATCAAGCCATTTGCTTGAAACTCACTCAAACAAAAAGAATGGTGAAGAAAGCTTGGAAAAGCTTTGGTTGAAAACTTCAAAAAAAATACAGGAGGAGGCGCCAATTCTTGGCTAATAATAGAACGCATGGTATAAATTTTAGTGGTTAGATTGCCATTAGGCGATGCTAAACTATACAATCAGTCCTAGTATTCCAATTTTATTTCCAGAAGATTTGTTCTCAATTTCGAAGGGTGCTTTTTTCCATCTTGGATACATTGGTTTGCATAAAAACATTTTTTTTATACCTTTGGCACATGATTATGCATTCAACTACTTATTATCGCGCTTATTATTACGCAGGATTCACATCCTGCCAATAGGCTATTGTAGGTATAGATTTAATTTAAACTTATTATGAGCCGGCCCCAAGTCGGTTTTTTTGTTTTATGAGCTTCACCATTTCGCCAGCTTCTCGGTTACAAGTCGTACAAGAATACTACTTTTCTACCAAGCTAAAACAGATTGCAGCCTTGAAAGCCTCGGGTATTCCGGTGCTAAATCTTGGTATAGGTAGTCCGGACCTAGCACCTTCTGATGCCACCATTCAGGCATTGATAACTAGTGCCCAGAAAAAAGAAAACCATGCCTATCAAGGTTACCAAGGCATTCCGGCATTGCGTGAAGCTTTTGCTCAATTTTACCAAAAACAATACCAAGTAGACCTTAACCCGAATTCGGAAATATTGCCTTTGATGGGTTCCAAAGAAGGCATCATGCATATTGCAATGGCCTATTTGGAAAAAGGAGATATCACCTTAATCCCCAATCCAGGTTACCCAACTTACCAGGCTGCTTGTGCCTTAACAGGTGCTGAAGTACAAAGTTATGAGTTATCGGAAGCCAATGGCTGGTTGCCTGATTTGGATGCATTAGCCAAGCGTGATTTATCCCAAGTGAAAATCATGTGGGTAAATTATCCGCATATGCCAACTGGTGCGAAGGCCGATAAAGCTTTTTTTGAAAAACTACGTGATTTTGCCTTGACCCATTCTATTTTACTGGTCAATGACAATCCCTACAGTTTCATCTTAAATGATGAGCCTATTAGTATGTTAAGTATTCCCGGGATGAAAGAAGTGGCTTTGGAATTGAATTCTCTTTCTAAATCCCATAATATGGCTGGATGGAGAATTGGTGCTGTAATGGGAAAACAAGAATTCTTAGCTCCCATCCTAACTTTTAAATCCAACATGGATTCGGGTATGTTTTTACCTCTGCAAGAAGCCGCAACAGAAGCATTAAAAGCAGATGCTTCGTGGTTTAAACAACAAAATGAGATTTATTCTGCTCGTCAGAAGGTCGTATTTCAGTTAATGGATTTGTTGAATTGTAGCTATGACCCACAACAGAGTGGCATGTTTGTTTGGGCTAAAATACCTTCTGAATATGCCAATGGGTATGAGCTTTCCGATAAAATTCTTACTGAAAACGCCGTTTTTATTACCCCCGGAGGCATATTTGGTAGTCAAGGCAATCACTACATACGCATATCCTTATGTGCTCCCATTTCACTTTTTGAAACCGCCATTAACCGCATAAAAACTCAGTCAAATGGAATTTAATAAAGTTGTAGGTATTTTGGGTATAGGGTTAATTGGAGGTTCCATGGCGCTAGGTTTACGTAAAAGCGGATGGGCCAAAGAATGTATCGGTATTGATACCCATCGTCCAAACCAAAAAAGAGCTTTGGAATTGGGATTGATCGATCGACTACTACCTTTGGAAGAAGCATTGCAGGTGATTGATGTGCTGATTATTGCTACTCCAGTAGATAATTTGGTGGAACAACTACCCAAAATTTTGGATCAATTCAATGAAAAGCAAATCGTGATTGAAGTGGGATCAACCAAAAGTCCCATTTACGAAGCGCTAAAAAACCATCCCAGAAGAAAGCAATTTGTCTCTACCCATCCCATGGCTGGTACTGAATTTTCTGGCCCAGAAGCTGCGATAGACGGACTCTTCGAAGGAAAACGTTGCGTCATTTGTGATCAGGAATTAAGTGATCCCGATGCGGAAAAAACGATAGAAAGTTTATATCAAGATGGTTTGCACATGAATCTAATTTATATGGATTCCATCAGCCATGATGTCCACACCGCCTACATTTCCCACATTTCTCATATCTGTTCTTTTGCTTTAGCCAATACTGTTTTGGAAAAAGAAAAAGATGAAAAACGCATTTTCGAATTAGCTTCAACGGGATTTGAATCCACGGTACGTTTAGCGAAATCATCGCCAGAAACTTGGATTCAAATTTTTCATCAAAATCAAGAAAACTTGATGGATGTATTGGATGAATATATCAATACGCTGCTGAAATACAAAGGACTGATGTTGTCTGGAAGTTATGAAAAGCTGAAGGAAGAATTAGCCAAAGCCAATGATATCGGAAGGATTCTAAACCGAAAATAAAATATAAGCTCCAGACTTCTTGCGATGTCTGGAGCATGTTAGTTGTGCTGATGAAAGCATAAATCAATGGTATGAAAAGAACACAGTATTTGAAAATGTCAAAATCCTGTTAATTGGCCTTGGGTGCTCGGTATGAATAAGGTTTCCAAGTATTATTTTGAGGATTCAAATCAGGAAATACATGATCTGGATCTATAGTAACTGATTTAATGGGTAAGGTGGTATTGGTCTTAAAATCCCAACTGCCTCCACGCTGCCAGATCTCCACAGGGAACGTGTAACGCTCTTTTTTTCCATCAGATAATTCTACCTCAACAATCCCCGGCATAATCATTTTATCTAAATTCTTGATTGTTACAATAGCGCCGTTCGCTGGGTTTTGATCCACATACACCACATCACTAACAGTTTGATCTAACTTCCACAATTCAAAAAACCATTGTCTCCAGAACCAAGTTAAATCTTCTCCAGCACCATCTTCCATAGCATGGAAAAAGTCATAAGGTGTAGGGTGTTTGAAGGCCCAGTTTTTAATGTAATTCTTGAATGCAAAATCAAAACGGTCAGCTCCTAAGATTTGCTCACGCAAAATCTTTAAACCAAAACCCGGTTTGTTATAGGCTTCCCATCCTAAATTTCTTGGTTGAACCACATCGGGTATCGACATGATAGGATCCGCATTTTCTCTAAACATGGGTTTAGCGATTTGATGCATATCAAATTTTCGGTTCTTGTATTCCCCGTCGTTGAACGCATCCGTGGAATAAAAATTAATGAAAGTATTGAAACCTTCATCCATCCAAGGAAATTTACGTTCATTGGTACCTACAATCATAGGGAACCAGTTGTGACCAAATTCATGGTCTGTTACACCCCATAAAGCTGCAGTTTGATCACGGAATCCACAGAAAATAATTCCCGGATATTCCATTCCAGACACAATACCCGCTACGTTAGTCGCGGTAGGGTACGTGTACTCGTACAACCATTTAGAATAATATTCTATGGAAGCTTTCACATATTCTGTAGATCTACCCCAAGCATTTTTCCCATTGGATTCTTCTGGATAAACCGAAATCGCCATGGATTTTTTTCCACTGGGCAAATTGATTCTAGCTGCATCCATGATGAACGATTTCGATGTCGCAAAAGCCACATCACGAGCGTTCAAGCATTTAAATTTCCATGTTAAACGGTCTTTGGCAGGACGAGATGCTGGATTTTTCACTTCATCTTCACTACGAATAATAACCGTAGTTTCAGAATTGGCTGCAGTATTCCAACGTTTTAATTGCTCTGCAGTAAATACTTCCGATGGATTGAGCAGTTCACCCGAACCCACTACTAAATGAGAAGCAGGTACATTGATAGCATATTCAAAGTTGCCATATTCCAAATAAAATTCTCCAGCTCCTAAATAAGGAAGTACATTCCAACCTTCGATATCATCGTATACACACATACGAGGAAACCATTGAGCCACTTGAAAAATCATCCCATTTTTAGTCTCTTGCAAACCCATGCGGTCCGACGCATTTTGTGGAGAAGTAAAAGAATAAACAATTTTGATTTTAGCTTGTCCTAGTTTTTCTGCCAAAGGTTGTGCCAGTCGAATTTGCATACGAGTATCTTCTACGATAAATGGCGTTGCCTTTCCATCGACTAATACACTTTCAATTTTATAACCTCCGTCAAAGCCAACATTACCAAATCGACCACCTGAGATGGGAGTCGTTTTTCCTCCCCTAGATTGTGTATTAAAAGAATTTTGATCCAGTTGTAACCACAAGAAATTCAATTTATCAGGAGAATTGTTTTTATAAGTAATCTCCACATCACCTGAGATTTTTCTAGCCTCCTCATCCAAACTCACTTGAATTTTATAATCAGCGGAGTTCTGCCAATATTGAGGCCCTGGAATCCCAGATCCTGAGCGATAAGGCGAATTGGATTGATAGTTCCACAAGGGATGAAATAACTCGTATGCGCTATATGCCGACTTCGTCTGTGCATTAGCAGACAAGATACAAGTCAATAAAAGGCAAGTGAAAGCTACTATTCTTTTCATATAATTCATACTTTTTATGATTCAAATACGGTTAAGTTTTCCGTATCCATTAATCGTTTATTTAATCCCAAGGCCTTCGGCACTTCATAGTGGTAGAAGAATTTCATGGTATGTATTTTATCCTGATAAAATTCTTTATCCAGTGCAGAAGGACTTCCTGCCAAAGCTTTACTAGCAACGGTTCCTTGTTTTAACCATTGCCAAGCCACCACAATCAGACCAAACAATTCCATGTATAAAGTAGAATCAGCTAAGAATAATTCAGGTTTCCCTTCCGCCGCAATTTTCAATTTATGCATCGTTACTTGACCTAATTTGGCTACTTCTTTCTCCAATTCTTCGGCATAAGCTTGAATGGCTGTTTGATTTTTAGCTTCTTCAATATCCTTTTGAATCAAGTTGACCAATAACTTTAAAGCCTTACCTTGATTCGCTGGAATTTCTCTACCTAACAAGGTTAAACCGTGAATACCTGTGGTTCCTTCATAAATGGACATAATCCGTACATCACGGGCCATTTGCTCCAAGGGAAAGTCTTCAGTATAACCATAACCTCCTAAAACTTGAACTCCTTGATTGACCGCTTGCAATCCCATTTCGGCAGGATAGGTCTTAGCCACCGGAGTCATCAAATTCAATAAAGTATGGTAGTTATCTGCTTCTTCTCCAGTTAAACATTTGGAATAATCTTCCCACATAAAACTTTGGAATAGCAATCCCATAGTACCCTCTACAATGGCCTTCTGGAAATACAACATACGCTGCACATCCGGGTGGTTTTTAATCAAGGTTGGAGGTGTTTCTGGATCTTTATTGCTCAATTTACGTCCCTGAGAACGCTCGTTAGCATATTGCTTCGAAAAATGATAAGCCGCAGATGCGATGTAAGCACCGCCCATTCCTACTCCCAAACGTGCTTCATTCATCATTTGAAACATGTAGGAAAGTCCTTTATGGGGTTCACCAACCAAATAACCAATGGAATCACCTTTATCCCCAAAAGATAAGTGTAATGCTGGCGTTCCTTTCTGACCCATTTTATGGTAAAGTCCTAAGGAGGTCACTTCATTGGAAACCCATTGCCCATTTTCTTTTCTGCGCTTTGGAACTACAAATAACGAAATCCCTTTGGTTCCTTTGGGAGCTCCTTCCAAACGGGCTAACACCAAGTGAATGATATTTTCTGAGAATTGATTATCTCCTCCTGAAATAAAAATCTTTTGACCTTTAATGGAATAAGTACCGTTACCCAAATCCTTTGCTTGAGTTGACACATCATTTAAAGAACTACCAGCTTGTGGTTCAGTTAAACACATGGTTCCTGTCCAGCGTCCATTCAACATATTTGGCACATATTCTGCCTTCAATGCTTCAGATCCAAAAGAAGCAATTAAGTGAGCGGCACCATTGGTTAATCCCGTAAACATGACAATGGAATTACTCGCTGCACCACGGATAAACTCGTGAGCCCCTCCGACCGTACTAGGCAATTGTTGCCCTCCTTTCTCATAGGAAAAAGTGGCCCCAATCATGCCTGACTCTCCCATTTCTTTGACATATGCCTCGGTGGATGGATGAACATGTACAGTTCCATCAATCAATTCAGCAGGATGTCTATCGGTATCTACAAAATGAGGACGTAGGTACTTCTCAGCAATGGATTCTGCAGAGTCTAGTACCATGTCGAACATATCAGGCGTATAATCCGCAAAATATGGATGTGAACATAATGAACCGTAGTCCATTACCTCTTTTAAAATAAAGTCGAGATTCCGACGATCGTATTCTTTTGCCATATAAAACAAATTAGGAATCCAAAAATGCAGAAAAAAAATATATTATGCAAGCATACTAGTTTGCGTTTTATCGAGCAGAATCGGCTGACCACTAAGGATTGCTGAAATCAGTGGAAAAATGACGATAAAAAGATTGATAATTAGTAAATAGGCAAGCTTAATCCCACATTATAAGGAATCCAAGCAGCTAAACGACAATCCCACAAAGGGGTATTTTGATATCTCAATTTATTAAATTCAATATAACTGACTAGCTTTTGATACGATTCAGCGGGAATCCCCTGATACCTATCTACCAACTTGCGTTCTTTCGATTTTCCTGCGACCATAAAATACCCTAAAACTTGACGATCAGGCTTGTTCAAGCAAGTCAAATTTCCAATGATTTGGGCAGGTACCTTATCAAAAATCCCACCATCCAAGATACGCTGATCTTCTTGGCGTTTCCAAAACTGATATGTTGCTTTATCTACATGATAGACCTCCAATTGCACATACCATTCTGTAAAATCATCATAAGGTATAGATTCTAGAGCTAAATCAATTTCCCTTCCATCCAAATAGAAATCATCAGCTAAAATTGGCTGCGTATTTTGGATTGCCTGCCAGCACTTATTGTAACAAATAGGTACTGGAGCCGGTGGAGGTGGAGGGGCAGGGCAAGTAGTCAAAAACTGCATAAAATCTTGTCGCTTCACAAAATAGTAATCCTCACTTCCACGGGAATCTTGTAAACTGGCCTGCAATTTAAAATGCATATTCTCCACCTTTTCTGCGTTCTTATAGCTAGAAGTAAAAGACTTTAATCCAATGGGCATAGATAGTTGCTGCCAATCCGATGCAATGTCTAGTCCGTCAGCCGTCCTAATTTCCAAACGGTATTTTTTCCCAACCTGACCTTGAAATGAAGCAGGAGATTGATACATTCCTTTTTTAATTTCCATTAAAGCTGTAACAGCACCCGTTTCATCCACAATTCGAACCACAGCACCAGGAATCGGCTGCCCCTGGAATTCGGTGGGGTCAAATGGCGAGTAGGCAGAAGTATAATTTAATCGAACGGTATAAGGTCCTGCCAAATTAGACATCTCTCCATACACCACAAGTGCATTGCTTAGGTTTTCTGTCTTGAAATCCATTATTTCCGTCTCACAAGAGAACAATCCCAATAACACAGCCAATATCAACAATCTCTTCATCAGAATTTAAAATTATAGGTCAAGGACGGAATGGCTGCTCCCAAAACGGATAATTGATACGTGCGCGCTTGATTAATCAAACCGGTTGATGACCTAAAAAAGATGGAATAGGCGTTTTCTCGAGCAAAAAGATTGTAGATGGAAAAATTCCAACTACCCTGCCAGCGTTTACCTTCCTTTGCTTCGATGGTGAATCCAACATCCAAGCGCATGTAATAAGGTATACGTTCTTGATTACGCAAGGTGAAACTGGGACTTGAATATCCGTCCAATAATGGCTGTATCGTTGTACCGGTCAAATAAGTATTGGAACCTCCCGCGGTTGTCAAGCCTGGCCGTGGAAAAATCCCGTTGGCATACCCATAATCAAATAAATCGTTGAAAGCATATACCTTATATCGGGCATTCGGATAAGTAATCGGCCGACCAGAAGTATACGTAAAATTCGCATTAAATGAGATGCGTTTGGATAAGCGATTATTCAAAACAAACTTAAAATTATGTGGCATGTCAAAGTTGGCCGGAAACTCTTTCCCGAAATTTGCGGCCACTTGATTTGCATTGGCTTCAATCAAACGGAATGAACGCGCATAGGTATAAGAAACCCAACCTGTCAATCGTTTTCCCCTTGCCTTTTTCAAGAAAAACTCGGCACCATAGGCACGTCCTTCTCCTACTAATAATTCAGTCTCAACAGTTGGGTTCAAATAAATAGCTGCTCCATCCATGTAATCAATTACATGAGATAATCGTTTATAATAAAATTCTGCAGATGCCTCAAAAACAGCATTTTTTGCATTGCTAAAATTTCGAAAAAAACCGATGGAATATTGATCCACTACTTGTTGGGGTAAATAAGGATTTGAATTCTTCCAAATATCCACAGGTGATACCGCCATAGTATTGGACAACAAATGCATAAACTGCTGCATACGGTTATAACCAATTTTAATGGACGTATTGGTATCCAATTTTACTGCCAAAGACAAACGTGGTTCAAAGCCCCCATAAGACTGAATCACATTGCCGGATTGAAATCGTAAAGTATCTGTGATAGTATTGATTGCGCGGGGTAAACCGGATTTATATCGATAAAATACTTGGGGTCCTTGTAATTGATAATAGGCATAACGTAAACCTAAATCCAGACTCATCCGCTTATAAATTGGCAAGCTATGTCCTACATATACAGCCATTTCACGTGAATATTCCGCTTGCATGGGAAAGGTATTCACCACAGAATTGACTGTACTTGGCTGAAATGTCCCAGCATCATTCCGGTAAGTAGTGAATTCTACTCCAAAATCACTTCGGCCCCATTGTTTTAGATCTAAACTTAGGTCTTCTCGAAGTGTTTTTTGGACTATTGATGGTCGCCAAGTAAACTCATAACCAGATTTCAATCCATCTATACCATAAGAATAATCACTTGCAAAGGCATTAAAATGATGTGACCAATTACGCCATAAGGCAAAATGTTGAAAGCTAATAGTCTTGGTTTGCCAAGTATACATGGTATCTGCAGCAAATTTAAAACCGTCAAAACTGGTATAAGCCGATAATGAAATACGCTGATTTTTACCGATACGGTGTGTCAATTTGACGTTCATATCGTAAAAATTGGCCTTACTTTTTTGAAGTGCTGGATTGGGGAAGTAGCCCAAATAAAAATCCGATAAAGAACCTCTTACACCCAAAATCAAAGATGTTTTCCCTTTATTCAAAGGCCCATCAACCAACAGTCGACTGGATATGGGACTAAGGCCACCTTGGATTTGCCACTTTTCAAAATTCCCTTCTTTCATGCGTACATCCAACACCGATGAAGCGCGACCTCCATAATTACTTGGAATTCCTCCTTTGTACAAACTCAAATCTTGTACCATATCGGCATTGAAACTCGTAAAGAATCCGAACAAATGGGATGTATTAAACAGGGGGACACCATCTAACAAGACCAAATTTTGGTCCACATTACCACCCCGTACATTAAAACCAGAAGCTCCCTCACCTACGGTTGAAACACCGGGAAGTAACATGATACTTCGAATCACATCTGCCTCACCCATCAAATTGGGCAATTTTTTAAGCGTGCTACCCGCCATTTTTTCTACCCCCATGATGGTTCGGCTCACGTTGGCATCAGACTTTTCCTCTGAGATAACCACTTCATCTAAAATTTGCTCCGACTTCTCTAAATAAATCGATATCCGTACATTTTCTTTTAAGTCAATTTTAGCTGTTTTAAATTTATACCCAAGGCTGCGAAAAACAGCTCCGTAAGAACGAGCAGGAAGTGAAAGTGAAAAATAACCAGAAGAATCCGTTCTTGCCCCAATGGATAGACCCGAAAAAAAGATCGAAGCCCCTTCGATAGGGGTCTTCGTTTCGATATCCTGGATGGTACCTGAGAAAATATAATTTCCTTTTTTTTGACCTAAGCTTGCGAAGGACAATAAGAAACAGCATACGATTAAAACCTGTTTCATCGTTTCTGATTGCGTAAAATCAACATTCCATTCGCCTGCTTCCAAGCAGGATCAAAACTGCCTTCAGGAAATTTAGCTACGGCATGACTTCCCAATGCGATATCCACATCACCATCACCATCGAGATCCCCTACATCCATAACGGACCAGCGGCCAAGATGTTGAATCGGTAAACTCTTGGTCTGAAAAGAAGTACCCGTATTTTCCAAATACAAAAATCCCTCAGAACCGCGTTTTTGGACATCTGGAAAAAGTGCAATGGAAACCAAGTCCTGATCCCCATCCAGATCAAAATCAGCTGCTAATACTTTGGTAGCACCGTTTTGCGGGAAAAATGCACGCTGTTTAAACGTGAAGTTCCCTTCATTGTTGAATACATATATACCATGATAGGGCTTCAAAACGGTCGAAAAATCGGCATTGTCTCCTGCCGTACAGACAATATCCCAATCTCCATCTTGATCCAAATCGGCTATATCAAAGGAGCTTGTACCATAAATGGGAGGAAAACGCAATAGAATTTTAGAGCTAAACTGGAGTTTACCTTGGTTCAAATACAGGATAATCCGCTCATCACCTTGTGCAAACAAAGCCAACATATCCTGTTTTCCATCTTGGTTAAAATCCTTTACTATTACCCGAGTTGCCCCTGTTTGAGCCTCCACTACTTGCTGCGTCCAATTACCTGATTTCCCTTTTTTCCAAATGGATAATCCTCCTATTTTAAAGCCAAATTCACAAGAGACCAATTCCTCTCCAGCATCTTCATCCAAATTAGCTGAAATCACTTGCAATGGCCGATTTAGGTTTTTTAACTCCTGCTGATCGACCTGCATTTTTTGGTTGTTAAATGTCACCGATTGACTTAGTCCATTCACCTCGGGATTTGCTTGGGTGGTGGTACCTATGAAAGTAAACCGGTATTTTCCATGACTACCTTCCACATGGGTTAATGCATTTTGATCTTTCCATTGCTGAATGGATTTCCCTTGTTTATCCAATAACCAAATAACACGATTCGACTGATCTCCAGCAATGATCTGATGACTTGCTGCATCCATTTTTATAGCCGTGAAATTAGGGAATGTTGCTCCTTCCAATTTTACAGGCAAATCTTCTACACGAAACAAATTTTCTAATGGAGCAATCGGTTTGGCCTTTGTTTCAGGGAAATTAGCGGGAGATTCAGCTAGATAATAAGCTTTAATCTTGTCCCAATCTTCATCGGAAATAAGTGCTTGGGGAGATTTTAAAATGGCATAATCCGATAAGGGTTTCTGCAATTGATCTATTTCTTTCTGAACCCCCATGAGCGTTCCCATGTAAGGCAAAGTACTGTATTTCCAAACGTTGTTGGGCAACATATCTGGGCTTGGTAAAGCATGACAGCTAGCACAATGCTGCTGTGCTAGAGCTTTTCCTTCGGCCACTTGGGTATCTTGGCAAGCCCAAGTAAATAGTGAAATATACAGAACAGATAGCCCAAGCAAGAATTTCAACCCAAAAGGCAAAATTCGTAATACGGGAAGCTTATCTTGTTGTAGCCCCATCCCTTATTTCAACTTTTTAAATACCTGTAACTGGTCATTATTTCGACTAACTAAATACAATATCCCCTTAGCTGTTTTGATATACTTGATATCGCGTATGTCTCCTTCTAAGAGCAAACCTGTATCTGTTGGGACCAATGCTTTAAAATCGCCTCGCCCATTTCCTGCCAAAATTAGTCCAAAGAAAGCATCATATCGTGCTTGATACATAGAAGCCCCATTAAAATTACCTCCAACAATCACATCTAAATTCCCATCCTGATTTACGTCTTCGGTCTTGATGACCATGATTTTGGATACCTGGGCCAAGCTTGGTAAATCTTTTCTTTTAAATTTACCTCCACCCAGGTTTTCCACGTAAATGGATTCAAATGTATTGATTCGTTTTTCTATGGCTCCCTCCAATTCCTCCTTTTCAAATAATTCATCAATACTCAAACCAGCAAACTTCTTGTAATCCGTAAAGCGCTTATTGATGATGCTAGGTATTTGTTTTCCCATTTCATCCTTACTGTTGATAGGGTACCAAGTATCCTTACCTGCTCGATTATAGGCCACAATATGTTCTTTGGTATCGTTATGATCAATATCCTTAATCAACATTTTTAATTCTCCGCCTGGATCTCTTCTAAGCTTGGTATTGGTTCCTAAATTGCCCACTACCAAATCCATATCTCCATCTTTGTCAAAATCTCCTGCACTTAAACCTCCCCAAAATCCTGTCAAATCAGACAATTCATTTTCTTGTAAAGTCAATTTACCTTGGTTATAGTAGAACATTTTGATTGGCATCCAATCTCCTATGACCACCAAATCTTGATCTTTATCCTTGTCTAAGTCCACCCAAATCGCATCACTAATCATTCCCGCTTCTCTTAGTTCAGGGGCCAGCTGCTGTGTTTTGTCGGTAAATTTACCTTTACCATCATTGATCAATAAGTATGATTTAGGCGAAAGTCCGTATTGATAGGCTAAAACTCTTCCGCCTACAAACAAATCTATATCCCCATCGCGGTCAAAGTCGATAGGGCGAACTACCGATTTATTGTCAAACATAGGAGGTAAAGCCACAGAATTACGCGTGAAGTTCCCTTTCCCGTCATTGAGGTACAGGCGGTCATATTGCTCGGGCATATTATCATAAAACTCATTTCCCCCGCTGACAACATATAAATCTTGGTCTTTGTCGCCATCCGCATCAAAAAACAATGCATCTACATCTTCCTGCAAGGAATCCGCTAAAAATGCCGTTTGTTTTGACAGGACAAAACCGGTGCTTTTTTGCAGGTACAATTGCCCTCCTTGGTATTTAGCCCCACCTACATAAAAGTCTTCTAATCCATCTCCATTGACATCCCCAATGGCTAATTTAGGGCCCTCTATGGACACTTTAAATGGAATTAATAACTCACGGTTAAAGTCGAAATACGTATTTTCTTGATGCTTGAAGGGAATATTCGTCGCTTTACTTACTTCTTCAAATAATGGCTTGGGCTTGGCAACAAATGTAAAATCTTTGACCAGGATAGAGGCATTTTTTTGATCTACTGTCAAAGTGGTATTGATACTTGGCTTGGTCAAGATTTGCATCTTTTCATTCTCCCATATCACCAAGACCGAGTCTATCTGGCTTAGTTTTCCTATTCCAAACAACAAACTAGGCTCCACTGAACTCATGAATCCACGAGTAGGCACTAATTGTTGCAATTGCTGCCCATCCTTGGTTTTAAGAATGACTTTAGCTCCAACGCCAAAAGTGTTTTTATCCGATCCTTTGAACTTGATTTTGAGGTAATTATTCTTCAATAATTGTCTTGCATTATTTTGATAGATTCCTGCCGCTTCATTTAAGTTATTGGTGATTAAGTCCAAATCCCCATCATTATCTAAATCCGCATAGGAACTACCATTGGAAATCCCCGCCGCTTCAAAGCCCCAAGCTTGAGATTTATCCTTAAAGCGTAAATCTTTGGACCCCTGGAAAAGGTAATTATGCCATTTTCCGCTCGGCATTAAATCAATGGCTTTTTGATCCAATTGATGCGAGGTAGGTAAACCATAATGCAAAGAATCCCCAATGACAAATTTCAGGTAATCCAAATCATTCGGTCTACGTAAAATACCATTTGAAACAAAAATGTCTTTGATACCATCTCCATCATAATCGGCCATCAAAGTGCTCCAAGACCAGTCGGTAGCGGCTACCCCAGAAGAAACAGCTACATCACTAAACTTCTCCCCGCCCATGTTTAGCTGCAAGCAATTGCGGCTATACTGGTTAAAATAGCCAAACTGCAATTTGTATAAATAAATATCCAGAGGATCTTCGCCTACTGATGATTTTTCTACCTTTTCATCTTCTGGATACATATCCAAGGTCATGATATCTTGGTATCCATCGTTATTGATATCGGCCACATCTGATCCCATAGAAAAGCGACTCAAGTGCTTAAAGTGCTCTTTAATGCCCTCATGAAATGTGCCATTTTTCTGGTTGATGTAGTAATAATCATCCTCATGAAAATCATTACTTACGTAGATATCCATCCAGCCATCATTGTTCAAGTCCGCCACGGATATTCCCAAACCATAGCCCATAGCTGCTTGGTAAATTCCTGCTTCTTTGGACACATCCACAAATCGTCTACCATCGTTTCGGTATAAATAATCTCCTGCTTCATTGTCTTTCAACATCCGAGTATTCACACGGTCATAGGATCGTGTATTATGTACGGCATGATTCAACAAATAACAATCCAGATCACCGTCTTTATCATAGTCAAAAAAGGCAGCCTGAGTAGAAAAACCCGTAAAATCCAAACCAAACTGACTTGCCTTCTCCGTAAATGTTAGGTCTCCATTATTGATATACAATTCATTGGACCCTTCCATTCCTTTGAAGTTACCTACTGCACAAACATATATATCCAATAAGCCATCTCCATTGACATCAGCCATGGTAACACCTGTTTTCCAATCAGAAAATCCTTCGATACCCGCCTTTTGAGAGATATCCTCAAACTGCATATTGCCTTTGTTTAAATAGAGTTTATTCTTTCCTTGATTGGAAACAAAAAACAAATCAACCAGACCATCATTGTTAATGTCACCTGATGACACTCCACCGCCATTGTAAAAATAGAGGTAATCCAAAATATTAAAATCTTTGGTTTCTGTAATTTGATTGATGAAATCGATATTGGTTTGTTTGGCATCCAATTTCTCAAATAACACCACGTCAGAATCATTCGTCTGACAAGCAAACAAGATAACAGATAAAAAAAGGGCTACTAGGGCTTTATTCACTACTTTCATGTAAAAAAAACAGTTCATTTATTCCATTGAAACAACTGAGCGGCTTCATTGTTTTTGGCTAAAACAAGTAAGATTCCTTGTTTTGCTGATTTAATTTTGGCTATATTTCGAACCTGACCTAATGTTATAAATCCAGAATCTTTGGATTTCATCACATCGAACTTGCCTTGACCTTTCCCAACTAGGAGAAGTCCGTAATTGGCATCAAATCTTCCCCATTCGGGTAAGGTATCGAAGAAATTACCAGCCAAGAGAATGTCCATTTTCCCATCTTGATTAAAGTCGCCAGTTTCAATGGCTTTAATGGGAGAAAACTGAGCTTCCACAGGCATTTCAACCAATGTAAAGTTGCCTTTACCATCATTAATCATAAAAGAGGAAAGCGTATTGGTAATTTGTTTGGTCACCATATCTTGTCGCTGATCTTCATCAAACAATTCCTCAATGGTCTTATTGGCGTAATCCTTGTACTTGATAAACTTCTTTTTAATCATGGGTAAGGCTCGCTGAATTTCTCCTTTCAGCACCATAGGATAGGTGTTTCCATCTTCCGTGATACATGAAATAATTTGCTCATAGCTACCGTTTTTGTCAAAATCGTTCACATGTAAAAAAGCAGGCTTATCTACTGTGGCTCTAATTTTAGAGTTCAATCCTAAATTACCTAGAATTAAATCGGTATCTCCATCGCCATCTATATCGGCTGCTTTCATTGAACTCCATAAACCTTCAGATCCCTTCACCTCTTCCATCAAGGTAAGTTGTCTACCTCGTTCATTCTTAAATACTTTGATAGCTCCCCAATCCTGGGCTACTACTAAGTCCAAATATTTATCTCCATTCACATCCACCCATTCAGCATCAGTCACCATACCCAACTCCGATAATTGAGGCATAAAACGTTTGCTTTGATTTTTAAAACCACCTGTGCCGTCGTTGATATACAAATTACTCACTGGATTTATGCCATATTTAGCAGACAGCATACGGGAACCTACAAATAAATCGAGGTCACCATCTTGATCAAAATCTCCTGCTGTCACCGATGAACCATTTTCATAAATGGAAGGAAAGCGTGTATCGCGTTTAAATTGGCCTTTGCCATCATTCAAATACAATAAATCATGCAATTCAGGGGCATTGATTTCAAACTCATTACTACCTGTAACGACAAACAAGTCTAAGTCGCCATCCTTATCCGCATCAAAAAATAGTGCATCAGTATTTTCTGTTGTTCTATCAAAAGCGAAATCAGCTTGAAGGGATTCTTTAAATGTGCCTGATGCTTGTTGGACAAACAGTTTTTTATCTTGACCGGCTGCTCCTCCTAAATAAATATCATCTAATCCGTCGCCATTCACATCACCCACGGCCATGGCTGGTCCCATGGTAGAAAACTTTTGTTTCAATAAAACATCGCGGTCATAATCGTTGAATACACTTTCTTGATGTACATAATTCAATTTTCCGTTTGTTACATCAGCAAAAAGCAGATGGCTATTGGCTTCCTTCTTGGACCATTTATCCTTGGCAACGGATTGATCCAACACAATTAGTTGATCCACTTTCACTGACTTAATCATTTGATATGAATCATCAGGCCAAACTACTTTCAACGAATCAATTGTTGACTTATCTCCTAAACCAAAAACCATTTGATGGTCACAAGATGACTGAAAGCCCCGGTTTGGCATTTGCTGCAAAATTTTGGCTTGCCCTTGTTGATACACCGTCACGGTAGAGCCAATTCCATTTAAGTTTTTTGCTTTGCCTTTGAGAGCCACACGAAGAAAATGGTGCTTGAACTTTTCCGTTGATTTATTTTTATAAACAGACAAAGGGGCATTGACGTTATTCACCACCAAATCTAAATCTCCATCATTGTCTAAATCTCCATAGGCAGAACCATTTGAAAAACCAGGTCCTTCCAGTCCCCAAGATTTAACTTGATTGGTGAATTTCAAATCACCTTGATTTTGGTAGGCATAATTTGGAATGGGTACAGAAGAAATTTTATCTGTAAATTCTTTATAGTCAAATTTCTTCCCATTCAGCATCTGCTGCATAGTATTCCGGTCTCCTAGGAAGTCCACAAAATCCTGATCCGTTAAATCCTTGGCAATTCCATTGGCTACAAATATGTCTTTTTTACCATCATTGTCCATATCAAAAATCAAGGCTCCCCAGCTCCAATCGGTAGCATGAATTCCAGATAATTGTCCGATTTCACTGAAGGTTCCATCACCATTATTCAGGTGCAGGTTATTTCTCATGTATTGATGCCAGAAACCTTGTTTTAGTTTCAATTCCATGAGGTTATAGCCTTCAAAAATACTGGTGGTTTTTAAGCGTCGATCGTCGCCCGGCAACATATCGGTTACAAAAATATCTAGGTTACCATCGTCATTGATATCCGCGATATCAGCTCCCATAGAGCTTAGACTGATGTGTGGCATTGCCTTTTCCAATTCCTCTTTGAAAGTACCATCATGTTGATTGATGTACAGGTAATCCCTTTCATAAAAATCATTGGATATATAAATATCTGGCCAATTGTCGTTATTGACATCGCCGATTGTGATTCCTAATCCAAAACCAATCAAACTTCCATAAATTCCGGCTTCTTCTGAAACATCGGTGAATTTGATCTGACCTTCACTATCATTTCTGAATAGTTTATCTCCTCCTAATTTATCGCGTTGTTCACGCAAATTCATATAGCCTAATTTCCCAATAGGGGTAAAACTATTGTTAAGCAAATACATATCTAAATCCCCATCACGGTCATAATCAAAAAATGCAGCATGGGTAGAAAAACCTCCATCTTCCAATCCAGCCTCTTTGGCTATTTCTTTGTACTGAGGAATCCCTGACTTAATTCCCTGGTTTAGATACAATTGGTTCCCTCGTTGATCTCTGGAACCAGAATTACATACATAAATATCCATCAGACCGTCGCCATTGATATCGGCAAAGGTTACTCCCGTGGACCAAAACTTTTTACCGCTAATACCTGCTTTCTGGGAAATATCCTCAAAATGCATATTGCCTTTATTGAGGTATAATTTATTATCCTCAAAATTGGAAGTCACGAATAAATCTGACAACCCATCATTATTAACATCGCCAATGGCAACGCCTCCACCATTATAAAAATTCCGATAATTGAAGATATTGAAGTCTTTTCGATCTAAACTTCGGTTCACAAAATCTATTCCCGTTTCGGAAGCAGGTAGTTCTTCAAAAAGCGTGTCTTCTTTGGTTGAACAAGAAAACAGAAACATGGATAAAGAAAAAAACAGGAAAAACTGCTTCATGCTTAAGGTTTTCAAATTAGGGCTGCAAATTACAAAGGGAATAGACAGAATAAAACAAAAAGGCAGAACCAGGGGCTCTGCCTTTCTATCATCAAATTAACAATTAATACCCAGGGTTTTGTTTCAACAATGGGTTCGCGTCAATACGTGGTTGAGGTATTGGGAATAATTCACGCGATTTATCAGTCACTTTCATGAATTTACGAACTTGAGAGAAAGTTCCGAAACGAATCATATCGTTACGTCTCCATCCTTCCCAAGCAAACTCACGTCCACGCTCAGCTAAAATATCAGCTGCAGTGATAGTTTTCAATGGATCCACACCAGAACGTGTTCTGATTGTATTCACATCCGCTAATGCTTGAGCTGTATTTCCTAAACGGAAAGCTGCTTCAGCACGCATCATGATGGCATCTGCCAAACGGAAAACTACGTAGTCATTTGACTGGTCACCATTCGGGTTATTGCGTTGGATCTCATATTTCTGAGAACGGATACCTGCAATTTGGAATTCAGGATCCGCATCAGTCATTTGATCTTTTTGGAAATCAGCTACGAAAGACAATGGATTTCCTTTAGCATCTGTTAAAGGAGCACCAGAAGCAGCAAATTGCTGACCTTTGATCCACATTGCTTGACGTAAATCTTTCGATTCAAATGAGTTATAAAAATCAGCTAAAGTACAGAAACCATTCCATGGTGAGTTTCCTAAACCGTAAGTTTGCTGATTAGCATAGTGTAGGGTTCTCATTTGGAAGTTCATACCACCTGCTTTGAAGCTATCGAAAGGAATAGTCCAAATATTCTCTCCTGAACCTTGGTTCTGAACGATGAAGTTAGAAACCGTAGAAGAAGATAAGCTATAGTTGTTAGCAGATTTGATTACTGCATCAGCTGCATTGTAAGCACCTTGCCAGTCAGCAGTTCCAGAGTAAACAGCTGCATTCAATTTTAACTTAGCTAGCAACATGGTAGCCGCATCTTTCGTCATACGAGAATATGCCTTTCCTGTTACTAAGTTAGGAATCGCAGATTCTAACTCAGATTTGATGAAAGCATATACTTCAGCACGTGGCTTAGTATCACTTTTTGATGTAGGATCAGTGATAATAGGCACATTACCAAATGCATCAATTGCCATGAAGTAATAGAATGCACGGATAGCACGAAGCTCATCAACGGCTTTCTGATTTGTCTTTACAACTGGAATCAATTGATTTACTTGAGAAATGTTACCAAAAATGAATCCCCACATACCATTGATAGGACCGTGTTGTGGAGTCCAAGTATGACGAGAATAAGCTAACCAATCTCCACCATCGTACCAGTCACCACCACGGGTTGGTACAATTAACTCATCTGAAGACGCTTCACTAGGATTGAACCAATCCCAAGTAATACCTCTCAAACCTCCATAAGCAGGTCCAAGTGCCGCCGCAATCTGTGCATCCGTTTTCAAGAATTGATCTGCCGGAATAGCATCATACACTGGCTCAGTTAAATCTGTACAAGACGATAGGGCTAACGATGAAATTACACCTACTGAAAGTACTTTATATATGTATTTTTTCATATTTCAATAATATTAATTAATGTCTATAACTAATCTATTTGTATGTCTAGAACGTAAGATTGATACCCGCAGTTAATGCACGAGTTTTGTAATACGTCTCACGAACATCAATTCCTGGAGCTGCAGAGCCAATGGCTAATGCTTGGCTAACCTCAGGATCTACACCAGTGTAACTAGTGAATACAGCTAAATTATTACCTGCTACATAAATACGTGCTCTCTTAAATACTCCTTTAACTGGTAAAGTATAACCTAAAGAAGCATTGTTAATACGGAAGAAATCACCTGACTCTACGTAGTAGTCCATTGGAATAGTACGCTCATCGTTGATGATTGAAGTAAGAGCCGATTTCAAAGCTCCTGATTCAGCGATACGTCCGTCTTGACGACCTAACAATAATGCGTTAGTATTAACAATTTTCGCACCTAATTGGCTAGTTACTTGGAATTGGAAGTCAAATGCTTTGTAACGAACGTTTGTAGTAATACCACCCACGAAAGTTGGGTTTGGATTTCCTAAATAAGTTCTATCTTTAGCGTTTGGATCAACCACTCCGTCACCATTAAGGTCTTGGAATACGTATTTACCATTTTCGATTTTAGCGATCTTAGCTCCGTAGAACTCTCCTACTGGGTGACCAGCTTGTAATACGGAGAAGTTAACAGCTGATGTACCACGGATAAAGCTACCTAATGAAGTAGATAAGAATACTTGGTCTGGCGCAGCAAACTGATCATTTCTTAAGCTAACAATCTCATTTTGATTGAATGATCCAGCCAAAGTAGAGTAGATAGACCAATCTCCTTTGTCAATCCATTGGTAAGTTAAAGTTAACTCAACCCCACGGTTTTGCATGGTTCCAATGTTAGCTAACATAGATGGATAAACGTAACCTTGCTCTTGTGGTACGTTTACTGTATACAACATATCTTTCGTTTGACGAGTATACCAGTCTAATGAACCGGTTAACTTTCCTTTGTAGATAGAGAAGTCAATACCTGCACCGTAGTTTTCGTTCACTTCCCATTTCAAGTTTGGATTTGGGTTAGATTGAATTGCATATGCTGGTAAGAAGTCATCAGCTGCACCATCATAGTAAGAACCATTAGCTCCGTAGAATGATTTAGAAAGCAATGGACGGATACCCTCTGAGTTACCAGTTCTACCCCAGCTAGCACGAATTTTCATGTTATCCAAAGTAGACGACCCCTTCAAGAAATCTTCTTCGCTGATAGCCCAACCCACAGAAACAGATGGGAATAGACCCCATTTATTGTTATCTCCGAATTTAGTAGAACCGTCACGACGAACGTTCACAGTTGCAAAATACTTATTCATTAAGCTATACTGAGCACGAGCTAAGAAAGAAACCAATTTGTACTCATTCTTGTAAGAACCTAATAAGTTCGGGTTAGAACGGATACCTAAACCAGCTCCTAAATTGTTTGCTTCAAAAGCATCTGTTAAGAAGTTATTGTTTGAAGCGCCAAAGCCATCATTTACTACATCTTGGTATGTATAACCCGCTAAAACTACTAAGTTAGATACATCATTCAATTTTTTAGTGTAGTTCAAAGTAGCTTCTAATTGCTGATCTGTTACAGAATTCAAGAATCTTTGAGCTGAGTTACCACCTACTGTCAACAACAAGTTACCTGGAGTTGAACGAGCAAAAGCTGAGTTATCAGCTGTTTGAGTACGTAAAGTACCTGAAACGTTGAATACTAAACCTGGAGTGATTGTATAACCAGCTTGTGCATTGAATAAAAAGTCATGCAAACGTTGCTTGTTAGAACGGTTTTCCAAAGTAGCCAATGGGTTAAAGTTGGCAAATGTTCCAGGAATCTGAAAATAAGAACCATCTGCATTGTATACTGGATCTGTTGGACGCATGTTCATCGCGAAACCAATCGCACGGTTGTCAGTAAATTGACCATCCGTTTGAGAAGCTGACATATTGAACTTCATGTTCAATTTACCATCAATAGCTTTCGCATCTAAGTTCAAACGACCTGTTAAACGCTTTTTACCAGAACCAATTAAGGTACCGATTTGATCTAAATAACCTACTGAAGCACGGTATGCTAAATTTTCTGATCCACCAGAAACACCTAAGTTGTGGTTTTGAGAAACAGCATTGCGCGTAATTACTTCTAACCAATCTGTGTTAGCTCCACGATCATCAAAATTCTGATTGTATTTCTTAGCAGCAGCACGGAATTCAGCACCGTTCAACAATTGTGGACGTTGAGAAATTGACTCACTACCTACATATGTAGAGTAATCTACTGTTGGAATTCCTGTCTTACCACGTTTTGTGTTGATCAAGATAACACCGTTAGCACCACGAGAACCGTAAATAGCGGCTGCAGATGCATCACGTAACACGTCCATAGAAGCGATATCTTCTGGAGCAATGTTTTCAATAGGTGCACCAATTACACCATCAATTACATATAATGGCTCAGAACCTGCGTTCAATGAACCTGTTCCTCTCAAACGTACTGTTGGACGAGCATTTGGATCACCACTTGATTGTGTGATAACTAAACCTGCCACTTTACCTTGAGCAGCTGCTAATGGGTTTGTTACTACCCCAGCATTAAAATCTCTAGCACCTAAACTTGTTACAGTTCCAGAAATTTCTTTTCTCTTTTGAGTACCGTAACCTACGACTACTACTTCCTCTAAAGATCTAGCTTCTTGAGAAAGCTTTACCTCTAATACTGATTTTCCTGCTACAGGAACTTCTTTTGAAGAATAACCCACAAAAGAAAATACCAAAGTCGCATTGGACCCAGCATTAATTTTGAAGTTACCATTAACATCTGTTTGAGCACCTTTGGTGGTACCTTTAATTAAAACAGACACGCCAGGAATACCCGAGCCATCACTTGCGTCGGTCACTTTCCCTGAAACTGCATCCTGAGCGTAAGAACTCAAGGACATTAATAGTGCAAATGCAAAACCAAAAACCTGTAAAAGGCCAAGCTTGCATGCACCTGATCGCACTAGGCGACCCACTCTTTTGTAAGAATGCATCATAGGTGAAAAATTAAGGGTTTAAAATGATAAATGATTCTGTAACATAGAACAACCAAAAAATTATTGGGATTGTTTCGGAATGATTGAACACCAGAGTATGCTTGCAATAATGGTTCGCGTTGTTTCTAAATTAATGCAAAAAAACTAAGAATAAATGAGAAATAAAATGATTAAACGGTAAAAGGTAGAATAATTCAACAAAAAAATAGGACAATAAAAGTAGTTTCCTTTTGATTGCTAAAATGAATTATTCTTTCATTCACATACAAAAACAGCCTATATAATGGCTATTGCTACTTTTTAAGATTAATTGAAAAAGTAAAATCCCTTAAAAGTCAAAAGTGATTTTTTTATACTCATTTTTGAAAAAATGACTAAAAAGTAGATCTGAATAGACCTATTTCAGGTTAAAATAATGGCAACAATACTATCCCTCAACTTGATTTTAGTCTTCCGGAACTGGATCATAACCACTACCGCCCCAAGGATGACAACGGGCAATGCGTTTAGCTGCTAATTTGCTCCCTTTCCAAATTCCATGCTTGACTAAAGCTTGTTTGGCATATTCAGAACAGGTAGGATTGTAACGACATGCATTGGGTAAAAAAGGGGAAATCATTCCTTGATACAAACGAAGTAGCAATAACATGAAATGCCGTATGAGGTTTGAAAAAATTCTCATTTTGATCAAAGATTTCCCAAAATAAGTCTTTTTCGGTCAATTTTATTGGTTTTTACAGCAATTGAGTTGAATTAACTACACATTTCTACTATATTGTGAAGCATAAAAAGACCCCCTGTTCATGAAATTGAATCTCCCAAAATCCATCTTTTTATTCTCCCTAAGTGCATTTATCGGGATTCTGTCTTGCTCACACCAGCCAGGACACCTTTTTGAATTCAGTTCTGCCACGGAAAAAAGAAATGATAGCATTGCCTCCTTATATAACCCTTCCATAGCCAAACAGAAGGCGGTTAAATTGGATACTTTTTTCCAAAAACTGCATTCCAAAACAGGATTTAATGGAGTAGTTCTGGTTTCACAATACGGTAAAATCATTTATAAAAAAGCATTTGGCTTTGCTAATTACTTCACCAAAAACCCTTTAACCACACAAACGCATTTTCAATTAGCCTCGGTATCCAAACAGTTTACCGCTGTGGCCATCATGCAATTGAAAGAGAAAAATCAACTGAATTACGACGACCCAATTTATAAGCATATCCCTGGTTTTCCTTATGATTCAAGCTTAACTGTTCGTAGTTTATTGACTCACCGTTCAGGTTTACCAAATTATGCCTATTGCCTAGATAAATTTTACGATAAGAAAAGCCCGCTTACCAATAAAATGGTCGTGGACATGATGATTCGTTTAAAACCAAGAATCGACTATAGACCCAATGCTAAGTTTAGTTACAACAACACCAATTACTTGCTATTAGCCTATATTGTAGAACGTTTAAGTGGAGAGGATTTCCGTTCTTATCTAAAGAAACATATTTTTGAACCGGCTGGAATGCACAACACATTTGTGTATGACCCCATGCATCCAGAAATGTTAAAAACAGCCGCAACTGGCTATTCTCCAAGAAGAGGCCAACCTGCCGTGGTCGGTTTTGATCACTTGGATGGCGTGGTAGGAGATAAAGGAATTTATTCAACTGTGGATGATATGCATCACTGGGATATGGCTTTAAACGACGAGTCCATCGTTAAACTGAATACCTTGGAAGAAGCTTTTTCTCCACAACACCGTACTCCCAATGTCTTACCCAAAAACTACGGTTTCGGATGGAGATTAACTCAATTGGATAATGGAGAATGGCTAACTTACCACACAGGTTGGTGGCATGGCTTTAAAAATTACTATTTACACAATGCCAAAGACAATTCGGCCATCATCATTTTAGGAAACATGGCTAACCATTCTTTGGGAAGAGTTAATATCGTTCAATCGATTCTATATCCTGAAAAAACAGCTTTATTTATGAAAGGAGAAGCACTTCCTATGGAATTTACAGGAGGAATATAATTTAATTCGACAAAATCATGAAAATCAAAACTACTTTAATCACTTTACTAGCCTGCCTTTGTTTCAGTACATTGGCTTTGGCTCAAGATGATGATGCCATCAAAAGCACCGTCAATGCCTATTTAGATGGCATTACTAAAGGAGATACCGCTTTACTAGGCAAAGCCTTCCATCCAACGGCAATCTTAAGAACCTTTAATGCAAGCACTGGTAAAATTCAAGATTTTCCTGTGAAAAACTTTATACGCAATACGCCAGCAGGTGGAGCCAAAGCTACGACCAAATTAGTAGGCTATTCCTATGCAGGTGTTTCAGCCACAGCAACGGTTGAGTTAGAGTTTCAAGATTTCAAATACATTGACTTATTAAGTCTATTAAAAGTCAACGACGAATGGAAAATCGTTTGTCGGGTATTTAGTCGGGTAGATAACGACGTTCAAATTAAGGGCTCTGCTGGAGTAGCTGCAAAAACACCTGCCAGTACGAGCAAGAAAGTGGTTAAACCCAAAAAAGATGATGGGTGGTAAAATTTGTTTTACTCTATAAAAAAAGGTCTGAAAAAATTCAGACCTTTTTTTATGTATATCAAGGAAGAAACTACCAATAGATAGGTCCTTTTCCTAAATACTTCTCCACAATTGGCTCATAATAAGGCTTCAACTCATTATAATCAGGCACTTTAGGAGATTTGGTATACAAATCATATTTATTGAAATCCTTAATCCAGTCTAAATATTGCGCATCTTCCGCAGTCATAAACTGCTTGTAAGCACCACCTGTATGCCATGGATAGAATGAGTGATAACGAATCATCACCATACCTGCATGAGGGATTTTATTGTCTTTATGGTTCTTTAATACTTGGTATAGATATTCATCATGTCCCCAAGCTAATTCCAAATTATCCAATCCACAGCCCGGCGCGTAAACACCTAAATCTGTATTGTATAAATCCACTAAAGAATCGGGATTTAAGGCATTGAATTCTGGGTAAACGCAAGAATCTGGGAATTTACAACCCACAGCAAAAACATCACCTACTAATCCCCACTGCTCTGCCTGAGAAGTACCATCTTCATCACTTCCAAATAGATACATCGCTTTACCAAGATCGTGAATCAATCCTACTAATTGCATCCAATCTGGACGACCTTCTGCACGAAGACCTTCGGCAGTTTGCAATAAATGGATTACGTTGGGAAGATTTAAATCTGGATCGCTGACATCCACTAGAGCATTTAAACGCTCCATCATATCCCATAAGTCCATAGGGCGTTCAAAAGTCAAATACTTTTTCTTCATCCTTTGAACATAATCATAGGTTTGACGTGAACGCATCTTTTTATAATGCTCTTTTACAGCAGCAGTAATATCACCCTGCTCGTAATTTCTAAATTCACTTTTTTCCTTGGCAATAGTAGTTTCCATGGTGCTTTACATAATTTGGTTCACAAATTACTCACTTAGATTTTAAAAATAAAAATTAGGGATGTATAACTGATAAAATAATCGCACTGATTAGCATCAGTAAACCAAGGATAAAAAACACATTTGGGCTCAAAACAGGCACAGATTGCTCATTTAAAGAGGCTTCATAGGGTTTATCTGATAAATAACGAACTGGAATTTCCTGACCAATCTCATAATTTTTCATCAAACCTCTCTCTGCTTCTCGACGAAATTCGAGGCCATTCACTTGGTATGATACGATAGGAAAATAAATAGGAAAACGACCTGCATGGTCTCCACGTGCATAACGGCGAGAAATCTCCACCACCTTACCGTAAGTTAATTTACTATGTTCAATCCAAGCTTTACGTTTTTGATATAATCTTCCTCCTACTCCTAAAAGCACCAAGGCAATGATTGCAAACAAGGCCATGAACAAGGCAGTTGAACCTTGAAAATTGCCCGTTGGCCTAGCTGAAATCAAAAAAATGAAATTTAATTCCATGTGAAAATGAATCCAATAGGGATTGGTGACCCTTAATTTTGGTCAAACTAACAACAAATATCACTGAAAATCAAATACTTAAGATAATGCCAACAAAAGGTGTAGAATCATTATTTGGTACATTTTTGAACAAATTTTGTCGCAATTCAATTTTTCAGGTTTAAAATTTTGGCGATGAAATCAAAAAAAAGTAAAAACGGTAATAATATCGTTCAAATTTATCTCCGAATGAGTCTAAAAAATATTTTCTAAAAGAAGTAAAATTCATTCAAATTTGTATTTTTGGTTCACTCAAAATACGCTAAAATGAAAAACAGCACTCGAATTCAATTGATGACCATGATGTTCCTAATGTTCTTTTCTTGGGGATCATGGTATGGTCAAATGAGTAAATACCTATTAACCACCTTACATGCCACTGGCGATCAGGTTGGTAATGCTTATACCACTTTTTCGATAGCCTGTATTGCGGCTCCATTTTTTGTGGGATTAATCGCTGATCGTTTTTTTTCAGCTCAAAAAGTAATGGGGGTTTTGAATATTTTGGGAGGTATCATTTTATTTTTCTTAAGTCAAAACAAAGACCCAGAAACATTCTTTTGGTATATCCTGGCTTATACGCTTTGCTTCGCACCCAACTTGGCCTTGTCGAATTCCATCGCCATGAACCAAATGAATAATCCGGAAAAAGAATTTCCGAGTATTCGAGTTACAGGAACAGTGGCTTGGATTGTAGTAACCAATATCATTGGATTTTTAGCTTTGGGAGACCAAGTGGCCATTTTCCAAATTTCCATGATTAGTTCATTTATTTTAGGCATTTACGCCTTTTTCCTTCCAGATACGCCACCAAAGGCAGATAAAAACTCATCCATTGCTCAAATCATTGGATTAGATGCCTTGAAATTATTTAAAGATCGCTCTTTCTTAATCTTCTTTGTCTCATCCATATTGATCTGTATTCCTTTATCCTTCTATTATGCCATGGCGAATCCTTCCTTGACTGATTCTCACATGCAAAATGTAGAAAATAAAATGTCCTTTGGCCAGGCTTCTGAAGTCGTATTCATGTTATTGATTCCAATGGCATTTAGCCGCTTAGGAGTTAAAAAAATGTTAATAGTGGGTTTGGTCGCTTGGGTAATTCGCTTCCTTTGCTTTGGTTACGGGGATGGAATCAGTTCAGAATGGATTTTATTCATAGGTATCATCTTACATGGTGTTTGCTATGACTTTTTCTTTGTGACTGGACAAATTTATACGGATCAAAAAGCGGGAGAAAAAGTAAAAAATGCGGCTCAAGGATTAATTACTTTGGCTACTTATGGAGTAGGCATGGGTATTGGCTCCAAATTATCTGGAATCGTATTAGACCATTATACCAGCAACGGCATACATGATTGGAAAGCTGTTTGGATGGTTCCAGCAGCAATTGCAGGATTGGTATTGGTCTTGTTTATCCTTTTCTTTAGCGATAAAAAAGAAACAGTAAAAGCTTAAGTATTTTTGATCTTTCTGATCATCCAGAATAATAGAGATGGACTGAGGCGCTTGACTAGTAAACCTAGCGCCTCTAGTTTACCTCCAATAAAGTATTCTTTCTTTTGGGCAAAAACTGCCTGAACAATACCTTGAGCGGTGATGTTGGGATCCAAGCCTTTTGCTTGATTGGGATCCATTTTGCCATAGGCTTGCCCATGTTCGTTCATGGCATGTATGGAAATATTCGTTTTGATATACCCTGGTAAAATGGTACAAACCTTAATTCCTTTGTCGTGAACTTCTGCCCGTACCGAATCAAAAAATCCGATTAGAGCATGTTTGGAAGCCCCGTAAGCTCCTCTTCGAGGGGTTGAGATTCTTCCTGCTACTGAAGCAATCGGGACAAAAGTCCCAGAGCCTTGTTTTTTAAAAATAGGCAGTATTTTTTGAGTCAATGCTACGATAGAAAAGAAATTGATTTCAAACAATTTTCGATAAACCTCCAACTGTGTATCCTCCACCCAAGACCTTTGGCTTACTCCAGCATTTAACACCATGACATCGATGCGGCCATAGGTAGCTAAGACCTTTTCCAGCATCAAATCATGCTGATCCAATTGCGTCATATCAAAAGGCAAGACCAATACAGAATGACCAAAGACTTGACAAAGACTTGCTACCCGCTGTAATTCTTCTTCCCTTCGAGCTGATAAAACTAGATGAGCTCCTTCCTGAGCAAAAGCCTGCGCTAAAGCTTCACCAATACCCGAAGAGGCGCCGGTGATCCAAACAATTTGATCGGTAAATTTCATAATTAAGAAGCGAAAGAAATATGTCTAATTTCCAATTCTTTGAAAAAATCGGCCATGGGATTAACTTCCAAACGAAGTAGCTTTTGCCATAGGCGAATTGCTTTGGTCATCAAACCACTTTCAATTAAAAAACCATCGTGACCGTATAGGGAATCGATTACTTGAAAAGATGCCCCGGGAATATGTTTGGCTAAATATTCTTGTTCTACTATAGGAAACAAAGCATCCGATTTGATCCCTATCACAAGAGTTTTGGCTTTAACTGATTTCAAAGCTTTCATTACCCCACCACGATTTCTACCCACATCTTGTGAGTCCATCATTTTCGACAAAATATAATAGGAATAAGCATTAAACCTTCCGGCCAATTTTTCTCCTTGGTAACGTTGATAGGATATCGCCCGCAAGGATTCTCCTGTGGTATTTTCTTGTCGAGCCTGCGTAATTTGATAAGTTTCGTAATTACGGTAGGAAATTAATGCGGTTGCACGCGCAGCCTTCATTCCTTCAATTCCTGCTCTAGGTTGAGACTCCTTCCAAGTAGGATCTACTTCAATGGACATCCTTTGAGATTCATTGAATGCGATACCCCATGGCGAGTGAACGGCATTAGTAGCTATTAAGATAAGATTTTCAATTAAATCAGGTTGGATGATGGCCCATTCCAAGGCCTGTTGACCACCCAATGAGCCACCTATACAAGTCTTGATGCGGTCTATACCCAAATCTTTTCTGAGCAATTCAAAACTATTGACTACATCTCTGATAGTGACAGTTGGAAAGGTATGGTAATAAGGCTCTCCAGTCAATGGATTGGTAGAAAGTGGACCTGTAGAACCATAGTGGGAACCGAGGATATTACAACAGACAATAAAATGGGTTTCTGGATTAAACAATTTACCTGAACCTACGAGTCCTTGCCACCAATCTGATACTTCATGGCTGCCTGTGAAGGCATGACAGATCCAAACGACATTATCTTTTTGGGCATTTAGTTTACCCATGGTTTCATAAGCCAATTGAATGGAAGGAAGAACGCCACCCATTTCCAGGGCAAAAGAAGAGGAAGAATGAAAATGATTAAACTCAGCTTGCATGTAACAATTCGTTTATATTTCCCTAAACAGGCATTTGCCTGGGGTAGGAATTAGCACCTTAGTTTTTCAACTGGTTGCCAGAAGTTCATTGAGCCTAGTCTCTCCCTTCTTCTTTATAAATCAATGCTGCTTGTGCGATTGACTTGGGACTGCAAAGTAAAGGATGAAATGGAAGAATTCCAAAAATTTCAACGGATTGGATAGGTTGGGAAAGGTACGTGCAGGTTGGGTTAGGTTAGATTTGTCAACTTTTGAAAAGTTGACAAATCTATAAATTTACAAAACTACAGGGACAAAGCTAACATCAAAATAGCGTCCACATAATCAAACACTTGATAAACATGATCTAGAAATTGATAATTAATTATTTCAATCTAAATGGAATTACATTATTAGACTTAATTCTGATATTTGCACCATGCTTAAATTAGTTAGCTTTTACGGGGGATTGGGATTAGTACTTTGGGGACTTCATCAAAGTAGCTTGGCCAGCTGGTTACATCAAGATGTTAAATTCATTTGGGCCTTCTTTTTCTTTTTAGCCTATTTAAGTCATGCCTTACATCAAATAGGCTGGAAAAATGATCGCGAAAAATTCATTCCATTTCACATGGCATCTTTAGCCATCCGCTTCATTGCTAGTCTCATTTTTATCGGTGTTTTCGGCTATATCGAGACTCCAGAAATGATCTTATTTGTAGGGAATTTTTTTGTACTCTATTTATGTAGTACAAATTTTGAAATAATTGGTTTGCTTCGTAACTTGCGACGTTTTTAGAAAAGGCTAAGGCCAAAAGTCGTAAAAATCCTTTTCTACATCCAGCTAATCAACGAATTAGCCACATTAATCAAAGAAATTAAAGTAAAAGCGAGCATTAAGATGTCGGGTAAGTCCATTTTCAAAAAAGTGTATTTTTCAAATATAATCCTCGGATTATTCATTTCCCTTTTCAGTTTCTCCGCATGGGCCAATGAGCCTGCTGCCGCTGAAGCCGCCGAACATGCTCCTCAGCAAGAAGAGAAATTCGATGCGGGAAAAATGATTTTACACCACATTGCCGATGAGCATGAGTGGCATTTCTTTACTATTGGGCACTTCCATGCCACTGTACCTCTGCCTTGCATCGTATACACAGAATCAGCAGGCTTGCAGATATTTTCTTCTTCCAACTTCAAAAACGAACATCACGAAGAAGTCCCTTATCAAGGATTGAAATTAGAACATGGAAAAATCCATGCTGAAAATGGAGAAACGGTATATGATATTTCCATCACCAAAAACGTAGCTTCCTTATTACTTTCAGCTGTTTTATTGCTAAGTATTTTCATTGGTATAGGTAAAACATACAAGGAAAACCCTCACCGTGCACCGAAAGGAATTCAATCTTTGTTTGAGCCTATCATCATTTTCGTACGTGACGAAATAGCTAAAAACAACATTGGCGAAAAACACTACCGTCGTTTTATGCCGTATTTGTTGACTGTATTTTTCTTCATTTGGTTCAACAATATGTTAGGTTTGATTCCTGGTGGAGCCAACGTAACAGGAAATATCGCGGTGACAGCTGTTATGGCCATCATTGCCTTTTTTGTAACGAACTTAAACGGTAAAGCAACTTATTGGACACACGTATTTGCTATGCCAGGCGTGCCAAAATGGATGTTATTCATAATGACTCCTGTAGAAATTGTGGGTGTATTTATGAAGCCATTCTCATTAATGGTTCGTTTGTTTGCCAACATGACAGCTGGTCACATCATTTTATTGAGTTTAGTTTCCCTAATTTTCATATTTGAAAATGCCGCTTTAGGTATTGCGGTAGTACCGTTCTCTTTATTCATGAACGTGATTGAATTGATTGTGGCCTTCATTCAAGCCTTTATTTTCACCATGTTGGTTTCTACTTACATCGGTGCGGCTATCGAAGAACACCATCACTAGAATTTTGTATTTTAATTTTTATTCATAAACCCAATTAGTATGTCTCTTTTATCAATTTTATTGGAAGTTTCTGTAGGAACTGGTCTTGCAGGTGTTGGAGCTGGTTTAGCTGCAGTTGGTGCTGGTTTAGGTATCGGTAACATCGGTGGTTCTGCTATGGAATCTATCGCTCGTCAGCCAGAAGCTTCTGGAAAAATCCAAGGTGCGATGTTGATCGTAGCTGCTTTCGTTGAGGCGGTTGCTCTTTTCGCTGCTGTAATTTGTTTGTTGGTTACTTTAAAGTAATTCAACACACGGTCATGCCTCGGGTTAGCCTTGGCAAATGAACAAAAATTTCAAACGCAATTTGGTCGCAATAGGCACCAAATTGCGTTTTTAAGAAGATTCTAACATCTTAATTATACACAAGTATGGAGTTAATTACCCCAGATTTTGGACTTATCTTTTGGCAAATTCTCGTTTTCGGAATTTTGTTTTTTCTTCTAGCAAAATTTGCTTGGAAGCCTATCATTCAATCATTACATGAGCGCGAAGAATCTATCGACCAAGCGATCAAACTTTCTGAGGAAACAAAGAAAGAAATGGCAGAACTTAAAGCTGGAAACGAGCAATTGTTGGTTTCTGCACGTGCAGAACGTGATGCTTTAATCAAACAAGCGAAAGAAGCAGCTGATGCCATGATTTCTCAAGCAAAATTAGATGCTCAAACTGCCGCTAATCAAGAAATTGAAAAAGCACGCATAGCATTTGAACAAGAAAAAGTAGCCGCTGTAGCTTCCATTCGTAAAGAAGCAGCTAGCCTTTCTCTTGATTTAGCTGAGAAAGTATTAAAAAGCCAATTGAAAGACAAAGCAGCTCAAGAAAAATTAGTTTCTGAGTGGATTGCTGATGTCACATTAAAATAAGAAGCAACACCTTAAATTTGATCAAATGTCTGAGTTAATTGTTGCCCACCGTTATGCTAAATCTTTGCTTGATTTAGCCATTGAAAAAAAGGTGGTGGAAGATGTTTACCAAGATATGGTGAGCTTCCAAGAAACTTGTCAAAGCAGCAAAGAATTGGTTCTAGCGTTTAAAAGCCCTATTATCAAACATGGCACCAAAATGACCATCTTGAGTAAATTATTCAAAGATAAATTTCATGCAGTGTCTTATTCTATCTTTGAAATTATTACACGTAAAAACAGAGAAGAATTCTTACCTGCTATTGCCAAACAATTCATTGAATTATATACCTCTTACAAAGGAATTCAAAAAGCCGATGTCGTTACTTCTTCTCCATTAACAGAAGAGCAACGCAAAAAAGTCATTGCCATTGTCAAAGAATATTCTGGTAAAGATGTTCAATTACTTGAATCCATTGACGAATCATTAATCGGTGGATTTATCCTACGTGTAGGAGACAAACAAGTCGATGATTCCATCCGACGGAAACTTAACGATTTAAAAGTTTCTTTCGCCTCATAATCTAAAAGCCTTGTTCATCAAGGCTTTTTTTATCCCTTTCTCATGAAACGATTTTGCTTATTGTCTGGATCCATCTTAGCTAGCCTTTCCGTGGCTATTGGCGCTTTTGGGGCTCATGCTTGGAAAGCTTATTTGGTGTCAACCCAACGACTAGACACTTTTGAAACGGCTTCTAAATATCAAATGTATGGAGCCTTAGCTTTATTGCTTTTAGGTATTTGGCAAATCAATTCTGGAAATCGCTTTTTGAAATTAGCTTCTTATCTTATGTTGGCCGGAAGTATCATTTTCCCAGGAGCCCTGTATTTAATTTGCATCACCCAACAAAATATTTGGGGTGCTGTTGCTCCTATCGGTGGTCTATCATTAATTTTAGGATTTTCATGTATGGCCATGGCAGCCTACCAAAAAGCTTAGTGCCGCATCACCAGCTCTAAACTACTCCAAACAATTTCGCCCATCGTTTTACAGTTCAAAAAGCGATCATCATTGTAATGGCGAGCTAGTTCTAAGCGCAATTGCTCCATGTTCTCCACCGGTGCTATATCATCCTTAGCCATCACCGTCATCAAATCATAAACCCGCTGGCTCTCCGATTTCAATCGACTTGCGATCATCGACCTTTCTTCTATTTGGTACTGCCAAACAGATTCAGGTGTCATGAACTTCATACCCAATTCAACTAAAGGATTATTTTGTTTGAAATACTGAGGTAAATAAACGGACCGCTTTCCCTCATAGCATTGTTGATCAAAGTCAATAGGCCTAATTCGATAATAAATATCATCAAAGTCTGGTGTGGTTATAACGACATAGTTGGTACTATGCATATCACCCAATAGCTGAACCAAACAACGCTCATTGAATTTCACAAACTCTTTCGCTAAGCGAATAGGCGATTCCAAATCATTCTCTAAATCTTGCTTCAAAAAAACATCCCCAGGAACTCCGGCAATATGTTCTTCCACCAAGGTATTGTCGTAAGTCACATAATTGATGCGGTTAGGAGAAAGTATATGCTCTAATTCCAAACCATACACACGGGAAGCATCCGCTACCTTGATGTAGAAATAATCAAAAATATCATTGACCTTATTGACAATCCGAATACGAAATGGATGCGTATTTCCATAGGTGCAATAATCTACCCGATCAATGACCAAGTGCTTGATAACGCCTTCATTACCATCCGTCTTTAAATCCGCATAAATGTTTTTCAAAGATTCATGCACTTCTTCCTGATCGGCTGGAGAATAAAAAACCGTTTCCCACAACGTATCATGACCATTTTTATCATACAAAGTGATGGCATTATCATAGCGAAGTAAATCCTGGTAACTAATATTCATGGCATGCTCACGACCATACTTATGTAGGTAACGTCTCAGCTGATTATTAATCCGATACAGGTTTTTCTTCCTAGATATTAATGCCATTATTTTTCTATAAAATCCAATGATTTCCCAAAGGTCTCTTTCAATTGACTAACAGACCAAATCGATAAGCCAAAACATAATGCCCCTACGATAGCTGCCGAATTGACCATCCCCATACTGGGTATTAAAAACTTGAACAATAAGCTAATTGGAATCAAAGCACCACGCACAAAATTAGGCACAGTGGTCGTCACTGTCATACGCAAATTCGTTCCAAACTGTTCTGATGAACTAGTCAGAAATACCGCCCAATATCCTCCAAAGAATCCTAAAAGCGTAATCATGATGTTTCCATAGATTACAGAAATGTCGGACATGGCATATAAGAAATAAATAGTTAAGGCCCAGGCAATGATTAAATAGCTCATAACGGCTTTATTTCTACTTTTTAGAAACTGACTTAAATAGCCACTAGCAAAATCCCCTACGGACAATCCCAAGTAGCAATACATAATGGCATCTCCTCCCGTAATCACACCTTTCAAGCCCATACCTTGTAATAATTCCGGCGAAGAAAAGACCAAGATACCTATGATGTACCAAATTGGTAGGCCCATTAAGATACAATAGAGGTATTTCTTGAAAATATTCCCATGAGAAAACAATTGGAAAAAATTACCTCGTTTGACATCCTTTTCCAATTCCAAAAACATGCCTGATTCAAATGTTCCCAAACGTAATAACAACAAAGCTAATCCCATGCCTCCACCAATGTAATAACATGTTCTCCACCATTCAGGGTCTGAGCTAAAGTTGGAAACAATAGGAGCAAAAATAGCCCCAGAAGCCCCGACACCTGCAATAATCAATGTACCAATCCCTCGTTTAGATGGAGGTAAAGTTTCATTGACTAAGGTAATTCCAGCACCTAATTCTCCTGCCAATCCTATTCCCGCCAAAAATCTTAACCAAGCATAGGTATCTAAATCATGAACCATGCCATTTAGTGCATTGGCCACGGAATACAATAAAATTGAACCAAATAAAACCGACTTCCTCCCTTTTTTATCACCGTAAATTCCCCACAAAATTCCTCCCAACAACATCCCTCCCATCTGAACATTCATCAGGTTAAGACCTTGGTTCAAAAGTTCAGGCCCCACAAGACCTAAACTTTTAAGGCTAGGATTCCGAACAACCGAAAATAAAATTAAATCATAGACATCCACAAAATAGCCCAAGGCGGCTACGGCAATTAAGAGCTTGGCTTTAGAACTTAGTTTTTCTTCTATCATAGGTTTAGGTAATTATCGAGAAAGCATATCCGAACGATGCGAATCTAATTTCAGAAATATAAACAATAGTATGGTAAATGACCAAAGAGATGAACCTCCATAACTAAAAAATGGTAGAGGAATCCCCATGATTGGCATTAAGCCTATCGTCATTCCAATATTCACCAAAAAGTGAAAAAATAAAATCCCCACCACTCCATATCCATAAGCTCGAGCAAACCGAGATCGCTGCTGGTCTGCCAAATACATGAGCCGCCATAAAAATGCCACAAATAAAAGTATCACTACCATCACCCCAAAAAAGCCATGCTCTTCCCCAATGGTACAAAAAATAAAGTCGGTACTTTGCTCCGGTACAAAATCAAATTTCGTTTGAGTCCCCTGTAGGTAGCCTTTACCCCAAAAACCTCCCGATCCAATGGCAATTTTGGATTGCGTCACTTGATAACCTAAACCTCTTGGATCAAAAGAGGGGTCAATCAATACCTTGATGCGATTTCGCTGATGCTCTTTTAATACTTTATTGACCGCTAAATCGACCAAAAAAACCATGAACATAATTCCCACAATGAAAAAGGCAGCTTTCGTATAGGTTTGTTTTAAGCGTTGAACGTAAATCGGAGAAAGTGCTATGATAATTCCTGCTATGACGATGAGTGTAGCTAAAATAGTCCATGGACTCAATAACAATGCTGAAACAAAAATGGTCACTGAACCAATGAATAAACCAGGATATTCACCGGGTAAACCTTCTCGATAAAGCAAAATCAAAAAAGAGGCAAAGACCAAGGCTGAGCCTGTTTCATTGGAAGCTATGATCAATATCATGGGTAATCCAATAATGGCTGCTGCAATCCATTGGTTTTTCCATTTGGATAAATTCACCTGTGGTTCATTGATGTATTTAGCTAACAATAAGGCAGTAGCGGTTTTTGCAAATTCAGCAGGTTGAATCGTTATAGTGCCAAACTTAAACCAGGAATGTGAACCGTTTATAGTAACACCCAAAAATGGCACCAATACCAACAAACCTATAAAACTAGCATAAATGATGGGGGCAAAGGCTTCAAAAAACCGAAAGTCAATAGCAAAAATGCAAATGATGAGTATTAAACTAGTCCCCATCCAAATCAATTGTTTCCCGGCATTGGAATCATAAAACTTAGCATCAAATATCCATAAATGAGTCTCTGGATTGTACACCGCCGAATAAATATTCATCCAACCTGCCAACACAAATAGGGCATACAGGGATACGGTAATCCAATCAACCTTACTCACCAATTGGTTTTGATTACTCATTTTAAGGTATCTTTTTTAGTTTTTGAAGGTCAAGGTCCTGTCACAGATAACACATTAGGAAGATAGCTTTTATTCATAAATTTCTCCTCCACAGCCTTCCTGTCAACTTTACCTTTCAAATATTTTTCAATGATTAAAGACGCAATTGGGGCTGCCGCAAAACCTCCAAAACCTGCATTTTCCACAAAAACAGCAATAGCAATCTTTGGATTGTCTTTAGGTGCAAAGGCAATAAACACAGAGTGATCTTCTCCTTTGGCATTTTGTGAAGTTCCTGTTTTCCCACACATCACGATATCTGGAATTTTACCGTCCCCTCCTACAGTTCCATGTAAAACAGCATCTTTCATACCTTCAATCACCACACCAAAATGCTTTGAGTCAATTCCTACAGAAACTGGGGTTTTATAAAAAGGATCCACCACTTTATTATCCCCAATGGCCTTGACCAAATGAGGAGGAATATACCAGCCTCGATTGGCAATAATGGCAGCCACATTGGCCATTTTCAATGGATTGACTACCAATTCACCTTCACCTATACTCAAGGAATAAATATTGGAAAACTTCCAAGTATTTTCTCCTTTGTAAACCTTATTGTAATATTCTACATTCGGTAAAATTCCCTTTTTCTCATTACCTAAATCAACCCCTAACTTCCTTCCAAAACCAAAATTGGCCACTAATTCTGACCATCGTTGCAAACCTTGAGCTGATCGCTCATAGGTATTCCCCTGCGTATCCTCATATAAAATCTTTCGAAATGCATGATAAAAATATGGGTTACAAGACCATTGAATGGCATTATGTAAATCGTTATGCGAGGTATTGTGCGAGTGGCATTTGACAGGGGCCCCAGCGTGAGTAAATACACTTCCCGGTGTAATGATTCCCAACTGCAATCCAACCAATGCTTGAATCAATTTAAAAGTTGATCCAGGACGGTAATAAGCTGAGGGTGGTCGGTTCAGCAAGGGCTTCATGGGATCCAAAGCTAAATCTTGGTAATACTTGGAAAAATTACGCCCCGCTAATAAACTTGGGTCATATGAAGGCGCAGATACCATAGTCAGTATTTCACCCGTAGCTGGCTCAATAGCCACCACAGAACCTACTTTATGTTGCATTAAACTGTCGGCATATTCCTGCAATCGAATATCAACTCCCGTATATAAATTCTTTCCGGCTATGGGTTGAATGTCCAAACGGCCTTCTTTGAAATCCCCCTTCTCTACCCCATTGCTATTCACCATTCGGTATTTCACTCCCCTTTGGCCGCGTAAATCTTCTTCGTAAAAGCTTTCAATTCCGGATACTCCTACATAATCCCCTTGTCGGTAATAATCATCTTTTTGTGTTTGAAGGGAATTCGAATTAATCTCAGCCACATAACCCAATGCATTCGAAAAGGCCTTGGATTGATATGTTCTAAACGCAGTAGTCGTAAAAGTAAACCCAGGGAAATCTACCATAGCATCCTGAACTCGAGCAAAATCTTCCTTGGATAAATGTTTCAAAAACAAATAGGGCTTCACTCGAGAATAAATTTTGGCTTGTTTACAAGTAGAATCAAAATAGGCTCTTGTAATTCCAAAAAGTTGGCAAAACTGCAAAGTATCTCGCACATGAGCTTTACGCGGCGTAATGTATAAATCATACACTGGCGTATTGTATACAATCAGCTTATTATGGCGGTCATATACTTCTCCACGAAATGGAATTTGAATAATTTTTCGAATCGCATTGTTATCGGCCGCCTTTTCGTAACTATCATCAATCACTTGAAGGAAAAACAACTTCCCTAAAAACACCAATCCAATGATGATAAAGAACAACAAAAGTATTTGTCTGCGACCCTCGAACACGGAAAATTTGAGTTAATATGGAAAATCTCAGCAATTTACAGAAATATATCGGCTTATAAATCGAGCTAATTCGCAATTATTTTGGCAAACTTCGAATCAAACCTACCATGGAAATGGCAATAGAACCCAAAGAGAAAACGATGGTCAACCAAGGCTTTTCCATATGAAAATATCCATCCAAATATCGACCCAACCAAACTCCCAATAAGATGGTTACCAACATTTGAAATGCTGCTCCAATGTATTTTTGGTATGAGTTCATCAGTTTGAATTAAATTAATCGTAAAGCCACGCTAAATTTATCCTTTTTTCGTTGAGATAAATTGTAAATTTGAACAATTTTGGTTTTCTACATGATTAGACGTTTCTGGCTTCTCGGATTATTAGCTCTTGTGAGTGCCTGTTCTCAACAGAGCACAAAGCCTGCTGCCGTCGCATTTCATAATTTAAATGCCAAATACAATGCCATTTGGCAAGCTGATCGCTTAAAAAAGACCATACAAAAGAAGTTTTGGGAAGAACATAAAGAGGATTATAAATCCATTTTACCCATCATTCCGGCGATAGATTCGACTTTCGGCCAGCAACATGCTGCGGACATAGATTTAGTGATTAAAAAAGCTTCTTTGGTGATTGACCGCCATCAAAATTCTCATTTTGTAGATGATGCCTATACCTTGATTGGTTGGGGTCGCTACATCAAAAAAGACTTCAAAAATGCTCTAGAGACTTTCAAATTTGTTAATTCCATTGATAATGATTCTCGATCTCAAAGTACTTCGCTGATTCATTTACACCAAATTTATACCCATCAGCATGATTTCACTTCCGCAGAAAAAGTAGGTGAATTCATTCAAAGCTTAGACCTTAATCCGTCGCAAAAAAACAGCTATTTATTATCCAGAGCCTATTTTCACCAAAGCAAAAACGAGATAATTCCAACCATTGCACTATTGGAAGAAATCATACCTTCCCTTTCATCTGGTGAGGAAAAAGCCCGACTGCGTTATATTTTGGGTCAGTTATTCGAGTCACAAGGGAAAAATAATTTAGCTCTGGAAAATTATGCTGCCGTAAAAAAATCCAAGGCCAGCTATGATTTACAATTCCATGCCACTTTATCCGTCCATCAGTTAAACAATGCCCCAGAAGAATTAGAAAAAATGATTCGGGAACCTAAGAATGAGGACCATGTACCTGCCTTATATGCAGCTTTAGGAGAAATATATTTCAAAAATAAAGAATTTGATAAGGCAAAGGACTATTGGACTAAAGGTGGAAAAAGCGGAAGCGACCGTGGAGAGCTTTATTTACAATTGGGAAATCTTTTTGCCAAACAATTGAAACGATTCGATGAGGCAGCCAAATACTATGATAGTGCCGCTACCTCCATTAATCCCAATCATCCGGCTTTTGCTTCCACACAAAAACTAAAATCAACCTGGTCTAATTACCTGCAATTAAGCAAAGCATTAAGTCAGGAAGACTCCCTATTAAAATTAAGTAACATGTCTTTAGCAGAATTGACAGACATGTACCAAAAGACTCAAAAAAAGCAGCAAAGAAAAACAGATTCATTATTGAGTAAAACAGCAGCCCTACAAAATAATGTCGTTTTTACACGTAGACCCGCTAGTCCAGAGCAACAAAGTTTTTATTTCAACAACGATCAAGCGAGAATACAAGGTCAGCAAGAATTTAGTAATAAATGGGGGGTTAGGACCTTGGAGGACTTTTGGAATCGTAAAAATAAAAACAATAACCTGACCAATCGGATTGTAGATTTAACACAAAATAATGCAGGAGCCACTTCGGAAAATACGAAGACAAACAGCAATAATCCTGTTGTGAATGATTCCCTACAAATTTGGCTAAACTCGATACCAAAAAGTCCAGCTCAAATTGCTCAAGTGAAAAAAAGGGAAGAAGATGCCTTGTTTGAATTAGGGAAATTTGTTCGTTTGGAACTAGGAGAAAAGGAACAAGCCACTCAATTACTGAAAAAATTATTGACAAATTACCCAGGTACTAGTCATGAAGCTGAGGCGCTTTACTTATTGTATTTAAGTAGCGACAAAGACTCCCCTGAGCAAAAGAATTACCGCAGTAATTTGTTTGATCGTTTTCCAACTGCCTATTTCAAACAACTTATTTTAAAAATAGAGAATGGTAGCTTAACTGAAAGCAATGAGTTGGCGGCACAAAAGGCATACGAATTAGCCTATGGGCAATTCAAGGCCAATAATTATACAGAAGCTTCTCGGCAATGCCAACAAATCTTACAGCAATTTCCAGGTAGTAACTTAGAAGATAAAGTCGTATTTTTAAAAGCGCTTTGCTATGGTGGACTAAAAGAATTCACCAGCTACCAAGATAATTTGAAAAACTTCATTCAGGCTTTCCCAAAAAGCCCTTTAACAACAGAGGCTGAAGCTTTATTGAAAGCCTATACTAAAAATAAAAACTAACATGTTCGAATTTGAAGAGGGAAAATATCTAAAACTGATTCGATTTACGTATAAATTTCTTTTGGGCTCCACGCTGTTTGCAGTTCTATTCATCACGGCCGTTAACTTCAACTTTCTATGGCTGTTTGGCGGAATGCCTAGTTTGTATGAATTAGAAAATCCCAAAAGTCAGGAAGCCTCTCTTTTGATTTCCGAGGATGGTCAAGAAATTGGTAAATACTTTCGAGAAAACAGAAACCCAGTAGAATTTGAAGACCTTTCTCCCACCATTATCAACACCTTGATGGCCACGGAAGATGCCCGATTCACCACACACTCAGGTATCGATATGCGTTCCATGATGCGTGTAGTATTAAGTTTTGGAACTTCAGGAGGTGGTAGCACCATTTCACAACAATTGGCCAAAAATCTATTTCATACCCGCTCGGTGGAGTTCGGGGAAGACGATCCCCTTTACATGGGTCTACTCATGAAAATAGGTGGATTAAAAACGGCCATTGCTAAAGTCAAGGAATGGATATTAGCCATCAAATTGGAGCGCCGATATACCAAACAAGAAATTATGGCCATGTATCTCAATGAGGTCAGTTTTGGTAATAATGCTTACGGTATACAAGTGGCGTGTCGGACTTATTTCCAAAAAGATGTAAAAACAGTTTCTTTACCAGAAGCTGCCACTTTGATAGGTTTACTACAAAATCCATCCCTGTATGACCCGAGGATCAGACCGGAAAAAACGTTGGAAAGACGCAATGTGGTCTTAGGTCAATTGGCAAAATACGACTACGTATTGGAAGATGAAGCACGTAGCATGATGGAAAGTCCATTGAACCTAAAATTTAAAGTAGAAAATCAAAATACAGGCGCTGCGCCATATTTCAGAGAAAGTATTCGTAAACAGATTTTGTCAGTCATCAAGGAAATCAATGCGGATCGCCCAGAAGACCAACAAATCAATCTCTACACTTCTGGATTACGCATATATACTAGCATAGATTCCCGCATGCAAAAATATGCCGAAGAGTCCATACAGGAGCATATGAAGGCAGAGCAAAGCTTGTTTTATTCTCATTGGAAAGGAAGAAATCCCTGGGTCAATGAAGAAATGAAAGAAATCAAAGGCTTCTTGAAAGATGCCATGAAACGCACAGATCGTTATCGTGAATTAATGGCGGCATACAATAATGATGAATTCAAAGTGTGGGAAGAATTGAATAGAAAAGTAAAAATGACAGTATTTTCCTACCAAGGAGATATCGATACTACTATGAGTTCCATGGATTCACTTAACTATTACAAGCGAATTTTGAATTGTGGTTTTATGGCCATGGATCCCACCAACGGCCACGTGAAAGCTTGGATAGGCGGAATCAATTATAAGTACTTTAAGTTTGATCACATTACCCAAAGTAAAAGACAGCCTGGATCAACCTTCAAACCTTTTGTCTACGGTGCAGCAATAGAAAATGAGATTGCCACTCCATGTGATGAATTGATTGACGAACCAGTGACCTTTGGCGAGGAAGATGGCTTAACCAATGGTACATGGACACCACAAAACTCGGATGGAAAATATAGCTATGAAAAGCTTAAATTAAGAAGGGCCATGGCCTTATCTATCAATACCATTTCCGCTAAATTAATGAAAGAAATGGGGCCACAGAAAATTGCTGAATTTGCCCATAAGGCAGGTATTAGCAGCCCTTTATATGAAGGCCCTTCTCTTTGCTTAGGAGCTTCTGAAGTATCTGTATTTGAGCAAGTATCTGCCTACAGTACTTTCGCCAACGCAGGCGAACGAATTGAGCCTATTTTGATATTGAAAATAACCGACAAAGTTGGAAATGTTTTACGCGAATTTTCTCCAACCGCCAAAGCCGCGATTAAACCAGAAACTGCTTACTTGATGACCTACATGTTGCAAGGTGCTGTTCAGGAACCTGGAGGTACAGCGGAAGGATTAAAGAGAACATCCATAGTAGCGGGCAATGAAATTGGTGCCAAAACAGGTACCACTTCCAATTACTCTGATGGTTGGTTCATGGGAGTCACCCAGAAACTAGTAGCAGGGGTTTGGGTTGGTGGAGATGATCGAAGCATACACTTTAGATCTTTAGCCTTGGGCCAAGGAGCCAAAATGGCTATGCCTGCCTATGCCAAATTCATGGAAAAAGTTTATTCCGACCAATCATTAGCCATAGAAGGGTACAGAAAAATGCCTTTCTTAAAACCAGAAAAATTTGTGTTTGATTTCACGTGTAGTGGAAAAGTAGGCATCGATTCTACGGCTGTTCAAAATACCAATGTTCAATAACATGCGATTAATTGCCTCTCTATTCATTATTTCCATATTATTTACTGCTTGTCAACAAAGTGCTGAAGAAAAAAGTGAAGCTCTAGCCAAGGAGACCTGTTCTTCTTGCCACAAATTCCCTGACCCTTCATTACTCGATAAAAAGACATGGAAAGATGGCGTCTTACCCGAAATGGGCTATCGTTTAGGAATAGGTGATCGATTTCAGTTGATGACTCGCATCTCGGAGGAGCAATACCAAAGTGCCATGGCCATGGACATCTACCCACTGGATCCTAAAATCAGTGAAGAAGATTGGCAATCCATCGTGGATTATTATGTCAAAAATGCCCCAGAAAAACCAATGCCACAAAAGCAAAGAAGTCCAATCAGCACGGCTACATTGCATTTCAAGGAAGAATCATTTATTTCAAAAAAAGACCAATTGGGTGTCGTTATTTCACTTCGAATTCATCCCGACAAACCTGAAGTTTGGGCAGGAACAAGAAATCGTACCTTATGGGTATTGGATGCAAATAAGCAAGTTAAAAAGTCGATTGAAACCAATAGTCCGGTAGCATTAACCCAAATTTTAGAAGGCAAACCCTATTTATTGGCCATTGGTAAAATGTACCCCAATGATGAAAAAATTGGGAACATGTATGGCATCAATGCTCAAGGGAAAATGGAAGCAATGATTGATTCTCTCAAAAGACCTGTAGATATCCAAATCAGTGATTTTAATAGCGATGGCGTTCAAGACTTTGTCATCTGCGAGTATGGCTTTGAGCGAGGTCAATTAACCTGGATTGATGGAAAAAATAAAAGTCGACATGTATTAAAAGCCCAAGCAGGAGCAAGAAATGTTGTGATTAAAGATTACACAGGTGATGGAAAACCCGATTTATTGGTTTTGATGGCACAGTCTCGTGAAGGTGTGTCCTTATTCATCAATAAAGGCCAAGGTATTTTTGTGGAAAAACCATTACTACAATTTGATTCGGTATTTGGTAGTAGCTATATGGAAGTGGCTGATATGAATAAAGATGGGCACGACGACATCATTGTTTCCAACGGGGATAATGCAGATTACTCTAGATCGAAAAAGGCCTTTCATGGAGTTCATGTATACCTGAATGACGGAAGAAATAACTTTAAGGAAGGCTATTTTTACCCATCTTATGGAGCATCTAAAACAGTAGCTAGGGACTTCGACCAAGACGGAGATTTAGATTTGGCCATGATTGCCTTTTTTGCAGAAAACGATAAAGGACGCAATGAAAACTTTCTCTATTTTCAGAACCAAGGAAATATGACCTTCCAAGTTAGTAATTTAAATATTGGAGCAGGTGGTCATTATATCTGCATGGATGCAGGAGACGTGGATAAAGATGGTGATATCGATATCATTTTAGGTAATTATCAATTCGGTGCAGTGAAACCAGGAACCAAATTGACTCCTGGACTTCAACTGACTTATTTCAAAAACTTAATTCGCTAAACTAGCTCCCCTTGGCACAAAACCCTGAGCAGAAGCACTTTGGCTCAAGTAAGAAGAACCATAGTTCCAGTTAACTTTTTGTTTCTTACCTAAGAACTGGTAAGTAAAATCTTTCCCAGCTTTCGCTAATGGGACAAAACTTTTAACAGGCTTAAAGACGTGCATGGCTCCTCTATTTTGTAAAGCAATGAATCCTAACTGATCTTTACCTAGCTGAATACTGACTAAAGATTTAGCATCATTGGGAACAAAAAGCCCAGAATTTTGCTGGTATCTAAATTTACCTTTTCCATCACCTAATAAGACCCCGCCATTAGAAGCATCGTATCTTCCTGTAGAAACCTCATTGCCATAATTGTTTCCAACAAACAGCACATCTAAAAAGCCATCTTGGTTGATGTCGATAACTTGCATTCCATTCATAGCTGAAACCTGGGCCATAGCAGGTAATTCATGTACCACAAATTTGCCTTTTCCTAGATTTTCAATGTAGACGGAAGCATTTTCTGTAAAAGATACTTTCGAAGATTTCTTTTTTTCAGCATCCGTAAATAAGTCTTCTTGCTTGGCTTTACCAAAGTCTTTATAGTACACATAGCGAGCACGTGTGGCATTCAATTGCTTATGTGTATCATCTTTACCAAACAAAGGATAAGATTCATACAATCCTTTAGGGCTTTGGAAATACACGAAAGGGATAAGATCATATAATCCATTTCCATCTAAATCTCCATGTACAATTTCCACGGGTTGTTTGCTATTGGCACGTAAAATAGTGTTTTTACCCATGTTACCGGCAATAAAATCCATATCCCCATCTTGGTCAAAATCCGCACTTGTAATAGAAGCCCACAGGCCAGTATATTTCTCTAATCCTGTTTCATTGAGTTTTTTCAATTTAGCCTTTTGATTTTCAAAAACTTGAATCGGCAAATATTCTCCGGCTAAAACCAAATCTACCCAACCGTCTTGATTAACATCTGTCCAAATAGCATCACATATCAAAGATGCTTGTAAAAGTTCAGGGGCCCATTGAGCTGTTTGATCTGTAAATTTAATTTGACCCGCCTTGGAATCGTTACGTAATAAGCGAGATACTGTGCCTTTAGGATATTCAAATGGCACGTTTCTTCCACTAACAAATAAATCCAAATCTCCATCGCGATCAAAATCAATGGACCTTACAGCGGAATTACTCTCTAAAAATACAGGCAAAGCTGCCACATCTAAAGTGAAATTACCTTTGCCGTCGTTCTTATATAACACGTCTTGAAAGCTTGGAGAATTGGCTTTATCCTCTGTTCCACCACGGGTAATGTATAAATCCAAATCCCCATCTTTGTCAAAATCAGCCAACAAAGAGCCTAAATCCTCTCCCATCTTTTTGGGCTGCTCAATAACTCCTTCGAGAGGTTTTGATACAAATTTGCCATTGGCTTGTTGCAGATAGAAAAGCCCAGAATAGAACTTAGCACCTCCGACAAAAAAGTCTTCCAATCCATCTCCATTAACGTCCCCCACCGAACAACCAGGACCTAATTGAGATAATTTAAACGGAGTTAAAATTTGAAAATTAAAATCCACAAAATCGTATTCTTTGTGCACATCAGTTAATGCCAAATTGCTACTTATTTCTTCCAAAAGAGGTTTCTCTTGGTCAAACATAGCATTAATAGGCAATTTAGCATCACCTATTTTCACCGTCAACACTTTATTTTTGCCCGGATTTTTAATCACTTGCATGGAATCATTCGGCCAAAAAATACGCATTTCTTTAATGGCTAATTTAGATCCCAAACCAATATGCGCAACGGTTTCTACGCTAGATAAGTATCCTCTATAGGGTGTATTTTCATAATAAAAGCGAGAACCATCTGCAAAAACACCTTCAATTTTTGCCCCAATACCTAATAGATTTTTACCTTTCCCTTCAAATTTAACCCGCAAAAACTGCGACTTCTCCTTTTCTTGGTCAATGGTGTTGTTCTTATAGACAAAAGCTTCATCATTGATGTTATTGACTACATAGTCCAAATCTCCATCATTATCCAAATCGCCATAAACCGCACCATTGGAAAAAGAAGCAATATTGATTCCCCAGTTGGCACTCACATCCTCAAACTTCAAACCACCCATATTTTTATAGGCATAATTATTGATTTTGATGACAGGCAATTTTTCCAACATGATAGCTTCAGAAGTCAAACGTTTGGATTCCGCCTGATACGACATAAAATCTCGATCTGTAACATCTTTAGGAAAACCATTGGTAATCAATAAATCACGGTAACCATCGTTATCAAAATCAGCTAAAGATGGACACCAGCTCCATTCCGTTTCCGCTACTCCGGCCATCAATCCTATTTCTTGGAAAGGATAGGGTTGACCATTAGCTTGTTTACCCGCATTCAATTGCAAGGAATTACGCATATATTGGTACGTGTACCCATAAGTATCACTGTTGACATACGTTTGGTAATGATTACCTGGGGCTAATTGCTTTTTTCGATCATTACTTTTGGGAAGCATATCCAAGGCAACAATATCCGCCAAACCATCATTATTGATGTCTGCCACATCATTACCCATGGCGCTCAAACTCGTATGCTTAAAATAAGCTTTAGATTGGTCAGTAAATGTCCCATTTTGATTATTGATGTATAATATATCATCCGATACATAATCATTGGTCACATAAATATCTGGCCAATTATCTTGATTGATATCACAGATATTGATTCCTAAACCAAATCCCTCCAAAGTTATTCCTGCTTCTTTGGACACATTGGTGAATACAGGATGTTTCAATGTTTCAGACCATTCATTTCGGTACAAACGATCGGTATTAGGATAAGAACCGTCATTTACTTTAGGACGAAAAAGAGAAGGGAATTCAGTGATTTTATCCGTTAAAACATATAAATCTAGATCGCCATCTTTATCATAATCAAAAAATGCAGCATGTTGACTATGCCCTGAATCATTAATACCATATTCCACGGCCATTTCTTTGAAGGTAGGAATACCCTCTTTGATGCCTTGATTGACAAACAATAAATTCTCCCGGTCTTTGTCTCCATTTTTTAATGTTACCGATACATAGACATCAAGCAATCCATCCCCATTGATATCCACCACACTAACGCCTGCACACCAACGGTTCTTTGTATCAATCCCTGCCTTTTTTGAGACATCTTCAAACTTCATTTCACCTTTGTTGAGGTACAAAGTTCCATTAGCTTGATTGCCTGAAAAGAACAAATCCAATAAACCATCATTATTAAAATCACCCATTCCAACCCCGCTACCATTGTAGAGGTATTCATACTTCAAAATATTCAAGGTGTCGCTTTCGACAATTTGATTGGAAAAATGAATGCCTGTTTGATCACTTGGCAGAAGTTCGAAAGTGGTCTTACTTTTACATGAAATAATGCCTATGAAAAGTAGACTAAAATAAAGTAGTTGTCGAGAATTCATCATATTAAAATTACTAGGCTAAAATTAAAAAAGGTGGGAACAAGTTCCCACCTTTTTTAGAATAAAATGCAATCAATTAATAACTAGGATTTTGCTTCAGGATAGAAGTTCCTTGGATATCAATTTGAGCTTGTGGGATAGGAAGATATTCCTTACCAGTAGTGAATTTAGCACCACCAAACATCGTTACTAAGATTTTACCTTCATAATCTAGGTAAGCTTGTAACACTTTTGGTGCATCACCCCAACGAACTAAGTCGAAGAAACGGTGACCTTCTGTAGCTAATTCCAACATACGCTCCATTTTAAGTGCTTTCAATGCCTCGTCTGCGCTTGCAAATGCAGCATAAGGAGCGATGACATAGTTTGCTTCTAATTCACCAGTCTTGGCATTTCTAACAAAGCTAGAAGGATTAGCCGCACGTGAACGTACTTGGTTGATATAACCTAAAGCAGTAGCTAAACTTCCACCACCTTTGATTTCAGCCTCAGCAGCCATTAACAATACATCAGCAAAACGAATGATGTTGTAGTTAAGAGTGGCATAACCACGTGTCCAACCAGAACCATCAGTCAAAGTATTTTCCTGAGTTTTGTAATACACATATTTCTTAGGAGAATATGGACCTGCATAAGTTTGATCACGAATCCAGTTTTTACCAGGGTGCTCGATCCAGTCTAAGTACTGAATACCACGACGACCGATCGTGTGGTCAATACGTGGATCCAATGGACCGTTATCTTCTGTAAATGCATCGCTAGAAGCTAATTTATAGTCATGCTTAACCGCATTTTCAGGTGCGTTATAAGCTGGACCACCGTTTACTTCAGTCAATAATGGTAAACCGTCTTTAGTACGGTAAGCATTTGCTAGAGAGAATGAAGGTTGGAAGAATCCGCAGCAGTTACCTGGACCATCAGTACCTGTGTTGTATGGGTAGTTCAATACGTCGAATGCATTCGAGTTATTAACGTTACCTGTATTCATAGATGACTGAATAGCAAATACTGCTTCTTCGTTGTTATCATTCGCTGCGTTGAATACATCTTGGAATCTTGGTACCAAGCCGTATTTCTTACCATTGGTAGTTTTACCACTAGCAATCACTGTTGTGAAGATAGCTTTAGCTTCTGCAAATTTTCCTTGGTACAACAAAGACTTACCTAAGTAAGCACCAGCTGCCCATTTGTTAGCACGACCTGCTGAAGACTGAGTTTCAGGCAAGTTGTCGTACGCAAATTTGAAATCTGCATCGATTTTACCCCAGATATCTGGTGTGTTAGCTACTTTCTCAATGCCTTTACCATAATCCATTGTCTCATCAACATATGGAACAGAGTTGAATAAACGCTTCAACTCAAAGTAAAAGTGAGCACGTAAGAAACGAGCTTCAGCAATGATACGAGTTTTTTCTGCAGCAGAAAGAGCTTTAGACTCATTGGCTAAATTAATCGTTGCATTAGCACGCGCGATACCTTCGTATTTTGCTTGCCAAGTACCATTAACCTCTCCTTGTACAGGTGAAGTTTCATAGCGTTGCATCGGGTTAATGGCAGAAAAGTCTCCAGCATCTGTTCCTTTGTTGTTCTCTCCACCAAGGATTGAACCCCAAAGCCAGTTGTTAGAAGCAGCTACTTGAGTAAAGTTTTTTGCTGCCAAAGCAGAATAAGCTCCAATCAAAGTACCCTCAACACCAGCCTTAGAAGTTAATTGTGCCTGGGCTAATGAACCAGTAGGCAAAACCTCTAAAAACTGATCTTTACAAGCGAATGTCAAGGTAAATGCAGATGCACTTACTAAGGCTAATCGTTTTAAAATATGATATTTTTTCATTTTATTTTAATTTAAATTGGCTTTCGCGGATTAAAATGACAAGTTGATAGCAGCGTTGAATGAACGAGTAACTGGGTAGTTACCTACGTCAATACCAAAACTAGTATCGGCTGCACCACCAACACCTGGATCTAAACCTTTGTATTTAGTAAAGGTCAACAAGTTGTTTGCAGAAAGAGTCAACTTCGCACGTTTGATACCAAGTTTAGAAGAGAATTTCGAAGGAATGTTATATCCTAAAGAGATATTCTGGAAACGGATATAATCTCCGTCTTCTACATACCATGAGTTCTCTGCACCATTGGTAGAGATGTTAGATGCTGATTCCCAAATTGGAGCCTCTGCACTATTTCCTAATGCTGGAGTCCAAGATTGCTTAGCACGCTCTCCTTTACCAGAACCTTCGAATGATCCGTGGAAATCAGTAAACCACTTAGACTGGTTCCAGATTTTGTTACCAGCAGAAGCATATACATACATATTTAAATCAAACGCTCTGTAAGTTAAACCTACGTTGATACCTCCTGTGTAAGTTGGTACTGGAGAACCTAAATAAGTACGGTCATCTGGAGTGATTTTACCATCACCATTCATGTCAGCATAACGGAAACGACCAACACCTGCACCTGATTGAGCTGGTGCACTTGTCACCTCAGCAGCTGTATTGAAATATCCAATTACTTTGTAACCATAGAATGAAGACAATGAACGTCCGATCTCCATACGAACAGGAGTAATACCACGGAAACCACCACCAGTTAAGTTTGTGATACCTGGAGCGAATGCGATGATTTCGTTTTTCAAGAATGAATTATTGAAAGTCAATTCGTATTTCAACTCGTTGGTAATATTACCTCGGTTAATTACTTGGAAGTCGATACCTTCGTTACGCATTTTTGCTACGTTAACTGAAGGAGCCGATGCGTTTGGTCCAACAACCGCAGGAAGTGGTACGTTGAATAACAAATCACGCGTATCTTTTCTCCATAAATCAAATACAACTTCCCACTTACCGTTTAAGAAAGTAGCATCGAAACCGATGTTTGTTGTTTCTGAAGTCTCCCACTTAGCAGCAGGGTTACCAATACGTGAACGGATATAACCTTCGTTAGCTCCTGAGCTCTGACCATCGATTGGATAGAAAGAAACATCACGTCTTGCAGCGTACAATGAATACTGGTTAGCTGGGTCTACGTTGTTTGAGTTACCCATTTCTCCCCAACCTCCACGAATTTTCAAATCCGTGATTCCTGGAAGGTCTTTCATGAACTCCTCAGAAGTCACACGCCAAGCTGCAGAGAATGCAGGGAAAATACCGTAACGATTTTGAGAACCGAAACGAGATGAACCGTCACGACGAACAACTGCTGTTAAGTAATACTTCTCGTTGAAGTTATAATCAGCTTTACCGAATAATGAGTAGAAATTAACACCACTGAATAAGTTAGAGTTAACTACTGGCGACTGAACAGCGTTCAAAGTAACGAAGTCTAAGTCCATCGAGAATGGGTTGATACCCGATCCTGAGATACTACGACCACGACCCGTGTTCAATGATTCGATACCTGCTAATGCTTTGATACCGTGCTTTCTCCACTGATATTTGTAAGAAGCTGTATTTGAGAATACCCAAGCAAAAGAATAACCTGAACCTTCAGAGAAACTATCAGAAGCTTCTGGCTCTGAGTCTCCTAAGTACTTATAGTTATAATTTACAAAGTAAGAGTTATTGTATTGACCTCCAATGCTTGATTTGATGATCAAATCTTTGATTGGCTCATACTCAACGTACACGTTACCTACTGCGTTAGCATTGTAGTTTTGGTCGTTGATTTGGTTAGTCATTAATGAACGTACTGGGTTACGAGGGTTGTTGAAACCTGCAGCTCTTGTAGATGCAAAACTTCCAAAATCATCGTATACAGGAATAACTGTTGGCATACGATAAGCTGATAAGATAACTGACTCATCACCAGCAATACCTAAACCACCGTTACCACCTGATTGACCTCTAACTGAACGGTAAGTAAACTGTAAGTTCTCACCAATTCTAACGTGCTTTCCTAAATCAAATTCAGAGTTAAAACGAGCTGAATAACGACGGAAATCGTTTTCTAATAAGATACCTTGTTGCTCTTGAGCTGATAAACCAATGTAGAAACGACCATTGTCTGTTCCACCACTGAATCCTAAAGAGTGACGTTGAGTATTACCAAAACGAGTAATCTCATCATACCAGTTAGTACCAGCTAAGTTTGGACGAATAGCAAAAGTAGTTAATGGACTAGCAGCATAAGCAGCTTGAGCAGCAGCCATGTCTACAGCACCTCTAACTCCATTTGCACCGTTAAAATGCAAATATGTCGGTAAAGTAGCTTGTGCAGATGTACCGTATTGTGGGTGAGAATAAGAAACAGCCGTTCCGTTAGCTGCCGCGTTGTTACGGTATGCTACGTGAGTCCAATCTGCTTGCTCTTGTGGAGTCAACATTTTTGGAGCTCCTCCAACGTTAGGGTCTGTACCACCGTACAATCCATCATAAGTAATTTGTAAAGGTTTTTTTCCTTTTGTACCACGCTTAGTAGTATAAACGATTACACCGTTAGCAGCACGCGCTCCATAGATAGAAGCTGCAGCCGCATCTTTCAATACAGTAGTACTTTCAATATCATCTGGTGATAAGAAATCAGTAGAACCTACTGGTACTCCATCAACAATGTACAATGGCTCGTTACCACCGAAAGCACCAAAACCACGTACACGAATGATACTGTTAGTTCCTGGCTGACCGTTAGTGATCAATGTAACACCGGCTACACGACCTTGTAATTGTTGCTCAACGTTTCCTGAAGGGGCAATTTGTAAATCTTTTGCTTTAACAATTGATGCTGCAGCAGTAGACTCTTTTTTGTTGGTTACAGAGTAACCTGTTACGATAACCTCGCTCAATTGGCTAACATCTTCTTCTAATGTAACCGAAATAGAGGTTTGTGAACCTACAGTAACATCTTTGGTTTTGTAACCTACCGCAGAAATGGATAATACAGCGCTTCCAGATTTAACTGAAACCGAAAATGCACCATTAATGTCAGTAGTTGTTCCTGTATTGGTTCCTTTTACCAATATACTAACGCCTGGGATACCTTGTGAATCAGTACCAACCACTTTACCCGAAACCTTGCGGTCTTGAGCAAATGACGCAAAGCTCCCTAGCACCATAATGGCTAGCAATAAGAAGCTTTTGAAAATTTGATAATAATTGTGTTTCATAAGTAATAGTTGATTAATTATTTATTTAAAATTATGCGTTTAGATAATCGCCATTTTTTAAACCATCAGACCTCCTTTCATTTTTTCGTATTTAAACAATTTTAGAACTAGGACTCATTCTTTAAAAAATACCATAAGTAAGCGCGTCTCTTGTCGACTTTTACTATTACTTAAGATATAATTCTTCTAAGAACTCAACTGTCCTACACTGTCCTACTAGGTAGGGCACTCCCAAATATGTGTAATTCAATACTTATCTGCAAATAATAAATGCAAATTTTTAACGGTAAAATATCATTTGCCAATATATGGCCCAAAATGGCTATATATTATATTATAATGATACAATAGGACTGTATTAAGTTTACATTATTTAATGATTATGACTTAAAGTCTCCCCTACCTTAACTTTTGTAGCAAAAAAATAAACTAAAAAAGCAAATAAAAATATGCATCAAAATAAACTTTCTTAGAAAAATCCTAAAAACGATATTCGAAATGAATTTATTAAATTTGAGCTATGAATAGCTTTGACCCCAAAAGTATAATGCCATCTCTTCCAGAAGAACCCGGTGTGTATCGGTATTTTGATGCGAACGATACGATCATTTATATTGGAAAAGCTAAAAACCTGAAAAATAGAATTAGTAGCTATTTCGTCAATCCCAAAAACCACGATACCAAAACACGAAGGCTAGTCCAACAAATCAACAAATTAGAATTCACCATTGTGCACTCTGAATTTGATGCTCTTTTATTGGAAAATACTCTCATTAAACAGTTTCAGCCTAAATACAATATCCTCTTACGGGACGACAAAACCTACCCTTTCATTTGTGTAAGTAATGAACGTTTCCCTAGGCTATTGACGGCTAGAAGAATTGATCACAAGGCAGGAACTTATTATGGCCCCTTTGCCAATCCCAAATCCATGAATGCCTTGTTGGAAATGTTGCATCAGCTATTTCCTATCAGAACTTGCTCATTGGCACTAAAACAAAGTTCCATCGATGATGGAAAGTTTAAAGTATGTTTGGAATACCACATTGGTAACTGCAAAGGTCCTTGTGAGAATTTACAAAGCGAAGAAGATTATTTGCAATACATTGAGCAAATAACTCAAATTCTCAAAGGTCATTACCAAAAACCAAAACAGTTTTTTGTGGAGAAAATGCAAGCTGCATCAGAAAAGCTTGCTTTCGAACAAGCCCAAGAATGGAAAGAGAAGTGGCAACTCTTGGAAAACTTTCAAGCAAAGTCAACTGTGGTCAATCCCGCCATTCATGATGTGGATGTATTTTCCATTGTTTCAGATGAGCATCTTTCCTACATCAATTTCATGAAAGTTATCAATGGAACGATTACTCAATCCCAGACTTGGGAAGTGAAGAAAAAATTGAATGAAGAGGAAGCCGATGTCTTGACCATGCTGATCTGGGAAAAAAGAGACGAATTCCACAGTAGTGCCAAGGAAATCATATCCAATATCCCCATGGCTATTGAATTCCAAGGTGTTAAAAATACGATACCTCAGATGGGGGATAAAAGAAAACTACTCGACATGTCCTTGAAAAATGTCTTGTATTTCAGAAAAGAGAAAGCGGACCGAAAAGCTGCCGAAGAAAGTGGAGGGGATCGAAAAATGCGCATCTTATTAACGCTTAAAAATGATTTGCATTTAAGTAAATTACCTCAAAGGATTGAATGCTTTGATAACTCTAACTTACAAGGGACCAACCCAGTCTCTGCCATGGTCTGCTTTTTACATGGCGTACCTGCTAAAAAAGAGTACCGCTTATTTACTCCTAAAACCGTTGAAGGACCCAATGACTTTGCGACTATGACCGAAGTAGTCGGTCGAAGATATTCACGCTTATTAGAGGAAGAAGCGGAACTTCCTGATCTCATAATCATCGATGGAGGAAAGGGTCAGTTAAGTGCTGCTTGTGACGCCTTAAAAGCCATTGGAATATATGGTCAAATTCCCATCATAGGTATTGCTAAAAGGTTGGAAGAAATTTATTTCCCAGAAGATAGTCTTCCCTTGTACATTGATAAAAAATCGGAATCACTGAAACTCATTCAGCAACTACGTGATGAGGCTCACCGTTTTGGCATAACTGCCCACCGTAATAAACGAAGTAAGCATTTTATCGTAAGTCAATTGGAAGAGCTAGATGGTATTGGAAAATTAACGGCTCAAAAATTGTTGAAAAAATTTGGTACCGTTAAACAAATCAATGAAGCTCCGATGGAGGAGTTGGAAAAAGTCCTAGGTAAAATGAAAGCCCTAAGCCTCAAGAATCAAATCAAAAATTGGGTGGATTAAAATCTCGATTTCTCCGCTCCCAAGTCAATATTTTTGAAATGACGATAAATTTGCAAAATAATGGCCAATGCGACGGACATTTCACAAACGCCGATGACGAGTACAAAAACGGAAAATACCAGCCCTTGTATTTGATCATCTTGACGAGAAAAAGCAATTAAATTTAAGTTGGCGGCATTCAGCATCAACTCGATTCCCATCAACACAAATATCATATTACGTTTGAGTAACATTATACTCAAACCTATGGAAAACAATAAGGCACTGACTATCAAAAAATAGCTTAAAGGAATATCATTCATGATGTTTCGCAATATAAGTGGCTCCAACCAAGGCAATTAAAAGAAAAACTCCGGCCAATTCAAATGCAAAGGAATATTCCGTCAACAATGCCAAACCTACATGTGTCAATTTGGTAGATCGCTGTATCTCGTTGGAAACCATACCAAAAGAAGACATGGATCGATTAAGAATGAACAAGATTCCTAAAAATACAGAAAGACTGATGGACAATGCCCAAAAACGACCTGATTGCTTGGTCCACAAATCATTGTGAGTTTCATATTGATCTGCCCTAGAATTTTGAGTTAGCATGATTCCAAAAAGAATCAATATTAACACCCCACCGACATAAATCAGTAAATGAGCCACCGCCATGACATCAGCGTAGGCCATGACATATAATCCTGCCAATCCCAACATGCACAAAAACATAGCTAAAGCAGCATGTAGCAGATTTTTAGTCCATGCCATAGCCAAAGCACTTGCACACGTTAATCCAGCCAATACCAAAAATGCTGCAATCATTGGATTCATGATTCTGAAGTGGGTGGCTTAGGTTTGAAACTTGGTTTAAACACTGGTTTTGCTGGCTTTGGCTCTTCAGAAGGATTATCTACTTTTGGAGTATCCGCTTTGGGTTTAAAGCTAGGCTTGAAAGCGGGTTTGGCTACTGGTTTGACTTCCTCTGGAGCTTCCTCCTTTTGCGCTTCTGCCTTGGGTTTAAAGCTAGGCTTGAAGGCTGGTTTAGCTACAGGTTTTACTTCATCTGAAGCTTCTTCCTTTTGGGTTTCTGGCTTGGGTTTAAAGCTAGGCTTGAAAGCAGGTTTAGCTACAGGTTTAACTTCCTCTGGAGCTTCCTCCTTTTGGGTTTCTGCCTTGGGTTTAAAGCTAGGCTTGAAAGCAGGTTTAGATACAGGTTTAACTTCCTCAGGAGCCTCCTCCTTTTGCGTATCTGCTTTAGGTTTAAAGCTAGGTTTGAAGGCTGGTTTAGCTACAGATATCACTTCCTCTGAAGCTTCCTCCTTTTGCACTTCTGCTTTTGGCTTAAAGCTAGGCTTGAAAGCGGGTTTAGCTACAGGTTTCACTTCCTCAGGAGCCTCCTCCTTTTGCGTTTCTGCTTTAGGTTTAAAGCTAGGTTTGAAGGCTGGTTTAGCTACAGGTTTAACTTCTTCAATCTTTGATTCTACCTGACTAGCTGCTTGTTTCATTGCTTCTTTTTCTGCAACAAACTGCTCATACAACTGTTTCTTTTCAGCCGCCTGTTCAGGACTTAAATTGGCAAAAGAAAAATTGTGCTCCTTTACATCAAATACGGAGAAATCATATTCCGATGTCATGGTTAAACATTCGGTTGGACAAACCGTGGTACAAAGTCCACAAAAACAGCACTTCGACATATCAATATCGAATTTAGCTGCATACAAACGAATGGGGGAGCCGTCGGAAGTATAGCCAACCAATCCAGTGGCTTTGATGGGTTCTATTTCAATGCAATCCACAGGACAAACTTTGACACATTTATCACAGACAATACAATCGTCCATTTCATTGTGCAATTGATATCGTCCATTAACGGGCGCTGGTATTTCTTGGTGGGGATATTGTAAAGTAAAAACGCCGTCATTCGATTTAAAATAATCCGGATTTTGGACATTTTGAATCGTTCTTTGTTTTCTGGCATTCCAAGCATGTTTCCAGGTTAATGCCAAGCCCTTCCGCGTACTTGAAATAGCGGATTTAATGTTTTGGAAATAAAGGGCTAGGGATGATTTCATTAGAAATAAATTGCTGGGAAAAGCCCTGGATCAGACTCTCGCATCATTTCATATATCGTATCTACCACATTCTCCACATTGGGTTTTGAGAAATAATCGCCATCTGAACTGTAAGCTGGGCGATGTGGTGGAGCAGCTAAACAACGAGCTGGTGTGTCCAACCAGGCAAAAGCCCCTTGTTTATCCAACACTTCCTGCATCATGTAAGCCGTAGTTCCTCCTGGCATATCTTCATCAGCAAAAAGTACCCGATGTGTCTTTTGAATCGAAGCGGCAATACTTTGTGTTCGATCAAAGGGCAGTAGGGTTTGAACGTCAATCACTTCGACCGAAATACCCATGGTAGATAAGGTTTCTGAAGCTTCCATCACAATTCGACACATCGAACCATAGGTCACAATCGTAATATCATTCCCCTCGCGTAATACTTCTGGGATACCCAATGGGACAGTAATTTCATCTAAATTTTCTGGTAAGGCTTCCTTCAATCGATACCCATTGAGGCACTCTACCACAATACCTGGATCATCCCCTTGTAAAAGTGTTCTATACATTCCCGCTGCTTGGGTCATGTTTCTAGGTACACAAAAATGTATGCCTCTCAATCCATTGATTAGTACAGCCATCGGGCTGCCAGAATGCCATATTCCTTCCAATCGATGACCTCGAGTACGTAAAATCATAGGGGCCTTTTGGCCTCCAGCTGTGCGATAATGTAAACAAGCTAAATCATCCGATAAGATCGGGAATGGATAAAATATATAGTCCAAATATTGTATTTCAACAATTGGCCTCAATCCTCTCATGGAAGCACCTATTCCTTGCCCCACAATGCTAATTTCGCGAATTCCAGTATCCGTAATTTTTAAATCGCCAAAGACTTCTTGCAACCCCGCTAGGGTTTGATTAACATCTCCTATTTTACCTACGTCTTCACCTAAAATAAAAACACGAGGGTCTTCTAAAAAATGGGCGAAACTTTTGTTTAAAATCTCACGGCCATCAACGAATGTCGCCTCTTTTTTATAAATGGGTTTCACAGCATTGACAAGCAAGGGAGAATGTGCCGATTCACTAATCTGGTGAGAACTAAATCTCCTACGATTTCTTTCTTCCAATTCACTTAGCCATTTCCTTAACAATTTAACGGCTGGTCCTTGGTAGACACGAAATGCTCTCAAGGTTTTTCTTCCAGCACGGACTAAATCACTGAAAATAGGATAAGGCAGCTGTTTTAATTCATCCAAAATCGGGGATAATAAACTCCCTTCATTGGTGGATTCCATCAAATTTTGAGCTACTCGTAAAAAGGCTTTTTTATCTGGCTCTATAGAAGCCATGTAGGCCGCAAAAGCTTCTTTCTGATACTTTCTAGCTTCTAAAACCGCGGCTTCTTCTATTGATTTTAAGGTTTCTTCACTAGCAAAACCTTGATCCAGAACCCATTGGCGAAACAATACATTACAGTCCACTTCATGCTCCCAGGCTAATCGTTCAGCTGACTTATAACGTTCATGTGAACCTGAAGCAGAGTGACCTTGAGGCTGAGTACATTCAATTACATGTACCAGGCAAGGCACAAATTCTTCACGGGCTAAACGGGCCGCTTTTTGATATGCTTGTATCAAACCAGGATAATCCCATGCTTTCACTTGGATAATCTCCAGTCCCTTTTCTTGTTCATTCCGCTGAAAACCAGCTAAAACTTTAGATATAGACGATTTCGTCGTTTGATATTCAATAGGTACAGATATACCGTATCCATCATCCCAAACAGAAAACACGATAGGAATTTGCAATACACCTGCCGCATTAATACATTCAAAAAACATCCCTTCTGAAGTAGAGGCATCTCCGATGGTCGTATAACAAACTTCCTTACCATCTTTGGAAAAATTCTCTTTCAATTCCGCTAAATCCTCTCTAAACTGGTACATTTTAGAGGCATATGCGATTCCTAAAGAACGAGGGATTTGCATAGCCGTAGATGAAACTCCAGCAACAGAATTGTATTGATTCGTTTGATCTAGCCATTCTCCTTTCTCATCCAACCAACGTGTAGCATGGTGATTATTCATCTGACGACCAGCCGAATGCGGATCAAATTGACGATCAGGATGACCATAAAGCTGAGCAAAATATTGAGGCCATGTTAAATCCCCAATCGCCACACCAATGGTTTGATCCCGATAATAACCTGAAATATAATCACCTAGTCGCATGGAACGCGCTAGGGCAATTTGACATAATTCTTTACCATCTCCATAGATACCAAATTTAGCGCGACCAGAAAAAACTTCTTTTCGAACGAGTAGGCTACATTGCCTGCTGATGACTGCCAAACGGTAATCTTCCAACACTTTGTCTGGATTGAATTCAATCTCAACACGTGAAAACTGGGTTGGCTTTGGTAGAATCAAAGGAGATTTGTTAAAATTTACGAGGTAAAAATACGATAAAATAATCGTGAGCCAAATAAGATGTCATTCAATTCTTCGATAAAAAATAAGGGAATTCTTTTGCTGAATCTTTGCTTTGTTATAGCTTTGCTCTACATACATTGAAAAATTTCAAACGAAAAAGCATGAAAAAATTAATTGGTATTTTGGCTTTGCTAGTAGGTTTTGCATTTCAATCCAACGCCCAAGGAGCTCTTAAATTCAAAAAAGAAAAGCACGATTTCGGTACTATTGCCGAAGGAGTTCAAGCAACTTATAGCTTTGAATTCACAAACACGGGTAATGCCCCTGTAGTCATTTCAAATGTTCAGCCTTCTTGTGGATGTACAACTCCAGATTGGACAAGAGAACCTATTATGCCTGGCAAAACGGGAAAAGTAACTGCGTCTTACAATTCAACAGGAAGACCAGGAAACTTTAGTAAAACGATTACTGTGATAAACAATGGCTCTACTTCCCAAATCATTTTAATGATTTCAGGTTCAGTGAAACCAAAAGCTTAAAGCTTGTTTTATCTCAAACAAAAAAGTCTCCTTTTTCAAGGAGACTTTTTTTATGCTTTAATCTCTATTAATCAGGGCATCGTTGGCTTTCTTCTGCGTTAGGCCATTAATCCAAGACGCTATTTTGAGTACATCTTTGGCTGGAACATGCGACATTGGCGCCATTTCCGTAGCAAAGTCTGGCCAGTTTTTAGGATTAGGCTTGTAGACTAATGCCAAAATCTGCTTATCACTATACTTACGTTTGGAAATATCGGTAAAGGAAGGTCCAATTAATTTCTCTTCTCTGGCATGGCAAGCTACGCAAGTATGTTTCTTCAACAAGGCCATAGCCTCATTGTCGGAAATAACAGTAGTCGCCTTGGCATTTTCTACTTTGGCTACTTTTTTCTCAACAAGCACTTTTTCTATAATAGGACTTGTGTTTGCATTTAATGCTACTTTTTCACCTGATGGAATTTGGTTTAGGGTATAATAGGCTGTTTCATGCAATAATAAATCCCCTGCCTCATTTTTGATACCTGCTAGTTTAAACTCGTGGATGAAATATTGACGCACTTGATCCAATACGATACGAACTTTCTTTTTGTCGGAAGAAACAACAATACCTTTTATCGTTAAATCTTTCACATCGATGATAGGACTACCATATTGGTGATGGTATTTGTAGATATAAGATCGTAGGGCATAAGATGCTGCTTTCTTTACCGAATTCACATCTACCGCTTGTGTAAAGCTAATTTCAAAACCATCTGGACGAGCTTCTATCATGTTAATTTCAAAAGGAGTTAATCCATTCCAAACCAAACGCTGCAAGCCAAAATTATCTTTTCCTGTTGAGCCCCAACCTCTGGAAGTCATTCCAACAAACATACTTCCATCCAATCCAAAACGTTCTCTTAAAATACCAGACTGAAATCCTTCCCGGTAATTGATACAAAAACCTTGATAAACTCCATTTACTTTTTCTAAACCCATACGCATTACTTTGGATTGTCCTTGGTCAGCCACAAAATATTGCCCTGGAAATGGGCTAAATTTCCCACTAGTGGTATCTTGTAATATATCCGAAGTTGAAATACCCATGATAGCATGCGGAAACCAAACTGCCGGAAGCTTTAGGTTTTTTACTTTTTTAGCCGCTTCAAACATAGGGGAACCATTATCTGGGATTTCCTCTAAAGTCAATTTAAAAGGACTATTGGGTTCTTTAGCCCATTTTAAACCGCCTGGATTTCCTGCAAAATCTCCTTTGGCTAAATGAGTTACTCGACCTGACCCTACCCAGTCGCCCTGATTCTCTCCATAAAAAATATCTCCATCTTGGTTGATACTATAGCCTGCTGGAGAGCGTAATCCTGCTGCCAAAGGCTCTAATTTCCCATCTGGACTAATCTTCACCAACCAACCTCTCCATTTGGCAAACTTCCCTTCTCCAAATCCAACCCAGGCTAAATTCAGCGTTACCAACATATCCCCATTTTTATCGAAAACCGGCCCATACGTGTATTCGTGGTAGTTTCCTGAAAGTTGGAATTGATAAATGGGTTCATAGCGATCTGCTACTCCATCTCGATCTGTATCGGTTACTTTAGTTAATTCTCCTCGTTGAGAACAATAAAATGCCCCATCTTTATAAGCCAAACCCAATATTTCATGCATTCCACTGGCAAATCGCCTGTAATAGGTTTGATGGCTTTCTTTTTGATATGGGTTCTCGATGATCCAAATTTCACCACGACGGGTACTTACTCCTAATCGACCATCTGGCATGGTCGCTATACCTCCAATTTCTAAGTAAATATCTTGAGGAATGGGTAAGGTTTTAATTTCATAAAAATCCTTTTCTGTTTTTGCTGTAGGATTTTGAGCCCAAGCAAAACACGAAATGAATAAAAATAAGATGCTAACTGTATGTTTCATGTTAAATTAAGGTTTACCAAATCACTTGATATGAAATACTGTTTCCTGTTACCGGAATACGAACTTGTTGTTTCCCATTAGCGAGACTTTGAATAGACTCAGGTCCTCCATTCCATTGAACGAAATATTGGTTTCCATCAAGACTAATCAAACCCGATTGTACTTTCACTACAGATGAACTAGTTCCTAAGACCAAATCAATGGATGGATTCGCTCCCTGAGCGGTTTTCCAATTGAGAGTTCTTGTCCATCCTGTTCCAGCTGAATTAGGGACCAAATGATCTTCTAACATAACATTATTCCATTGGTACATATAAACGGGGCGACCATGTTGAATTCGGTATCCTTTATACATCCATTGACCAGAATTGACAGAATCTGGCTGAGCTTGACCACTTACTACCAATGGGAATTTACCGTCCATCACCTGATTTAAGCCCAATGGCTCGGATGTTTGAGGCTCTCCTCTGTTCTCCCACATTTGGGTAGCATTAAGGAATTTCCCTCGCCACATTTGCAGGACAGCACCTTGATTTAAATCATAAGAATAATGTACTCCAGAAGGATCTCCTACATGAATAACATGGGTCTTTTTTACACCTTGATGGAATGCAAAAGAACGCTGATAAACAGGTTCAGCATCGGCCTTAACTTCAATTAGACCAACGGCTTCTGGGTCAGGTAAGGAGGTGCGAGCGTGCAATGCCACTAGGTGAGAACCAATTCGTTTTACAAATAAGCCCAAAGCTCTATTTCCCCAAGAGAAATCTTTACTAAAACTTAACTTAAATTGGTGCTTTCCTGCACTTAATTCTTTGGAATGAGTGACGCGATCTGAATACCAATAATCGCCTTGATTAAGTACTTGACCATCTACTTCCAATCGACCTTTTCCTGTCCAATGAGTAATAAATTCATAAGAATCAGATTCTGGAACATTCAATTCTCCTTCATACACTAACAAAAAGTCCTTTTGAACTTTGATGGTCTTTCCGTTAATTTCTGTGGCTTTACCCTTTAACAAAGGACTTGCATTATTTGCTTGCAAATTGGTGAATGCTCCTTCATAATAGGTATAATTCATGTCGCCCAAACTAATGGTTGGCTTTTCGTATGTTTCATACCGTAAGTTTTTAAAGGCGATAGGACCATGGTCTCCTTGGATGGTGATTGGGCCCATAGCTGCTTCTTTGTCAAACAGAGCTCCACGAGTCATTCCGGATACTTCAATGTTTTCTTGCACTAAAATGCCATTCAAAATTACTTTCTTAAAAATGGCATTTTTGATTTTTTTGCCACTGGCATCAAAGCGAGGAGCTTGAAAATCGATTTCAATGGTTTGCCAAAGTCCGGGCGCTTTACAAGCATTTTGTCGCGGAGCATAACCTTCATAGCCTTCGTTTCCTTTCCCTCTAGCATCATCCCATCTTTCATAAATACCTCCACAATCGCCAAATTTCATGCGTTGTTTTTTTCCATAAGAATCCAACAATTGAACTTCATATCGACCCTGTAAGTAAATACCTGAATTGGCACCTTTGGGCAACATAAAATCGAGAATCAAGCGAATATCTCCATGGTTTAACTTAAACTTTAAGTCATCTGAACGTTTGTATTTGCCATTTCTTAAGGTATTAACTAAGATCCCTTTACCCGAACTAACTTGAAAGGATGTATCGGTATAATTCGCCTTTACCGCTTGCTCGATGGTCCAATTGGTACTTGGTTGATCAAATGCCCGTAGGTCATTGAGAGGAATCTCCTGTTGAGCCCATGATACACAAGGCATTAACAGTAGGAGGAAAAGTTTTTTCATTTTTTTAAATGTAGGTTTGGGTAATCTTTGGTTTAATTTTTCATTCTACCGAAAAATCAATTGCCAACTTCATCGGCACAATTGGGAATATGGTAGAAAATTTATGAGAAATATAAGAATTATTAAGTTAATTTGGATTCCATGTACCCTAAAAACGATGCCAAATAAAATTTTTAGATTTAAACCCATTTTACTGCATGTCATATTCTGGGCATGTTTCTTGGCCTTGCCTTATTGGATGCGGCCGAGTCCTAATACCACTGATCCTCAGGCATTACAACGTTATAATTCTTGGACTTACTTTTTTGTTGCCTTTGCATTCAGTAATATCCCATTTTTCTATTTAAATACTGAAATTTTAATTCCAAAAATTTTAAAGAAAAAGGGAATTGTCCTTTACTTGATTTTACTTTCGATTGCCATACCGGGTATGATCTGGGTTTATTATGAATTGCAAGAGTTCATTATTATTTCAGATCATGTCAAAGGACGAGGAGGTGGATTTAGACGTGGACCGTTCATGGGTACCATTTTCCAATTATTATTCATCATTGCTATTGGCGTTTCTTATCGATTCTTGTCGGACAATTTAAAAGAAAAAGAAATTCAAAAAGAAGAAGAAAACGAGCGTTTAAAATCTGAATTATCTTTTTTAAGATCACAGATTAGCCCTCATTTCATGTTCAATGTATTGAATAGTATAGTTTCATTGTCAAGAAGAAAACCAGAAATGGTGGAGTCCGTCGTGATCAAATTATCGGAGTTAATGCGGTATATGATTTATGAAACTACGGATGCTAAGGTGGCGATAAGCAAAGAAATGGTTTATTTGGAAAACTACATTGAATTGCAAAAAATCCGTTTTGGCAATGACATCGAGATTACATTCAATCATAAATTAGCTGATACGCCTAATTCCATTGAACCAATGTTATTAATTCCCTTTGTAGAAAACGCTTTCAAACATGGGGTAGGAATGGTCATGGATCCCATCATTGAGATTACCTTATTAGATGACCGTGAAAAATTGTATTTTGGCGTTAAAAATAAAGTGAGTTCTCAAATTAGTGAGAAAAAAGATGACAGCTCGGGTATTGGATTAACGAATGTAAAACGTAGATTGGAATTACTTTATCCAAACGAACATCAATTAAAAATTACAGAGGACGGAGAATACTACCAAATTGAATTAGAAATTCAACACGTTTAAATATGTCAGAAGAGGAATCAAACGAAAAATTTACGGAAGTTTCTTCCACCGTTTTGCGTTGTATTGCGGTAGATGATGAGAGTTTGGCATTGGATTTATTGGAAGACAATATCGCTAAAATTCCATTTCTGAAATTAGAGGCTCGTTGCCGAAATGCCTTTGAGGCTATGGAATACCTGCAAAAATCTCCCGTAGATTTGATCTTTTTGGATATTCAAATGCCAGGACTTACGGGCGTACAATTTTTGGAAGGTTTGACGCAAAAGCCCATGGTCATCTTTGTTACGGCATACCAACAGTATGCCATTGAAGGCTTTAATTTGGATGTGGTGGATTACGTTTTGAAACCCATTTCATTTGAACGCTTTTTAAAAGCAACCAACAAAGCTTTGGATTTCTACAAGAGTAAGAAATCAACGGGTCTCCAGGCAAATGAAACCACCAAATTAGAATACATCTTTATCCATGCTGATTATTCATTAATGAAAATCATGCTGGATGATATTTTATATATTGAAGGCTTGAAAGACTATATCAAGATTCATTTAAAAACTCAGAAATTTCCAGTGGTTTGCCGAATGACCATGAAGTCAATCGAAGAGAAACTTCCTTCTTCCGATTTTCTTCGGATTCATAAATCGTTTATTGTCTCTTTGAAAAAAGTAGAATCCATTCGAAACCAAAAAATTAAGATTGGAGAAAATCACATTCCGCTTAGTGAAAATTATGCGGAACATTTCTACCAAACCATTGGATATCAAAAACAATAAGTGGGATACATTAGCGCTTAATTCTCTAGTAGGCATCCTGCATTCCTCAGCAAAAAATGTAACTTTGGTTTTTGGTAACATCAACCTATGTCTATACTCAAAAAATTAGCTGGCGAAACCCTTTCTTACGGATTCAGTACCATTCTAGGTCGTTCACTTAATTTTTTGCTCGTATTTGTACATACTTGGGCATTTCTACCCGCTGAATTAGGGATTAACGTCAAGCTGTATGGATACATGGCCATAGCCAACATTGTCTACATGTATGGCATGGAAACGGCTTATTTCCGTTTTGCCAAAGAAGCTCCTCAAAAATATTACAACCTCATTTTATCGGCGATTATTGTCACTTCGGGATTATTTACGCTGGTTCTATTTTTATTTTCTGATCCATTGATGGCCCAATTAGGCTATGCAGGGAAAGGGGTATTTTTAAAGTGGTTGGCTTTAATATTGGCCATTGATGCCATTACAGCAATACCATTTGCCAAATTACGATTAGAACAAAAGATCAAGAAATTTGTCCTAGCCAAAATCATTTCAATTTTAATTAATGTAGGCTTAAACCTGATTTTCTTAGTAGGATTAAAACCACTGCATGAAGGAATTTGGGGAGATATGGGGCCACATTTTTTACGCGATTTATATGATCCATCTATTGGAGCAGGATATATATTCATGGCCAATTTAATAGCAAATGCTAGTTTGTTTTATTGGTTGGGAGATGAATTCAAGGCGTATCGTTGGGAGTGGGATTGGAAAGAATTCACCTCATTGTGGATCTATTCTTACCCGATCATGTTCATGAGTTTAGCGGCAATGTTTAATGTGATGTTTGACCGATTATTATTGGAAGAATATTTACCCGAAGGTTTTTATCCAGGACAAACGTCGCAAGAGGCCTTGGGTATTTATGGCAATTGCTATAAGCTTTCGGTTTTTATGAGTTTAGCTATTCAAGCGTTTAAATATTCTGCTGAACCCTTTTTCTTAGGAAAGAAAAATAATGCCAACAACAAAGAGAATTTAGCATTAGTAACCCATTGGTTTGTAATAGTTTGTACTTTTTTGTGGGTGGGGGTGTCTTCTAACCTCTTTTGGATACAGCAGCTATTTTTGAAAAAGGCCATTTATTGGGAAGGTATTGGAGTGGTTCCTATTTTATTGTTAGCCAATCTATTTTTGGGAATCTATTATACCCAATCGGTTTGGTTCAAGCAGACGAATAAAACTTACATGGGAACGATTATTACTTTGGTAGGTTTAGCGGTTACAATTGCTGGCAATATTTATTGGATACCGAGCTATGGCTATATGGCATGTGCTTGGTCCTTTTTACTTTCCAGTGTAGTGATGACATTGATGTGTTATGTAGGGGGACAATATTTTGACCCGACACCGTACCGATGGAAAGAGGCTTTAATCTACCTTGGATTGGGGATATTGGCTATTTATTCAGGCAATTATTTAAGCCAAATCCCACTACCCAAGTTCTTTACCCAAAATGCAGGATTATTTGTACTTTTAGTATTTCTCTTGGTAAAAGAGTTTCAGTGGAAAGGCGGGAAACCTAAGATAAAACAGAGCTAATTTTCTTTGATTCATGAAGCAAGACATTAAAATGCAATACTTGAGCCTACGACTAAAACTTAGTCAGATGGTTACTCGTTTGCAAGAAAATGAAGGCACGATTCGTGAATTGAGCGAGCAATTACAATTCGCTCAGGACAAGTTAGAACTCAAAATAGAAGAGCTGAACAAGTCGCAGAGGCGTTTAAAAGAATTGGAGAAAAACTTTAAAAAATCAGATAAAATTGTTAAAATTGTAGTTAATACAGATAACACAGCGGTACCGACTGCTGAACTGAAGGAAAAGTTAGACGAATATATCGTAAAAATAGATCAGTGTATTGAGCAATTGCGTCAACCATGAGCCAAAACCTACCATGTAACCTAATATTGGGCATTCAGACCATCGCAATGAAGGTTGATCCACAAGAGGAAGCATGTGTTAGGAATGCCGCTAATTTGGTTAACAAATTGGTTAAATACTATGAACAACAGACAAATAGTTCAGATCCAAGTGCTGTGATGGCATTGGTCGCATTGGATTTAGCCATGTGTGGCATTAAATTTGATGAACAGCATCGTTCATTAGAATCCAACATACTGAATGAAAACAAGCAATTGTTAGAATTGACTGAAATTTACGCCATATAATTAATCCCCTTTTTCTTGATTCAGTAAAGCCGGAACCAACGTAAATAAACCCACAGGTTCCATGATAATAGAAATAGTAATAGCCATCGTTTGTTTAGCAGGTGGTGTATTTACTGGAAAATTTTTCTTTTCCAAGGTAAATAAAAACATAGAGGAGGATGCTAAAAGAAAGGCAGACGATATCCTTAAAAATGCAGAAATCTCTGCTGAAAACCTCAAGAAAGACCGTATGTTAGAAGCTAAGGAAAACTTCCTTCGCTTGCGTGCTGAATTTGAAGAAGACACTCAAAACAAAAAAGGTATTTTGGTTGAAAACGATCAAAAATTACGCGAGAAAGAGCGTCAATTAGCTCAGCAACAAGAACAACAAAGACAGGCTGATCAGGAGTTACAATCTCAGAAACAGAGCTTGCAATCAAAAGAAGAAAATTACCGCAAGAAATTAGAAGATGTAGAAAGAAAGCGGGTTGAAGCGGAGGCTATGTTGGCGAATCAGATTAGTCAATTGGAAAAAATTGCTGGTTTATCAGCAGATGAGGCGCGTCAACAAATCATGGATGCTTTAAAAGCGGAGGCAGAAAGCAAGGCAAGTTCTTTAGTAAAACAAGCCATTGAAGAAGCTAAACTAACTGCTACGAAAGAAGCCAAAAAGGTTGTAATTGAAACCATTCAACGTACAGCAGCTGAAAATGCCATTGAAAACTGTGTCTCTGTTTTCAATATTGAGTCGGATGATGTAAAAGGAAAAATCATTGGTCGTGAGGGTAGAAATATCCGAGCTTTAGAAGCAGCCACTGGAGTGGAGTTCATTGTTGATGATACCCCTGAGGCGATTATCATTTCGGGCTTTGATCCTGTACGTAGAGAGATTGCGCGTTTATCTTTACACCGTTTGGTACAAGATGGTCGTATTCACCCTGCACGTATTGAAGAAGTAGTCAATAAGACCAAAAAGAATATTGAAGATGAAATCATTGAGATTGGAGAAAAAACAGTGATTGATTTGGGAATACATGGATTGCATCCAGAGTTAATCAAAATGATTGGTCGTATGCGTTTCCGTTCCTCTTATGGTCAAAACCTATTGCAACACTCTCGTGAAGTAGCCAAATTATGTGCTACTATGGCTGCTGAATTAGGCTTAAATGCGAAGTTGGCTAAGCGCGCAGGTTTACTGCACGATATTGGTAAAGTTTGGCATGAAGAACCTGAATTGCCTCACGCCTTGTTGGGTATGGAGTTAGCTCAGAAATACAAGGAGCATCCAGAAGTTTGCAATGCCATAGGTGCCCACCACGATGAGATTGAAATGACTTCGATGATATCGCCTATCATACAAGTTTGCGACGCCATATCAGGTTCTAGACCAGGAGCTCGTCGGGAAATGATGGAGTCTTACATGAAGCGTTTACGTGACTTAGAGGCATTGGCCACTTCCTTTGATGGGGTTCAGAAATGCTATGCCATTCAAGCCGGACGTGAATTACGTATTATGGTAGACTCAGAAAATGTAAGTGATGAGAAAGCATCTAATTTATCTTTTGATATCTCTCAAAAAATAGAAAAGGAAATGCAATATCCAGGACAAATAAAGGTAACGGTTATACGTGAAATGCGTGCCGTCAATTTTGCAAAGTAATAATATCAAAGGATTGATTATTTCATTATAATATCAATTTGGTGATTGATTTATTAACTGGATTCGAGTAGTTTTACCCAACGCTGTCAAGGTTTAAAACCTTGACAGCGTTCAATTTTTATCCCATTTTTGAACATGGAAATTCGAAGTCCACAAAATCCGGAAGAATGGGAAGCTTATTTTCAGCTTCGCTTCAAGGTTTTACGTGAACCTTGGAATCAATCTCCTGGATCCGAACATCTTCCAGATGATCAAGCTGCCATCCATGTTTTTGCCATTGAAAACAATCAAGTAATAGGAGTAGCTAGAATGCATGAATCTAATCCCCTACAAGGACAAGTTAGATGCGTGGCAGTAGATCATGCTCATCAAGGAAAAGGAATAGGTAAACTTATTATGGAATACCTTGAAAAGGTAGGAAAAGAAAATCATTGGCACGAAATTATACTGGAGGCTAGAGAGAATGCTGTTCCCTTCTACACCAATTTAGGTTATATTATAGAAAAAGAATCATATCTCTTATTTGGGGAAATTCAGCACTATACCATGAAGAAGATCTTGTAAAATAAGTTACTTTATCTAACTCATTTGCATTGAATTAATCCATTATATTTTCTCTCCTTTTTACCAAGATCAACATCGGTTAACCACTTCAGCAAGTTGATAATTTGGTAGTATAATTTCTTTACTATATCACTTTATCAAAAAGTAGATTGTATCACTTCCGGAAATTCTAGAATTTGAATTCCTTCAATTTCTAGAATATGGCACACTCATTGGTACAAATAAATTTACATGTAATATGGACAACTAGAAATAGGAAACCATTCATTTCACCCGAGATAAAAGCCCCTCTTTTTAAACACATAGAACAAGAGTTGGAAAAAATGGATTGTCGACTTATCATCATCAATTCCATGCCAGATCGCATTCATTGTTTAATTTCAATTTGTTCGACAAAATCGATATCATTCATTATCAAACAGATTAAAGGGAGCAGTTCAAGGTATATAAATTTAGCGCATTCTCTTCCCAATAAACTTGAATGGCAAATTGGATATGCTGCATTTTCAGTCTCAAAATTGGCTTTAAAAAAGGTCTATAATTATATCAAGTTTATACATGAAAACCATGGATTTAAATCCATGGTAGACTCATAAAAAAAGGCCGGGATTTAAATCCCGGCCCTCCAAAAACAATTTCCTAGTCTCAATGAGAATGTTCCAAACCTTGAGCACTTGGTATCTGATTAAATTCAATACCCTGTTTCTTCGCATCCTTAAAGGCCTCCTTTGGTTTAATATTCAATATCTGGAATAATTCAGCATCTGACTTTGCATCAGGATTAGGGGTAGTCAATAATACATCTCCTGAAAATATAGAATTCGCCCCAGCCATGAAACAAAATGCCTGACCTTCATAATTCAATTCCAATCGACCAGCAGATAAACGAACTGCCGAACGAGGCATCATGATTCTAGCGGTCGCAATAACGCGAACTAATTCCCAAACCGATGCTGTCTTTTGGTTTTCAAATGGAGTACCTTCTACAGGTACTAAATTATTTACAGGGACAGATTCAGGATGCTCTGGCAAATTCGCTAAGGTCAACAACATACCAATACGATCATCAACACTTTCACCCATACCAATAATTCCCCCTGAACAAACTGATATTTTCGCTTTACGAACATTTCCTAAGGTTTCTAAACGATCATCATAAGTTCTTGTAGAAATCACATCATCATAATACTCCTCACTCGTATCTATATTATGGTTATAAGCATATAAACCAGCCTCTTTCAATCGCTCAGCTTGTTGTTCGCTCAACATGCCTAAGGTGCAACAAACTTCCATTCCCAGGGAATTTACTCCCTTCACCATGTCTATCACTTTATCAAAATCAGAATTATCTCTCACTTCTCTCCATGCTGCACCCATACAAAAACGTGAACTTCCATTTTCTTTGGCACGTAAAGCAGCTTCAATCACCTCATTATAAGGCAACAACTTATGTACTTTGACATTGGTATGGTAACGAGCTGCCTGTGAACAATAGGAACAATCTTCCGGGCAACCACCTGTTTTAATGGATAACAAAGTACTTATTTGTACTTCATTCGGGTCATGAAATTGACGATGCACCGTTGCCGCTTGATATACCAAGTCTAAAAATGGCTGATTAAAAATGGCCTCCACTTCGGCACGGGTCCAATTATTACGAATCATAATTCAAATTTTACTCAAAGATACTTTGAAAATCTTTTAACACGAAACTCTATTCCAATTCCATCATATAAGGCATCATCGCCAAAAATCCTTCACGCTTCTTCAATCGATCTAATTCAAATACCGATTTTGCCCAAGGTAAATTGGATTTTGCCCAACGCATTTCCATTGTCTCCGCTGAAGTTGCTGACTCTAACAAAGTATCAAAAAACGATTTCGCTTTGGGATAAACTGCCACCTTATATTCTCCTGACTTTAATTTTGATTTTTGGGCAGCTAATTCAATCGCCTTATCCAATCCACCCAACTCGTCCACTAAACCTATTTTCTTGGCCTGTTCTCCTGTCCAAACACGACCACCTGCAATAGATTTCAATTTTTCCAAAGACATTTTTCTACCTGCAGCAGCTTTGCTCGTAAAGCTTTCATATCCTTCATTCACCATATTTTGAATAATGGATTTTTCAAAATCAGTTAATCTACCAGCAGAATTTAAGAAATGAGAATGTTCATGGGTATTCACATGATCTTGAGTTATTCCCAACTTATTCTTAAAGAAATTGTCCAAATTCAACCATTGTGCAAATATTCCGATAGATCCAGTTATGGTTGTTGGTTGAGCCACAATCGCATCTGCACCCATGGCCATATAATATCCACCAGATGCGGCATAATTCGACATAGACGCAATCACAGGTTTTACCTTTTTAGCCAACAAAATTTCCCTCCACATGATATCGGAAGCTAATGAAGATCCTCCGGGAGAGTCAATGCGTAAAACGATGGCTTTCACCGATGAATTATCTCTCAATTTGCGAAGCTCCTTGACAAAATCATCTGACCCAATGGAACCTTCACCACCACGGGTTCCTACTATCTCCCCCTCTGCCACTAATATGGCTATTTTCTTCGTGCCTTCTACTTCTGGAATTGGGTTTTTAGCATGCAAATAGTCCGACAATTTCACCATGGTCAACTTATCTTTTTCCCCAATTTTTACTGCTTTCTTTAAAAGTGACTCAAATTGGTCCCAATAGCTCAACTTCAACATACCCAACTTCTCTGCATTGTGAGGATTCATGGCTTGCAAACTATCCGCAATTCGATCCAAACGAGGTACAGAAATACCTTTACTTTGAGAAATCTTATTGAAAATTACTTGATTGATGGAACGTATAAACGACAAGCTTTGCTCCTTATTTTCTGGACTCATATCTTCCCGAATAAATGGCTCAACGGCTGATTTATAGGTTCCAACTCGAAATACCATCGGTTCTATTTCCAACTTATCGAAAGCCTTTTTGTAGAACATATATTGAACCGAAATTCCATTAAAATCCAATAAACCGGCTGGATTTAAATACAATTGGTTGGATACAGAAGCTAAATAATAGGCCTTTTCAGAGTAGGAATTTGAATAAGCATAAACAAATTTGCCCGACTTCTTGAATTTTTCTAGGGCATCACGTATTTCCGACAACTGAGCATATCCCGCTATTGGAAAACTAACATCTAAGTAGACTCCTTTGATTTTATCATCGACACGAGCTCTTTCTAAAGCAGAAATAATCTGAATAAGCCCAATTTTTTCTGTACTAGAAAAAAATGGATTGGGAAAATCAGAAAATGGATTATCCTCATTCGAAGCATTCTCCCCCATCGGACGATTTAAGTCCAATTTCAATATGGAGTTTTCCTTTAGCTCATATTCTGAGTCGGATGAACTCATGGCCGAACCAATCCCTGCCACTAGAATAATACTTACCAGTAGAAACAAAAACATTCCTACTATAGTCGCCAGTGTGTATTTAACAAATTGCCACATATCTATTTATTTTTTTGCGAATTTGATGTCAATACATAACAATCCATCACAAAATATGTTCAAAGGAAAAATCAAACAAACAACGGAGAAATGACTATCCGAAGTTTTTTCGATAATCTTCTCTTGATTGACGAATCACCTCATGTGCTACCTCTCTACCATATACATCATCAATGTCAACCGCTAAAGAACTCGTCTCACCTGGTAACATTTTATAGGTCCAAAAATAATGTCTCAAACGCTGAACGATATCTTTGGGTGCATCAGAAATATCCCTCCATTTACCATAAATAGGGTCGTCCTTTAAAACGGCAATGATTTTATCATCTGCCTCTCCTTTATCAATCATCCGAATTCCTCCAATGGGAATTGCTTGACATAAAATATCACCGTGGGTGATAGCTCTTTCAGATAACACACATATATCTAATGGATCACCGTCTCCTTGTAAAATTTCTTTTCCAGAGTATTTTCGGGCCAACTCCGCAATTCCTTCTGCACAATAAGTTTGAGGTAAAAAGCCATATAAGGCTGGCACTATATTAGAAAACTTTTGAGGACGATCAATCTTCAAATAGCCTGTTTGCTTGTCAATTTCATATTTAACGGTGTCCGTCGGCACGATTTCAATAAAAGCCGTCACCAATTCAGGCATTTGATCACCAATTTGAATTCCGTGCCAAGGGTGTGCTTTAAAGAAGTTTCTATTCATGGTATTTTTTCTGGGTTAAATTGCTACTCAGGTTTTATTCCTGCAAAATTACAAAAAATATGCTGAAATCAGTCTTGTTTAGACATTCCAAAGCACAAAGGTTTAGCGGGCATTCCATTTAATTTAGTTAAATTCGTAGTTTGAATTCCATTGACCATGATATACCCCATCATACCTTACGGTGACCCTGTCTTAAGGAAGATAGCCAAAGACATTGAACCAAGCAGTATTGATTTAATCACTCTAGCCGAAGACATGTTTGAAACCATGTATGCAGCTAGTGGCGTAGGATTAGCTGCTCCTCAAATTGGCAAAGATATCCGCTTATTTGTGGTGGATGGTCGCCCTATGAATGAAGGCGAAGAGGAGGAGGATATTGATACCTCATTAATTGATTTCAAAAAAGTATTTGTCAATCCAACAATCATCGATGAAACTGGGGAGGAATGGGGTTTCGAAGAAGGTTGCCTTTCTATTCCAGGCATTCGAGGAGAAGTATGGCGACCAGAATATGTCAAAATTCATTATTACACCGAACATTGGGAGGAAAAAGAGGAAGTATTTGAAGGCTTAGCCGCCCGAATCATTCAACATGAATATGACCATATCGAAGGCATACTTTTTACAGACCATTTAAATGTGGTCAAAAAGCGCCTTATCAAAAATAAATTAACGGATATCACCCGCGGAAAAGTTTCTGTGGATTATAAAATGAAATTCCCTAGGTAATTAAATATGAAGATTTCAACAACTTGGCTTAACGATTTTATAGACTTAACTAAACTTCCTCAGCAAGGTAGTCCAGAAGAATTGGATGTTCTATTGACCAATACAGGATTAGAAGTTGAAGGCATTGAAGCGCATGATCAAATCCCTGGTGGACTAAAAGGCTTTGTAGTGGGTGAAGTAATCAGCTGTGAAAAATTCCAAGTCAAAGAAAAAACATTAAGTGCTACTACCGTAGATGTAGGTCAAGTTGAATTACTTCAAATTGTTTGCGGTGCTGCCAACGTGGCCCAAGGCCAAAAAGTAATTGTTGCTACACCTGGTACTACTTTGTTTGATAAAGAAGGTAAGCCTGTTTTTACCATTGAAAAAAGAAAAGTATACGGACAAGTTTCCGAGGGGATGATTTGTGCCGAAGATGAAATCGGTATTGGCGATTCGCATGATGGTATTTTGGTTTTAGAAACTCAACTAGCCAATGGTACACCTGCTACTACCTATTTCAATATTCAATCAGATTTAGTGTTAGAAATTGGACTTACTCCTAACCGTGCAGATGCCGCTTCGCACTGGGGTGTAGCCAGAGATATTCGTGCCGTCAGTGGACTTGACATCCAATTACCCGATGTTAGCAAATTTAAGGAAGGGGCAAATACTTTTCCTATTCATGTTCAAATTGAAGACGAAGGTTGTACCCGTTTTTGTGGTATTAGTTTGGATCAAGTCAAGGTTGGTCCATCTCCAGAATGGTTGAAAGATCGCTTGTTGGCAATCGGTTTGCGCCCTATCAATAACATTGTCGACATCACCAATTTCATTTGTCATGGCTTAGGACAACCTATGCATGCCTATGATTGGGAACAAATTAAAGGTCAACAATTAATTGTAAAGTCTTTAGCGGCAGGAACGTCCTTCACTACTTTAGATGGTATTGAGCGTAAACTAGATGGAGAAGAAATCATGATTTGTGATGCTTCTGGACCAATTGGCTTAGCCGGAATCATGGGTGGAGCTAACTCCAGCATACAAGATAGCACCACTCGTGTGTTTTTGGAAGTAGCACATTTTAGACCCGAGCGCATCCGTAAATCCTCCCAAGTTCATGGCTTAAAAACAGATGCCTCATTCCGTTTTGAACGTGGGACCGACATTGAAGCTAAATTATTGGCTTTACAATATGCCGCTATCTTGATTCAAGAATTGGCCGGCGGGGAAGTTGCTTCTCAGTTGCTGGATTACTATCCCAACAAACCAGATTTAGCCCATATCGAGATGACTTATGAGCGTATTCATTCCATTATGGGGATTGAATTAGCGCCTGAACGTATCCAAGAGATTTTGGTTGCTTTGGATTTTGAATTAAAAAATATCAGTTCCACTGGTTTCACCGCAATAGCTCCTGCTTATCGAGTAGATGTAACGAGAGAAGCGGATGTTATTGAAGAGATTTTGAGAATTCACGGCTTAGACAATATTCCATTGTCAGAGCATTTGAGTGCTCATTTCATATCCGAATTTCCAGCACTGGATAAAGAGAAAGTCCAGCAAACCATTGGACATCAATTGGCTGCCAAAGGATTCCAAGAGATCATAAGCAATTCCTTAACCAAAGCAGAGTTTCACACTTGGATTGAAAAAGATTTAAGTTTTGAGTCTGTAGAGATATTAAATAAACTTTCTGAGGATTTAGGTGTAATGCGCCAGCACATGGTATTCCATGGATTAGAAGCCCTGGCACATAATATCAACCGCCGCCAGAAGGATTTGAAATTAGTAGAGTTTGGCAAAACCTACCATAAAAAAGGAACCAAATACATTGAAAAGCGACATGCTGCACTTTATACCACAGGTTTATGGCAAGGAGAAACATGGGATCAAGCTCCTCAAAAAACACAGTTATATCATTTATTTCAAGTGTGTAAGGCTGTGATGCAACACTTAGGCAACAAACCATTTGATACTGAAGTCATTGAAGGATCATCCGTTTTTGCCTATGGATTACGCATCTCCGTTCAAAAGAAAGCTTGCCTAGAATTGGGTATGATTCATCCGAATTTAGCCGAGAAATTTGACGTCAAACAAGATGTTTTCATGGCAGATTTTGATTGGGATTATTGGGTAAAACAAGAGAAGACAGATTTTGTCTACCAAGAAATTGCTAAGTTCCCAGAAGTTCGCCGTGATCTTTCTTTGGTGATTAACAAAGAGGTGAGTTTTCAAGCGATCCAACGAGTAGCCGAGCAAACGGAAAAAAATATCTTGAAACAAGTCGCCTTATTTGATGTCTATGAGGGCAAAAATCTAGGCGAAGGCAAGAAATCCTATTCCATAAGTTTCATCTTGCAAGATGATAACCAAACCTTGACCGACAAAGTGATTGACTCCACCATGGAGCGATTCATTCAGCGTTTTGAAAAGGAATTAGGAGCCATCATTCGGAAGTAATTCTAAATTTAGTTTGTATTAGATTATAAGTTTACTGATAAAAATTTATCAGTAAACTTATAATTATGATATCCCCTGTTCTTCCAATAATAAAATCCATATTTTGGCAGTATGTATGAATGTCCCTTTTTGCTAGGGTATTCTCTCATGCTGACAAAAACCATTAATACTTTGAATACGATTCTTTATTTACACAAAGTACCTGCCTACTTTACCCATATCATTCCAACCAAATTGGAAGTTGACGGTGTTATTTTTCCGCTAAGAGATGAGATTTCCTTGTGGAGCATATCCAAAGGCTATGGCCACTACAAATTTCGATTGGTTTTCTTTGGACTAATTAAATCAAAAGCTTTAATTATATCAGCAAATAAACCTTTCATACACTTGAAAGTGGTATTAATTCGGTATAAAATTCCTCGTTTTACATTAAGTATGATGGCCGTATGTTTTCCATTAGTTTATAAAATCAATTCCAAAGTCATGGCCTACGCTTTTCTAATTATTTCACCTATTACCTACATGTTGGATGCATTAACACATCTTGTCGAAATCAAAGAAACTAATCCACCTTCAAGATAAACCAACAAAAAAGGGAGCCTAAGCTCCCTTTCTCTATATCATCATAGTAAAGCTTAACGCTTCATCATATTAGCCATATTCGGCATTTTCATCTTGCCATCCTGCACCTTGTTCATCATACGCATCATCTTACGCATATCTTCAAATTGCTTCAACAGATTATTCACTTGTTGAATCGAAGTTCCTGAACCCACCGCAATACGATTTTTACGTGAAGGGTTCAAAATATCTGGGTTTTGACGCTCTTTCAAAGTCATGGATTGAATAATAGCTTCAATAGGCTTGAATGAATCATTGGAAATATCGACATCCTTCACTGCTTGTCCCATGCCCGGTACCATGCCCATCAAATCCTTGATATTTCCCATCTTCTTGATTTGTTGCAACTGCGCATAAAAATCTTCAAACGAGAAATTATTTTGACGAATCTTCTTGTTCAATCGAGCAGCTTCATCCTCATCAAATGCCTGCTGTGCTCTTTCTACCAAGGAAAGTACGTCACCCATACCCAAAATACGGTTAGCCATACGATCAGGATAAAACTGATCCAAGGCTTCCATCTTTTCTCCGGTAGAGATAAACTTGATTGGCTTTTCTACGACTTGACGAATAGACAAGGCCGCACCACCTCGGGAATCACCATCCAATTTGGTCAACACTACCCCATCAAAATCCAAACGATCATTGAAGGTTTTAGCTGTATTGACCGCATCTTGACCCGTCATGGAATCTACCACAAACAAAATCTCCGTTGGCTTAATCGCTGCTTTTACCGCTGCAATTTCATTCATCATGGCTTCATCCACGGCCAAACGACCGGCGGTATCTACTATCACGACTTTCTTACCCATCTTACGGGCATATGACAAAGCATTCTCTGCGATGCTAACAGCATTTTTATTCTCAGGTTCTGCATATACCTCAACCCCAACCTGCTCACCCAACACTTTCAATTGATCAATCGCCGCAGGACGGTAAATATCACAGGCAACTAATAAAACTTGACGACCTCCTTTTTTAATGTATTGTGCTAATTTTCCAGAGAAAGTCGTTTTTCCTGAACCTTGAAGACCAGCAATCAATACTACTGAAGGATCACCCTTTAGATTGATTTCTTGTTTTTGCCCACCCATCAATTGAGTCAACTCCTCGTGCACAATCTTCACCAACAATTGACCCGGTTCTACCGAAATCAAAATCTTTTGCCCCAAAGCCTGCTCTTTAATTCGATCAGTAATTTCCTTGGCAACTTTATAGTTCACGTCGGCATCCATCAAGGCTCTTCTAATTTCCTTAACTGTTGCCGCTACATTAACATCCGTAATTCGACCATTCCCCTTTAGGGTACGCATGGCAGAGTTTAACTTCGAACTTAAATTCTCAAACATAATTTTGAATCGATTAAAAAAAGGGAATGCAATTTACGCTTTTTCAAGCAAAAATTATTCAAAAAGTATAGTCTTGTTTTGATGAATAAACACTCTGTCTTCCAAAACTAAACGCAAAGCCTTGGCTAAGACAATTTTTTCTACATCTTTCCCTGCCTTGGACATATCCTTGGCCGAATAAGTATGATTTACAGGGACAATTTCCTGGCAAATAATTGGGCCCTCATCTAAATCATCCGTCACAAAATGGGCAGTTGCTCCAATGATCTTCACACCTCGATTAAATGCCTGTTGGTATGGTCGAGCCCCAATAAAAGCGGGTAAAAAGGAATGATGAATGTTAATCAGTTTCCCGATATACTTCAACGAAAACTGAGGAGTTAAAATGCGCATGTATTTGGCCAAAACTATCAAATCAGGTTGGTAATGAGCAATTTGCTGATTCAACAATACTTCATGTGCCTCCCTATCCAAACCTTCGGCTGATATACAATGAAATGGTACATGAAATTGTTGGCATAATGAACCTAAATCATCATGATTTCCAATGACGGCTTCCACTTTAAAATTCAGATCTTGGTATTGATACTTGATCAATAATTCCCCTAAACAATGGTGTTCTTTGGTCACTAAAATAAGCACCCGCTTTTGCTTGGGCGGAATTATTTCAACTTCAGCTTGTTCAGGTAACAAAGCAAGCAATTGGTTTTGAACCAAGTTTAAATCACAAGGTCCCGTAAAAGAAATACGCATGAAAAAACGATCCGACTCCTCATCTACAAACTCATTGGTTTGAGTTACATTGACCAATTGTTCGAATAAGATGCCCGTGATTTTATGGACCAAACCCTTCTCATCCTTACACGCAATTTTAATAATCGTCTCCATGAAAAATTTATTCGTAAATTCTTCAAATTTAGGCTGAAATAATGGAGTAAAAAAGATTTAGTCTTTACCTTTGCAGGATTATCAAGACGTGGTCTGGTAATTTTGTGAAAGTACTCATCATTTACTTGTATTAAACAATGGAAAAAATTAAAGTAGCTAACCCTGTCGTAGAATTGGACGGCGATGAAATGACCCGAATCATTTGGAAATTCATCAAGGATAAATTGATCTTACCTTATTTAGATGTAGATATTAAATACTATGACTTAGGTGTAGAATACCGTGATGAAACCAATGACCAAGTAACGATTGAGGCTGCTGAGGCAATCAAGAAATATGGTGTAGGTATCAAATGTGCGACCATCACTCCAGATGAAGCTCGTGTAACGGAATTTGATTTAAAACAAATGTGGAAGTCGCCAAATGGTACTATCCGCAATATCTTGGATGGAACTGTATTTAGAGAGCCTATCGTTTGTGCTAACGTACCTCGTTTAGTACCTAACTGGACTGCTCCTATCATGATTGGTCGTCACGCTTTTGGAGATCAATACCGTGCAACTGACTTTGTAACCAAAGGAAAAGGTAAATTAACAGTAACATTCACTCCAGAAGATGGCGGTGATGCACAGACTTTTGAAGTATACAACTTTAAAGGTGATGGTGTAGCATTAACTATGTACAATACAGATGAGTCTATCCGTGGATTTGCACACTCATGCTTTAATATGGCTTTGAGCAAAGGATGGCCTCTATATTTATCTACGAAAAACACCATTTTGAAAAAATACGATGGCCGTTTCAAAGATATCTTCGAAGAAATCTTCCAAGCAGATTACAAAGCACAATTCGATGCCAAAGGTATCGTATACGAGCACCGTCTTATTGATGACATGGTAGCTTCTGCTTTAAAATGGAATGGTAATTTTGTTTGGGCATGTAAAAACTACGATGGCGACGTTCAGTCGGACACAGTTGCTCAAGGTTTTGGTTCATTAGGATTAATGACCTCTGTTTTGATTACTCCAGATGGTAAAGTCATGGAAGCAGAAGCTGCTCACGGAACAGTGACTCGTCACTATCGTGATCACCAAGCTGGAAAACCAACTTCTACTAACCCAATCGCATCGATCTTTGCTTGGACTCGTGGTTTAGAATTCCGCGGTAAATTGGATAACAATCAAGCCTTGATTAATTTCTGCCAAACTTTAGAAAAAGTGTGCGTTGAAACAGTTGAGTCTGGAAAAATGACGAAAGATTTAGCGGTTTGTATCCATGGAAACAAAGTTCAACATGGCGAACACTACTTATACACAGAAGAATTCTTAACTGCTTTAGATGAAAATTTAAAAGCGGCTTTAGGAAAATAATTCTGCTAGCTTAAGACAAATCAAAAGCCCTTCGATATTTCGAGGGGCTTTTTTTTATGAAGCAATTAAATTACTTAACCACAATCAGGCCTTTGGTAAATACCAGCCCTTCTGATTTTAAGACCAATTGATATTTACCTGAATGAATGCCCGTCAAGTTCATGGAATAGACACCATCCTGGCTGATTTTGCCTTGTAAAGCTAAGCGCCCATCAATCGTGTATAAATAATATTCCGCTCCTGCTAAAGTGGCTATACTTTCGATGCTAATGTTATCTATAGCTGGATTTGGGAATACAGAAAGGCCTCCGTCTGACGGCAAGGTATAATCGAATTCAACCTTAGGACTTACACAAGTCAAGGTATTACTATATTTTTTAGCCAATTGAAGGCTATATTTCCCAGAAGACTTCAGTCGCAATAATCCTGATTTTTCTGCCAAAAGGCTTCCATTTTTTTCCCAAGAATAACCCAAATTGGCATCCAAATCCGTACTAGTTGCCTTCAACATGTAAGAACCCAATAAACCAATAGTAGCTATTGGCAATGGCTTGGATTGAACTTGAACTTTGCTGGAATATTCGGAACTACAACCATCTCCATCATAGGCTTTAACTTGATAAAATCCTGAATTCTTTACGACTAAGCTATTTGCTTGAATACCATTTGACCAGGTAAAACTTGAGCTTGAACCTTGTACCCTTAATTCAACGGATTTGCCTTCACAAAATAGTGTATCTCCAAGCACTTGAATACTCGGTTTAGAAGGCTGAGACAAAGCTCTAAACGATAAACTAGGAATACTAAACTGATTACCCAAATCATCTTCCAAGGTAGCTGAATAAGTACCAGAAGGCAACAATTGCTTTTTCAAGAGATTCCCCACAATCACAGAGGAAGTATTCAACCAATTGACCTTTTTATAAGAAGTTGTTAGATCCAGCGATAATTCATTATTGGGACCACAGGCCACTTGAATACTTGGCATAGATTTAGACGATATGGGAAATTTAATGGCGTCCAACTGACTGGATATTTTTTGAAACCACAAATCGGCTAAGGTTACATAAGCTCCTCTAGAAAAATGAATACAATCAGATTTTCGCGGAATTTCTACGTTTTCGGTATTGGGGCCGGAGTATAAAAATGGAATACCACTGGAAGTAACCATATCCTTTTGAACTTGTAAAATACCTGCATCCCAAATAGTAGGTGTACAAGTACCATCAGACAATTGAACTGACACGGAAGTAGCTTCTGATATCAACCAAGGCACATCCAAGCCGGTATGCTTTCTTAAATTATTAATTAATTCAATGAAATAATTTTTATAATCGGCTGCTGGGGTTTTATGGTAAGCATCATTTTCCCCTTGATGCCAAAGTATGGCTCTAACGCCATTCTTTTGGCCGTAAATTTCCACAGTTCTTTTCAAATTAGCATAGGGAAATCCCTTGGGATAATAGACACTGGGGGCCCATTGGTTAGCCGTTTGAACACCCCTTGAAGATTCGGCCCAGTTTTTAATTCCTGTACCCACCCAAGCTGTGTTGTAAAAACACACTGGGACATTGTATTTCTTTACCAATGAGTCGCCTAAAATAGGCCAATAAAAATTGGATAGTCCCATGGGGCCAATCGTTACAGTTGAATCAATCTTCCGGAATTCCGTCATTGGAAAATCCAAATTATGCTCTCCTATGTACTTATTATTGGGACTTGGATTATACTCTTTGAAAAAATTATAAAAATTGGCGGCAATTACCCGATCATCTATAGCTTGGGTGTCATTTGGCTTACGGAAAGTCCCTTCGGCATTGGATTGGCCTGAAATGATAAAATTTTCACCTACCCCCACACGTCCTAAACTTGTACTGTCCTTTACCTGTTGATTCAAGACGGTTCTTATTTGCAATTGATACCAACCACCTTTGGCTACAATATTTCCTTGGTAAATACCTCCTTTAGGTTTTAAGTCTAAGGTAAACCAATCAAGCATTTGCCCCTGCCCTACTTGTATAGGAACTAATTTAGCCTGAACATAATCAATGTTGCCTGAATAATTTCCCAAAACGGAAAATGTCGCTTCATTATTATTATTTCGCTGAAAGACTTGTCGGAAATAAGGATAAGAAATACTGACTTGCGCTTGAGCAGCTTGAACGAATAGGCCAATAACTAAGATCAGTAGACTTTTCTTCATAAGGGAATATTAGATTACTAATTTAGGGATATATTCCAAAATTTGCACCCTCATAAAACAAGAAAGTCGTACCAGATTGTATCTGATACGACTTTCCACTAATTTCTCTTTATTTCTTATTCAGAAACAACCGAGAAAGTTACTTTATGCTTCACTTCTTTATGTAAATCCAAAGTAGCTGCGTAATCACCGATGGTTTTTACTTCGCTATCGAATGAGATTTTCTTACGATCTACATCGAATCCTTTTTCTTTCAACATTTCTGAGATTTGAAGACTAGTTACGCGACCAAAGATTTTACCGCTATCACCTGTTTTGGCAACAATCGTTAAATTCATGTCACCAATAGCAGCAGCTAAATCAGCAGCATCTTGACGAATTTTTTCCACTTTGTGTGCCGCTTGCTTGATATTTTCAGCCAAGACTTTGCGGTTGGACGGTGTTGCCATCATAGCAAAACCTTGTGGAATTAGGTAGTTACGACCATAACCTGGTTTCACAACCACGACATCGTTCTTGTAGCCTAATCCAGCAATATCCGTTTTTAATATTATTTCCATTTTTGTATAAAATCAAATGTTATTAGGATGTACCTGGTCTATTTTAAACCGTCAGCTACATATGGCATTAAGGCCAAGTGACGAGATCTTTTTACTGCTTGCGCAACTTTACGTTGAAATTTCAACGAAGTACCAGTAATACGACGAGGCAAGATTTTTCCTTGCTCGTTCACTAACTTTAATAAGTAATCTGGATTTTTAAAATCAATGTATTTAATACCCGATTTCTTAAATCGGCAATATTTTTTACGATTACTATTTTTATCTACAGGTTCGTTTACAAGTGTCATCTTATGCTTCTGTTTTTTCTGGTTTTCTACCTACTAAACCTTTTCTCTTTTTCTCATTATACGCAACTGCGTGCTTGTCTAAGGCTAATGTTAAGAAGCGAATAACCTTCTCATCACGCTTGTATTCAAGTTCAAGCTTAGCAATTAATGCTGGTGCCGCTAAAAATTCAAAAATCTGGTAATAACCTGTGTGCTTGTTCTGGATTGGATAAGCTAACTTACGTAAGCCCCATGCATCTTCGTGAACGATTTGTGCACCGTTATCTACCAACACTTTCTTGAATTTTTCAACGGCGTCCTTTGTCTGTTGCTCAGACAAAACGGGAGTTAAAATGAACACCGTCTCATAGTTTTTTAATTCCATAAAAAATTGTTGTTAGTAAAAAATTAAAATTGGACTGCAAAAGTATCAAAAATACTTCACAATCAAAAACTTGTATGAAAAAATTGATTAGCGAACTTCGAAAGAACCGAGTCCAATTAAGAAACCTTCCGCATAGAGCTCAATTTCATGCTTCCCCTCTCTGTAAGGAACAGACCGGGCATAAATGAATTCTACCGACTGGTGATTATTTTCATAAAAAATACGTTGCTTGGCAGTATAGGAAAGCTCTTTCCCTTTGAAAGTAAAACTACCTGAACCCAAAGAATAATCCGATAAGGTTTGACCCGTTGGTTCTATGATCCGCAAATAAATGGTCTTAACTTCTTTTGAGGCTAAAGGATTCTCTTGTAAATGGAAAATCACTCGAATCTTGTCAATTTTCTTGGATTTATGTATCCCCACTTCCTTTCCTCTAGAAGAAATGGCGTAAACATTTACCCCTTCTGCTCGCATGGCTGCTGCCACAGAAACCTTTTCTACCAATTCTTGATTTCTAACTTCCAAAATCCGTGAACGCTCATTCAACTCTCTTTGCTTCAAACCAAATGTCTCTGAAGAATCCTTTAAAGCTTTCTGAACATTGGATAATCCATCCTGTAATAATTTAGCCTCTCGACTCAAAGAATCATTTCGCGCTAATAAAAAGGTATTCTCTCTTCTTAATTTCTTGATTTCTTGGTCTTTCAATCCCAATAAACGCAAATAATAGGCCAATTTCTGCTTAAAATCTGCTTCATTCATTTTAGGATTTTCTGCCAATTCCTTCTTATCCCCCAATATTTGTTCCCGAGCTATTTCTAACTCACTCACTCGACCACCTAATTTCTTGATTTGAACCATGCGCAATTGCAATTGCTTGGAAATTGAATCCAGCTGTTCACTAGCACTTTCTGCAAACTTTTCTTCTGTTTTACCTAAAGAAAAAAGCTGAATTTGATAATGCTCACACACCCAAAGCCCGCTCATTAAAAGAAGAAGCAAAGAAAGCACTCCAATAATTCGCTGCTGACTCTTTTCCTTGGAACTCATAGTATTTGACTCCATGTTCAAATTTTTCTGGTAAGAGTTGATGAATATCAAACTCCTAGAATCAAAAATAATAAATTAATTTTACTTTTATTTTTTTCTTCATTCAATCTTTCACAAATTTCCATCATGTCCATCGCACAACATATTTCAGACATTCAAGCCCAATTGAAATCTAGTTCTGCGAAACTCATTGCAGTAACCAAAACCCGTAGCATCGATGAGCTGAGAGCCACTTATGATGCTGGAATACTCGATTTTGGGGAAAATCGTGTTCAAGAAATGGTGGAAAAGCAAAGTCAATTACCTACCGATATCCGTTGGCATCAAATAGGTCACTTACAAACGAATAAAGTAAAATATATTGCCCCATTCGTTCATTTGATTCATTCCGTTGATTCTTTTCGCCTTTTAAAAGAGATTGATACGCAAGGAAAAAAGCATGGACGCTGTATTCCTTGTCTTTTTCAAATGTATATTGCTCAAGAGGAAAGCAAGTTTGGACTAGATAAAGAGGAATTATTGACCATATTGGCTAGTCCTGAATTTGCGGAATTAAGCCATATCAAAATATTGGGTTTGATGGGGATGGCTAGTTTTACTGACAATGAAGCCCAAGTAGCTGCTGAATTTCAAACATTACATGATATATTTATTGACCTTCAAACCAAGCAGACAGGCTATGAAACGGGCTTGGTGGAATGGAAAGAATTATCCATGGGTATGTCAGGAGATTACCTCTTAGCAGCCCATTTAGGCTCTACCATGGTACGTGTGGGTTCAGCGATTTACGGAGCCCGTTCTTGAAGAACGGCTATTCCACAGCACTAAGGCCATTTCTACGAAAAAGAAAAATAAAGCTAAAGCAAAACAATGCATTGCCCAGCTCGTCTGCGGATTATCCTCTCCAAGGCCATCTGGGAGATCTTGACTAATGCTTACTTGCTTTTGACCAGCATAATACTCTTCCAATTCCTTCTTCGAATAGGTCGCCAATTCACTAAATTCTTTGGGATAATTTAAGGCGAAAGTAGCCATGGTTTTTCCTCCCACTTGGGCATCAATAAAACCATTTGCCCCCGACCTAAGATCTTGCATCATTGCCTGTGGAATGCGACATATCCAAGATTTCCCCAACCAATTTTGTTCAGGAATATAGGATTTCCCTTGTTTCTGCCAATACAACAAGCTTTTCTCTACAGATTGAAATACAAAATCAGCACTTGCTTTAATTTCTATTCCTTTAGAATTTATACGTTGATGCAATACAGGACTTAGGCCACTAGATAAAACCATTTCATGCCAAACGGGCAAAAATAAGCCATGCCGATTAAATCCATCTTGAGGTGATAATACCTGGGAAGAAAACAAAAATACGCTTCCTTGACCTACACTTATTTTCTCTAAAAATGGTTTAGCGTTCATCCAGGAAATGAGTGTTCCCTTTCCTGGATTCCATTCCCATAAAGGCTTAGATGTCCATAATTTAGAGGCCTTATCCAAGGATTTTTTGGCTAAAATCGCTTGAAAAAACGATTGACTTGATGATACTTGTTGAACAGGTAATTCCGAAGTGGAAGTTTGAGCAATCTGCTTACCAGTACCCGATAAAAAACGATTTAAATCTTGCAGAATAGCATCATTAGGCACCTGATTGGGAATTATTGCTAAAGAATGCCCTTGGCTGACCCAGGTATTCAATGCTTTCCAATCCGTAGCTGTCCTATTTTCAATACCCACCAAACACACAAAAGCATCCTCTGGCAAATGCCCTGGTAATATTTCCGAAGCCTGAATGGATTTGAATTCAAAAAACTCTTCTTTCTCAAATACCTTCTCTAAATTTTGAGCATTCCCTACCACATAAATTTTGCGTGGGGCAGAGCTTTGCAACAAAAAATAAAAACTATTATCAAAAGCCACGGGATCATCCGACATCAATTTTGCCTTGTATACCCCCGATTTAGCCAAAGAAAATGAAAACTTAAGTTCCGTAGAAGCCGATGGTTCCAAGTTGACAGACTGGGTCGCCATCATGAAATCATTCAAATAGAGAGAAACTTGTCTTTTATTCGCCGTTTTAGTTCCACCATTTTTCATGCGAACTATAAGGTCATAACTGGTATTAGGGCGAATGAATTTATTGGACAAATAAACACTATCGACGAAAACATTATCCGAATGTAGGGCAGCGAAAGGTTGTAAAATATAACTCCCCTGATTGGGGAAAATGGGTAAAGCTTTGTTCTTAGGAAAATCGGAAAACCAATAAAGCATTGGTTCTTGCTGATTCTCCTCCGCTATTTGCTGAGCATGTTTTACTAGGTTCAATGCCTTTACTGGCTCCAAACCAGGTCCTCTTTGGTTCCATTGTTCCTTAATTTTAGGCCATGGTTTAGGTTCAAAATCTTGACTTTCAAAATCATTGAAAAATACATGAGCTTGACCATTTGGACTAGTCGGCAAACTGCTAGATTTAGCTAAAAATGACTTTCTAGCGGCTAAAACTTGAGTCGGACTATTATCTATATAAAGGATTAAATTAGACTTTGAAGACCTATTGAACGAGATCGGTCCTAGTGGATTGGCAAAACCTAAAATCAAAAAAAACAAACTTATCAAACGAGCCAACAATAGCCAGATTTTCTGAATTTGTTTTAAACCTTTTCCTTCTTGGTGAATCTTTTCTAACCAACTTAAATCCGAATAATATAAAACCTTGGCTGCCTTTCTATGGTAAAAATGCATCCAAAGCGGTATGATTAATCCCAATAAGGCCCATAAATACATGGGGTGGGCAAAATGAATATTCATATCCTCTAAAATACAAAAAATCCCAATCGATTGATTGGGATTTCAAGTTTTGAATGTGATTATATTAACGGGTAATTGAAATAATTTCGAATTCCAATTTACCTGCTGGTGCTTGAATCTCGGCTAAATCTCCCACTTTTTTTCCTAACAAACCTTTTCCAAATGGTGATGATGCGGAAATTTTACCGGCTCTCAAATCTGCTTCCTCTTCAGATACAATGGTATAAGTTACCACAGCACCTGATTTTGTATTTTTAATTTGAACTATCGAATAGATTGACACCTTGGATAAATCAATGGTCGATTCATCAAGCACACGCGCATTGGCAACAATCTCTTCCATTTTAGAAATTTTTAACTCTAAAAGTCCTTGAGCATCTTTTGCGGCATCGTATTCAGCATTTTCACTTAAATCACCTTTATCACGCGCTTCAGCAATTTGCTTAGCCATATCCGATCTACCTTGAATCTTTAGGTGATGCAATTCAGCCTTTAACTTGTCTAGGGCCTCTGCGGTGTAATATTGTAACTTTGCCATATGCTTTATTAATTATACAGGGTGATAAAAACAAAATAGAACGGCCTCCGACCGTTCTACTTAATTTATTCGTAGTTTTGCTTCGGATTCGTTCCTAAAATAAATATTTTATAAATAACACGTAATTCGGTTTATTTTGCCCTGCAAAGGTAATTAAAAAGCTGAGAGATTCCCAAATCATTTCGAATATCCGAATTATTGATCATTTACTTATGCGCATTGTATTTTTTGGTACTCCTGATTTTGCGGTTGCAAGCCTAGAAGCTTTAATTGAGGCTAATTTTTCGGTGGTAGCCGTGGTAACAGCTCCCGATAAACCCGCAGGAAGAGGCCAGCAAATTCAAGCTTCTCCCGTAAAAATATTTGCAGAAAGTAAAAATTTACCTGTCTTACAACCGCTCAAATTAAAGGACCCTGAATTTCTAGAAGAGCTAAAATCATACCAAGCTGACCTACAGGTTATTGTAGCATTTCGTATGCTACCTGAAGCTGTTTGGAATATGCCCCCTTTAGGCACTTTCAACCTACATGCTTCTCTTTTACCTAATTATCGAGGGGCTGCTCCTATTCACTGGGCAGTTATAAATGGAGAAACCGAAACCGGGGTTACTACCTTTTTCTTGCAACATGAAATAGACACCGGTGATTTATTGTTTCAAGAAAAGGAAGCGATTTCCTCCACTGATACCACTGGCGAACTTTACGAGCGTTTGATGAAAAAAGGAGCTAAGCTCGTCGTAAAAACAGCTAAAGCTATTCAGGAAAATAATTATCAGCCCAAACCTCAAATCCTGACTGGCGATATGAAGCCTGCTCCCAAATTACATCGAGCAACAGGTGAAGTACATTGGTCTAAAAAAGGACAAGAAATCGTTAATTTGGTGCGTGGCATGCATCCATTTCCTGGATCACATACCCAGTTTCAAGGAAAGAATTGCAAACTAATTCAGATCGCATTTCACCCAGAAATTATCCCTGATTTAGGAATTGGTGTTTGGGATTCAGATCAAAAGACATTTTTGCGCGTAGGCTGCTCCGATGGCTACATTCAGATTTTGGAATGGCAAATGGAAGGTAAAAAGCGCATGAAAATAGCCGATTTTCTACGTGGCTATTCTTTCACATTTTAGCTTATCGCTGCCAAATACCCAAAGGAAAAAAATATCCATTACTCCCGCGCTGCACATAGGCCCATTGATCCTTTAAATTCACGTGAATTCTGGGTTTGGGATTTTGTTGATAGCTATTCATCCAAAATTGCGCACTAATAGGAATGGGTTGAGCTTTATCACAAAGACAAGGCTGACCTAAACGAAATTCATTCATAGCTTCCAATAAATCTCGGGTATCTTGAACTAAATCTTCTCGGCCTATTTGAGCCTTTTGAACATAAATCTGTTCATAATTACTTTTAAAATGCTCGAATTCAAATGCCAAATTAGGATGTTGACGAAGTAATTCTGCTGAATTTTTAAAAGCCTGAATATGGCCTAGGTCAGGAAATCCAACAAAATCACCTCCCCAAAAAAGACCTTGATCTTTGGCAATGGCCCCCATTTTGTCGTACATCAAACCTCTTTTCAAATAGCGCTTTTTTCGGTAGATGGCTACATCGGCAGCTAAACTAAAATTGTGCATGGACAAGGCTATCTTAGATCGACCACGCTTTTGCAGGGATAATTGCTGTTTCAAGGAGCGTGTCTCTGAGGAATAGCGCATGGCATAATGCCTAAATTTGAATTTTGCCTGCAAACTATCCTTTAATGATTTAAATAAGCGGATATCGTCTTCCAATTCCAATGCCCAAAATGCCGTAAGGTCGGGTTTATCAATCAGAATACGTTGGGCTAAATATTCATCCACCGATTCATTCATTCGAAAAGTACTATCCGACTGAAAAGTCTTTTCTGTTCTAAGACCTTGACTATCTTCAAGTATAAGCGTTAAACTTTGATGTGGTTCTAGTTCTGTCAGGCTATCTTGCTGGGCAAACATCCAAACCAAATCCTTCCATTGAAGGCTATCCAATCGACTTACTTGACAAGTTCTTACAACAGATTGCGAATAGGATGCGCAAGAAATAACACTCAGAAATACGAGAATTAGCGCTTTACGCATGAAAATTAATTAATGTAAAGGAATAATTAGCTGTTCACCGCGTAAAGTAATGTCTTGATCTTTATGGTTAACTTCCATCAGTGACTTTTTGGAAACACCGTATTTTGCCGCTACTACACGAAGTACATCACCTGGACCAACCGTGTGAATGGTTTGGATTTTAACGTTCAATCGAGTTACTCCTACTTTAATTCCATTGGGGTCAACTCCCGGATTTAAGGCCTTTAATTGATCTGGTTTAAGCCCAAAACGGTTGGCTATTCCAAAAAATGTTTCCCCTTTTTCAACCGTATAGGCATGATTCTTACCTCCAACATTCTTTAGGGCTTCTGTTTCTGGGACTTTTTCTGCCTCGGCTTCCTTTTTCTGAGCCTCCAATTCTTGCTGAGCTGTAACTGCCGAATCTCCTTGATTACTAGCCCCTATTGTAGGATCCGAATCTTCTGTGGAATCAATGATAATGGGAGTTGGGTCATCCAACAGCGTTTCATCCTCTTCCATTTTTAGCTTTTCAGCTTTCACCAATTCTTCTGACTTGGGACTCAAAAAATGTTCATAACCCACCAAAAGTAAACCCAACAAAGTGACCAATAAGATCAGCAAAGTAATGAAGGGGAGCCTGGCAGTAGAACTATCTTTAAGGAATGAAAAAGGATTTTTCATGAATTATGACAAATTGGATTTTGTTTTTTGGCTCATTTCAGCCACTTTCTCAATTAAATCTTGCTTGTATGTTAGCAATTTTTGGGATAAGTCTTCATCTGAAATAGCTAACATTTGAACGGCTAATATCCCGGCATTTTTGGAAGCATTCAAGGCCACGGTTGCTACTGGAACACCATTGGGCATTTGCAATATTGACAAAACAGAATCCCATCCATCGATTGAATTAGATGATTTCACAGGTACACCGATTACTGGCAAAATGGTAGCCGAGGCAACCATACCTGGTAGATGTGCTGCACCTCCTGCACCAGCGATAATTACCTTAACTCCTCGCTCTTTAGCCGTTTGTGCATATTGAAGCATTTTTACTGGAGTACGATGCGCAGATACAATATCTACTTCATAAGCTACTCCAAATTCCTTGCAGATTTCGATTGCATCTTGCATAACCGAAAGATCTGAACTACTTCCCATGATGATTCCTACCATATCTATTGCTGCTTAACTAATAACACGAATGATTTTTTTCACTTGATTGGCTTTTTCCTCTACTTCTTCCCGACTCTCGCCTATGATACTCACATGCCCCATTTTACGAAATGGTTTGGTTATTTTTTTACCATACAAAAAAGGGAAAACTCCTGGAATAGCTAAGGCTTCAGCCAATCCTTCATATTTAACCTTACCTGTATAACCTGCCTCACCTAATAGATTTAGCATACCGGCAAAAACAGTGGTAGACGTATCACCTAAAGGTAATCCAGCGATGGCTCGCAAATGCTGCTCATATTGAGAAGTAGCATTAGCTCGTATCGTTTGATGACCCGAATTATGTGGTCGAGGGGCAATTTCATTGATTAATACCTGACCGTCTTTGGTCAAAAACATTTCTACGGCCAAAAGACCTACCATTTTCATTTCTTCTATCAATCGAGTAGCGATATCTACCGCTTGTGCTTCGATTTCTTCAGAAATAGCTGCAGGTGAAATCAAAAACTCGACTAAATTCTGTACAGGATGAAAAACCATTTCAACTGCTGGAAAGGCTTTTACTTCTCCATGTATATTTCTAGCAACGATAACAGCTAGTTCTTTTTCAAAATCAACTGCCTTTTCTAATAGTCCGGGGGCATCAAAACCTTCAGCTATTTGAGTTGCATCTGCAATCAATTGAACGCCTTTGCCATCGTAACCTCCTTTTCCCAACTTTTGATAAGCTGGTAAAAAATCAAGATGCTGATTTATTTCTTCTCGCGACTCAATTAATCGGAAGTCGGCCGTAGGAAATCCATATTGCTGAAAAAACTGCTTTTGAGTTCTTTTATCCTGAATCATTCGAAGCAAATGTGGTTGAGGATAAACCTGTTTCCCTTCAGATGCTAATTTCTCTAGGGCATCTATATTGACATGCTCAATCTCAATGCTGATCAAATCTTGGGATTGACCAAATTGATAAACTGTATCAAAATCTTGAAAAGACCCTTGGGTAAATTCATGAGCCAAACGATGGCAAGGTGCTTCGGGATCTGGATCGAGACAGGAAATCTGAAAATCCAAATCGATACCTGCTTGTAAAAGCATGCGCCCTAACTGTCCTCCTCCTAATAATCCAATTTTTGGCAAGTCTTGATACATAAATTCCATTCGAATGGATAAAATTACGGCTTTTGTTTTACCTTTGGAAATTATTTTCCTAGTCCAAAATAGATTCTTTCAAATTTTACGATAATGTCGAAAAGAACGCTTACCCTAATTTGCATTTTATTGTTAGCTGTTGCAAGCCGACTTTTAATATTGGCTGGACCAGCGTGGGCTAATTTTTCTCCCATTACATCGATGGCCTTATTTGCTGGGGCCTACTTTAGTACAAAATCACAATCCATCTCTTGGACTATTTTAAGTATTTGGATGGCCAATTTGGTTTTAAATAATCTAGTTTATCCACAATATTACGAAGGGTTTTCATTCGGTTTCGCACCTATCCATATGTCGCTTTTTGTAGGTATTTCTTTGTTGGGTTCTTACATGTTGAAAAACAAAATCACCGCATTAAACTTCCTTGCATCCAATTTAGCAGCCGTTATTGGCTTCTTCTTACTTTCTAATTTTGCAGTTTGGTTGAACTTGCCTAGCCTAGGTACGGCAGTAGTTGGCGACGAATTAGTGTACACAAAAGATTGGAATGGATTAATGCAATGCTACGCGATGGGATTACCTTTCTTGAAAAACAGTTTGCTGAGCCAATTCTTATTTTCTGGTATTTTCTTTGGTGGATTTGAATTACTAAAGAAACAAGTTCCAGCTTTACGTTAAGCATGGGCCAACTTGAATAGTCCGCCCATGCTGGGTGGTTTATTCGTTTTTGTACACCTTACCTTCTTTCATTACAAATTTCACTCGACTCATCGACTGGATGGTTTCCGCTGGATTTCCTTCAACGGCAATGATGTCTGCCCATTTGCCTGGTTCAATAGATCCTAGCATGTCACTTTGACCCAACAAATCTGCAGCATGTACTGTGGCAGACTGTATCGTTTCCAATGCAGGCATACCTGCTTCGTGCATCAACTCAAATTCTCGAGCATTTTTGCCGTGACCAAATACGCCAGCATCTGTTCCAAAGGCAATTTTAACACCTGCTTTATACGCCTTAGCAAAGGTAGACTGAATCATGGGGCCAATGGCTAATGCTTTTAAACGAACCATTTCTGGATAATAATTGGGGATTTTAGCTGAGTCAGCCGTAGATCTCCCCGCAATGACGGTAGGTACATAATAGGTTCCATGTTTCTTCATCAATTCCATAATCTCTTCCGTCATGTAGGTTCCATGTTCAATGGAGCTAACACCTCCTAAAACGGCACGTTTAATTCCATCTGCACCATGGGCATGTGCTGCTACTTTAAATCCATAATCCTTGGCCGTTTGTACAATGGCTTGTACCTCTTCCACGGTAAACTGAGCACCCATTCCATCTTTGGCATAACTCAATACCCCACCTGTAGAAGCAATTTTAATGACATCGGAACCTTCTTTATAGCGTTGTCTAACGGCTTTACGGGCATCATCGACTCCATTTATAATACCTTCCTCTGGACCCAAGTCTTTAGTATAATATTGGTTTACCCCATTAGTTCCATCCATGTGTCCACCGGTGGTGGAAATAGCAACCCCGGCAGCAAAAATCCTCGGTCCTTCTACCAAGCCATTGTTGATGGCATTCCTTAAATTAATGCTGACCAATCCACCCAAATCCCTTACGGTGGTAAATCCTGCCATCAAATTTTTCTTACCAAAGACCAAAGCTTGATATGCTTGATCTGCGGGATTTTTCACAAAGCGATCCAAATAAGCATTGGGATTGGTTTCACTACGTAAATGAACGTGCATGTCAATTAAGCCTGGCATCACAGTTTTACTTTTTAAATCGATTACCTTATCCCCTTTTTCTGGATTGATAAAACCTGATGATACACTAACAATCTTTTTCCCTTGGACTGTAATCGACATATTGGGTAAGACCTTCAATGTTTTCACATCAATTAAATTACCGCAATGAATGATGGTTTTTTGAGCTAAAATAGGCTGAACCGCCCACAATAGGATAAGTAGAATTTTTTTCATTGGATTGTTGATTTAGCAATTTCGAAATTTCACCCTTGGCGAATGTACATGTAGATTTGACAACCTTTCAAAGGTTGTCAAATCTAAGTGAAAAACGATAAAATCCTGCTATCTACCTTAAGAAATCCAATATACTTATTCCTTGGAATCTACTACTTTATCCACATGAGACCAAAAACTTGGATACGATTTTGCTACTACACCAGGCTCATGAATGACGATTTCAGATAATAAACCTAATGGAGCAAATGCCATGGCCATACGATGATCATCGTAGGTTTCAAATTCAGGAACTGCTTGCTCTGGGATGGACAAGGCTCCTGATAATTCATATTTTAAACAAGGTTCCACCTCCAATAAATTTCCACCAATCTTCTGCAGTTCTTGTTGCAATGCAAAGACACGATCCGTTTCTTTTACTTTCAATGACTCAATTCCTGTTAGCGTCAAATGGATATTTTTAGCTGTAGCTACCACACAAATGGTTTGTGCTAAATCTGGACAATCGGTAAAATCCCAAGCCAAACTTGGTTTAGCATCACATTTTGTCAATAAAAAACCTCTTCCTGTATAAGTACTTTTAACGCCCATTTCAGCCATGATGTGCTGAATAGCTGAATCACCTTGCAATGAATTTTCCTTCAAGCCCAATAACTCCAAGGAAGCATCCTCAAAGGGAGATAAAGCCACCATGGAATACCAATAACTAGCTCCAGACCAATCTGATTCCACCGCAAAAGGATTCACTTGATAAGGTTGAGCTGGGATGTTAATCACCGCCCTTTTCCAATCTGCCTCTGCTTGAATGCCAAAATGTTTCATTTGAGCCAGAGTCATTTCTACGTATGGTTTTGACCCTAATGAACCTGTTATAGTCAATTCCAAACCGGCTGGCAACAAGGGCGCCAACATTAAAATAGCCGAAATAAACTGTGAACTTACATCTCCTCGAATGGATAAATTCCGATTACCCGCATAGCTAAATCCATTCAATTGCATGGGAGGATAACCCTCTTTATTCAGATAAGTGATGTCTGCTCCTAAAGCCCTTAAAGCATCGACCAAAATACCAATAGGCCGCTCACACATCCGTGGTGTACCCGTCATTTTTTTCTTTTGTCCTTTGATCGCATAATAAGCTGTCAAAAAACGCATGGTCGTGCCAGCATCTAATACATCAGCCACTTCACCATTTTCCGCCAATAAGCGAATCATGGTTTGGGTATCTCTCGCTTCAGCCAAATTAGACACATTGGATAATGCACCTCCTGCTAAGGCATTTATAATCAAAGCACGATTACTTTCCGACTTGGAAGCCGGTAATGGTATAATTTCTTGAAAGGATTTGTTTCTTGGGAATAGGCGAATTTGACTCAAAACTAGGTAGCGCTTAGCGCAATTTTAAAGTGACAAGTGAAATAACAGCTAAAATAATACCCACAATTAAGAAGCGGATAACAATTTTAGCCTCATGGTAATTTTTCTTCTGAAAATGATGGTGCAAAGGGGACATCAAAAAGACCCGCCTTCCTTCTCCATATTTTCGTTTGGTATACTTAAAATAAGCCACCTGAATAATGACTGATAGATTTTCCACCAAAAAGATTCCACATAATACGGGAATCAACATCTCTTTACGAATAACAATGGCTAACGTAGCAATCACTCCTCCCAACATTAAACTACCTGTATCTCCCATAAAAACTTGGGCAGGGTAAGCATTGTACCATAAAAATCCAATACAAGCACCCACGAAAGCAGCACAAAAAATGGCCAACTCTCCCGAATTGGGAATAAACATCACATTTAAATATTGAGAGAATACTTTATTCCCCGACACATAGGCCAAAATGGCCAATGTCAAACCGATAATCACGGATGTGCCTGCTGCCAATCCATCCAATCCATCTGTAATATTAGCTCCATTGGAAACAGCGGTAATAATAAAAATAACGACCAACACATAGACCACCCAAACATAATGATCAGGAATGAAATCTGGTAACAACATGTTGTAGTCAAACTGGTTATTCTTTAAAAAAGGTACCGTTGTCATCAATGATTTATGATCCGTGTAAGACTGTAAGGCCGTACCATCTGCTAATACACTCACTTTTGAAAATAACCGTACTTTGATATGCTCATTGAAATACATGGTCAAACCTACAATAATTCCTAGCCCAATCTGACCCACTATTTTAAAACGGCCCGATAAACCATCTTTGTTCTTTTTAAAAACTTTAATGTAATCATCCGCAAAACCCACTGCGCCTAACCAAATGGCAGAAGTTAGTAACAGTACAATATATACGTTGGTGATTTTAGCAAACAGTAAGGTGGGAATAATCAGGGACAAAAGAATAATAAAGCCTCCCATCGTAGGGGTACCTTTCTTCTGCATTTGACCTTCTAAACCTAAATCACGAATTTCCTCGCCAATTTGAAGTCTTTGCAAACGATAAATTACCGCTTTACCCCAAATAGCTGCTATCCCTAATGAGGTGATGATAGCCATAAAAACGCGAAATGAAATATATTGAAATACCCCTGCTCCCGGAATGTTCCATTGCTTGTCTAGGTAATCAAAAAGGTAATACAACATATTCCTGAAATTTGGATTAGATATTAAAAACAAAAATGCAAAATTTTATACCGATGTACAAATTAATTCATAGCCCCAAAAGCTTCCTGAATAACTTGTTTATCATCGAAATCATATTTCACACCTTGTATGTCTTGGTAAGTTTCATGTCCTTTCCCTGCCACTAAAATGATATCTCCTGCACCTGCCAATTGTCGAATAGCGTAAAATATTCCCTCTTTCCGATCAACCATTCTTGTCATTTTCACTTTATCTTCTTCACTTACTCCTGCTTCCATTTGATCCAAGATAAATTCTGGATCTTCCTTTCTTGGATTATCTGAAGTAAGTACAAATGCGTCTGAAAATTTAGCCGCTAAGGCAGCCATGATAGGTCTTTTTCCCGCATCACGATTACCTCCACAACCTACTACTGTAATGATTTTTTGGTTTTTTGACCGAATCGCTTGAATGGTTTTCAAGACATTTTCTAAAGCATCAGGCGTATGAGCATAATCAACGATGGCCATTTTATGTTGGCTGCCAGCCATTTGTTCAAACCGGCCTGGGGCTGTTTTCAAGCTTGATAATTGAATCAAAACCTCTAGAGGGTCTTCCCCTAAAATGATGGCCGTAGAATAAATAGCTAATAAATTATAGGCATTGAATGTTCCAATCAACTGAGCATGCAAATGTTGCCCATTGATTTCTAGCTGTAAACCAGACAGTCCATTACTAATAATCTTAGCTTTATAATCCGCCGCATTCAATAATCCATAGGTATATTTTTTGGCTTTGGTGTTTTGCAACATCACCATTCCTCGCTTATCATCTACGTTAGTCAAGGCAAATGCTGTAGCTGATAATGCATCAAAAAAACCTTTTTTAGCAGCTATATAAGCATCAAATGTCTCATGAAAATCCAAGTGGTCTCGCGTAATGTTGGAAAATATAGCCCCGCAAAACTGTACGGCAAATATCCTTTTTTGTACTACGGCATGTGAGCTAACTTCCATGAAAACATGACTACAACCCTCCTCTTTCATTTCTCTTAATAAGGCTTGTAAGCTTAAGGCATCCGGTGTCGTATGTGTCGCTGGAATAACCCGATCTTCAATCTTATTTTGCACGGTAGAAATCAAACCACAGCGGTGTCCCAATTTTCTAAATAACTCAAATAATAGGGTTACACTCGTCGTTTTACCATTGGTTCCAGTAATGCCAACTAGCTTTAATTCTTTGGAAGGATGCCCATAAAACTCTGCTGCAGCCAAAGCCAAAGCTTCATTACTGTCCTTTACTTGAACACAAATCACATCAGAAGGAACTTCTTCAGGTAATTGTTCCACTACCCATGCCTTACATCCTTGTTCATACACTTGAGACAAGAATTGATGACCATCCACTTGGGTACCACGCATGGCAAAAAACAGAGAACCTGCTAATGCTTTTCGTGAATCAAAGCAAAGCATTTCAACCGATTGATCTTCACCTCTTATTTGTAATACAGGTATCGATTGAAATAAGGTCTGAACTGATGCCATGCTACTGAAGTTGAATTTGTAATAATAAATTTTTTCGGGTAGGACTGCCTGCTGGTACAGATTGACTGACCACCGTACCTAAACCGTTAGCCTTCACTTTAAGTCCTCTATTTTCCAAGGTAAATAAGGCATCTCTTAAATTCATACCGATCACATTGGGAACGGTTTTGGCAGGAAAACTTAGAGGCGTATTTTGCACCAATTGCTTATCCATTTTAAACTGCAACCAACTTCCATCTTCCTCTACTTTAGGTAATCCAAAATTGGAATACAATATAGTTTGGTCCATAGGATGAACCGTATGGCTCAATGAAGCCTTGTTTAATGAATCAGGTAAGGTGCCCGCCAATTTACGGTGCAACTTCATGTCACGTAGGTAAATATTGTCCGAAATTTCTTTAAAAACCGGTGCCGTAACTTGTCGAGCATACGTAGCTTCCGCATGTCCTTGCGGATTATCGATAGACACCAAAATGGTGTATTTAGGTTTTTTTACAGGGAAATAACCAATAAATGAGGTATAATATTTACCAGGTATGTATCTACCATTGATAATTCGCTGAGCTGTACCTGTTTTACCTGCAATACCATAAGATGTACCTTTGATGTTATTGGCAGTTCCTTTGGTCACTACTCCCTCTAGCATACTTTGAATCTTTGCTAAGGTTTTTGGTGAACATAAAGGTGCTTGATCTCTGACTTGACTAGCTCGGTAGTCTATCACCACTTCGTCTGCTCTAGTGGCTTTACTAACGATGATGGGCTGAACCCAATAGCCGTTATTGGCAATGGCATTGTAAAATGAAATCAACTGCAATGGGGAATATTGAGTTGAATAACCTACCGACGACCAAAGTAATTGAAAAGCATCCCATTTGGCTGGAACGGGAAAATTTGGTCTAGGATTCGGTTGAATTTGAAAATGCAAAGACTCAATTAAATGGTATTTTTTCAAATAATCATAAAATTTTGCCGGCTTGGAAGCAAAGACCTTTTTCATGAGAACCATAGTACCCACGTTAGATGAACTTTCAATCACCTGAGCGACTGAGATGGTTCCCATGGGATGAGAGTCTGACATGGTTCCATTATAATGATGGTATTTTCCATTTCCCGTAGAAACCGGCATATCCAAAGGCAAATCTGCCTCTTCTAACATAGCCATCATGGAAGGCAATTTAAACACTGAACCTGGGTCCCTGGCTTCTCGTATGGCGTAATTAAAACTCTCTGAATACCCTGTTAGGGAATTTGCATTTTTGGATAAATTCGAAATTGCCTTGATTTCTCCTGTGGCCGTTTCCATCACAATCACCACGCCATAATCTCCTTCATAGGTGGTCATGGCTTTCATCAAAGCGGTTTCAACAATATCTTGAATGTTGATATCCAAGGTCGTGTAAATGTCTAATCCTGGCTTGGGAACTGATTCTTCCCCTCCTTCTACAGGACGCCAAGTGTTTTTATCCATTTTTTCAAATAGACCTTTTCCTGGTGTTCCTTTCAACTCCGCATTAAAACTCCCTTCAATACCTACAGCTACTTTATCTTTTAAATAGCCAACCGTACGATAAGCCATTTGTCCGAAAGGAGCGTAGCGTACATTGACTTTATCAAAAACAATCCCTGTTTTGGTCGCTTCGCCTAAATTAAATAAAGGGAATTTGGCGACCTTTTTACGTTCTTGAAAATCAAGTAAACGGTTGTTCAGCAGCAAATAGTTTTTGCCATTCTTTTTCGCAGAAACAATTTTGTTCTTGTATTCTTCCGCAGTATGGTCCTGAAAAAAATTCGCTAAAGCATTGGCCAGCTCATCTATATGCTCCTTGAATTTTTGTTCCGAAGTAGCATTACGATTGTACACCGAAGGATCAAGGCCTAAACGGTATTTAGGCAAAGAAGTAGCTAATAAACTTCCATCATCAGAATAGATATTGCCTCGGGTGGCATCTACGCTTCTTTCTTTGACGTAGGTATTGAACACATCGTTGCGTAAAGTGTCCCCATTAATGAATACTATTTTGTACAAATTGAAAACCAATATCACAAAGAGCATAATCACCACAACAAAAAAGAGGATGAAGCGCTTGGTGATAATCTCACGTATATTTTGTCTTTTGACCTTAGCCATATCCTAATCGCTGTTTTTTCCTTCTTTAGATTGATCCATAACAACTTTAGTAGGCGGTGTTAAGCTTAGCTCCAAAGCGTATTTTTTCATGGCAATGGCCAAATAGCTTTGTTTACCAATCTTCATAAATTCCGCTTTTTGTGTAGTATAATCCGCACGAATCTCCTCCAATTCTGCTTTGGTTTTGGCTATTTGGTGAATTTTACCGTCGGCTAACATCGAGTAGTAAATGTATACTAAAATCAAAAATGCGATAAAGCCTATGCGAAAAACCAATTTAACTGGTAATTCTCCACCAGTCAATGGATCCATATTGAACAAAAGGTCCAATATCCCTTCTTTTGGAACGGAATTTTTAGGAGCTTGTTCAGTATCAGAAACTTGTTTGGCCATATTATATTTTAGCTGCGATTCTCAATTTTGCACTTCGGGAACGGGGGTTTCTTTTTAATTCTTCTTCAGTAGCAGTAATGGGTTTTCGAATGACCGATTCTAAAGGTTTATGAACGACCCCAAACAAATCTTTATCTTCTTTACCATGGCTATCTCCCGTTCGTATGAAGTTTTTCACTAAGCGGTCTTCTAAGGAATGAAAGGACAATACTACCAATCTTCCCTCTGGAGCCAATAAATTAGCTGCTTGTTCTAAAAATTCTTCAATAACTGCGAGTTCTTGATTCACCTCAATGCGCACCGCTTGAAACGCTTGAGCAAAGTACTTGAACTCGCGGGATCGTGGAGCTAATTTAGCCAATATTTCTTTGAATTCCGATGTGGTTTTTAGTGCTTTTTGAGTCCTTGCCTGAACCACCGCTTGGGCTAAAGTTCTGGCATTTTTAATCTCCCCATACATTCCAAAAATCTTCTGCAAACTTTCAGCTGAATAGGAATTTAAAATCTCTGCGGCATCAGTGGAAGCGGATGGTCCCATACGCATATCCAATGGTCCATCAAATCGAGTAGAAAATCCTCTTTCAGCAGCATCCAATTGAAAAGAAGATACGCCAAAATCGGCCATAATACCATCCACTTGCTTGATCCCGTGTATCCTCAAATATTTCTGAATATGGCGGAAATTAGCTGTAATTAATTCCAATCGATCATCATCGATTTTCTCAGCTTGACGCCAAGCATCAGGATCTTGATCAAAGGCAAACAATCTACCTTGAGGCCCTAATTTTTCCAAAATTGCTCTAGAATGCCCCCCTCCACCAAAAGTCACATCCACATAAATACCATCAGGCTTAATGGCTAATCCATCAATGCACTCATGCAATAAAACGGAGGTATGGTAAGGGTTCTCGATCATAGGGTCTATTCTAAACAAATTTACAAATTATCCTTTGGCCATTTCAGCAATTTTCGAAATTGTCAGCATTTTTTTTAAAGCCGCCTTGCTTTGTCCTATCTTTGCGCACAAGCATTTTAACATCATGATAAAACGATATTTATTAATTGCCTTTCTCAATTTCTTTTTTGTTGGAAATTTAGCCGCCCAGTCAAGCAAAAATCCTCAATTGGGCTCATGGAGAGCAGAACTTCGATCTCAAGGAGGAGGCCTTCCTTTTAACCTAAGTGTAGCTGCAGGTAAACAGAAAAACACTTTTATAATTAAAGTCATCAATGGTTCCGAAAGCTTTCATTTGGGTGAATCCTATTTTCGAGGTGATTCTTTAGTAATACCTTTTGATCTATATGATTCAGAAATTGTAGCCCGCTTAGATGGCTCTCAAAAAATGACCGGTTATTGGATTAAAAAACGAAATGGTAAATTTGTCAACCAGCTTCCCTTTTCAGCTTTATATGGTTCCAAGGAAAGATTCACTGGATTGAAAACCCCCAAAATCAATGTTAGCGGCACATGGAATGTGGACATTGCTGTTGAGGATAAACACACCCCCAGTGTAGGTGTATTCAAACAAGTAGGTAACAAGGTCACAGGTTCCATTTTACAGACTTCAGGTGATTACCGTTTTTTACAAGGAAACGTTTCAGGAGATAGTCTTTTTGTAAGCTATTTTGATGGAAGCTTTGTCTTACTTTTTAAAACCAAAGTGATAGGAAAAGAAATCAACGGAACCTTATTCTCAGGATTTGCTACCAAAAAAGAAGTCAAAGGGAATTTAGATCCAAAAGCCAGCTTGCCTGATTTGAAAAAACTAACCTTTCTAAAACCAGGATATGACCGTTTAAATTTCAGTCTTCCAACTCCCAAAGGCGAAACGATTAGTTTACAAGATGAGCGTTTCAAAAACAAAGTGGTCATTGTAGAAATCATGGGTTCTTGGTGCCCTAACTGCATCGATGAAGCTCGTTTTTTAGCTCCATTTTATTCCAAAAACAAGGCCAAAGGAGTAGAAGTAGTGGGTGTTTCTTTTGAATACTCCCCAGAGATGGCGGTTTCAGGCCCCAAAATCGAAAATTTCAAAAAGAAAATTGGTATTGATTATCCTTTAGTTTTTGGAGGAGTGCCTAATGATGAAACCATTGCACAAGTATTTCCCATGTTAAATAAGTTCTATGGTTATCCAACAACTTTCGTGATTGATAAAAAAGGAAAAGTTAGAGAAATTCACACAGGATTTTCAGGACCAGGAACGGGTTTGTATTATACGGATTGGGTTCAAGAATTTGAAAAAACCATCCAAACATTACTAAAGGAGAAATAATGCCCTTACTCAAATATTTGCTGCTCATCGGCTTCTTTTTCTTCGGGATAGAACGTATAAGTTTTGGTCAAGAAAGGAAAAATGCTAAACTGAAGCCCTGGATAGCTCCCTTGAGTTTAACCTTAGGTGGATTGGCTTTTTATAATCAAGCTGCTCACGACAAACAAGTGATCTGGCATCATGACAACTATGCAACATTTCAAAGTTCAGCAGATGATTTCTTACAATACAGCCCCACTTTAATCCATATTGGAGCTCGAATTTTAGGAGCCAATGCCATTCATAAAGGCAAAGAGCAGCTAGGACTATTCCTTCTTGGAACGGGTATCTATGTCATCAGCACCCAAGGTTTAAAACGAATAATCAACGAAACCCGTCCAAATGGAGCAGAACATTCTTTCCCATCTGGACATACTGCTACTGCTTTTTTCGGCGCAACCCTTTTATCAAAAGAACTTGGCAAGGAATATCCTTGGCTAGCTGTAACAGGGTATACTTTAGCAGCAGGAACAGGTTACCTTCGCTTGGCAAATCATGAACATTGGCTAAGCGATGTCTTGGTAGGTGCTGGCATTGGCATTGCTTCAGCTGAATTAGCTTATTGTATTTATCCAAAATTGAAAGAGCGGTTTTCTAAATCGCAAGCTTTTCAATGGGAACCAAGGGTAGCCCCTAATTATTATGCAGCCAGTTTTAGTTATCATTTCTAAAATACATTCACTCATTTGCCCATTCTATGAAGGTTACTAAACTATTTAAAGAATTTTTTGAAAGCGAAAAATCGAGTGGCATCATCTTGATTTTTTGTACTCTTTTCTCCCTCTTTGTAAGTAATTCTGAATGGGGAAATGCATACCACCAACTTTGGAAAACAGAATTGATGGGCCATGCTCTGGAGCATTGGATTAATGATGGATTAATGACTATATTTTTCTTATTGGTCGGTTTAGAATTAGAACGAGAAATCTACATTGGAGAATTATCCAAAATCAAAGAAGCTTCTTTCCCTGTCATTGGTGCTTTAGGAGGCATGATTGTCCCGGTTATCATATATACCATATTCAATATTGGCACAGCAACCATTTCAGGAAGTGCCATTCCAATGTCCACGGATATCGCTTTTGCATTAGGTATCTTATCTCTTTTGGGCAATAAAGTCCCACTTTCGCTCAAGATATTTTTGACTGCATTGGCGGTTATCGATGACCTAGGTGCGATTGTGATCATAGGGACTTTTTATTCTAGCGGACTGGATTGGACCAATTTATTCTTGTCGTTGGGAACCTTTGCTTTGTTAGGAGGTATGAATTTTGCCCGTGTACGCTCCATTCCATTGTATTTATTGGGTGGCCTAGCTATGTGGTATTTCATGGGTCAATCAGGTGTTCATCCAACCATCACTGGGGTACTGTTGGCCTTTGCTATTCCATTTGATAAGGGCGATCAACAATCCATCTCCACCAAGATTCAACACTTTTTGCATAAGCCTGTCAGCTTTGGAATTTTACCCATCTTTGCTTTGGCCAATACTGCGATATTCTTAAATACCGAAACCACCAGTAAACTGTTTGAAACTTATAGTTTAGGTATTTTTACCGGCTTGAGCCTGGGCAAACCCATCGGTATTTTCCTTTTTTGCTTCATTGCTTCAAGTTTGGGAATTAGTAAATTACCCAAAGATCTTTCTTGGCCCACCATCATTGGAGTCGGTTTTTTAGGTGGTATTGGATTTACCATGTCCATATTCATTACCAACTTATCCTTTGATCAAGAGTCTATCGTAGACGTTTCCAAATTCAGTATTTTATTGGCTTCTTTGGTTTCGGCAATCATTGGTTTTAGTCTATTGAGCAAGACTTTGAAAAAGTAATCAGCTGAAATTTCTGCTGGTATTCATCGGGCATAAAAAAAGGTTAGCTGTTCGGCTAACCTTTTCCTTTATAAAGAAATAATCTTATTTCAATTTAGCTACGGCATTTTTGATACGCTCACAAGCTTCTTCTAATTGCTCGTCAGCTGCTGCCGTAGAAATACGCATGCAATTCGGTGCTCCAAAACCAGAACCTGCCACGGTGGCTACAAAAGCCTCTTGCAATAACCAGTTACAGAAATCGTCTGAATCATGGATAGTCGTTTTACCATCTGACTTACCATAGAAATAGGAAATATCAGGGAATGCATAAAATGCACCATCTGGCATGTTAACTTTAAATCCTTCAATTTCACGCAATTTACCTACTACTAATTTACGGCGACGGTCATAGGCAGCTTTCATTTCGTAAGCATGATCTAATGTTCCGTTAAAAGCAGCAACAGCAGCTTTTTGAGCAATGGAATTCGTACCAGAAGTAACTTGACCTTGTAATTTCTCAACACCGTCAGCAATCCATTTGGCGGCAGCAATGAATCCAATTCTCCAACCTGTCATGGCATGACCTTTGGCTACTCCATTAACTGTGATTACACGGTCTTTAATTTCCGGAATAGAACCAATGGAGAAATGGCCTCCTTGAGTAAAGTTGATATACTCATATATTTCATCTGCCAAAACAAAGATGCGCTCATGACGAGCCACTACATTGGCGATATCACGTAGTTCAGATTCTGTATAAACAGATCCCGTAGGATTATTAGGTGAAGCAAACATCACCATTTTAGTCTTAAGTGTAATAGCTGCTTCAAATTGCTCAGCTGTTACTTTGAAATTGTTTTCAAATGACCCTTGAACAATCACCGAAGTACCTTCAGCTAATTTCACCATCTCAGAATAAGAAACCCAGTATGGAGAAAAAATGATTACCTCATCACCTGGATCAATCAAAGCAGCAATGGCATTCGCTAATGAATGCTTTGCTCCTGTAGAAACAACAATGTTTTCAGAAGCCCATTCCAATCCATTATCACGCTTTAATTTGTTGGCAATAGCCATACGTAAATCTGGATAACCAGCTACTGGAGAATATCCATGAAAACCATCATCAATGGCTTTCTTAGCTGCTTCACAGATGTGAGCTGGAGTTTTGAAATCTGGCTCTCCTACCGATAAACTTATAACTTTATGACCTTGGGCGGCTAATTCACGTGCTTTTTTAGTCATTCCCAAAGTGGAAGACTCTTCTAAAGCTTGAATTCGTTGGGCTAATAATGATGATGACATAGTAGATAATCAATGCTAATTTTACAATTCGAACGCAAAATTACCCTTTTCTAAATGGAATAACTAATCATTTCTTGATAAATCGATTCGTGAATCTATCAAACGGTCGTTTACTTAGTGTGACTTAATTTGGCATAAAGTCCCTTGGAATCCTGCATTAATTCCTCGTGCGTTCCCCTTTCCATAATCTTCCCTTTTTGTACCACCAATATTTGATCTGCATGCTGAATGGTACTCAAACGATGTGCGATGACTAACACCGTTCTATTCTTCATTAAGTTAGTTAATGCAGCTTGAACCAATTTCTCAGATTCATTGTCCAATGCACTAGTCGCCTCATCCAAAATCAAAATGGGTGGATTTTTCAAAACGGCTCTAGCAATGGAAATTCGTTGTCGTTGTCCTCCTGATAATTTAGAACCTCTATCCCCGATAAACGCCTGGTAACCTTCTGGATTAGCCATAATGAAATCATGTGCATTGGCAATTTTTGCGGCTTCTTCTACTTCTTCTTGACTGGCTTCTGTCCCAAAAGCTATGTTGTTAAATATCGAGTCATTGAACAACACGGATTCCTGAGTCACTATTCCCATCAAAGAACGTAAATCTTCCAAAGGCACTTGCTTAATGGGCACATCATCGATCAAAATTTGACCCGAACTTGGATCATAAAAACGAGGCAACAAATCCGCTAAAGTAGATTTACCCCCTCCTGATGGACCAACCAAAGCAATGGTCTTCCCTTTCGGAATCTCAAAACTAACTTGATCCAAAACAAGCTTGTCTTTTTGATAGGCAAAATTCACTTGATCAAAAACAATGCGATGCTGCAATTCCTTCTTGGGTATAATCGGCTCCTCCGCTATGATACTCGGTTGAGTATCTAAAATTTCAATAATTCGGTCAGCACTAGCTACTCCTCGCTGAATACCACTGAATGCATCTGCTATCGCTTTGGCTGGTCGCATTACTTGGGAAAATGTAGCAATAAAGGCTATGAAAGTTGAAGCACTTAGCTCTCCATCGCCAGAAATCACCAAGGTACCTCCGTACAACAATATTCCCGTAACTACCAAAACTCCCAAACTCTCCGATACAGGTGAGGTTAATTCTTGTCGAAATACCATCTTCAACAAAGAATGTCGGTATTTTCCATTTTCTTGTTGAAATCGTTGATCCATCATCGTTTCAGCCCGAAAGGCCTTCACCACGCGCATAGCGCCAAATGTTTCATCCAATAAGCTAATCAAACCACTTAAATGCTGTTGCACTTCTCCGGCAGCTCTTCGCAATCGACGGGTAATGGTGGCGATAACTCCTCCAGAAAGCGGAAGTATCATCAGGGAAAACAGAGTCAATTTTCCTGACATGCTAGCCAAAAAGACAAAAAACAATACTAAAGAAAAAATCTCCTTGAAAGTCGCGGTAAAGGCCCGCCCGATACTATTTTCCACCTCCTGCACATCCGTGGTCAAGCGCGACATCAAATTTCCTTTCTTACGCTCGCTGAAATAACTCAAGTCCAAACGTATGGCTTGTTCAAATACGGCTTGTCGCAATGAAGCAATGGTATCAGCCTCCACCGTTTTCAATACACGTTGAGAAAAATACCGAAATATATTGGACAAAATCACGGAAATCATAATGGCTCCACAAGCATATTGCAAGGCGCCAATTCTTCCATACTGTTCTAAAGCTCCGTAGAAATAATGATTAAAAGCAAAGGAGAAATAATTGGGAGAAAAAGCAAATTCAGGTAAATTTCTATATAAGGCTATATTCGCTGTTGCGGCCTGATTAAATAGCACATTTAATAGGGGGATCAACAAAGTAAAATTCAAGATTCCGAATAAGCTTGCCAAAAGTGAAAATCCAAAATATGGAAATATATACTTCCGAATGGAAACGGCGTAGCTAAGTAGTCGGAGATAGGTTTTCAATGAGAATCTTTCTTAAATTTAGGCCAAATTACTACAATTTTAACAAACAAATTAGAATTTATACCCTTTCAATGCCCTCAATACAGAATAACGAAGCGAAGCACCCCTTGATTTCCATCGTCATGGCTTGTTACCAGGGCGAGAAATATGTGGAAGAACAGATTCATAGTCACTTAAACCAAGATTATCCGCATCTTGAATTCGTGTATTTAGATGATGCCTCTACCGATCGCACCTGGTCTATTCTTCAAGAAATGGCTCTGAAAGATGCTCGTATTAAAATCTTCCAAAATGAGAAAAACCTGGGCTATGTCGGCAGTTTTGAAAAAGCAATACAATTGGCTCAAGGTGAATGGATAGCGTTATCTGACCAAGATGATATTTGGGAAAAACAAAAACTAAGTCGATTATACCATACTATTGGATCTCACTCCCTTATTTATGCTGATTCTCAGCTTATTGACGATAAAGGAAATGAGCTTCCTCAAAGAATGTCGGACCTGAAAAATCAAATTCCATATACCAGTCCACTGATGTATACCTTTGGTGCTTGGGCGCCAGGACATAGTATGTTATTCCAAAAATCCATCTTAAAACATGCATTTCCTTTTCCGCGATTTGTTTCTCATGATTATTACATCGGCTTTCTGGCTACCTGCTTTCAAGGTGTTACCTATTTACCCGAAATCTTGGTACACTACCGACAGCATGATCAAAATGCTATAGGTGCCAATCTAAAAAAAGCTCCTAAACATTATGCTACTAGAAAACAACGTGACCTGCGTATACAGCAGCGCGTTCAATTGTTAGCTGAATTTTGTCCGGAAGAAAAAGCCTTAGAAAAACAAGTATTAAGGAAACTAGCACGCGACTTTTGCTCCACTAACCTTTTTGCTCGAATCAGAAGAACATATTTGGTTATGAAATACCGAGATGAGATGTTAGCCTACAAAAAAAAGGGAGCACTCTCCAAATGGCTTTACCCATTTAAACTACTATTCACCATATATTAAGCCTTGAACCGCAAGCTGATTCGGTAATACCAATTTTTGAGATAAACCCAAAAAGGAATGTATCTTTTTTGTAGTGGTCCATCAAATGGTTTCCCTCTTTGTAAGTAGTATTTGGAAAAAGTCCCTGAGCTCATACCCCAGGTCCGAATGAATTGATAATATCCTTTATTTTGTTTGACTCTTTTGACAGAAATAGATCCAAAATGATATACTCGGCAGCGAGCTACACCTTTGAAAAATCGTACACCAGCCTGCCATAATTTCATCGAAAAATCAGGATCTGAATACATACCGGGAGAAAACTCTACACTATAGCCCCCTACCTGATCCCATAGATCTTTATGAACTACATTGGGTGGCCAAGTACTTCCTTGCCAATCATGTTTCTCCCATGTATTCCATTCTTTCAATAATCGATCTTCCTCAAAGGTTTCCAGATTATAGCCATAAGCCTGTTCTATCGAACAATTACTTTGAGCTCTAGGCTCAATCATAGTGGCAGAAATAAAGAAATTATGATCTGGGCAAGCCAAAACTTCTTCTTGTAAAATACCATCCCAATTGGGTAACACATACATGTCGTCATTGAGATATAGCAAGTAATCTGCCTTAGCCAATTTTCGCATGGCATTCATGGCATAGCATACACCGACATTTTCCTTACTGTAAGAATAGGCAATATCTCCTTGTGCTTTTATCCATTCCAGTGAGCCATCCGAACCTTCATTCAGATGTACTACCAACTGGTATGAAGTAGTAGAATGCTGACGTATGCTTCGGATGCAATGTTGAAGAAATGCCAAATTGTTCCATGTAGGAATCATTATGGTGAAAAATGGCTTGTCATCTGAAACTTGCCGCGGGAAATAGGAAATTTTCTCTTCCATCATTAGATCATTCGGTAGTTTTTATATTCCCCTATTCTTCTACCTGTCCAATCTTCTATTTGCTGCAATACCTTTCTTCGTAAGCTCATCCGCTTTCTTAATTCTTTAGGATCCACATGAAAAGGCCAATTTTGCTGAGCTACTCGGGCTTGCATCACTTGTGGATGTGTCCCATCAAAAAGAGTCAATCGCTCAGCATTTCCATAATCAAACTGATAATCTTGAGGTACATTAGCCTCTAGCCAAGCATCATCATGATAAAACTGAGTAAAGTTTCTTACTTTATTATTTAATCCTTGTGGAGGTTTCACCCAACCATAATGAAAAATATGGGCTGGAATTAACTTGACTTGTATCTTTTTCCCAGCTTTTCTGAATCCCTGAGCATCCTTGTATGAATGTACATCTGGATGAAATTTGACTACCCTTATTTCCCGACGATACCAGCGCCGAGATACCGCTACATGATTATAGGACCCATAAAAATGGCGGTAGTTGAATAATAAACCTTCCACAGCTGAATCATTCAAATACTGCTCCATGGATTGTTGAATGATGGGCAAATCATTTTCATGTACGCATTCATCCCCTTGTATATAAAAAGCCCAATCCGTGTCGGGTGAAATTGCCGCATAGGCCTTATCTGTTTCTAAGGCGAAAGTTCTTCCTCCTTCTCGCTGGCTATCATCCCAAACGGTCTCAACAATTTTAATTTTATGGGAAGGAATGCTTTGAATTAAGGCCAACGTATCATCCTCTGATTTACCAACAGCCACTACAAATTCATCACAAATAGGTAGAATGGATGTTATTGCCTCCACAATGGCATAATCATTTTTGATGGCATTCCGAATGAAAGTAAAGCCTGCTATTTTCATCAGACTAATATTTTACTTGAATACCGTGGTAGGTATCAGGTTCTTCATAATCCTTTCTTAATGGATGACCTTTCCAGTCTTCTGGCAATAAGATTCTTCTTAAATCGGGATGACCCGTAAATTTCACACCTACCAAATCAAAAGCCTCTCTTTCATGCCAATCGGCTGTTTTCCAAATATGAGAAACAGTAGACACCTCTGGTAATGACCCATCAGCCGATAAACGTGGCACTACAATTCGTAGATGAAATGTCAAATGGTTGGGTATGGAATAAAGGGTATAAATCAATTCTATATCACCTTTGTCGGGACCATTATCCAAAGCAGTTAAGCAAGACAATGAATCAAAATAAGATACGGGGTTTCTCCACAATAAATCACATACGGGAACCAAATCATCGACTTCTAAAGTAACCCGACTATTCGCCTCTTCGAAGTTCAGGCTTTTTCCCAAACTTTGTTCTATCAATTCTTTGATATGTAAAACAGCGTTCATGCGAGTTCGTTTAAGAGATGGCTTCCAAAATACGGGCTGGAACTACCAAACTTTCTTGTTGAATTTTCTCTTGCAATTTAATGATACCACCTAATAAAGCTTCGGGTCTTGGTGGACACCCAGGCACATAAACATCCACTGGAATTATCCGATCCACACCTTTGACCACATGGTATCCATGATCCCAATAAGGTCCGCCACAGTTGGAACAAGAACCCATGGAAATCACATACCTTGGCTCAGGCATTTGCTCGTATAAACGACGAATCCGATCGGCCATTTTGAATGTAACAGTACCAGCTACAATCATCACATCTGACTGACGAGGGGAAGGGCGAGGAAACACCCCAAATCGATCTAAATCATAACCCGATGCAAAAGCCTGCATCATTTCTATCGCACAACAAGCTAGACCAAAGCTCATAGGCCACAAGGAGCTGGCTCTAGCCCAGTTGAGTAAATCTTCAACTTGACTAATCACAAATCCTTCCGACTGAAACTGTTGGTCTAATAAGCTTTTCATATATTATCTTACAATGGTCAAATTGCCATAAATAGTCCCATATTCCTCACTAGGGGTAATGCGGTACATGTAGGTTCCAGAGGGCAAATCCTTCCCATTAAACTTCCCTTTAAAGGGCTTTTCTTCGTATTGATATCCCGTACTTTCAAAAACAGGTTGACCCCAACGATCAAAAATCACAATGCTGGCATCAGGATAATTGTATAAATAATCAATAAACCATTCATCATTGGTATCATCTGAATTCGGCGTAATGGCATTGTAAGGGTGAATTTTAACTAAAACCACCACGTCAATGGTAGCAAAACTCTGACATGGTTGACCCGTAGTAGCGTCTTTACCAACTCCCGTAATAAAATAGGTTAACGTAAAACTTGTACCTTCTAAATCCTGATGACTCTGTATTATTTTCTGAATATCGAAGGTCGTATTTAATCGAGTAGAATCCGTTACGCCAATCTCCTGCCCTCTATTGGTACCAGCTAATGTCCATGTCCATTTAATTTCGGCATTTTGAGCACCATTGACAGGAATAGGAATAGGGTTTGGGTAAGGTTCACCTAAAAGGCGATTGGGGGAAAACACCACCACTTTCTTTTCTGTCGCTACCCACACAGGACATTGAGCCCATGAGGCAATACTCGTCCCCAATAAAAAGAACAGCAACAATACGTGCTTTACGCGAGTTAAAGAAGGGTATTTTAATCTAGAAATTAATAAAGTGTTTGTTAAAAACATAAAGCTTAAAAAATTCTCCCTAAGGTTTTGTAAATATACCTAAATTCACAAAATTTTTATGGAATGCCCATGACCCATTTTTTTGAAACAGATTTAGCCTTGCTGCGTGGAATGACACCCGCACGACTTAGCCTGCTTCAAATGGAATTAGGTCTATTTACCTATGGCGACTTAATTCAGTACTTTCCCTTTCGTTACGAAGACCGTACAGCCATTTATCCGATTGATCAAATTACCGAACAATTGGAGCATGCCCAGTTTGTCGGGCGAATTCGTTACAAAGAAAAAATCGGTCAGGGACCCAAGCAAAGACTTGTTGCTCAATGTTGCGATGAATCGGGTTGCATTGAGTTAGTCTGGTTTCAAGGCATTAAATGGCTTGAAAAAACCTTAACGCCCGGGGTTGATTATTTATTTTATGGCAAGCCGACCAGCTTCAATGGGCAAATGCAAATTACTCATCCAGAAATGGAAGTGTATAAAGGAAAAGCTCAAAATGACACCTATTTCCATCCTGTATATTCCTTAACTGAAAAATTAAGAAAAAAATACATCGATAGTAAAGTAATGGCCCAACTGCAAAAAAATCTATTGCATTTGGCATTCCCTTACATCCGAGAAACGCTTCCCCCAGAAATAATTCAGCAATTCAAACTTATTTCAAAACAAGAAGCTTTATACCACATTCATTTACCTCAATCGGAGAATTGGTTACATCAAGCAAAAAGACGCTTGAAATTTGAAGAGCTATTCTACAACCAGCTCCGATTAATCAAACAAAATTTAGTTAGAAAAACGGCCTTCCCTGGTCAAGTTTTTTCTTCAGCGGCCTTGTTAACTAATTTCTATCAGAATCACATGCCCTTTGAATTAACCAATGCGCAGAAAAAAGTGATTCGAGAAATTTTTCAAGACATGAAATCGGGGCAGCAGATGAACCGGCTTCTCCAAGGTGATGTAGGTTCTGGAAAAACCATCGTGGCTTTCATCGCCATGCTTTTAGCCATTGATAATGGCACACAAGCCTGCTTGATGGCTCCCACTGAAATTTTAGCCGACCAGCATTATCAAGGTCTCAAGAAATTTGCTGATTTATTGGATATACAAATATCTAAATTGACGGGTTCTACCAAAAAGAAAGATCGACAAGTTTTACATGAAGATTTAGCCTCAGGCAAGCTGCAAATTTTGGTGGGAACACATGCCATTTTTGAGGACGTCGTTCAATTTCACAATTTGGGATTATGCATCATTGATGAACAACATCGTTTTGGTGTAGCTCAAAGAGCCAAACTGTGGGATAAAAACAAACAGACTCATCCGCATGTCATGGTAATGACGGCCACACCGATCCCGCGTACTTTAGCTATGACATTGTATGGAGATTTAGATATTTCCATCATTGACGAAATGCCAGCAGGTAGAAAAGCCATTCAAACCATTCATCGCTATGATAGCCATCGTTTACAGGTGTTTGGTTTTATCCAAAATGAACTGAGCAAAGGCCGACAAGTTTATATCGTCTATCCCTTGATTGAAGAATCTGAAAAAATGGATTTCAAAGATTTAATGGATGGATTTGAAAGTATTTCTAGAGCTTTTCCCGAAGTGCCTTTAGGAATTCTTCATGGCAAAATGAAGTCGGCTGATAAAGACTTTGAAATGGCCCGCTTTGTCAAAAATGAAACTAAAATCATGGTAGCCACTACGGTCATTGAAGTGGGTGTCAATGTCCCTAATGCCAGTATCATGATCATTGAAAGTGCTGAAAGATTTGGTTTGGCGCAATTACACCAACTTAGAGGACGGGTTGGGCGAGGTGCCGAACAAAGTTATTGCATATTGATGACAGGCTATAAATTAAGTGCAGATACCAAAAAAAGGGTTGAAACCATGGTCAGAACCAACAATGGTTTTGAGATTGCTGAAGTTGATTTACAATTAAGGGGTCCAGGTGATTTAGGTGGGACGCGTCAAAGTGGCGCCATTGATCTGATGATTGCGGACTTGGCCAAAGACGGCGAAATTTTAAAAGTTGCTAGAGAAACGGCACAAAAAATATTGGACGAAGATCCACAGTTAACATTACCCAATCACCAGATGATACGCGAACAAGTTGCCCATCAACGTAGGGACACGACCAACTGGGCTAAAATTAGCTAGTTCAGATTGGGGTCATCGGGATAAGTAGACAATACTCGATAGTCGCCACCTTTATCAAACAAGACTTTCCGCCACAAGTTCAAGGTGGGTTCATCAAAAACATATTCAGCTTTGGCGGGATGTAACATCCATGCATTGGATTTCACTTCTCGTTCTAATTGACCCGCGCCCCAGCCAGAATAGCCAATAAAAAATTTGATCTCTTCAAATCCAATTTCTCCCCCAACCACTAATTCGATAGCCCGTTCAAAATCTCCTGACCAAAATATCCCTTCTCCTATCTCTATTCCATCAGGAATCAAATCAGGTCTTCGATGTACAAACTGCATGATGGTAGGATCCACTGGGCCACCTGAATAAAGCGGCACATCTTCCATGACCTTTTCGTCCATATAGGAATCCAACACTATTTCCTGCCTTTGATTTAACACCAATCCAAACGAATGAGAAGAAGAATGTTCACATAATAATACCACGGAACGATGAAAAGAAGGGTCCTCCAAAAATGGTTCAGAAACCAAGAGCATACCTGGTTTTAATTCCAATGGAGCATTTTTCTTAGGCATAAAAAAGAAATTTGTAAGTTTGTTAGAAATGAAATGACCATGGCCACCAACATGTACCTCTCTTTGGGAGGCAATCTAGGAAATACCCTTGAAATTTTTAAAAATGTCTATCCAATTCTTGAAAAAAAAATAGGGCCTATACTTCATTTTTCTTCTATTTATCAAACGAAAGCTTGGGGAAATACCCAGCAAGCTGACTTCCTAAACCAAGTGCTTGAATTAAACACAGAACTGAATCCTCAGGAATTAATCGCTCAACTATTGAACATTGAATCCGAATTAGGCCGTGTAAGAAAACAACAATGGGAGGCTAGAATCATCGACTTGGACATTCTATTTTATGGAAATCAAATCATCCAAGAAAGTAATTTACAAATACCTCACCCCTTTTTACCTCAACGAAAATTTGTATTAATTCCTTTGGCAGAAATTGCTCCAAATTTGATACACCCAATCTTAAAGAAAAGTATAGACAATCTTGTAATAGATTGTCCAGATAGTTCTGAAGTTAAAAAATTGGATTTATAAATTCTCCTGAACCTTATTCTTATCCATGGTATCCATGGTACCAAATACATAATCCCAAATAGGAGAAGAAACACCAAATACCGCATTTCCATCTTTATAGTGATGAACAGCATGGTTTACCCAAAGCATTTTAAAATAATTCTTGGGAGGAGGATAAGCGTGAACACAATAATGCACCAATAAATAAGAAGCATATCCCCAAATGAATCCAGGAAAGAAGGCAAAAGCATAATTATTTAGTGCAAAATAAGAAATAGAAAAGAGCAGACCTACCACCAAAATGGCAATCACCGGAGGCATTGCTAAACGAGTCTTGTCTTTGGGATATTCATGATGAACGCCATGTGCAATGTACTGAAATTTAGATCTAGCCTCAGTAGTAGGTTCAATGTGGTAAATACTGCGATGCACCCAATATTCGATGAAGGTGAACCCGAAAAATCCAATTAAAAATAAGCCTAAAATAACTCTGTTATCCAATACCGCATACGTGAAAGCAAAGTACAAAAGCACCATACCTGTCAGAAAAAATAAAGTTACTGGTATCGCAATGTGTGTTCTTGACAACCTCTCTAAAATAGGATTTTCAAATAATTGCTTTGAACCCGAATGCTTCGGACGTATGTTTTGTTTTTCCATATCTCGAATTTTTAGAAAAAAATCGGAATTGAATTGATAGTAGACTTAGGCTTTGAACACAAAATTAATAGAAACTATTCGCTATCCAAAAGATTCTGAGTTGGGAATTTCCAACTTTGACTTATGATCCTTTGATAGTAGTTTTCATAAAGAGGAAGTATTTTCTCAATATCAAATAACTTGGCTCTCTCCAAGGAATTCTTCTTCATTTGGGTTAACAAAACTTCGTCTGAAAGTAGTTTAATGGTATTTTTGGCCATATCATCGATATCGCCTATTTCACTCACATAGCCTGTTTCGCCATGAATATTCACTTCGGTTATTCCTCCTGCATTGGATGAAATTACAGGAACTTCACAAGCCATTGCTTCCAAAGCAGCTAATCCAAAACTTTCTTTTTCAGAGGTCAAAAAGAAGACATCAGCCAAAGAAAGTGCTTCCTCAATAGTATCCAATTTTCCTAAAAAACGAACATCTCCTTGTACTCCCAAATCCCGACATAAGGCTTCGATCGCCGAACGTTCTGGCCCATCTCCTACTAATAATAATTTGGAAGGAATCTCTTTCCGAACTTTCTCAAATACATGAATGATGTCTTCAATTCTTTTAACTTTTCGAAAATTGGAAGTATGCATCAATAGCTTTTCTCCATGGGGACAAATGGCTATCTTAAAATGTTCTTTAGCTTGTTTTTTAAATCGTTTTAAGTCAATAAAATTTGGAATCACTTCAATCGCACTTAAAATCTCAAACTCTGCATAGGTATCATTTCGAAGACTTTCTGATACCGCTGTAACGCCATCCGATTCATTGATGGAAAAAGTTACGACAGGTTCAAAGGATGGATCCCTTCCTACAAGTGTTATATCTGTACCGTGCAATGTGGTAATTACTGGCACGTGAATACCTTTATATTTTAAAATTTGCTTCGCTAAATAAGCCGCAGAAGCATGAGGAATGGCATAATGAACATGTAGTAAATCTAGCTTTTCATTGATGGTGACATCCACCATTTTACTGGCTAAAGCCGACTCATAAGGTAAGTACTGAAATAAGGGATAGGAGGCCACACTTACCTCATGATAAAAAATATTTTCGGAAAAGAAATCCAATCTTGGTGGCTGAGTATACGTGATAAAATGCACTTCATGACCAGCCGATGCTAGGGCTTTTCCTAACTCGGTTGCCACAACCCCACTTCCCCCATACGTTGGGTAGCAAATGATTCCTATTTTCATGTTCCGATTTTAACCTGAAGAAACAAAACTTCAATTTTTGCCTAAAGGTTCCGCAATATGGCCTAAATTTGTAAGAAAATAATCGTTTAGGCTTGAAAAACATCGTCATTTTTGCTTCCGGATCAGGTTCCAATGCGGAAAAAATCATTCAACATTTACAGGGTTCCTCGCTAGCTCAGGTTAGTTGCATTTATTGCAATAACCCAGAAGCAGGGGTCATTGAACGTGCCAAAAGACTGCAAGTCCCTTGTCGCGTTTTCTCCCGAGAAGAATACAAAAATGGAATTGTCTTAAGTGAAATTCAAGCATTACAAACCGACTGGATTGTGTTAGCTGGATTTTTATGGTTAATTCCAAGCAGCTTTGTGCAAGCATATCCACAACGCATCATTAACCTTCACCCAGCTCTTTTACCTAAGTTTGGAGGAAAAGGAATGTACGGACACTTTGTACATGAAGCTGTTATTGAAGCAGGAGAAAAAGAATCAGGTATCACCATTCATTTTGTAAATGAGCATTATGATGAAGGTGCTATTATCCATCAAAGTTCATTTAGCATTGATCCTGGCGACAGCCCGGAGGATGTCGCCAGAAAAGGCCAGGTTCTTGAGCACCGTGATTTTCCGGTAATTATTGAAAAACTGATTAAGCAATCAAACTAATTACCAGCCTCCACCTAAAACACGGTATAACTGGATAGCATGTATCCAGCGTTTTCTTGAGATTTCCAATAATTCCAACTCCGAACGTAATGCGTTTTGTTGGGCAGTTAGAACCTCCAAATAATTAGCTTTAGCTGTAGTAAACAAGGTGCCCACCGTAGCAATAGCCCCTTTGGTCAACATTACTTCTCGTTCTTTCAACTGATCCATCCTTTGTAAATAGGCCAAGGACTTTACCTGAGTATCCCATTCCAAAAAGCCTTTTAATAAGGCATTTTGATAGGTTAAATCGAGAGCTTTCCAACGAGCATTTTCTCGACTAATATTAGAATATAAAGCCGAACGATTTAACCAGGGTGCTGTAATTCCCCCTATCAATTGATAGGCCATGGAGGTAGGCAACTGAAATAAATAAGCTGGTTGGAATCCTTGCACTCCTAACATACCTGATAATACCACAGATGGTTTCAAGGCTAAATCGGCACTTTGCTTGTTCAGTAATTGGGCTTCCAATTCTAACCTTGCCTGACGCACATCGGGTCTTCTTTCCAATTGATCAATCTGAATTTGAGCATACAAGGAGCTATCCAAGGAACAATTAAATGGATACTGAGAACGAGCAATTTTTTTATTAGGTTGATTTAACCAATAACGAAGTTGATTTTCCAATTCCGTGATTTGTTGCAACACCAAACCTTCCTGGGCTCTTGAATTTAACCATTGTGCCTCCAACTGCTGAACTGCTGACTCATTCACCACACCCGCTTCTTTTTGAATTTTAACCAAGTTCAAGGCACTAAATTGTATGCCAATATTGGTTTTCAAAATGTCCAATTCTTGATCCAATGCCACCAATTGTCCATACATACCCGCTACTTCAGAAACCAAAGAAGTAATGTACCATTGTTGGCCTGATTCGGTTGCTAAATACCTCAAAGCACTTGCTTTTTTACGCTTTGAAAGTTTCCCCCAAATATCCACTTCCCAAGAAGATTGAAGCCCTATCATCACATCAGGTAAATGCTCAGGAATGATCTGATCTTTGGAAATATTAGGCGAAAATTGGGTATCGTAATTACCGACCCCATCCATGGTATATTTACTGAATTTCCTCAAACTCGGTTGAATAACTCCAGAAACAGTCGGCTTCATAGCTCCCCGATCAAAGGTATATTGAGCCCGACTAATGGCAAGATTTAGGAATCCAATCTTAATATCATTACTACGAATTAAGACTGAATCAATCAATTGCACCAATAAACTATCCTTTTTCCAACAGGCTTCTATACTGGATACAGACTGCCCAACATCTTTCATTCGATAGGCTTCTAATTCTGCATCGATTTTACGTGCATCTCGAAAAATGGCTTGCTGACAAGACAGCAAGCTCATGGAAAATATACTTATTATGACGATTAGACGCATATTAAACCTTGGGTTTAGAAAATTTAGCTGATATAGTGGCAAAGACAACAAACAATCCTGGAATAAGAATCAATCCTCCTATAGTTCCTAAAATCATCCCTCCAGCAGAAGCTGTCCCAATGGTTCTGTTCCCTATGGCACCTGCTCCACTTGAAATCATCAAAGGAATCAATCCAGCTACAAAGGCAAAGGAAGTCATTAAAATAGGTCGTAAACGAGCAAAAGCTCCTTGCTTAGCCGCATCAATAATACTGACTCCTTGTTTCATTTGCGCCAAGGCAAATTCCACAATCAAAATGGCATTTTTACCCAACAATCCGATGAGCATAACCATAGCCACCTGAGCATAAATGTTGTTTTGTAATCCAAATACCTGTAAGAATAGATACACGCCAAAGGCTCCCATTGGCAAAAAGATTAGCACCGGGAATGGCATAAGGAAGGATTCGTATTGAGCTGAAAGCAATAAATACACAAATACCAAACAAATGATAAAAATGAAAATAGCTTGATTCCCTGCCAAAAACTCTTCACGGGTCATACCTGACCATTCTATGGTATATCCTCTAGGAAGATTTTTCGCCGCTTGTGCTTGAATTTCCTTTAAGGCCTCCCCGGTACTGAAACCAGGAGCTGGCTCCCCATTCACCATGGCAGAAGTAAACATATTGAATCGAGTCAACTGCTCTGGTCCATATACCCTACGCATCTTCATAAACGACGAATAAGGCACCATTTCTCCATCCTTATTTTTGGCATAAAATTTCATAACATCATCAGGATGAATTCGATAACTCGGGTCCACTTGCACCATAACTTTGTACATCTGTCCAAATCGGATAAAGTTAGTGGCGTAAAAACTACCCAATAAAGTTTGTAAATTATCCATGGCCGAAATCACATTGACCCCTTTCTGAGCAGCCGCTGATTGGTCAACTTCCAACATATATTGAGGGAAAGTTGGGTCAAAGCTGGAAAAAGTATTTTGAATGGATGCGGACTCATTCAGTTTTTTAGCAAACTCTAATGTCACGGCAGAAAGTTTTTGCAAATCTCCACTACCCGATCTGTCTTGCACACGGAATTCAAATCCAGAAGCATTTCCAAAACCAGGCACTGCCGGTGGTGGAATAAGTTGAATGCTCGCTTCTTTAATTTCCTTGGTTTTTTCGCGAACTTCATCAATTACCTGATCTAAGTTTTTATCACGTACATCCCAGGGTTTTAAGGTCACAATACCCATACCAAAAGAAGCTCCGCTTCCGTCTGTCAATAAGCTAAATCCTGCCAAACTTGAAAAAGATTCAATGGCAGAAACACTCTTAATTTGCTTATAGACATCATCCATCACTTTTTCGGTTCTTTCCAAGGTAGCTCCCGATGGTGTCGTTACATTGACATACAAAGTTCCTTGATCTTCCGTTGGAATAAAACCCGTAGGTACTTGTCGTACCAAAAAGACGGTAGCCAAAGTAAAAATCCCCAGCGTTCCCCACATGATGGTTCTACGATGGATAAAAAATTGTACCACACCTAAATACTTATTCGCAATCTTATCATATCGATGATTGAAGGCTATGAAGAATCTGCCCAAGATATTTTTATCATCTAAATGGGGCTTTTTTAACAGCAATACACAAAGAGCTGGGGTTAAGGTTAAGGCCGTTAATCCTGATAAGGCAATGGATATAGCCATAGTTACCGAAAACTGCCTAAAGAAAACTCCCACTGGTCCAGATAAAAAGGCCACCGGCACAAATACCGAAACCATGACCAAGGTTATGGCCATAATGGCTCCAGAAATTTCAAACATGGCTTCTTTGGTAGCAGCAAGAACTGACATGTTCTTTTCTTCCATTTTGGCATGGACCGCTTCTACCACGACTATGGCATCATCCACGACAATACCAATGGCTAATACCAAAGAGAATAGTGTCAGCAAATTGATAGAGAAACCAAAAAAGAGCATGAAGCTAAAGGTTCCAACCAACGATACGGGTACTGCAATGATGGGTACTAAAGTTGCTCTCCAATCCTGCAAGAAGATAAACACCACCAATGCCACCAATAAAAAGGCTTCCAAAAGTGTTTTTATTACCTCATGAATTGATGCATCTAAAAAGCGAGATACGTCATAACTAATCGTATAACCCATACCCGGAGGAAAGGTGCTAACTTTTAATTCTTCTAAGCGTTTCTTGACATTAGCAATAACCTCTGCGGCATTAGATCCAGGTCTTTGCTTCAATAAAATAGCAGCCGATGGCTTTCCATTTTCCTTCGATAAAACATCATAATCCAAAGAGCCAAACTCAATATCGGCTACATCTTTTAAGCGCAATAATTGACCAGATTCGGTTGACTTGATGATGAGATTTTCATACTCTGCCACTTGGGTAAACTTACCGGTGTATCGAAGAACGTATTGCAAGGCTTGAGCTCTTTTACCTGAGCTTTCCCCAATTTTACCTGGTGCGGCTTCTACGTTTTGACTCCGCAATGCCGCTACTACGTCATCCGCTGAAAGTTTATAGGCAAACAATCGATCTGGGTGTAACCAAATACGCATGGCATACTCACGCTGACCCATAATGTCCGCAAAACCCACCCCATTGATACGCTTTAATTCCGGCAACACGTTGATGTCCGCGAAGTTGTAAATAAACTTTTCATCGATGCTGGGATCTGAACTTAATAAGTTCACATACAGCAACATACTGTTTACCTCTTTCTCCGTCATTACACCGGCCTTAATAACTTCTTCAGGCATTTCGTCCAAAACCGTCTGTACCCTGGTTTGAACGTTTACGGCCGCCACGTCAGGATCAGTACCTACTTCAAAATAAACCTGAATAATACTTGTCCCGTCATTTCCAGAAACGGAAGTCATGTAGGTCATTCCTGCCACGCCATTAATGGCACGTTCCAAAGGCGTCACTACGGCTTTCGCACATACTTCCGCATTAGCTCCTGTATATTTCGTTGTAACCGTTACCGCCGGAGGAACAATATCCGGAAACTGCGTAATGGGTAATTGTTGCATAGAAATAACTCCCAAAATCACAATGAAGAGGGAAACAACAATGGCCAGAACCGGTCGGGTTATAAATTTTTGTACCATAGTTCTTGCTTAAAGTGTTTTAGATTTTTCCAAAATGCGACGCATAGGAATATACTCTCCTTTGATCTTTTGTCCTTGTTTAACTAATTGAATTCCTTCCACCAAAATGGTATCCGAGGAGCTAAATCCTTTTACTAAATAAAAGTGCGGCATCCGAATTTCAGGTATTAAACTTTTCATCTTCAAAATCCCTGTTTTATCCTTGACAAAAACATAATTTTTCTCCTGAATTTCGAATACCGCCTTTTGTGGTAATAACCAGTAACCATTCACCTTTTTAGGCATTTGAACGCGACCAGAAGAACCATGTTTCAACAGTTTTTCTGGATTATCAAATCTTGCTCGAAAAGCGATATTACCTGTATTCTTATCAAACTCACCTTCAATCGTTTCCACTTTACCCATGTAAGGATACAATTCCCCATTGGCCAATAATAATGAAACCGAAGTATTGTGTTTAAAGCCCTCGCCTAACTCCGCAAATGCCAAATATTCCTTTTCAGAAACATTGAAATAGGCAAATACATTTTTAGTGTCGGATAAAGTGGTGAGTAAAGTTCCCTCGTCAACTAAGCTACCTGATTTGAAAGGTAAACGGTCTACAACGCCATCAAATGGTGCCCGAATAGAAGAGTATTCTACGCGTAATTGAGCCGCTTTCACATGCGCTTCAGCTTCCTCTTTTTTCGCTTTTAATCCTTCTATTTTAGCTAGGGCAATGGCTAATTGGTTTTTCGCAATGACATTTTTCTCCACCAATAATCGTGTATTGATCAATTCCAACTCCTCGGCTTTGATGTCCGCCATGGTTTGATTCAACACTGATTTGGCACGCATCACTTCGGCCAAATATTCCAAATTATTAATGGTAAATAAGACTTGTCCTTTACGAACCGCTTTTCCTTCATCCACATGTATTTTATCCAAATAGCCTTTTACTCGGGCCCGTATTTCTACGTTATTGATGGCATTGATATCTGCCACAAACTCCTGAGAAATTGTCGTATCCATTTGAATAGGTACACTGACTTCTAGACTGGAAATCTCCTGACTATTGTTTTCGTTTTTGGTACCACATGCTTGTAAAAGGAGTATACCCATACAAAACACTAGCTTAGACGCTCGATTCATTTTACTTTTCTTTAGTTTCGGCTATTGCCTGTTGTTTATAAGAACTACGTGCCAATCCTTTGCTCACAGCTACTTTTTGTTCGATCAATGTCTCTCTTTTTCTGTACTTCGGTGTCTCATGACTCGTTTGTTGAGAATACCCTTTTTCGATGACTTGAATAACTTTAGCTTCGGACTTTACATTTTTATTAAGCTGGGCTTTATAATTAGCTGGTACTTGGCTAATCCCTATGTGTGCACAGCATACACATAGCATTAACATGAAAAATTTCATATGATTCAAATTAATAGATGCGCGAAAGCCTTAAGCTTCACCCACCTGTTACAAGAAATGTTTTATTGTGTTTTGTTTCTAATTGTGCGGATTTAGACCGACAATTGGGGAGGAGGACAAATCATGTCCAAGGAAATATCCTGATACGGATTAGCTTTCAATGAAAGTACTAAATCCGATTGAATCACTTGAAACAATTGAAAATGAGGTGCAGGTTGTAAAAGAAAAGCAAATCCCTCTTCTTCCATATCTTCTACTTCATCAGAAGTTTGACCTGCAGAATTGATGTCAGAGAACTGATCTACCCAAACTTTAGATGTTTCGTGGGAATTCTTAATCGTGCTCAAAATCAAACTGTCGTTTATCATCAAAACGGCAAGTAAAAAAAAGCACCACGTTAATAAATTCCTCATCTAGGCAAATAAAATGTCATTTGGTTTAAACAAGTATACATGATTAAACCCAAAAACTACAAAATCGTTTTAATAAATATAAAATCTCTCTCTTCTTACTCCTTGATTTCCTCAAAAGGAACGTAGTCACCATCGTCAGCTTTAGTCGTCCGAGGCTTGGATTTAGCTTGGGGTGGTACATAGTCCACATCAATGCTCCCTTCTCTCTTGGTGGCCTCCTTTTGTCGATATGCCTGTTCAGATTGCTGTCTATGTACTTGAGTGATGATATAACTCTTAAACAGCAATTTGAACAAAGGCCTAATGACGTAGATAAACAAGAAAATAAGTCCGAGAATCTTTAACATGTTTCTATTTTTTGTCTATTAACGACTTAAATATAAATTTCGTTCCCCATACACCTTCCTGAAAAACTCATCTTTCAAATCATCAATGAAATATATGGCTTCCCCAGTGGATTTCATCTCGGGACCTAATTCCATGTTGACATTCGGAAATTTATTGAAAGAAAATACAGGAATCTTTATGGCGTATCCTTTTTTAACAGGTTTGAAATCAAAATCCTTTACTTTTTTATCCCCAAGCATCACCTTTGTAGCATAATTTACATAAGGCTCTTGATAAGCTTTACAAATAAAAGGTACCGTTCTAGAAGCTCTAGGGTTAGCTTCAATGATGTACACAACTTCATTTTTAACAGCGAATTGAATATTCAACAATCCTTTTGTCTTTAAAGCAACCGCAATTTTCTTCGTATGGTCTTCAATTTGCTTGATGACGTTTTCAGACAAATCAAATGGAGGTAAGACAGAATGTGAATCTCCTGAGTGAATTCCAGCAGGCTCAATATGCTCCATTACACCAATAATGTATACATCTTCTCCATCACAAATGGCATCTGCCTCCGCTTCAATCGCATTTTCAAGGAAGTGATCTAATAAGATTTTATTCCCCGGAATATCACGCAAAATATCTACTACATGTTGCTCCAATTCTTGTTCGTTGATGACAATCTTCATGGATTGACCACCCAAAACGTAACTTGGACGCACTAATAATGGATATCCTAACTCACGACCTAAAAGCACCGCATTATCAGCATCTTCACAAACGCCAAATTTAGGATAAGGAATATCTAAATCTTTCAAAAGACTAGAGAAAGCTCCCCGATCTTCTGCCAAATCCAACGCTTCAAATGAAGTACCTAAGATTTTAATGCCATATTTAGATAACTTCTCAGCTAATTTCAAAGCGGTTTGACCACCCAATTGTACGATTACTCCTTCCGGTTTTTCATGTTGAATGATGTCATAGACATGCTCCCAAAATACAGGTTCAAAATATAATTTGTCAGCAATATCAAAATCCGTAGAAACAGTTTCAGGATTGGAGTTGATCATGATGGTTTCATATCCTGCTTCCTTAGCGGCTAAAACACCGTGTACACAAGAATAATCAAACTCAATTCCTTGACCGATGCGGTTAGGGCCAGAACCTAGAACCACTACTTTTTTACGGTCAGAAGACTTGGATTCATTATCCATGGAGTCTGTACTTTGACCAAAAGTGGAATAATAATATGGAGTTTTTGCTTCAAATTCCGCTGCGCAAGTATCCACACATTTGTATAAACGCTTAATTCCAAGGTTGTTACGCTTATCGTACACCTCAGATTCTAAGCAACGTAAGGCATGAGCAATTTGACGATCTGCAAATCCTTTGTGTTTAGCTTCTTCCAATAAATCTGTTGGAATGCTAGCTAAGGTAAAACGTTCAATTTCTTTTTCGACACGTACCAAATCTTCAATTTGGTTCAAGAACCATTTATCTATACGTGTTAGTTGCTGAATGGTCTTGAAAGAGATTCCCATTTTAAAGGCATCATAGACATGGAACAAACGATTCCATGAAGGATTAGCCAAAGAATGCATGATAGCATCTTGATCTCTCAATTCCTTTCCGTCAGCACCCAGACCATTACGCTTAATTTCCAAGGATTGACAAGCCTTTTGCAATGCCTCTTGGAAATTACGGCCGATTCCCATGGTTTCTCCTACCGACTTCATTTGAAGACCTAATGAGCGATCAGCTCCTTTGAATTTATCAAAATTCCAACGTGGAACTTTCACAATCACGTAATCTAAAGCTGGCTCAAAATAGGCTGAGGTCGTTCCAGTGATGGCATTACTCAACTCATCCAAGTTATAACCAATGGCCATTTTGGCTGCAATTTTTGCTATCGGATAACCAGTCGCTTTAGAAGCCAATGCCGATGAACGAGAAACACGAGGGTTAATTTCAATGGCAATGATTTCATCCGTTTCAGGATTCAGTGCAAATTGAACATTACATCCACCCGCAAATTTTCCAATCGCATTCATCATCATGATAGCCATATCACGCATACGTTGGTATATCGTATCTGGCAAGGTCATGGCTGGAGCCACTGTAATGGAATCTCCAGTATGAATACCCATTGGGTCAAAATTCTCAATGGAGCAAATGATGATAACGTTACCTAAATTATCACGTAATAACTCCAATTCATATTCTTTCCAGCCCATGATGGACTGTTCAACCAAAACCTCATGTGTAGGTGATGCATGTAAACCTTTATTTAAAGCAGCATCAAAGTCCTTAGGATCATTCACAAATCCACCACCTGTTCCACCCAAGGTAAATGATGGACGAATTACTAAGGGGAAACCTGTTTCTTGAGCAATTTCTTTTCCTTCTAGGAATGAACGAGCTGTTCTTCCTTTACACACTCCCACTCCCAACTCCAACATTTTCAAACGGAATTTCTCCCGATCTTCTGTGGTTTCGATGGCTTTTATATCAACCCCGATTATTTTCACTCCGTATTTTTCCCAAACACCCGCTTCTTCGCAATCGATAGCCAAGTTCAAAGCTGTTTGACCACCCATGGTTGGTAACACTGCATCTATTTGATGTCTCTCCAAAATATGAATGATGGAAGCTCTATCTAATGGCTTCAAATACACATGATCGGCGTTCATAGGATCCGTCATGATGGTAGCAGGGTTGGAATTGATCAGAATCACTTCGATTCCTTCTTCTAGCAAGGAACGAGCAGCTTGAGAACCAGAATAATCAAACTCACAGGCTTGACCAATTACAATAGGACCAGAACCGATAATCAGAACGGAACGGATAGATAAATCTTTTGGCACGGGATGAATTTATTTTGTATCAATAGAAAACAAATTTTTAGACCTTTACACTTAGGCTCAAAAATTGTACAAAGTTAGCAGTTGAAGCCCGAATTGGGAAACGTTATTGAAAATAAAAATCAGGAATTTTAAGCACATAGACCTTTTACCTGATTTGATTTCTTTTCGTCCCATTATTTCCCGTAATTTTGATAAAAATAAAAATCCCGTGATCAAAATAATCGTGGCTTGTGATGAAAAAAACGTCATCGGCAAAAACAATCAACTCATTTGGCACCTTCCGGCAGACCTAAAACATTTCAAAAATTTGACCACCGGACATTCCATCATCATGGGAAGAAAGACTTTTGATTCCATTGGGAAAGCCTTACCAAACCGCAATAATTTGGTGGTCAGTCGACAAAACCACCTCCAAAGCGAAGGCATTATTCTTTGTCAATCTTTGGACGAAGCCATTTTAAAAGCAAAAAGCCTTTCCAGAGATGATATTTTCATCATTGGAGGAGCTGAAATTTACAAACAAGCGCTGGAGATTGCTGACCAAGTCATTCTAACACGCTTGCATGATTATTTTGACGGTGATGCCTTTTTTCCCGAACTTTCTGGCCAAGAATGGGAAATCATACACACTGAAAGAGGTATAACCGATGAAAAAAATCCCTATCAGTATAGTTTTTTAACTTACCAAAGAATCCAATAACATGGAAAGAAAAGTGGCATTATTGGAGCAAGCCATCCAGCTGGATGCATTTTATCCCTTTTTGCAAGATGATATGGCCGGAGGAATTTGCTTATTTATCGGTACCATTCGAAATAAAAATCAAAACAAAGACGTGAAATCACTGGATATGGAAGCTTACCCGCCCATGGCCGTGAAACAAATAAACCTATTGATTGATCAAGCTGGTTCAAAATGGCCCATACAAAAAGTGGCGATGGCTCATCGAACAGGTCCTTTGCAAATTGGAGATATTGCCGTACTTATTGGGGTAACTTGCGTACATCGTGCCGAAGCATTTCAAGCTTGTCAGTGGCTTATCGACCGACTAAAAGAAGAAGTACCCATTTGGAAAAATGAATTTTATGAAGATGGCTCGTCTTGGTTAGTTCCCCACCCTTGAGCTAACATCAAGTTACAACCTCTTTGCTCCGAATTATCAAATCGACCTAACACCTTAAATCGTATTCCGTCTGCTTCCAATGAACCTAAATCCTTGGTTTCGATAAAAGAACAGGAATCGACATTGGCTAGGTCAATGACCTTAATGCCACCTACTCTTCCTGATTGCGTAACTTGTCCAAAGGGATCATTGACTTCCCTCAATAAAACTCGCATGCTGATTCCAGGTGTAAAAACGCCCCCTTTATCTGCATAGGCTTGTGAAAATAACTCCGTCATACCATATTCTGAAGCTATTTGTGGCAAATACATTTTTTCTTCAAGGAAAGCATGAACTTCTTCACGTAACCATTCCTCTCTTCTCCCTTTCATCCCTCCTGTTTCCATCACCATGATGCGTCCCTCAGCAACGGCATCTTTCCAAAACGAAAAATCTTGCCCACTATCTACCCAATCCAATAAACCAAAAGTTACTCCCATCAACCAAATCTTACGTTTAGTTTGCAAGGCAGCTTTCAGATTTTCAACCAATACATCATATTGATTTAAATAAAATCCAGCCAAATCTGAACCCGACTGCTTAATGAAATAATCCATCATGAAGACCAAAGATGAAGTGCTTCTTTCTAGATAAGATGGCAAAAGAGCGAAAATATGGTAGTCGGATAATGGACCGTAATTCGACTCAAAAATCCGCTTAGCTTGTTTTTGATAAAATTCAGGATCACATACTATGTGTTTTGAAGGGATTTGCCCGGTAGTACCTGAACTTTCAAATTGAAATAAAATGGGGGCAAAGCCCGATTGCACCAAATGATTTTTAAACAACTCAATTGGCAAAAACGGGATATCGGAAATTTTAGAAATGCTATTAGCATCCACTCCCAATAATCCTAGATACAAATGATACAAGGGATTATGGACAGCCTGATATTGAAAAATGTCCAAAGCGAGGCTTTCAAAATCAGCCTCTTGCATCTGATTTACACGATTCTTCAAACTCAAAGAAAGGCTTTCCCAATCTTCGCTTCCACTCTGCATAGCTTTTTTTGAAATTATGCACAAAATTAATGCAAATCATTAACTTTACGCTTCTAATGAGCATCGAATCTTCATGATTAAACTAGGTAGTCTCTTCATCATCACCGCATTGTGCACTTGGGTATTCTTTGCCTGTGTCCAAGAACCTGATTATGGCACTACTCCTAATATTGAATTTGAGTCCATTAAAAAAATCACCAAAATTAGTAATGATGGTTTTGGCGGTAAAGCCAAAATTGATTCCGTGGTGATGACCATTAAGTTCCAAGATGGAGACGGGGATTTAGGTATTACAACTGCAGAGAAAAACTCAGATCCTAAATACAAAGACTACCGCAATTTTGAGGTAGATGTTTTATTCAAGAAAAATGGCAAATTCATTCCAGTAACTTTTAGCCCCAAATTAGGAGGCTTAATGAATTTTCCCTTTAAACCAGACCAAAAACCAGGTCCCATCGAAGGATATATTTCCTATTCCACTCAGTTTGTGTATGCTTTTTACAAAGGTTATTCTCCCGATTTCACTGAAAAAAACGATACATTAGCTTTCCGAATTTCCATTAAAGACAAAGCATTTCATCAAAGCAATACGATTGAGACGAGTCCAATCGTAATTTTTCAAGACTAAATATCCTTATGATTCTACGTTTTTACCGCATCCTCAGCTTCGCTGTTATTTTTCTATTGGCTCAGGTGAGCTTGGCTCAAAAAAGTGTTAGCCTAGAAGACGTTTGGCAAAATTATACCTTCCGTCAAAGAAGTATTCAAAACCTAAATTGGACTCAGGATGGGCAGCATTATACCGAATTAAAGGAGGGTAAAATCATTAAATATTCGGTAGTAGACCCTCAAAAATCTGAAGTTCTTTTTGATGAAGAACAGTACCGAGTAGCTGGTAAAAAAATCAATGTTCAAGCATTTAGTTTATCTTCTGACGAACATAAAATTTTAATTTCTACCGAATCTGAACAAATTTATCGCCGCAGTTCGAAAGAGAATAATTTCATTTTTGATCGTCAAAATAAATCCATCATACCATTATCCAAGGCAGGTAAACAAATGCATGCTAGCTTCTCTCCTGATGGCAAAAAAGTGGCTTTTGTTCGAGAAAACAACTTATTTTTAGTGGATTTAGTTTCGGGTAAAGAAAAAGCAATTACGACTTCTGGCAAGTTTAATCACCTCATTCATGGCGCTTGTGATTGGGTATATGAAGAAGAGTTTTCTTTTGCTAAAGCCTTCCAATGGTCGCCAAACAGCAAAAAAATAGCCTACTATACTTTTGATGAGACCAAAGTACCTGAATACAACATGCAAATGTGGGGGGAATTGTATCCCAAAGATTACCGTTTCAAATATCCTAAAGCAGGTGAAGCCAATTCCATAGTGACTCTTAGTGTGTATTCTTTAGTGAATCAAAAAAACATTCCAATTCAGGTTGGAAAAGACAAAGATCAATACATTCCAAGAATGAAATGGACGGCTAGCTCGGATTGGGTTTCTTTTATCCGCTTAAACCGCCTTCAAAATCACATGGAGATACTTCATGCTTCTGCTAAGGATGGTTCATCCAAATTGATTTATGAAGAAAGAAGTGCTACTTCATTGGAAATTGAATCAGTCGGAAATGACATCATGTATTTGGCTGACCAAAAACGTTTTATTTTCTCTTCTGAAAAATCAGGATTTAAGCATTTATATCTTGCAGAAATTGCTACTGGAAAAGTAGAAGCGATTTCTCAAGGCAGTTGGGATGTGGATGATTTTTATGGATATGATGAAAAAAGCCAAACACTCTATTTCAATGCTGCATCGAAATCGGCTATTCAAAGAGAGGTCTATAAAATTCAATTGGATGGCACTAATCTGCAAATGATTTCTCAACAAGCAGGTACTAACACAGCTAATTTCAGCCCTGACTTCTCTTTTTACATGCTCTATTTTAGTTCTGCCAAAGAACCTTTACAAATCAGCTTAAAAAGTAGCCAAGGTACCTTAATTCGCGTGCTGGAAGAAAACAATAAATTAAAGCAGCAGTTGAAAGACTATGCTATCTCAACACGTGAATTTTTTCAAATTCCTCTAGCCAATGGGGAAAAGTTAAATGCCTATACCATCAAGCCTAAAAACTTTGATCCAAATAAAAAATATCCCGTTTTAATGCACGTATACGGTGGACCTGGAAGCCAGCAAGTGTTGGATGCCTATCCCGTTAGCAACGATTTTTATTGGTATCAAACCTTATTAGATAAAGGCTACTTAATTTATTGTGTGGATAATCGCGGTACAGGAGCTCGAGGTGTAGATTTCAAAAAAATAACGTATCAAAATCTAGGTAAAATTGAGGTACAAGATCAAATTTATTCGGCACAATATTTGGCTAAATTACCGTATGTGGATGCTTCTCGTATAGGAATTTGGGGCTGGAGTTATGGCGGATTTATGTCGTCAAATTGCCTAATGCAAGGTGCTGATGTATTCAAAACGGCTATTTCTGTAGCTCCGGTTACTAACTGGCGTTTTTATGATAGCATTTATACGGAACGTTATCAAAGGACACCTCAAGAAAACGCCAAAGGCTATGATGAAAACTCACCAGTGAATCATGTCAACAAATTAAAAGGAAATCTTTTATTGGTACATGGAACAGGTGATGATAATGTACATTTTCAAAATGCGGTGGCCTTACAAGAAGCTTTAATTAAAGCCAACAAGCAATTCCAAAGTTTTTATTATCCTAATAAAAATCACAGCATTGCAGGAGGAAATACCCGATATCATTTATACCAAATGATGACCAACTTTCTCTTGAAGAATTTATAATGATTTGAGAATTTGATAGACGTCGGGATTCAAGCGGTAGGTAAACATTCGCTGATCTTTCTCGTCGGTATGGACATCTAAAATTTGATCCTTACCTAGTAAAAGACGAAGCGATTTTGTCAAATTCTCAAACATCTTGGCCCTAAATTGTCGCTGTGATTCAGGTGAACTTTTATGCTTGCCAAAAAATGCAATGATTTGATGACCTGAAATATAGCCAGTGGTATAATTCAAAATCAGAAAATCTAGCAGCATTTTTTCGTTTTCCCCTAACATGATTTTTAGCTGTTTTGAAAGTCTTTTCTTTTTCCATTTTTGGAATAAAAAGAAGGCTAAAACGATAAAGCCTATGGCTACCAAAATGAAAGAACCCTCGATGATGGACTGATACCAAGGTACTTGATTTAATTTCCCAAGGTAATCTGCCTCACGTAGTACATCATTCACCATCAGTCGATAATTTTTGACATTATTCGGTGAAACTTGAGTGGATAAATTAGTCCAAATCAACGTATCTCCATTGATATGCAATGCCTTATCAAAATTGCCCGTATAGGCACCTTCCAGGACTAATCGATTCGTATTTTTCCAACAATAGGTTTTGAAATCATCTAATACATCAATGATGTACACGGTATCATAGTTCTTTTCCCGACCAGATTTATCCAATAAAAAGAAATACCGGCCATTGAATAAATAATAACGAGCAATGTCCTTTTCTAGAAAGGATTTGATTTCCTCCAATTCAATGGACCCCTGAATGACAAATTCACTGGTGGAAAAATTGTATTCATATATATTCCAATCAACCAAATCCTGCCGCCTGGTATCCGTATCATTGACTGAGTGATTCCCCATGGTTATGAACCTATCTCGACTGGGAACATAAGCCGTTAAACCCATCGTGATCGCAGGTGGAACATCACCTTTAGCTTGTATACTCAACCATTCTTTTCCATCGGCATTGTATTTTGTTAGAATATTGGTAGAAGTCCAAAATCCATAGCCTCCAAAAGAATATAAAATTCCGTTTCGATAAAATGTATGGCTTAAACAATTCGCTCCTCGGTAATAGGTCTCATCAATTCGCTTGAGTGCCAATTGCTTTTTATTGATTTGATATACTTGGTTGGTACAGGATATTAAAAGATATGCCCAATCAGAATTTTCAATTTTATATTCTTTCACGGCATAATTGGCCGAAATCAAATCTGCTTTTTCGACATTTTCAAGGGATAGTACACCTAAATTTGACCAAGGAAGTCCATTTTTGGTTCTAGAAAGCTGATTAGTTTCAAAATCAATTTTATAAAAATAGCCCGTACTTGAACTAAACCATTCTAAAGTTTGGGCCAAGACATTTACATGAATCAACAAAAAAAGACTTAAAATGTAGCTGCCTAGACGCATAGTAGAATTCAAATGGATAATAAAAATGCAATTTTTTCAAGCAAAATTGTTAAATACTTCGGAATAGATTGAAATGCCATGCCCAATTTTTCAACAAAATTGGCTAATTTTACGGATTAAAGTTTAATCCATAGCATGGATTAAACCATACTAATCGCTTATGACCCTACACAGAGAAGGAAAAACAATCTTATTGACAGCTATTGTCATCGTTTTAGCTATAAATGCTTTAGTGGCATATTTTTTACCTGAGCAAGTTTACATCAGAGAAGCAGTAGTCGTTGTTACAGCTGTATTTTATTTGCTTTTGGTCCAGTTTTTCCGCGTCCCTAAACGTGTAACACCTATCAATCCTCAGGACATCATTGCCCCAGCAGATGGTAAAGTCGTGGTCATTGAAGAAGCCGTAGAAAGCGAATACTTCAAAGATAAGCGTAGACAAGTTTCAATTTTCATGTCGCCTATCAACGTACACATTAATTTTAACCCTATTTCGGGTATCGTTTCTTATTTCAAATACCACCCGGGTAAATATTTGGTAGCTTGGCATCCAAAATCGAGTACGGAAAATGAGCGTACAACCTATGTCGTGAAGCATGAAAACGGAACAGAAGTTTTATTCCGCCAAATAGCTGGTGCATTGGCTAAGCGTATTTGCTGGTATGCCAAAGAAGGAGATGCTGTGGTTCAAGGAACAGAATTTGGCTTCATCAAATTTGGTAGTCGTATTGATATTTATCTTCCTTTAGATGCTGAAATCTGCGTTAAATTAGACGATAAACCCGTTGGAGGAGAAACTGTTATTGCCAGACTCGCTCAATAACCATTCATCATTTTCAGTAATTTCTATGTAGGAAGAGAATTTCCTAGGGTGTATTTTTATTAAAAATCTACGCCATGTTTAGACAATTAACCGACTTTTATCGCGCTTGGGCTTACGAATCAGAAAGCTCCATCAAAATGTTTCAGGCTATTGAAGCGGGCCATTTTCAAGATAATCCTAGCGAAAACTTCAGGAGCATGGCTAGATTATCATGGCATATTACGGAATCCATTGCCGAGTTATTGCATCACGCTGGGCTAAAGGAAGTAAAAGGAATTGTGGATGCCAGTGGTGAAAAAAATGACCTAAATAAGCTCATTTCTGAATATCAAAAATCATCTGAATCTTTGATTTTGGCATTAAAAAACCAATGGACTGACGAGATGCTCGGGGAGAAAGTTCCCATGTACGGAGATCATTGGGAAAGAGGCGCAGTTTTAAGCATACTTATTCGTCATCAAACACATCATCGAGGTCAGTTGAGTGTATTGATTCGACAAGAAGGCCTTACTGTTCCTGGTATGTACGGACCTTCTAAGGAGGAATGGATTGCTATGGGAATGAAACCTTTGGCATAAGGCTTAAGACCAGGAGGGATAATTTTTTTCTATCAAATCAATAATAGCTTGCAAGCCTTCTCGGTCAATCTCACTAAAATCATCCAATTGATCGGAATCCACATCCAAGACCATCAACACCTCACCTGCAGAATCCATCACCGGCAATACGATTTCGGATTTGGAAGCAGATGCACAGGCAATATGACCCGGAAATTCATCGACATTGGGGACAATAATACTTTCTTGAGTTCGATAGGCATGACCACAAACACCTTTATGGTAAGGAATGCGCGTACAAGCTACTGGACCTTGAAAAGGACCAAGAACCAATTGATCTTGTTTATTTAGATAAAAACCCACCCAAAAAAAGCCAAAATACGAATGAATTGCTGCCGCGATATTGGCTAAATTGGCATATAAATCTGTCTCTCCTTGGAGGAGAGCTTCTACTTGAGGAATGAGGGCATGGTATTTATCGGCTCTGCTACCCTCCACAATTTGTAAATCTTCTGCCATAAATTATACGGATGCGGCTACAAAATACTTTTTAAGCCAAGAGTCTTTGGCTTTGCTTGGCCAATTAGCTTTAAAATCTGCCAAATCATTGACTTGAGGTGTGGCAATGAAGGACTCTGAGCTAATTTGTCCAGCAGCTACTGCTTGCTTGACGCTTAATAGAGGAAACAATGTCAAAGAATCTTCTTGAACCAAAGCCACTGAACGATCAAAGAAATCAATCCCTAATTGAAATGCCAGGTCTTTAAACCATCCTGTTGAAGCATCGATGGAACAACCTGAAGCAGCGTTGTGTTTTTCATCAACAGCAATTACAATAATCTGATTGTATCGGATTTGGAATGAACCAGCTAATGGTGCACCATGGGCATTCCAATCTTGAACGGCCTGTTTTAAATAAGACTGAACAAAGTTATTTTCTTGCTCATTAAAAGCCCTATTGGCTTGGTAAATCCAAACGCGAGCATGGGCCGGCAATTGTTGAAATTCTACGTACATATTTTTATATCATGGTTTGCTGAACTAATTCAGCCAAATCTACTACTTGTATTTCTTTATCTTTACCGTGTTTATTCAATCCATCTTGAATCATGACCATACAAAAAGGACAAGCTAAAGCTACCTTTTGAACACCCGAGTCGATGATTTCTTGTGAACGTTTGGTTTGGATGTCGATACTCCCTTCTTCTGGCTCTTTAAACACTTGAGCACCACCCGCACCACAACACAAGCCTTTAGTTCTACAACTTTTCAGTTCTTTTAGTTCCTTTTTCAGTCCATGAATAATTTCACGAGGGGCTTCATAAATTCCATTGCCCCGACCTAAATAGCATGAATCATGAAAGGCAACAGCTTCTTTTTCTTCTTCTTTTAGTTGAATTTTACCTGCTGCCAACAAATCAGCTAATAACTGACTGTGGTGTATGACATCGTAAGTTCCTCCCAATTCTGGATATTCATTTTTCAAAGTATTGAAGCAATGAGGACAAGCCGTCACAATTTTTTTCACGCCATACATATTCAACACCTCTATGTTGGACATAGCCTGCATTTGGAATAAAAACTCATTTCCACTTCTACGAGCAGGATCTCCCGTACATGATTCCTCTGTTCCAAGGACCGCAAATGAAATTTCTAGCTTTTGTAAAATTTCACAAAAAGCCCGCGTTACTTTTTTATGACGATCATCAAATGAACCAGCACATCCAACCCAAAACAAAAACTCTGGGCTTTCTCCTTTGGCTGCCCATTCGGCCATCGTACTTATCTTCAGTTCCATGCTATTCTGTTTTCGACTTATTTTGTTGACGCATTTGTTCTACTGTTAATCTAGAACCATCGGGACTCCATCCGGGAGGACCTATCAGATAATTCCAAGCGGCTTTAAGACTTTTGGAATGAACAATATCTTTACATATCTGCATCCATTCAAAAAAAGCAATTTTGGCAGGATTATAACTTTCAATCTGTTTAGTTAAGCCATAATGTGGTCTTTGGTTTTCTTGTTGGAAAGAACCAAACATCCGATCCCAAATAATCAATACACCAGCATAATTCGTGTCTAAATATTCTAAGTCTGTGCCATGATGCACTCGATGATGAGAAGGAGTATTAAAAATATATTCAAACCAATTGGGCATTTTTTTGATCAGTTCGGTATGAATCCAATACTGATACAAAAGGCTAATTTGTTGAAAAAAGAATACGATAAAAGGGTGAACTCCTATTACTAAAATCCAGGTATAAAATAAAAATGCTCCGGATAAATTACCAGTCCAAGTTTGACGTAAAGCTGCGGCTAAATTGTACTTCGGAGAAGAATGATGGACCATATGGGAAGCCCAAAAATAACGTACTTCATGGGAGATCCGATGAAACCAATAGTAGGTAAAATCGTCGGCAAAAAAGGCAAATACCCATACCCACCACCAAGAAATGGAAAGATCAAATAAACGCCAATGATCATAAACATAAAAATAGCAGACGTAAATAACCGATTTGGTCAACAAACCAATGAAAAGATTCCCAAGTCCTAAACCGATGGAAGTCAAAGAGTCTTTTGTCTCAACAAAATCCCGATGTTGTTTGAAAACGACATAGGATTCTAAGATGACCGTAATCAAAAAGAAAGGAACTGCATATAGAATTAAATTCGGTGTCATAATTCTAAGGTAGATGTACGATTTCTTTCAAAAATTGGATACTTGCTTTCAAAGGCAAATCGGTTCTCTTGGCCAAAATATCCGACGTAATGACATGATTTTCAGCTAAAGGGAAAGCCATTTCCTTTTTCTGTGCGGGATTCGTGCCAAGGTAAGGAAACATATGGCGCATAGCTTTTACGGAGACAACGGGGTCTTGGTGTGCATCATCTTTGTAATAATAACCCATGAATACTGGGCATTTTACTTGCTCAAAAACCTCGTCGGTCATTTGATTGGTTAAAAAATTCTGCAATTCTACTGCCCCTTCTAAACGGTAGTGCAAATTCCAATATTGGTCATGGGCTGGATTTTGAGCAGGGATATCCCGGTAATCACTACCTACAACTTTTCTGGCTAATTGAAGACCCCAAGGATTATCCATCAAAACAGCCGCTGGATCGGCAATGGCTATACAAGGACTAAACAACAATAATGCTTTGATTTCAGGGTGACGGGAAGCCAAAGATAAGGACAAGGCTCCTCCAAATGAGGTGGCTAACACGATAACGTTTTCCCCCATTTTTTTGGCTAGGGCTAATTGATTCTCCACACTCTCATAATAATCGTCGGCCGTAACATGCTGCAATACACTATCCGAAGTAACAAAACCATGTCCAGCTACGCGGGTCAGAAGTAAATTGGCACCAAATGCTTTCGCTATTTGACGGTGTACTGGATTTCCTTCCATCTGGGAAGCAGAAAAACCATGCACATACATGAAAACCCATTTTGTTTTTTGGGGATTCAAAGAATCTGCCCAGACAATTTTGGCTTCATTATTCGCTTTAATTTGTGGGTAGGCCCCTTCTTTATCTTGTAAATACTGAGCTATTGCAGGCAGTGAATCAGGAATATTTTTCCAAGTAACACCTCGGTTTAATTGAGGAGTTTGCGGGCTTGGTCCCAAAGTAAAAAATAAGATGAGCCCAAGGATTATGGGTATAAATACTTTTTTCATATGCTTATGATTTAGCCCAATTTAAACGATCCGATGGATTAAATTTCCAGGGGGCTTGATTTGTTTCAATGTTTGAAAACATACTATTCCATGCAGCAGGGGCATCCGATTGCTCCATGATTTGATAGCGGCGTAATGCCAAAATGATATTTAGGGGGGATAACTCCATGGGACAAGCTTCAACGCATGCCTGACAGGTTGTACAGGCTCTCAATTCTTCCGCAGAAATATAATCGCCTAATAATGATTTCCCATCTTCTTGCCATTGGCCTTTATTCTTAACCAAACCTTGCCCAACTTCTTCCAAACGGTCACGAGTATCCATCATAATCTTTCGAGGAGATAGTGCTCGACCTGTTTGATTGGCAGGACACTGTTCTGTACAGCGGCCACATTCGGTACAAGAATAGGCATCTAGGGCATTTTTCCAGGTTAAGTCCATCACATCTTTTGCTCCAAAACGTAATTGTTCAGGGGTAGTGGCATTGGCTTCAACGGGTTGACCTAACATCAATTTTACTTCATGGGTGACGGATGGCATATTGCCCATTTTACTTGAAGGTTCAAGACTAGAAAAGTAAGCTGCAGGAAATGCAAAGAAAATATGTAGGTGCTTGGAATATGTGACATAAAGGGCAAATCCCAATATTCCGATGATGTGAAACCACCAAGCTACCCTTTCCAGTGTCAATAATACAGGTGTGGAAAGCTGGGTTAAAAAGGGCATTACATGCTGCGAAACTAAAAATGAACCAACAGGCTCAAAATGAGCTACTTGCCTCTCTTGCAGAATGGCATCACTTGCATTCATGGTCCATAGAGCTAACATGAGGATACATTCAATCGCCAAAATGGTGTAAGCATCTTGAATCGGGAAACCTTTCAATTCCCGATGAGAATCGGATCGTAGTCGCTGTACATGAATCACCCCTCTTCTTAAAAAAAATACAATACAGGCCAAAAAGACTCCCAGAGATAGTAGTTCAAAAAAGTTGAGCAAAAAGGGATAAAGCTCTCCCAAGAATGGGGCAAAAACACGATGAGTACCTAAAATCCCATCAATGACAATTTCCAAAATCTCAACATTGATTAATACGAATCCTATGTAAATCAAAAAGTGAAAAATGCCGACCAAGGGTTTATGGAACATTTTTTTCTGGCCAAATGCCAAAAGAATGACCCTTTTCCAACGTTCACTAGGGTGATCATTCAGTTCCATGGGTTTGGATAATCGAATGCTAGCTAGTATAAGTTTAAATCGTTGCGTTACCAAATAGCCCAACCCGACTAGTACTAAAATAAAAAGTACTTGGAGAAAAATATGCATGATTGATGAGTGTTTTGCTGAATCTTTTTCCCTTAACGCTGTCAAGGTTTAAAACCTTGACAGCGTTGTTGAAATGCCAATAAAGCTAACTTTTTTTAATCAAACTTTTCATCACATTTCTGATATTTTTTACCAATTATTTAAGATTCAGTTTTTAACAAAATCAGGAGATTTGTTCCATACATTCTAATAATCACTAATCATGAAAAAAAATACAGAAGCAATGGTTCCGGATCAGTTGTACCATGTCTTTAACCGTGGAATAAACCGAACTAAAATTTTTAAAGAATATAGGAACTACCGGTTTTTCCTTAGAAAATATCAAAAATATATCTGCCCAATTGCTTATACTTATGCTTATTGTCTAATTGGAAACCACTTCCATTTTCTTCTTAGAATTAAACCTGCTCAAGAAATTTTTGAATTCAAAAAAATAAAAACAGAACAGAGAGAACATATTGACCTTTCCAAATTAATTGCAAGGCAATTTGGAACATTGTTTAATTGTTATGCGCAGGCATTTAATAAGACGAATGACCGAACAGGTGGGCTATTTGAAAACCCGTTTCGAAGGATAAAGGTGGAAGATGAAATCTATTTCACTCAGCTTATCAAATATTTGCACTTTAACCCCGAAAATCATGGTATTGTTTCTGATTTCAGGCAATACAAAAATTCCTCTTATCATGACATTTCAACCATGAAAAAGAGCTTTGTAGATAAAAAATCAGTTTTGGAATATTTTGGAGGAATCGAAGAATTCAAACATTTTCATACTTCCAGAGTGGATGAAAAACACATTATCAATTTATTGTTAGAATAAATTGAAATTCCATTCGTTTTCGCAACGCTGTCAAGGTTTCGAACCTTGACAGCGTTAGGAAAAATCTAAGCCATATTCAACTCCTTCAATAAAAATCTTCCCGTATGACTTTGCTTCACTCGGGCTACTTCTTCAGGAGTTCCTTCGGCTATTATTTGCCCACCAGCAAGTCCGCCTTCTGGACCTAAATCTATCACATGGTCAGATACCTTAATGACATCTAAATTATGTTCAATAATCAACACCGTATTGCCGCGATCCACCAATTTTTGGAGCACTTCCAATAATAATTTTACATCTTGAAAATGTAAACCTGTAGTTGGCTCATCCAGCACATACAAGGTCTTTCCTGTATCTTTTTTAGACAATTCCTCCGCCAATTTCACCCGCTGTGCCTCACCTCCAGATAAGGTTGTGGCATGTTGTCCTAAAGTAATATACCCTAAGCCTACCTCCAATAAGGTTTTTACTTTACGGTAAATCTTGGGTTGATGTTCAAAAAACTCCAATGCTTGCTCCACTGTCATATCCAATACATCGGATATTGACTTGCCTTTAAAGCGAACTTCTAAGGTCTCCCGATTAAATCGTTTGCCTTTGCATGATTCACATTCAACCAAGACATCCGGCAAAAATTCCATCTCGATTTTCTTCCTACCTGCTCCTTCACAGCTTTCACATCGTCCCCCTTTCACATTGAAACTAAATCTTCCTGCTTTATAACCTCGAATTTTAGATTCAGGCAACTCACAATACAAGGTTCGAATATCACTATACATATTGGTATAGGTGGCAGGATTGGAACGAGGTGTCCTACCAATGGGCGATTGATCTACCTCAATCACTTTATCAATCAATTCTAAGCCCTCGATTCCTTTGAAATCTTTAGGATCTCTTTTGGTTCTGTCGAAATGTTGTTTCAACTTTAGTACAAGCGTATCATGTATCAAAGTTGATTTACCAGAACCTGAAACGCCAGTGACCGAAATCATTTTTCCTAAAGGAATACTGACCGTCACATGCTTCAAATTATTTCCTGAAGCTCCTATTAATTTAATCTCTTTATCTGTTCCCTTTCTACGCTTTTTCGGTATTTCTATGGCTAATTGTCCATTTAAATACTGTGCCGTAGGAGTTTGTAATTTCAAAAACTCAGCCGGTGTACCTTGTCCAACGATGTGACCTCCATGTCTTCCGGCACCAGGACCTATGTCCAACAAATAGTCAGACTCCAACATCATGTCTTTATCATGTTCTACTACCAACACACTATTTCCCAAATCCCTCAAATCCTTTAAGGCATGAATTAATTTTTCATTATCGCGCTGATGTAATCCAATACTTGGCTCATCCATGATGTATAAAACTCCAACAAGTTGCGTTCCAATTTGCGTGGCCAAACGAATACGTTGTGCTTCTCCACCTGATAAGCTCTTCATAGGCCGATCAAGGGTCAGGTAATTCAAACCAATTTGAGTCAAAAACCCAATTCGCTTCTGTATCTCCTTCAATACTTCTACTCCAATCTGTTGTTGACGATCAGAAAGTCGTAAATACAATCCCTCAAACCAATTTTCCAAGGTCGAAATGTCCATTTGAGCCAATTCGCCAATATGTTTGTCATCAATTTTGAAACAAAGTGCTTCTTTTTTCAAACGATAACCCTGGCAATCTGGACAAGTCTTCACTTCCAAAAAATCCTTTAACCAATCTTGCGTTTTCTCTGATCCACTCTCTTGTTGCCTTTTCAAAAAATGGATTATCCCATCATACTTGGTCGTCCATTCCGTGCCCACATATTTCTTAGATGGAACAGGTACAGGTTCATCCGTACCATAAAGCATCATTTCAACAGCTTTTCTGGGGAACTTAGCAATGGGTGTTGATAAACCAACTTGGTAAGGCTTCAATAATACTTCCAATTGCTTAAAAATCCATAAATCCCGGTATTCACCTATTGGAGCTATTGCTCCACGTATAATACTTAATTCAGGATCTGGAATTACGGATTCCTCCGTAATTTCTTCTACTTGACCTAAACCATTGCAGGTTGGACAAGCCCCATATGGACTATTGAATGAAAAAGTATTTGGGGCAGGTTCATCGTATGATAAACCCGTCTTGGGATCCATTAAAGTTTGAGAAAAATAATGAAGCTTTTCTTTTTCATCTAAAATGAATACCTGACCCTTGCCTACATTCATGGCTGTTTGCAAACTTTGGGAAATCCGAAAACGGTCATCCTCTTTCACCACCAATCGATCCACCACAATCTCAATATCATGCACCTTGAATCGATCCACTTGCATTTTAGGCTCCAATTCCATAATCTCCCCATCCACCCGCACTTTGGTATATCCCCACTTGGCTATTTGTACAAATAACTCTCTGTAATGCCCTTTTCTCCCTTTTACTACAGGGGCCAATAACTGTACTTTGCTCCCTTGAAATTGCTGTAAAAGTGTATTGATAATTTGGTCAACCGACTGCTTGACCATTTTTTCCCCAGAAAGGTAACTATAGGCCTCAGAAGCGCGCGCAAATAGCAAGCGTAAAAAGTCATAAATCTCCGTGGTAGTACCTACGGTAGACCTTGGATTTTTAGAAGTCGTTTTTTGCTCTATCGAAATTACTGGAGAAAGACCTTCAATCTTGTCTACATCTGGACGCTCCATATTACCCAAAAAGCTTCTGGCATAAGCCGAAAAACTTTCCATATAACGCCTTTGGCCTTCGGCATAAATGGTATCAAAAGCTAAGCTTGACTTTCCGGAACCGGAGATACCGGTAATAACGACTAATTGATTTCTAGGAATTTGAACGTCGATGTTCTTTAAATTATGCTCACGAGCACCTAAAACTTCAATGTGAGAAAACCCTGTTAAATCTTTAGGTGGCTGCATATTTTGCTACAAATCAATCCACAAAGGTACAAAAAAAAGGCTGCCCGGATAGGACAGCCTCAATAAAAATTTGAGTGATTATTTATTCAATAACTCGTCAAATGTGATGCTCACATAATAGATGCTACCCACTGTTGGATTTCCCCAACCTGTAGTATAAGCTGTACCTAATAGATTTGAAGCTCCTAATTTAACAATGGATTTAATGCTAGATAACTTCTTGCTAATTTGTGCATCTAAAGTACTGAATGAAGGGATAACACTTTGCTGAGTTTGGTTTAAGATTTGGTTAACAAAGCTTGATTGCCAAACATATTCATCTTGGTATCTCCAAACCGTGCTGAAGCCCCATCCTGAACCACCAATGTTGCGGTTTCCTAAAGTAATGTTGGTACGATAAGCCGGTGTATTAAATGCCAATTGATAATTACTTAATCCACCATTATCATTAACTGCATTATAAGAAACGTTACCTCCTAATGTCCAGTTAGATGGAAGACGGTAGTCTAAACTTAAACCCCAACCACTCGTTTTAACTAGGTTGTCTACGTTGGATGGGAAAGAAAACACTTTATTACCAACTACTGTTTTATCATTGTGTTGTTGAGGAGTTTGAACTACAACTTGACCAGCTGAGAAATTGGTAAAGGTACTTTGGTAGTAATAGAAATCAGCTAATAAATTGTTCCCTAAATTTCCTTTATATCCTACTTCAAACGTACGAACTTGCTCTGGTTTCCAAGCTTTAGCCGTATATACTTCTGGTTTTCCGGCTAATACAGATTGAAGTGTTAATGAATTACCAGACAATTTATAACGATCTTGTACTACTGGCAAACCTCCTAATAATCTTGCCGAAGGAGTATTTAAATCAATGTATTGATCCTGTGTGGTTGGAATACGGAAACCTGTTTGATATGATGCTCTGAAGTTCGATTGTCCAACAGTATAAACACCCGATAATCTTGGGCTATACTGACCTTCAAAGTTTTCATTTTTATCATAACGCATCGATCCAGTTAACTTGAACTTATCCTGGAACATTTTCTTAGCCAATTGCAAATACCCGCCGTATTCGTTAATAGAAAACTCTTGTCCATTATCTTGACGAGCGAATAAAGATCCTTCTGAATTCAAAGCATAAACACGGTAGTTAGCACCAACCAACATTTCAAATTTATCGTTCAACATCTCACTGAAGTTGTACATACCTTCATAGTGATACAAAGCCGATTTGTCTAAGAAACGAGCTCCTTGAGGAAGTGGCTTGCCTTTAATAGCCTCCACTGCGGTGGTAAATGCCGCTGTGCCTGGGATCAAACGACCTGCATCTGCTGCAGCACGTGCATTGTTATGATAGGTATTGAAAGCTGCTTGTGTAGTCGCAATCGCATTTCCAACGGCTAAGGTTGGATTACCTGTTTGTGCTAAAGTCGTTCCTAGAACAGTTCCAAAGTTCGTCAATGCTTGTGTAGCAAATGCGCCAAAATACTGTGGATACCAAGTAGTACTTGGTTTGGCTGCTTCATTAACAATTTGGCCTAAAGTTCCTGTGGCATAAGCATCGCCAGAATTTTCTTGTGTAGTATAAGCACGTAAGAAGAAATTAGAGCCTTTTAATTCTGCTTTGTATTGACCCATGCTAAAGTTTTTGATCGAGTAACGATCTGCCCCGGTATACACGGTAGTACCTTGACCATAAGATCCTTGCAAGATCAACTCCACTTTATCATTAAAACGATAATGCAAAGCTGCATTAAATTTCATGTTACGGTTTGCATAAGAAGCTAAATCACGCTCAGCATAACCTTCACGTGAAATATTTACATTAGGAACAATGTATCCCAAAATGGCTGTTGGAGATAATAAACCTCCAGTAGCTCTTGAAATTTGGTTGATACCTGCTGTTAATGGATTCGTAGGATCTCCTAATACGGGAGTTAATGAACTTAACATATTGACATTCGTCTCGTCTCCGTAAATATTCACACCATTGTAGGCTAAGTTCGTAGAACGACCACCTAAACCTAAAGTTCTACCGTTCAATAAACTCTGATCACGGTAATCTGATGCTTGCCAATCTTCGGCACTTAATGTATTAAAATTCAATTTGAAGGCAACCTTGTTGTTGAAAGCTTTTGCATAACGAATAGAAATATCACTGTAAGGTGTGTTTTGAACCGTACGGTTAGGAGCATCCATAAATCCTCCTTTGATTTGCGCACTTAAACCTTGGTATAAAAATGGACTCTTAGAGTTCATTAACACGATACCGTTCATGGCATTTGGACCATATAAAGCAGAAGATGCTCCTGGCAAAACTTCCACATTCTCTAAATCTAATTCTGAAATTCCGACAATATTACCAACGGAGAAGTTCAAACCTGGTGCTTGGTTATCCATACCGTCAATCATTTGAACCACACGAACGTTTCCGTTACTACCAAAACCTCTCATGTTAATGGATGAAAAAGAAACCGATTGAGTAACCATTTCCACACCTTTTAAATTACGAAGAGCGTCATAAAAGGAAGCAGAAGGTGTTTCTCTGATGCTTCTAATATCCATTTTCTCCACTGATACAGGGGATTTCATCACACTTTCTTCCACTCTACTGGCAGAAACGACTACATCTTGACCTAGTACGGATTGTTCTTTTAAATTGATTTTTAAATCTGTTTTATTTCCAGAAATAGCAATTTCTTGTCTTTCATATCCGACCATAGAAACTACAATAGTGAATGGAACGGGAGTGGAAGTACTCAATGAGAAACTTCCTTTAGCGTCTGTAATTGTTCCGATTACTTTCCCTTTAACGGCGATACTAACACCGATTAAAGCTTCTTTGGAAGCTGCATCTGAAACTTGACCTCCTACTTTCGTTTGAGCAAGCACAGAAAAACTCATCAAAAACAGAACTAAAATAGCGGGTAGGAATTTGGTAGATAGTCTTTTCATGTTGATAAATTTAGATAACATTGTAGATATGGCACGAGACCATAAACAAATCTAAGGAAGAAAATAGAATTGCACACTCATTTTATTAAAAAATTACTAGTTTTTCAATAAATACTTAAATATTGGCCTTTCCCTAGGATTCCTTGAAAATAGGCCATTTCAAAAGAACTTTAAATCCATTGAAATTCTTGTTAGCTTTGAATTGAAATTCCAAGTTTCTAAGATATATTCCTTCATTTATTTTGGAATGAGCATGATGCTTTATGGAACATTCTGATTAGTCAAGGACAAGAATTCTACTAAGCATTCGTTCAAATGAATTGAACGCATAATAACGTATGAAAGACAATTACCTCATCATCATGGCTGGCGGAATAGGCACTCGCTTTTGGCCAATCAGCAGAAGCGCAAATCCAAAGCAATTTCACGATGTTTTAGGTGTTGGCAAAACAATGCTTCAACAAACCGCTGAGCGTTTTCAAGGTATCATTCCTCAAGAAAACATCTATGTAGTTACCAGCGATGAATTTGCAGGATTAGTTGAGGAGCAATTACCGTTTTTAAGTAAAGAGCAAATATTAAAGGAGCCTTTGCGTAAAAATACCGCTCCCTGTATTGCATATGCGACGTATAAAATCTCCAAGAAGAATAAAAAAGCGAAATTCGTGGTTGCTCCGGCAGATCATGTCATTTTAAAAGAACAGGTATTTCAAGAGAATATTAAAACGGCTTTAGCTGTCGCCGAAGAGGATGTTTTTGTGACTTTAGGAATTATCCCTACTCGGCCGGATACGGGATATGGTTACATTCAATATGTCCCAAGTGAAAATAAGGCTCAAAGAGTAAAGACATTTACCGAAAAACCCAACCTTGAATTAGCCCAAGCTTTTTTAGAAAGCGGGGATTATGTCTGGAATGCTGGCATATTTGTTTTTAAACTTCCTACTTTCAAAAAGGAATTAGAGAAGCATCAATCCCGAATGGCGGAGCAATTTGAAGAAGGATTATCTCATTATTACACCCCAGAAGAGGATTCATTCATCAAAAAGGTCTATGGAGTTTGTAAAAACATTTCCATGGATGTGGGTATCATGGAAAAAGCACAAGAAGTCAAAGTGATTCTTTCTGATATTGGATGGTCTGACCTTGGCACTTGGCAGTCTTTGTATGAAATCAATGAAAAAGATGTGAATCATAATGTGATTGAAGGCAATGTCATCACCTATGATACACAAAATTGCATCATCAAAACCCCGTCTGAAAAACTAGTAGTCATTCAAGGACTGAAAGGTTTTATTGTAGCTGAACATGGAAACGCACTCATGATTTGTCCCAAAGACCAGGAACAAGAAGTAAAGAAATTTGTGGAGGAAGCTACTTCTCTTGACCCTAAGTTTAGTTAGTATTCGCAATCTCAATCAGATCTTGAAAATTTCGTAAAACTTGGATTTTCTCGGGTACATCATGACCTAGAGCCAATAATTGATATCCAGTTAATAAAAATTTCGAATTCGGTATTCTTTCAACCAATTGATTCAAATAATCCGACATCTCATCGGGATTGGGTTGAGAAGTAAATACACTCAGGATATAATCCGGTTGATGAATTTCATGTGCCAAAACCAATTCTTCAAATGGTAAAGATTGTCCCAAATAAATTACCTTATGTTTTCTAGCGCGCAATAAATAATTGGCGAAAAGTAAACCTATTTCATGCAATTCCCCTTCGGGTAAATACAACAAGAATTTTTTGGCATTGGGCTTATGGCTTAAATCTTGTTGATCAATAGCAGCTATAACTTTTTGACGAATCAAATGACTGATAAAATGTTCTTGTGCTGGTCCTACGGAGCCTGACAACCACAAAGTTCCCAAGCGTAACATAAATGGATGAATGATTTGAATTAAATAATCCTCAAATCCATGCTTTTGAATGATGTTTTTAGTTAATTGTTGAAACATAGCCTCGTTCAATTCCAACATGGAAATTGTTAAAGCTTGAATCTGATCGGGAAAATGAAGTGTTTCTTCTGATAATCGAAGTAAATTGGCAGAGCGCTCACTATCGCTCATTTTAGCAATTTCGGAAATTTTGAACTCCCCTCTATTTTGCAAAATAGCAATATTCAATACCAACTTTAACTCCTCATCTCCATAGGTACGGATGTTGGTATCAGTCCTTTCCGGATTCAGTATGCCATATCTTTGCTCCCAAATCCGCAAGGTATGAGCTTTTATGCCACTAAGATGTTCTAAATCTTTAATTGAATAAACACTCATAAGGTATTATCTATTTTAAGCTAACATGATAAGACCGCTAATTGTTTTCACATAGCTGATTAAGCTTGTAAAAAAATCCAATGTCCCAAGAAAAACATGAACTGTAATAGTAGTATCCACCTAAATAAAGAGGATTTACTAGTAAATTCTCCTGATTGAATTACCCAATGAAAAAAGAAACTCACGAGCCACCAAGCACCAAAGTTTTGAATGGGTACCTGCCCTCCTGACCACTGCCAAAAATCAAAATGTATAGCTACTGGTTCTATTAATAAATCTAAAGCTGTCATCAAACCCGCTCCCAAAGCGGCTCTTCCTATCTTACCGCCAACGTTCCATTCTTCAACAACGGCACTTGATCCTAATAATAAGATAAGCCAATTAATACCAATGGTGATGGGGGCGTCCAACAATTTAAAGCCTAAAGTTTCTCCATAATGATACACCCCAAATATTTTCCCTGTCCTTACGCCAACTACCTCTAAAAACCATGCTGCCACCACAATTCCACCTAAGGTCAGGTAGGCTGACATACTTGGTTTGGGAAAATAAAACAAGCAGATGAAACCAGTAAACCACAAGGTTAAAGGAACCAATGAAACAAATAATTCCTTGGTCGCTGGCAAGTTCATGCCTACTAAACCTGCGGCATACAATACGATGAGAAATCTTTTTAAATATACTCCAGACATATCACAAATTTCAATATAAAAATACTAGGACCATTCATCTGGCCTCTCCAAAACAAAACCATCTTTCTTTCTAACATGCAAAGGAAATTGATTTTCTACTAATTTCTTTCTACCAATCATTTGAAATGCTCTAGCCACCTCTACAACGGACTCATTTCTTCTTAATGGAGGGAAAAATACAACGACAGATTTATCCAAAAAATGCTCATTCACACTTTTTATGCAAGGAACAAAATCACTATCTCCGGAAACTACAATGGCGATATCGTATTGATCTTGAAATGCATCCATCAGCAAATGAGTTGCCAAGTTTACATCCGTCATTTTCTCATTGGGGATAATCCAGCTATTTCCACATTTTCTACAATCCGTAAATTTAGCTTGATACGAACCATAAATTAAATTCACACCCGTGGATTCTAATGCTTCCAAATAAGTCGTTTGACGCTTTTGCTTGGGGGGATTATGAGTAATCCGACTTGTAAAATATTTAATCTCCACGAGTTCTTGGTTGGAGCGCAAAAAACTACGAATAAGCTTATCTACATTCAGCCATTTACAATTTCGAAACCCGGCATCGATCATTCCAAAATACAAATTGGAACCATCCACGTATGCCTTAACTCGATATTTTTTATCCTTCATGAACTTATTTCTCCAATGAATTGTATCTTTGTACAAGAACTTCTCCAAAGATAGCATCTTTGGAATGATGCCCCACCTAGGTGGGGCATTTACTTTTTCAGAGCTATCCTGTTTCATGAATAATTAAAGGAATTATTTGAGTAATATCGTTGAATGAATCTTCTTACGATGAAACCAACATTATCCTTTCCCCTGTTTTTTTTACTCCTAGTTTCATGGAATGGCTTGGCTCAAATACCTAGAACAGCTGAACAAGATAGTATCATAGCCGAACGAAATAGAAAAACGCAGGCTGATTATGAGCAAATGTTACAGCAATTAAACATTCAAAGCATTCGGCCTGGTGTGAATGGAAGTAATCCTAAAGCTCCCAATGCAGCCAATTATGATGAATCTAAAGCGACCATTTTCCCAAATTTACCCGCAGCTTTGCAGTTAAAGAATGGAAAGTGGGTGGATTCCAAAAGAACTTGGAATTACCACCGCAAACCTGAAATTGTAGAAGATTTTGAAAGAGAGATTTATGGACGTATACCAGATAACATTCCACCGATTACTTGGAAAATAATCTCCACAGAAAACAAAACCATGGCCGGTTTTCCTGTGGAAATTCAAAAATTAATTGGGACGGTCGACAATAAACGATTCCCTTCCATATCCGTTCAAATAGAAGTAAGCATAGGATTTAGAAAGGATATTAAAAAAGCTATGCCCGCAATGATGGAATTGGCATGGGTGTTTCCTCCAGGCATGAATCGACCGCCAGCGCCAGCCAATGAAATTCCATGGACAGAACAAGTGATCGCCAAAGGATGGGCCTTTATTCAATTAAACCCTACTAGCGTTCAAGCAGATAATGGGGCTGGTTTAAAATCAGGCATTATTGGATTGATGAATCGTGGGGAATTTAGAAAAGCCGACGATTGGGGCTCTTTGCGGGCCTGGGCATGGGGTGCGAGTAAAGTATTGGACTATTTGGAAACTTTACCACAAATCAAATATACTCACGTGGGCATAACTGGACATTCGCGCTATGGTAAAGCGGCAGCGGTGGCCATGGCATTTGATTCACGCTTTGCCATCGGCTATATCTGTTCTTCAGGTGCTGGTGGACTGAAATTATACCGCAGAAATTATGGAGAGTTGATTGAGAATGTCGCAGCAAAAAATGAATACCATTGGATGGCTGGGAATTTTTTAAAATATGCAGGACCGTTGCAGTGGAACGACCTAGCAATTGATGCCCATGAGTTAATTGCGCTTTGTGCTCCAAGGCCAATATACATAGGTGTGGGTGGAAATGGAGATAGTTGGGCAGATCCTTATGGAATGTATTTGGCAGGAAAAGAAGCAAGTCCAGTCTATGAATTACTTGGAAAAAAGGGCTTGATTTCTGATCGTGCACCTGTAATTAACGAAGCTAAAACCGAAGGTGAAATTGCTTTTCGTATGCATGATAAAGGCCACGTTACAGGCCCCAATTGGCCCAATTTCATCGAGTTTGCATCCAAATACTTGAAATAAATGATAAATTGTAAATTATAAATTGTAAATGATAGCTGTTGGAAGTGGTATCATGCTGTATTCCCAATTCTTCATTCTTAATTCTACATTCTGCATTAAAAGATTAGGGAGAAAATAGCAACAAAAAAAGTCCCAGTATGAATACTGAGACTTTTTGGGCGGATGATGGGATTCGAACCCACTACCCCTGGTACCACAAACCAGTGCTCTAACCGAGTGAGCTACAACCGCCATTTGGGATTGCAAAAATACACAAATCAAGGTACATCGCAAATCCGAATCGAAAAAAAATGGGGATAAAACCGAAATTTTATCCCCCTTCTTTTATTTCTGTGCTGCTAAATATCTTTTTTCAGCTGCATTCCAATCGATAACATTCCAAAATGCATCCACGTAATCCGGACGCTTATTTTGGAATTTCAAGTAATAAGCATGCTCCCACACGTCTAAACCAATCACAGGAAAACCTTTAACATCAGCTACATCCATCAATGGATTATCTTGATTAGGCGTAGAAGAAACAGCAATAGAGCCATCTTTTTGAGCAACTAACCATGCCCAACCAGAACCAAAACGGGTAATACCTGCTTTTTTGAATTCTTCCTTGAAAGCATCAAATGAACCAAATTTAGCATCAATTGCTTTGGCTAAAGTTCCCACTGGAGCTCCACCACCATTGGGTGATAAAATATTCCAGAACAAATCATGGTTATAATGTCCACCGCCATTGTTACGAATAGCTGGGCTTAAGCTAGAAATATGACTGAATAATTCTTCTAAAGATTTTCCTTCAGATGGACTGCCTGCTACGGCTGCATTCAAATTGGTCACATAAGCATTGTGGTGACGGTCATGGTGTATTTCCATGGTTAATGCATCAAAATGCGGTTCTAAAGCATTGTTTGCATAAGGTAAGGGTGCTAGTTCAAAAGCCATAATATAGGTTTTAAAAATATGTAAATTTGTCTTTAATCGTATCCAATATCAGGATGCGTAGGTCTTAAACAAGTAAACCATGGTTTCGGTTCACCTACGCATGGAAAAAAACTCTTTCAATAAAGATTCTGACTCTTCTGCTCTTATTCCTCCAAGTATTTCCGTTTTAGGGTGCAAAACAGACTGCCCCACACGTTCAAATCCTCGTTTTTCTTCTTTTGCTCCATAAACTAGTCTACCCAATTGCGACCAATATAATGCGCCAGCACACATCAAACAAGGCTCTAATGTCACATACATCGTGCAATCTTTCAAATATTTGGCTCCGATTGTTTGCGCCGCTGAAGTAATCGCGATCATCTCAGCATGGGCTGTCACATCCGTTAACACTTCCGTTTGATTATAGGCCTTAGCCACTACTCGCCCTTGGCAAACCACCACAGCACCTACAGGTATTTCTTCCTCATCTAGGGCCTTTTGAGCTTGCATGAGCGCCAACCCCATGTAATATTCATCTTCCTGACTCATCATTAGGCAGGCATTTGAATCACCCGATTTCTCAAATAAAAGTCCAAAATCACAATAGCTGCCATAGCCTCCACGATAGGAACTGCTCTTGGAACCACACAGGGATCATGGCGACCTTTTCCAGAAACGGTAATCTTATCACCCTTCTCATTGATGCTATCCTGATCTTGCATGATGGTGGCTACTGGTTTAAATCCTACTCGGAAATAGATAGGTTCTCCATTGGATATCCCTCCTTGAATACCACCCGAATGGTTGGTCAAAGTGCGCACGGTACCATCAGCTTCTTTCACAATGACGTCATTATGCTCTGAACCCTTCTTTTCTACACCATCAAAACCACTGCCATATTCAAAACCTTTTACAGCATTGATGCTCAACATAGCTTTACCCAACTCAGCATGTAATTTATCAAACACCGGTTCGCCTAAACCAACTGGACAACCTGTGATATAAGCTGAAACAACTCCTCCTACTGAATCTCCCTGTTTACGAATCTCATCAATATAATGAAACATTTGATCTGCCATTTCAGGATCTGGGCAACGCACCGCATTCGTTTCCGTTACACTTAAATCCAATTGTTCAACAGGCCTTAGTAGTTTTAAGGTTCCTACTTGAGAAACATAAGCAGTAATTTTTACGCCCAATTGAGCTAAGACCAATTTAGCCAATGCCCCAGCAGCCACACGGGCAACCGTTTCTCTAGCCGAACTACGTCCGCCTCCTCGATAATCCCTTAATCCATATTTAGCAAAATAGGTGTAATCCGCATGGGAAGGTCTAAACTGATCAGCAATGTGGGAATAATCCTTAGAACGCTGGTCGCCATTCCAAACTAACATGGCTATGGGAGTACCCGTAGTTTTTCCTTCAAATACTCCAGATACCACTTCAATACTATCCGCCTCTTTTCTTTGGGTAGTAATTCTGGATTGCCCAGGCTTTCTTCTATCCAATTCCGACTGAATGAATTCTAAATCAAATGAAATTCCTGCTGGACAGCCTTGAACCACGACACCTACTGCCGCTCCATGTGACTCACCAAAAGTACTAATCTGAAATATTTTCCCGTAAATACTCCCCATATCGCTTTATTTTTTTGTTTTCCAAATCAGGAAAACCAAGACTACAAAAATTGAAAAAATGGTCAAATTAGCTAATTGTCGCCAATTCACCCACCTATTCCACACCACCGTATCTGAATTCAAGTTCTCAATTCCTCGGTACAAACCCTCCATTTCACGACTTGTATTCACGCGTGAATCTGATGGCTGGCCCTGAATTTCTACATCAATCTTTGATCGTAACGTATCAAACTTTTCTGTACGTGTGTTAAAATAAATCCAGTAAAAATACTGCTTTAATGCAAATTTACCCGGTTGTTTAGGAATAATCTGTATAATTTCTGTTATATCTCCCAACATTTTATCCATGGACGGATACACAGAACTTTGTGTAGATAGTCGATTAAAATCCATAAAGTAATCCGATTCCAGCCCTTTTGAATCCCATAAAATACCATTCCCATCACCGATGATACTGGACGTATACAATACTTGCTCTCCTGTTTTTGCCTGATTTTTAGAAATGGATTCTTTCAAGGTGTATATCCCTACAGGTACTTTGTTTGCCAAAGGATGATTGGGTAAAGACCTAGGTTGAATCAACAAAGCAGGAGATTTAAAAACCATCGGAATAGATTTTACTTCGCCAGCGATTTTTTCCTTTTTCAGAATCTGTAAGCTAAGGGAGGGAATTTGAATAGGACGATTATTTAATGCAAAATAAGTGGCTTGAAAAAAACGATATTCGGTATATTTTTTCTGATTGATTTCTACTTTAGAAACTTTTTCAACTTGCAAACCAAAACTTTCTTCCCAACAATTCCTCGGTCTTAGTTGTTGAATTAATTTAGGTAATTGAATATCATTTCGGTCAAATTCTAGCTCTTGGGTATTATTTTCAGGTACAAACAAGGAAAATTTCAAGGTGAAACCTTGCCCAACAAAGGGCCGAACATGATTACTAGCCACCAATAAAAAGGGTTGATTCGCTTTTGCCAACACTTCGTCGGCAAGAGAAACTTCATCAGGATTATTTTCTACAGTGGGCCCAGTACTTAGATTCACAGAAATGTAAAAGGGTTCAAACTTTTGAGCCTGTTGATTGACGACTACTTCATCAGAAGGAATGTAAAACTGCCCTACTCCTAATGCTTGATAGTGCTGAGAATAAATTATGCGTTGTTCTATTTGTCCATTTTGATAATTGGAGGACTTCCCTCGACTTATCCCCAACTTTTGAAAATTGGCTAATTCGGGAAATTTATAAGTAATGGATTCGGGGTTTGTTCCATTGGCGGGCACTGTTATGGAAATTACAAAAGTTTCGTCCTGATTGATATTTTTTGAACCAATCTGAATGGAAAAATCTACTTTGTTTTGAGCGAACAAAGTTTGAAAGCCAAAAATTAAATAAAGAAATAAGCCCAAGAAGGCATTCCGTGAATTCATTCCGGCAATTTAAGCAATTGTCCCAAGCTCTTTAGGCTAGTTCCTAAAAAACTTTAAATCGGAATGATAATCCTAAGGCTGCATACCAGGTATTCTCAATTTGTAAACTTTTTCCTGCAGATATATCCAATTTGAGGTCATCATTGATGTAATAAGCCAAACCGCCGTCTACCCATTGATCGGTTTGACTAGAAGAAGGCATCCTCCCGAAAACCTCTACATAAGCATATCCTCGTTTACCTATATTCATATTGGGGGCAAAACGGTAAATCGCCTCTACTGACCCATTGCTGTGCACTTCCGCTCCTACATTATATCCGAGTCCAAATCCTTTAGGAAAATCATGTTGAATAGTGAAGACAAAATCCCCCACAGAGTGGCGTTCATTATTTCGCTCACTCTCATCTCTTTTTTGGTCATTCACCCGATAATGGGCGATTAAGGAAACTCGAGCAAAGGATTTCTCTGGAAACAATATGGCATATTTGAATCCTACAGCATCCGATTGATAAGTAGAACGACCGCCCTCTTGTCCCCAGACCGAGGTATAGCGAGCTTCCCAGCGTTTCCCTAAACCAATTTTCATCAAAGATGTAGGATATGTTAAGGACATCTCTCCAGATTCAATTTGGCGGTTAAAGCCCCATTCCATTTGGATATAGCCTTTTTTGACAATAAAGGGACATTCAGTCTGGTCAGGACGATCCGTTTCTATTCTACCCTCTTGCTGGGCAAAAAGAGGGAAACTGAACAGAAAAAATAGAATATAGAAGTATTTCGCTCGCAACATACTGCGAGTTTACAAATTTTTAGATTAAACTAAAAATTTATTTAGCCTTTCCTATAGAAAAACCGAGGGCTCCATAAAATTCACCGAACCAAATGGTCTGTGAGGCATGGTCTACCGACCTACCTGTGGTATGTACCTCCCACAAATTAGTATAACCTCCTTTAAACATGGCTTCAAAAAACAAGAGCTTCGTTAAATTCAAGCGTAAACCCGATTTTGCAGATACTCCAGCGCCGGCCAAGTTCCAAAAATTATTAGTACCAACAGTAAATAAACGTACATCTGATCGTGGAACAACTGCCCCGATACCCACTCCATTAATCCAATCTAACTGGAAATTTGATTTCTCTTTTTTCCAAATGGGATGGTAGTTTTCCACTTCCAGAGCTGCATAATTATATCCGTCAGTATGTTCATATTGTAAAAAATCCTTGGATTGAATTACGAAAGGACTGTTGGAATAATTGCCCACATAAGCCGGATTTACAGGTATTTGAGGGTTAGACACTTGTGCGTCAATGTGACCGGTAATATGAGAAGCCTGATCAGGATTCATCACGTATTTCATGTGATCCCAACCCAAGCTTATTGACCAGCTATCATTAATAAAGTAGCCTCCATGTAAATTGAACTGAGGGATGGAAAATAAGGAAGGGTTAAAATACGTTTGAAAACCATCAAAGGGAGTTGGGGCATCACTCGCTTGAACGGCTGCTAGGGTAAAGTCATAACCGGGGCCTTGAAAGCGAATATCAGAAGTGGGATAGGCAGATCTATTATAGCCCCAAAAAACGAAAAACGTTCCTTTACGATGTAAATAATCGGATTGAGAAGAAGCGAGAAATGGGATAAAAAAAAGAAAGAGTAGGATGTACTTAGGCATGAACAAATAAATTAAATATCAATAAAATGATTCCGATTTCCTTAGGCTGAAAAAAGAATACAAAGCTGCTATTTTTTCCACAAAGTATGCTCAAAATATCATGATTTTCATCAGAAAATTAGGTTTTAATAATCAAATTTTAGTAACATTGACGTAACTTGCGAGTTCAAATTTATAATTAGAGTACCAATACTAAGCGAGAAACAAAACGCGCAAAATTGGCCATAGAATATGAAAAAATCATCACCAAAGTTTGAATACAAAACATTTACTTTAGGTAGTGAGATAACCCAGGAGCAGAAAGACTACTTTACCAAATTTGGAGTTATTCAGTTTAAGGGTTTCATTACCGATGAAACTGCCCAGTTATTTATCCAGGAATTAGCTCAGATTGAGAGAAAATGGTTGGATGATAAAGTGGAAAAAATCAATGGAATTCCATTGAAGTTTGGTAAAGATCCACAAGGTAATGACATGATTCAGCGCATGTGTTTTACGAACAAGTATAGTCCCGTTTTAGGTGAATTCTTAAAAGACCCTCGTTTCCAATTATTAACTGAATTTTTGGCACCTTACGATGGACGTCTAAGTGAAGATGAAAAAGACGGCTTGGTGTTTAATCACTATGTGAATCAGCCGAACTCTAAATTCACTCAAATGGGTTGGCATACGGATAGCCCTAGAGATTTATTTTTGGGTCAAAAGATTTTACCTATGTTAAACGTAGGTATACATTTAGATAATTGTCCATCAGCCAATGGTGGTTTACGTGTAATCCCGGGAACTCAAAACCAAAGTGTACTAAAGTTATTGTTTGGCAAAAAACAATTCATCGATCACCGTCCAGATCCACGTGAAGTAGCCTTTGAAATAGAGCGTGGCGATCTAACAATACATGATGGCCGCTTATGGCACCGTGTGGAGGTTTCTCCTAATTTTGGAGAAAAATCGCGCAGACGTGTGATGTACGTTCCAATCATCACGGGTAAATTCAAACCGAAATCAGAAAACAGTAAAACACCTTTCTACCATCGATTTGCGAAAGTAGTTCAGAAATAAACAAAAAGCCCTCAATTAATGAGGGCTTTTTTATGCTATTTTGATTCCATATAGGACTGCAAAATGATGGTTGCGGAAACCCGATCCACCGTGGCTTTCACCCTTCGATCTTTCTTAGACATCCCACCTGCTATCATAGCCTTCATGGCCATTTGGGAAGTAAAGCGTTCATCATGCAATCGTAAAGGTGTTGCCGGAAATTTCTTTTGAATTTGCTTGATAATGTTCCTTACAGCTTGGGTGGAATCCGTATCGGTATTGTCCAAATTCTTTGGCATACCAATGACCAGTTCATCCACTTGTTCCTTTGCCATATAATCAGCCAAAAAAACCAACAATTGATGAGATGGAACAGTCTCCAATCCATTGGCAATAATTTGCAGAGGATCTGTCACGGCAATACCCGTACGCTTTAAGCCATAGTCAATCGCCAGTATTCTTCCCATGTTGGATGATTCCCAAGAATCTTTTAGGATATTAAACCTTTGTCACGCAAAATCTTATCCAATAATTTACGATCGTTATCGCTCGTTAACACGTTAAAAGGCAAATGAATGAACTGGTATTTGCCCATCGTAAATACATAGGCATCTTTATCCTTGTAAGCACTTGTTATCATATCCCACTTGATCATTCCTCCTTCTTTATCTGAGATTTTCATGAAAATCTGACGACTATCAATCTCATAACGATACTTATCAAACAATTGCTTGTATTGAGCTAACTGAGTAATTCCTGTAAATTGAATCAACCAAAACAAGACATAGCCAATCACACCGACTACGATGAAAATGTAAATCCAGTAGTTTTTATAAACAGCTGTTAGATTCAATGCCACGTTTCCAAGAATCAAAGCCAATGGCAAAAATGACCATTTCCACTGATTAGAGAAGAGTTGACGCATACACAAGCCGATGTATTTATTCTTTTCAAGGGAAAATTTCTTCGTCTTAATTGCTAAAGGGTTACTGGGTGCTTGCTGAACTCGCTGCTGAGCCCCATACATTTTGGCCATATATCTATTATTTTAATCGCTAAATAAGTCGCAAAGGTACAAAATTTGAATACTTTTTGGTAATTTCAGAGGCTATTTTGAATGAATCCCATTAGCATGAATTCCAAACAAATACTTGACGGTCCGGCTTTGCTTCAAAAAATTCGTCGAATTGCCTTTCAAATTTTTGAAAACAATTTTGAAGAGAAAGAAATCATCATCGCCGGGATAGTAGGTGAAGGCTTTACCCTAGCCCAACTGTTGTGTCAAAACATCTTGGAAATCTCCTCCATCAAGGCTCAGGCCGTAGCTATTCAATTAAATAAAGACGTTCCTTACGAAAGTCCAGTTCAGTTTGATTGCGACAAAAGCATCTTTGAAGACAAAGTGATTATCGTGGTAGATGATGTATTAAATACAGGAAGAACTTTTTCTTACAGCCTTGCTCCTTTCCTAAGTATGCACGTCAAAAAGATTCAAGTGGCGGTAGTGGTAGATCGTAATTACCGCAAATTTCCCATTTCTGCAGATTATATTGGCTATCAAATGTCGACTACCTTATCTGAACACGTAGAAGTTGTTTTATCCGACAAAAGTAGATTAGGCGTTTATCTGCGTTAAGCATTCCAAATTTCCCAGGCTTTGTCGGCCTGTCCATGCAGCATTTCAAGACCTTCATAAACTCCTCCCACACCTTGGGCGACACCTTTTTCCAAAAAAGCCGTCCTTAAAGGGTTATAAACGATATCGTATAAATAATGTTGATTGTTCAACAAATGATAATCAATGGGGGGAAATGAGTCAATGTTGGGATACATACCTAATGGAGTTGAGTTCACAATCAAGCCCACCTCATCCATCGCGGCAGCTAAATCTTCATATGAAATCTGACCTTCTACAGGTGTTCGAGAAACTTTCCACACAGTTATACCTAAGTCCTCTAAAGCAGCAATAATTGCCTTTGCCGCTCCACCTTGACCTAAAACCACAGCCTTCTTTGATTTAAATTCAGGAAAAGCATCCCAAGATTCAATCGTTTGACGAAAACCCCAATAGTCGGTATTAAAGCCTTTGGTCTTACCATCAGGGAATATTTTAATGGTATTGACAGCACCAATCTTAGCCGCTGCTGGATCTATTTCATCCAATAAAGACATGATTTGTTGCTTATAGGGAATCGTCACATTTAAGCCTTTTAACTGACCTTTATGTGCTGATTTTAGAGTCAAAAAATCTTCAATTTGAGGAATTTCAAATTGCTCATAGGAATGACTTTCTGATAAACCCCATTTTTCAAACTTCTCTGTAAAGTACTTTTTAGAAAAAGAATGCCCTAAAGGATATCCGAGCAAACCATACAAGTGGGAAATGGACATATTACTTAGAAGAGAATTTTTGCTTAAGAATACCCAGTATGATTGGTAAAACCGAAACTCCAACAATACCTAAAACGACCTTTTCAAAGTTGGATTTAACCCATTCATTATCACCCAAAAAATAACCTGCCAAGGTAATGCTCGTTACCCAAAGGCATGCTCCCAGAAAGCCAAATAATAAATAGACTGAATATGACATGCGTCCTGCACCAGCAACAAATGGGGCTACTGTGCGTACAATAGGGACAAAACGTGCAATGATCACTGTTTTCACTCCGTATTTCTCATAGAATTTTTCTGTTTCTTCGAAATGCGAACGCTTTAAAAACAAGATTTTATCTTTGGAACGTACATAGGCACTGAAATATTTACCCATGAAATAGTTTACTTGATCCCCACTTAAAGCAGCGAATATCAACATCGGTATTACAATGGCAATGGATAATTGACCTGATGCCGCGGCGATCAAACCGACTGAAAACAAAAGGGAATCACCTGGCAATAAAGGTGTTACCACCAAGCCCGTTTCCATAAACACGATGGCGAATAATAAAGCATAAGTTAAAGAACCATGCGCTGCGATAAACTCCGTTAAAAAATGTAATGGGTCCTTTAATAAATCTAAGGCTTGTTGTATCATGTTTGCTTCAATTAGATAACATAAAAAACCCCGAAAATTCGGGGCTTAACTTATTTGGTTAAGAAATGATCAAAGGTGTCTCCGCGTAAACCTAGTCGGATTGTCTCTAATGAAATCACTTCATTAGGAGCAATATTTCCTACGTTGACATTAGCGCCTACCAGTTTCACAAACCATACTTGTTGTGATTTTTGGGGTGCTTCCCAAATGATACTTTCTTCTGGAATTTCAGTTAAAATCTCCTCTACTAAACCTTGGCGAACCTCTCCAGAAGAGCGGAAAAGTCCCACGTTACCACCTTCTCTAGCTTCTCCAATTACTTTCCATGCGCCAGCTTCTAACTCCATGCGCATCAATTTTATCCACTTATATGGAGGTATAATTTTTGCCTCGTCTTTAGAACCTACTTCTGAGAGAACGGTTACTTGTTGAGATAGTTGGCGAATATATTCACACTTCACATCCGAATTCATTTCTACTGAACCATCCGAAATTTCAGCATATTCCATGCCATATTGATCTAATACACGACGGTACTCATCCACTTCTCCACGGATATAAAATGCTTCAAATAAAGTACCACCGAAATAAACAGGGATGCCTGCTGACTTATAAATAGCTAATTTCTCTTTTAGATTGGGGGTTACATAGGAAGTAGCCCATCCTAATTTCACTAAATCAGTATAACTTCCCGCGACCTCTAAAAAATCTTCAACTTGACGAAGGCTAAGGCCTTTGTCCATGACCATAGTCAAACCCTTTTGACGTGGCTTTTCAAATCTTTCTGGTATTTGGGATAAATTATAGTTCATATAGAAACAAGCAGTAGGTTAATTGTTGATTGTTTTTTCCTGCTATCCTACAAAAATAAGCATTACATCTGATTGAGCCAAACCTCCTATAATCCAATTCTACTGAAAGCTCAAAAGAAGATATCCTTTTGTATATTTGCAAAAAAAATAGACATGAAAAACTCATTTTTACTTTTACTTTTCACCTGCCTATTTACTTCGATGAGCCTGGCAGAGCCCCCAAGTGATGTCATTTTGGGTGATTGGATTTCCCAAGAAAAAGACGGCAAAATAACCGTATTTAAACAAGGGGATAAATATTATGGGAAAATTTCTTGGAGTAAAACGCCAGGCAAAAAAGATGTAAAAAATCCAAACGAAGCCTTGCGCAATCGAGATTTACTCGGAACTGTCATTTTGAAAGATTTTACTTTCACAGGTTCTGCTTGGGAAAAAGGAACCATTTATGACCCTCATTCTGGTAAAACCTACGACTGCATTTTAAAAGTAAAAGATAATAATAAGTCCCTTGATATTCGAGGATTTGTGGGAGTTGCCATGTTTGGCAGAACTAGCACATGGACTCGTCCACAATAATAATTTACCACCGCCTACACTTACATCCACATGAAAGCAAATGATAAAGCCATCGCATTTTTGTCTCAATATATTGGCAAGAGAATGGCCCACGAAAATCCGAATCCCATTACCCGATATTTGGATGGTGTATTAAAATCTGTTTCAGCAGGTTCCATGACAGCCGAATTTGAAGTCAGGGAAGATCAATGCAATCATGCAGGTGTTTTGCACGGAGGTGTTATTTCCATGCTCTTGGATGAAATGATGGGAACCACCTTAATTACCTGCGATATTGAGCATTTATATGTCACCATCAACCTTAGCATCGATTTTCTTTACGGCGCCAAAGCAGGAGAAAAAATTACTGTGGTATCTGAAGTCTTTCGCGTAGGAAAAAAAGTAGCCAATGTGGAAGCTAAAATGTACAATGCCGAAGGTAAATTATTGGCAAAAGGTTCAAGTAACCTTGCCGCCACATCCATACCTTTTAAAATGTAATTAAGACAGAATTTGGTAAACCAAGAACGCGGCTAAATAGGCCAAAGTCGTCATGTAGCCAAATTGAATCAAAGGATATTTCCAGGATTTAGTCTCGCGGTAGGTAGTCGCTAAAGTACTCATGCATTGCATTGCAAAGGCATAAAATATCAATAGGGAAAAACCTAGAGCCGCATCATACATCGGTTTGCCCGTATCTGGGTTTATTTCTGCCCGCATGCGATTCTTAATAGTGGCATTTTCATTGTCCACTTCACCACCCAAACTGTAAATGGTGGACATCGTTCCAACAAATACTTCCCTAGCAGCAAAAGAGGTAATCAAAGCAATACCAATTTTCCAATCGTATCCCAAAGGCTTGATGGCGGGTTCAATTAATTTACCAAAATGCCCTGCGTAGGAATTCTCTAGCTTCTCTGATGCTATTTTGTTACTCAAGTCTACTCCAGATAAAGTAGGGTTTTTCAATCTCACTTGCTCCTCAATCTTAGCCATACTATCGCCAGGGCCGTAACTAGCAAATACCCATAAGACAATGGATATAGCTACAATGATTTTTCCTGCTTCAAAAACAAAGGCTCTTACAGAATTGTAAATGGAAATGGCTACGTGCTTAAATCGAGGGCCTTTATAGGTCGGCAATTCCATGATGAAATAGCTTCTTTCTTTAGCTCTCAATATTTTCTTCAATACCCAAGCTGAAAGCAAAGCCATGAAAAATCCTAAAAGATATAAACCAAAAAGGGCCACTCCCTGTAAATTAAATACGCCAAATAAGGTATTCTTTTCGGGAACAACCAAGGCGATTAATACGGTATAAATAGGTAATCGAGCCGAGCAAGACATTAATGGAGTCACCAAGATGGTAATTAAACGATCTTTCCATGAACCAATAGATCGTGTACTCATAATGGCAGGCACCGCACAAGCAATCCCTGAAATCAAAGGCACAACTGATTTACCGTTTAATCCAAATCGGCGCATCATTTTGTCCATGATGAACATCACGCGCGACATATAGCCTGTTTCTTCCAACATAGAAATGAAGAAGAACAAGAAAGCGATTTGAGGCACGAATATCAACACCCCACCGACACCGGCAATTAAGCCATCGGTCAACATTCCTGTCAAAGGAGAATCAGGCAAAATGCCTTTCAACCAATCATTTAATTGAGCTACTCCCCCATCAATCAAATCCATGGGATATGTTGCCCAAGTAAATACGGCTTGGAACATCACAAATAAGATGGCCAAGAAAATGACATAGCCCCAAAACGAATGTATAAAGACTTTATCCAATCGATCTGTCCAGGTTTTTACTGGCTCCGCATCCCATTGTCGATTCAAATTGATCACACACCGTTCTACCACTTCGGATATCTGCTCGTATCGCCTAACCGTTTCAGCTGATTTGTATTTCTTTGGTTCAAATTGATGCTTTTCCATCAAATGATCGAAAGATTCGCGCTGCTCTTGATTAAACATTTTCATGCGATCATGTTCCATCAACCACAATAAAGAACGGTAAGGGTCTGCTTCGCCAAATTGCTTTTGAACATCTTCGATTAACTCTTCAGAAACTGGCAACGGCAAGGCATCATTGGAAGCATAGCGATGTTTCAATGTTTTAATCACGGCCAATTTCAATCCACCCACTCCAATTCCCTTTTTGGCATTGATTTCGGCAACCTCCACATTAAGTTCACGCGCCAATTTCAAAGAATTAATCACAAAGCCTTGATTTTCAGCTACATCAATCATATTCAAGGCCAAAACCGTAGGAATTCCTAAGTCGCGTACCTGAGAAAAGAGTAATAAATTACGCTTTAAATTGGAAGCATCCGCTACCACAATGGCCATATCCGGATAATCTGGATGTTTAGGATTACCCAAAATATTGATAACTAATTCTTCATCAATGGATTTGGGATATATACTATAAATGCCCGGTAAATCCAGAATTTCAATATTTCTGCCTGGTTCTAGTTCCCAAATACCTGTCAACTTATCCATGGTTACCCCGGGAAAGTTTCCTGTTTTTTGGTTCAGTCCTGTCAATGTATTGAACAAAGAGGATTTCCCAGCATTTGGATTACCAATAAGCGCTATTCTGGTTACGTTAGCCAAAGTTTAATTTATTTTCGTTTGATTTGAATGGTAGCCGCTTCCTCTCTTCGCATGGTTAAGGTATAACCAGAAACTTTTAAAGCGATGGGATCGCCAAAAGGAGCATGATGGGTTAATATCACTTCGGTACCGGGCAAACAGCCCATTTCTAAAAGCTTTAATGAGAGTATTTCATCCGTAAACCCTGTTATTTCACCATGTTCCCCTATCCGTAAATCCGCCAGTGTTAGCATATTCAATCCTCCATTCTTATTTAGAATAATTCAAAATTAGGCACAAATGTACTAAGTATTTCTGAGCTAAAAAATGATAATTCTTAGTTTTGAATAATTTGATTTTAAATACCCAAAATACTCTTAGGAATATTCATCAAAGCCAACTTTCTGTCGTAAATTGCAGGTCCTTTACTAATTTGACATTGATAATGCTTCAGGAGATCAAGGTTTTGTTTCAAAAAGAGCTACAGCTAGAATGGCGTCAAAAATATGCCGTTCATGGTTTGTTGCTTTACCTGGCTTCTACCATCTTCGTTAGTTATTTATCCTTTAAAGCCAAGCAAGAATCCATCAGTCCTATCACATGGAATGTGCTATTCTGGGTCATTTTGCTCTTTATTGCCATCAATGCCATTGGTAAAAGTTTTACCCAAGAGTCCTCACAGCGGGGGATATTTTACTATACTTTAGTAAAACCTGAGTCTGTTATTTATTCTAAAATCCTATACAATTCCATCTTAATGACAGGAATTTCCTTGGTGGGAATTTTTATGTATTCATGGGTCATGGGAAATCCGGTCGGCAACATGTCGCTGTATGTCATTGCCCTGATTTTAGGTTCCATAGGCTTTGCTTCAACTTTATCCTTGGTGGGTGGCATTGCCGCACAAGCAGAAAACACTTCTACATTGATGGCGGTTTTAAGTTTCCCCATCATCATACCTTTATTACTATTCTTATTAAAACTTTCCAAAAGCGCATTAGATGGTATTTCTATTGCTGAAAACTGGGATGAAATCGCGGTACTAGCCTCTCTAGATGTGATTGTGATTGTTTTATCAGGAATACTATTCCCTTATATATGGAGACACTAAAAAAATATTATTGGAAGTGGGCTGGTATGCTGTTATTGGTCTACACCATGTACATGGGATTTGCTGGGCAAGTGCCTCGTCAAGCCATTCTGAATGAAACGGTTCGCAACTTATACTTCCACGTGACCATGTGGTTCAGTATGATTGCCCTGCTGGGAGTATCGGTTTATCATTCCATTCAATATTTGCGTAAATCCGACCCCATGGATGATTTGAAATCCAATGCCTATGTCATTACAGGTCTAATTTTTGCCACTTTGGGATTAATTACGGGTAGTATTTGGGCTAAATTTACTTGGGGAGATTGGTGGACCAACGACCCTAAATTGAACTCTGTTGCTATTGGAATGCTCATTTACTTGGCTTATGGACTAGTACGCTCTTCCCTACCTGATGAACAGCAAAAAGCCAGGATATCATCTGTTTATAATATTTTTGCCTTCATCATTTTCATGGTTCTTATTTGGATATTACCTCGTATGACGGATTCTTTGCATCCAGGAAATGGTGGTAATCCAGGTTTCAATTCCATGGATTTAGATAACCGCATGCGCATGGTATTTTATCCTGCCATTTTAGGATGGATGTCCTTGGGTTTTTGGTATGCCCAATTACGCATTCGGATCAGAAAAATTGAAGTTTTATTAGAAGAAAAAGAACAAGTATGAAAAAATATATCTTAACCCTTTTGTTCAGTTTTACCTGCTTTTTAGGTTTAGCTCAAAATGAGATTGAAATGGCGGACAAGTTTCGCGCGGATGGCAAAATCTATGTCGTTATAGCGGTAGTGCTCGTTATTTTAATCGGACTATTCATCTATCTGTTCAGTCTAGACAAAAAAGTGAGTGCCCTTGAAAAAGAGCTCAAAAAATAAAACGTATGAAAAAGACACATATCATAGGTCTGATTCTAATCGCTGTAGCCATTGGAATTATTTTAATCACCACAGGAGATGCCAGTACCTACGTTGGCTTTGATGAAGCCGAACGCATCTCTCAAAATGATCCAAACCAAAAAGTTCACGTAGTTGGGACCTTAAAAAAAGATGCACAAGGCAAAATTGTTGGCATGCATTTTGACCCTGCGGTGGATGCCAATCGCTTGGAATTCATTGTTCAGGATAGTTTAGGCAGAGAAAATCAAGTGATCTATGCTGCACCTAAACCTCAGGATTTTGAACGCTCTGAAAAGATTGTGTTGGTAGGAAGTATGAAGCCAGACAAGATTTTCTATTGCGATAAAATTTTATTGAAATGCCCTTCTAAATATCAAGAAGGTAAAATTTCGGCTGACTCATCAGCCACGTATGAAGCAAAAAAACAATTATGATACACGAGACAATCGGATCAGTTGGTCACCTATTAGTCATCATATCCTTTGTAACTGCCCTTTTGGCTACGTTCTCCTATTTCAAAGCCACGCAAACGGCGGATGAATTAGCAGCTAAAGATTGGGTAAAATTAGCCAGAGGTATTTTCATCATTCATCTCATTGCTGTGATTGGTGTAGCATCTAGCTTATTTGTCATCATATACAATCACTATTTCGAATATCATTACGCCTTCTCCCATTCATCCAAAGCCTTACCTATGGCTTTCATGATTTCATGCTATTGGGAAGGACAAGAGGGCAGTTTCCTTTTGTGGATTTTCTGGCAAGCGATTTTAGGTGTGATATTGATGGTCAAAAACCCAAAATGGGAAGCACCAGTCATGACCGTTTTTGCCTTGGTTCAAACCTTTTTAACCTCGATGATTTTAGGAGTCATTCTTCCTTACATCGATTTAAAAATTGGATCCTCACCATTCTTATTATTGCGTGAAGCTCAGCCAGACCTTCCTGTGTGGAGCTTACAACCAAATTTCATTCCTAAAGACGGCCGTGGACTAAATCCATTGTTACAAAATTATTGGATGGTAATTCACCCTCCCACCTTATTCTTGGGATTTGCTTTAACCTTAGTGCCATTTGCTTATTTAATTGCGGGCCTTTGGAAAAATCAATTAACAGAATGGATCAAACCAGCATTGCCTTGGGCTCTTTTTGGCGCAGGAATTTTAGGTATTGGTATCATGATGGGAGCCTATTGGGCTTATGAAACCTTGAACTTTGGTGGTTATTGGAACTGGGATCCCGTAGAAAATGCTTCTTTCGTTCCCTGGTTAGTACTCATTGGTGCCATACACACCATGATTGCTTATAAGCATTCCAGTGCTGCCTTAAAAACATCCATCATTTTGGTGATATGTACCTTTATTTTGGTTTTATATTCCACTTTCCTAAACCGATCAGGAATCTTAGGAAATGCTTCTGTTCACTCCTTTACCGACTTAGGGCTATCAGGACAGTTGTTGATTTACATGTTGACCTTCTTGTTTGTAGCCATATTTTTTGCGGCAAAAAGATGGAAACAATTACCTGTGGATGAAAAAGAATTAGGCATTTATTCTCGTGAATTCTGGATTTTCGTAGGGGCCTCTATTTTAGGCTTATCTGCTTTCCAATTGATTTTCACGACTTCCATTCCTGTCTACAATAAAATTGCAGAGGCTTTCGGAATCGTATCGAATATCGCATTGCCTGCTGACCAAGTAGAACATTACAGCAAAATTCAAATTTGGATTTTCTTGGCCATTGCGGCATTGAGTGCTGTAGGACAATACATTTGGTGGGGGAAATTGAAAGAGTCCACTTCTTTTAAACCACTGACCAACTCCGCTTTGGTAGCTACTTTATTTACCGTTCTTTTTGTCAACTTAGGCAAGGTTTATACGGTTTCGTACATCTTATTGTTGTGGACAAGTTTATTCTCTGTTATTGCCAATTTCAATATCCTGATATTCTTAATTCGCCAGCGATTTAATTTGGTGGGAGGAGCCATGGCCCACGTAGGACTGGCGGTTATGCTCATTGGTATTTTATTTTCTTCTGGATATTCCAAAGTCGTTTCATTAAACCGATCTGGGTTTGCCATTTCCAATAAGGTTGAACAGTTTACCAAAGATGATAACAAAGAAAATAAAGAGAACCTTCCACTTTGGCTAGGCCAAGGTGCTCAAATGCAAGATTATTTAGTGACTTATAAAGGTCGAATGATAGAATTGCGCGGTAAGCCTGGTTATTATCCAAGAAAAGATTTTGAAGTGATAGAAGGTGATTTTCATGCTGTAGCTTTACGCAACGTGGAAAAAGACGGTCAGTTGATTGCTAAAAAAGGAGATACCTTAACCGTGGAACCCGAGAACACCTACTATGAATTAGAATTTAAAAATGCCGAAGGAAAATCGGTTTCACTCTATCCTCGTTGGCAAGTAAATCCTAAAATGGGAACAGCCATTTCGCCCGACGTAAAACATGCTTGGAGCCACGACATTTACACTTATGTTTCACTGGACCCTCGTTTAGCCGCCGAAGCAGGAGAAGAAAAACAATGGAGTCAAACAGTTAACTCCACGGTGAGTATTGGTGACACGCTATTTTTAAATGATTTTGTGGCTGTTTTACAAGATGTATCTCGAGTGAATACAGTAGAAGATATGACCTTAGGACCCAACGATGCTGCCGTAAAAGCGCAATTCCAGGTTTTAGGTAAAAATTTCCAACAATTCTCTCTGGCACCACTTTTCATCATCAAAGGAGGCATGGTAGCTATGCCAGCTTTTGAAAGTGAAGAAACAGGGATCAAAATTAAATTCACGGCCATCAACCCGAAAACACAACAATTTAGTTTTGCGGTTAATACGACTCAGCAAGACTTAATTATTATCAAAGCCTTGGAAAAACCTTACATCAATTTAGTTTGGGTGGGGTCCATTTTGGTCTTTATAGGATTGTTTGTGGCCATGTTCCGTAGATTACAACAACCCAAAGCTGCTTAATCACATGACTAGGAAAGAAATCATTATATTATCTGCAGGAATTGGATTTTTGATCATTTGGATCATTGATTTAAATGCACCTACACCTGTTGAAATCCAAGGAAATTTTTGGTTAGAGATTTACTTTCACTATGTTTGGCTTATGTTTGGTCTAGGTTCACTCCTTTACTTTCAATATTCCAAGAACTTGCGCATCAAGGAAGAAGAAAATAAAGCCAAGGAGCCCAAACAAGATATCCGTAGCCGAGCTATGAAAAGTAACCCGCGCAAAAACTAAGTTAAATGGACCCAGATCCCGGATTATATACCACTCAAGTTGCAGGAATCGTCATTTCCATGATTTTCTCTGCCTTCTTTTCTGGCGTAGAAATGGCCTTTGTTTCCTGCAATAAATTGTATTTTGAACTCAAGGCAAAGCAAAATATCTTGAGTGCCAAAATCATTTCCAACTTCAATCAATCCCCTTCCCGCTTCATTGGAACCATGTTGATTGGCAATACCTTATCCCTTGTGGCCTACGGTATTTTCATGGAAGAGTTTTTGCATCATCAAATTCTACAATACATCCCCTTTCTTCAAAATGAAATCCTGGCACGTTTATTAGCATCCATCGTCGCCACCATTTTGATCTTAATTACCTCAGAATTTACGCCAAAAAGTATATTCTTAATCAACCCTGATGTTATTTTAGAATTCTTGGCCATCCTCATCTGGATTGTCTATGCGCTCATGTTCCCACTTGTTTGGGTGACAGTAGGCTTATCCAAATGGTTCATCACTAAGGTACTCCGACTGAACTATTCCGAAGAAAAACCCGCTTTTGGTTTAACCGACCTGAATAACTATTTACAAAATTTAAATCGTAAAGTCTCCACGGAAGAAGAGGCAGAAGTAGACACCAAAATCTTCCACAATGCCTTAGAATTTAAACAGGTAAAGGTGCGTGATTGTATGATTCCACGAACTGAAATCACTGCGATAGATTTAGAAGAAGGTATTGAAGGTTTAAAAGAAGTATTTATCGAATCAGGGCATTCCAAAGTATTGGTTTACAAGGAAAGTTTAGAAGATGTATTGGGTTATTGCCATTCATTAGCCTTGTTCAAGAAACCTAAGGATATTCAATCCATATTGACAAGCATTTTAATTGTTCCAGAGGCTATGCCAGCGAACGACTTGATGCTAAAATTCTCCAAAGACAGAAAATCATTGGCATTGGTTGTAGATGAATTTGGAAGCACTTCCGGCCTTGTCAGCATGGAAGATGTCATGGAAAAGATATTTGGTGAAATCCAAGATGAATACGATGATTCCGAAGATTGGGTAGAAAAGAAATTAGATGACCATTCCTATTTATTGTCGGGTCGACATGAGATTGATTACCTTAATGAAAAATACGATTGGAATTTTCCAGAAGGAGATTATGAAACACTGGGTGGTATGTTAATCAGTTTATATGAAGACATTCCCAAAGCCAATGAAATCATCACATTAGCTCCTTTTCAATTTCAGATTTTGACGTCGACCGATGCGCGAATTGATACCGTCAAAATGACGATAGTTGGCAAAATTTCTCCAAAAGAAGAATCAAAAATTAAGCACTAGTTTTCCAAGACGCGTTGTAGGGTTTGGCACTTCATCACCGTTTCATGCCATTCTTTTTCTGGATCAGAGTCTTCTGTGATACCACAACCTGCAAAATAAGTTGCCAAGCATTTCCCCTCGCTTTGATCTACTTTGACCGTCCGTAAGTTAACGAATAAATGTATCTCATCTCCCAAATTAACAGGGCCTAAATATCCAGAATACAATTCACGTGCATGTTTTTCTGCTTGGCCAATCCATGCAATTGCTTCCTCTTTGGGTGTCCCACATACAGCCGAAGTAGGATGCAATAGAGACAATAAAATACCTGGCAATTGAGAAAAATTCAAGGCTTTGGTATCTACGGTAAATTCGGTTTTCAAGTGTAGGAGGTTACCTGCCAAAATCGTTTTTGGTCCAATCTCTTGATATTCTCTTAAACGAGTTTTCTTGAAACATTCGATGATATACCGACACACATAGGCTTGTTCTTCAATTTCTTTTTGAGACCACCGTGCATTTTGTGGAGGGATGATTTCTCCTTGAGGATCTATGGCAGATTGAGTTCCAGCCAAAGCAATAGTACGAAAAATCCCTTGAGCGTCTTGTTCCACCAAAGTTTCTGGAGTGGCACATAACCAAGTACTTCCTAATTCAGGGATGTATAAAGCACAAACAAATGCATTAGGATAAGCTTGACATAATTGACCAAATGCCCTGAGTGGAGAAAAATCAGCCGGGAATTCAACTTCGTCGGTTCTAGAAAGAACTACTTTTTGAAAATGGCCCGATTGTATTTCTTGAATGGATTCATTTACCCAATGCGTAAAATGCTGGTGTTTCTGTTCGTTTTCTTCGACATTGTGCTGGGTTTTCAACAATGAGGCACCTTCAATTTCTTTAGGAACGATGGACTCTTCCAACAATGTCTCAGCTTTTAAAAAATATGGAAGCCCAATGAAGGGTGCTACTAAAAATCCGGCTGGAAAAGTTTCTAAATCCAAAGATCCTAACTTCTCTCCACCAGTAGAATCTACTAAAAAATAGCGTTTATCACTTTTGGGTAATCTCCAAACAGCCATGCCTCCGCGCTTTTGCTGCGTATGTTGCCACAACTGTTCCCAATCGAGCAAAGAGGTTAGGGTGGAAGAAAGCGTAGAAGGCATATTTTATAATTCGAATTTCAAAGTTAAGCAATTCACCATAGGACCACTTATCGTGTTGTGCAATTTTAGTTATTTTTCTATCAAGGTGGTCAATGATTCATTTCACGTACCATACCCTATCAATCCCTTAGAATCTATAACCCATAAATTACAATTCTGTTAGAGCTTGCTTCAAAATCGAATACGATTGCTTTTTCTTTTCCCCATCAAATATATAGGTAGCCACCATCAATTCATCTATACCTGTTTCTTGAATAAATTCACCTACTTTATTTCGGAGTGTTTCTTGACTGCCATAAAAACTACATGTCAGCATCTTGTCTGCCATCGCTCTAATTTCAGGAATTTGGTAAGCTTCTGGTAAAGGGCCTGGAGGAGCTAAAGGCACTCGACGATTGGTGATAATACCCACAAACATGCGGATTAAACTACTTCGAAGGAAGGCTGCCTCCTCATCTGTGTCGGCCCCTACTACGTTCACACAAGCCATCACATAGGGTTTATCCAATTGGGAAGAAGGAATAAAATTCTTACGATAAATATCAATAGCCGTTCTAAATTGAGCAGGGGCAAAATGAGCAGCAAATGCATAAGGTAAACCCATTTTAGCGGCCAAATAAGCGGAATCAGTACTGGACCCTAAAATCCAAATAGGCACTTCAAGACCCTCAGCAGGAAAGGCCCTAACTTGAGCCAAGCTATTTTCTTCACTGAAATACAATTGCAATTGCTCTACATCCTTGGGGAAATGATAGGCTGTATCCATATTATCCCTTCTCAAGACCCGAGCGGTTTGCTGGTCTGTACCCGGGGCACGACCCAGTCCTAAGTCGATCCGATTAGGATACATGGATGCCAAAGTACCGAACTGCTCGGCTATCACTAAAGGACTATGGTTCGGTAACATGATACCTCCTGAACCTACCCGAATACGGGATGTTTTACCTGCAACATGACCTATCAAAACGGAGGTTGCCGAACTCGCAATAAACTCCATATTATGATGCTCAGCTAACCAGATTCGGTTAAAACCTAAAGTCTCCGCATGTTGCGCTATTTCCACGGTTCTTTCGATGGCCGTGCTTGCTGTTCCGCCTTGTGGGATAGGGGCAAGTTCTAATACGGATAGGGGGATTTTAGGCATGTATTTTTATTGGGATAAAGAAATTTAAACTTCATTTCTTATAAATATGTTCCCTTATTTCTTTATAATTTCACTTGTCGACTATAATACTGATCATCCACCTTACCATCTAGGTCAAAATCCTCTATTCCCCAATACTCGATTTGATTTTTCTTGATTTTAAATCTAAACTTATAGGTGATGCGCTTCGGAATGGTATCCTGAATGATTAAAGTATCTTGAATAATCTTCCATGTTCCGGCAGGGTCATAGGTAGTCTTTCCTTGAAGGTTACGGTGCAAAGAATGGTAGGTACCATCTGCAGCGTAGGTGGTTTGAATATTTTTAGACTTCATTTTTGCTTCCCAATTCTTTCCAAGTACCTCCATGTTTTGCGTGCTATCTGAATTTTTATAGCTAGGCATGGTGATTTTTAAATGTGCAATTTGCCAAGTACCAATAATAGCTTTTGAAGTAGATTGACTGCAAGAAAATAGGCCTAATTCAGAAAGAATAAGTATTCCTACAATTATGATGCTTGGAGTTTTCATATGGAATTGCTTTAATCTAATTCTGAAAAACTAAGCCGACAAAATCGCCACGGTCAATCGACTCACGCAGACTAAATCACCCTGTTCATTGTGTATCTTGATATCATATACATGCATGGTTCTACCTATCCGAATTGGGGAGCATGTTCCTATTACCCATCCTTCACGTACTGCTTTTAGGTGATTGGCATTGATCTCCACACCTACAGCTTTCATGGTAGCAGGATCTTTGGCGACTAGCATAGTCGCTATACTTCCCATAGTTTCCGCTAAAACCACGGATGCTCCTCCGTGCAATAGCCCAAAGGGTTGTTTGGTCCTGTGATCCACGGGCATACGGGCAGTGAAATACTCGGGGTGAACTTCTAGAAATTCGATTCCTAGGTGCTCAATCATATTGCCTTTACTGAAGCTATTTAGTTGTTCTGAAGTGATGGATGTATTAAACATATATTTCGTATTTTTGTGCCTAAAATTCGCAATAATTTACTAATTCCAACCTCAATTCGCCTTTTTTATGCACCCTATCAAAGACATTTACCTAATTCGTCACGGAGAAACTGATTATAATAGAATGGGGGTGGTACAAGGAAGTGGCATTGACGCTCATTTGAATGAATTAGGACGTCAACAAGCTCAGGCGTTTTTTGATCATTATGAAGATTTATACATTGATAAAATTTACACCTCTGCTTTAGTACGTACACACCAGTCGGTAGATGGCTTTATCAAGAAGGGAATTGCTTGGGAACAGCATGCAGGATTGAACGAAATTTCTTGGGGAAATAAGGAAGGGAAGTCGCCCAACACGGAAGACGACCTTTACTATAAAAATTTGACCAGAACTTGGCGAGAAGGGAACATTCATGTACCTTCGGAAGAGGGTGAGAGCCCAGTGCAGGTTTTGGAAAGACAAAAACCCGTGGTTGATTTAATCCTTTCACGTCCAGAAGAGCAGGCTATTTTAATCGCTATGCACGGTCGGGCTATGCGGGTTTTATTGACTCATTTATTTGAACAACCACTACACAAAATGGATGATTTTGCCCACAGCAATCTCTGCTTATACCATTTACAATATTCTTACCCAGAGCGTGCATTCAAATTAGTGAAAGGTCCCTTGACTGAACACTTGAGGCACTTACCTGATTCCATGTAATTATGAAGAGACAAAAGCTTTATTGGGTTTTACAATTTTCTGGCTGGTTCGCCTGGACACTCAATGAGGCTTTATTGTACACCATGCAATATGGTTGGCGATGGGCATGGCTCTATGCATTCGTAGGAAATATTTCCCTCGCTATTTTATTGACGCACCAATACAAAAGGATTACCCAAAAATTTCAATGGCAGAATTATCCATTGTTTAAACTTTTGAGGATTAATCTTCAAGCGCTTTTGGTGATGGCTACTGTCTTGTTGGCCTTTAACCTACCCTTGGATTTTGCCTTATTGCAGGAGAATTATGAGGTTAAATTAAATACCTTCATCATTCTTCAATACCTTTTCAATTTCATGAAACCCTTGGCCATTTGGCAGTTGATTTATTTCTTCTTCCAATACTCCCAAAGGAAATTAGAGATTGAAAGGCAAAACGACCAATTGGAGCGAACCATCCAGGAGACAGAAGGGAAGGTTTTACGTGCCCAAATGAACCCTCACTTTGTGTTTAACGCGCTGAATAGCATTCGGGCATTAATTACTGAAGACCCTAGCAAAGCGAAGAAAGGCATAAACCAGTTGTCCAAATTACTTCGAAGTTCTTTGCTGACAGAAAGAAAAAAAACGATTCCATTATCTGAAGAAATAGAGACGATTGTTGATTACTTATCCTTGGAGAAAATCCGATATGAAGAACGTTTGTTTTGGGAAGTTCAAATACCTAAAGAGCATCTAAAAGCGGAGGTGCCCCCCATGATTTTACAAACTTTAGTAGAAAATGCGATTAAACACGGCATCTCACATTCTGTCAAAGGAGGTACTATCTTGATTCAAGCACATAAGGTAGGTAACTTATTGCATGCCTATGTCATTAATCCAGGGACCATTAAAACCAAAGAAAGTGAAACGGGTGTTGGAATGAAAAACTCCATTGCTCGTTTGAAGATATTGTTTGGAGAGACCGCTCAACTAAGGCTTAAACCTTTCGACAAAAATCAAGTGATTGCCGAATTAATTATACCTTATCTTGTGCCTTAATTCCTGTGTTAATTATAAAATAAACCCTTTATGAACGCTATTATCATCGACGACGAACGTTTAGCTAGAAATGAACTAAAACGTTTATTAGAAAATTTCCCACATATCCAGGTCATTGGAGAAGCGGCAAATACCGATGAGGCTGGGGCCTTGATTGAAGAATTACACCCTGACGTCATTTTCCTAGATATCCAAATGCCAGGCAAAACGGGGTTTGAATGGCTTGAAGAATGGGATGGCTATTTGCCTGAGGTAATTTTTACGACGGCTTTTGATGAATATGCCTTGAAAGCATTTGAAGTCAATGCCCTTGATTATGTCTTAAAGCCAATCGAACTTTCGCGTTTAAGTGAGAGTGTTCAAAAATTAGAAAAGCAATTAGCCAATAAAACCAAATCTCATCCAGAACAGGTTTCTGTTTCTCCTCAACATTATTTAAGTGCACAGGATCAAATATTTGTGAAAGATGGAGAGAAATGCTGGTTTGTTCGCTTAGACAAAGTACGTTTATGCGAATCCATGGGCAATTACGTACGTTTATTTTTTGATGACCAAAAGCCTTTGGTATTGAAATCTTTGAATGCTTTGGAAGACCGTTTGGATCCTAAAGTATTTTTCCGTGCTAACAGAAAACACATCATCAATCTCAATTTTATTGAAAAAATAGAGCCTTGGTTTTCAGGAGGGTTGCAAGTAACATTACAAGGAAAAGGAGAGAAAATCGAGATTTCTAGAAGGCAGTCGATTCGTTTCAAGGAATTACTCTCCCTCTAATTTTTCATCTTTTTCTTTCTTCTTGTGAGAAGGCGCTTCACCAAGCACATATCCATAAGCCTGCAATGATGGTACATAGTCAAAAATTACTTTGACTATGGCTGTCAAAGGCAAAGCCAAGATCAGACCTGGAATTCCCCAGAGCATTTCCCCCAACAATAAGGCTAGCATAGCTACCATCGGATTAACACTTACTTTAGAGCCTATCACCACTGGTGTGATGAAATTTGCCTCGATAAACTGTACGGCAGCTACCCAAGCTATAACGGCAAAGGCGTGGGATGGACTCAACACGATTAAACTTAAAACAATGGGGCCACTTGCGCCCATCCATATTCCGATGTAAGGAATCAGCAATAATAAGCCCGTTAGAATTCCAAAAAAGTAAGGGTAATCTACCCCAATCCACCAGAAGCCAATGGTGTTCAAAATGGAAACAATGAGCATCACCACCATTAAACCAATCAAATACCCTTGGACCACTTGACCTGTTTTACTCATGATCCCTTTTAATATATGTGTTTCCGTATTAGGGAAAACCATTTCTAAAAATTGGGCGAAAAAACTGCGGTAATACAAGAAGAAGAAAACGAAAATGGGAATAAGTATGATGGTGGTTATGGAATGTATAATGGTGCCAAAGGTGGTTGTCAAAATTGTCCCTGAATTTTTCAAAAGATTGATGGTCTGATTACTGATTTCGACCATTTGTTTTTTCCGCGAAATATTGAGATTTCTGGACAAGAAACTCTGTAAACTAGAAATGTAGGATTCGGCTTTTTTAATGAAAATAGGCCAATCCGAAGCAAATTCAACCATTTGAACCGTCAAAATAGCTAAAATACCTGCTAAAACAGCGACCGTAATGATGAGGCAAATAGCGATGGAAACCGAACGAGGAAGCCCTTTTCTTTCTAACCAAGAGGCTAGAGGTAATAAAAGCATGGCCAAAATCAATGCCGCCGCTAAAAGGATCAATAAATCCTGCAAAAGGTATAATCCCAAAACCAATAAGGAAATGGAAATTAAAACAGAGGCTAAACGGACAATATAGGAGGATTCTTTCGCCATAAACCAAAGCTAATGATTAAATTTAGTCGAAAAAAATTAATAATTTGGTAATATAGCCCTCTCTATATTTGCAGCAAGTTTTAAAAGCACTTCACTAATTTCATCCTATGAGCCAGGCAGCAGCCAATTCGACAAAAATTCTCTTGGTAGATGATGATCCTGATATTTTAGAATTATTGGAATACAATCTAGCTAAAGAGGGATTTGTGTTAGCGAAAGCGTCAGATGGGAAGGAAGCCATTGCGATTGCGCAAGATTTTAATCCTCAATTAGTGATTTTGGATGTAATGATGCCTGCCATGGATGGCATAGAAACGGCACGTCGGATGAAATCCATGCCGGAATTAAAAGACGCCCTTATTTTATTTTTAACTGCTCGCGGGGAGGAATATACCGAAGTGGCAGCTTTTGATGCTGGAGCACATGATTACATCATCAAACCTATAAAACCACGTGCTTTGGTTAGTAGAATCAAAGCCATGTTAAAGCGAGAAACGGTAGAAGATAATCAAGAAGTTATTGATATTGGGGGCTTGCATATTAATCGTACTCAATATGCGGCGACCTTTGATGGGAAGGCTTTGGTTTTACCTAAGAAAGAATTTGAACTATTGTCATTTTTGGCTAAAAACCCCAATAAAGTCTTTAACCGAGATGAACTTTTGGAGAAGGTTTGGGGATCTGATGTGTATGTGGTGGAGAGAACAATTGACGTACATATCCGTAAACTGAGGGAGAAAATTCCTGAATATTACATCAAAACATTGAAGGGTGTTGGTTATTTATTTTCGATTGAAAAGAATTAATTCTAGCACAATTCCATCATTTATAGGTAAATTGCGCCCTCAATGAGGGGTTCTTATTTAATTCTAGCACTATTTTTTTTGATGCATTCCTTGGCGGCACAAAGCCCTAAGCGGGAATTGCGTGGAGTTTGGGTAGCTACCGTACAAAACATCGATTGGCCGTCAGCTAGAAATTACAATAGCATTAAACAAAGAGAGGAATTTATTGACCTGATTGATTCACATCATCAAACAGGCATGAATGCCATTTTTGTACAAGTTCGCTGTGCTGCAGACGCACTTTATGCTAAAAGTACAGAACCCTGGTCAGCCTATTTATCTGGTTTTCAAGGACAGGCTCCAAGTCCATATTATGACCCTTTGGAATTCATGATAGAACAGAGTCATGAACGAGGCATGGAATTCCATGCTTGGTTAAATTTGAATCGGGCCACCATGTCTGCTAAAACCATATTGAGTTCAGACCATTTAGCTCGACGGCATCCAGAATGGCTGTTTTCCTACAATGGTCAACTGATATTGAACTTTGGTATACCCCAAGTACGTCATTACATTGCTGAATTGGTCAAAAACTTGATCAAAAATTACGATGTCGACGGAGTCCATTTTGACGATTATTTTTATCCCTATCCCATCAAAGGAGCGACTATTCCAGACGAAAAAACGTTTCAGCAGTACAAATTTCCAGAGGAAAGCCTGGCAGATTGGAGAAGGAGAAATGTGAACATGCTCATTCAAGAAATTGCTGAAACCGTAAAATCGACCAAACCTAAAGTTAAATTTGGTATCAGTCCATTTGGAATTTGGAGACATCAAAGTATTGACCAGGAAGATGGTTCACCTACACGGGCTGGTTTACAATCATACGATGATTTATTTGCTGATACGGAATTATGGATTAGAAAAGGTTGGGTGGATTATTTAGCACCGCAATTGTATTGGGGAACAACACATCGTGTAGCGCCTTACAAGGCACTGGCTACATGGTGGAGTGAACATAGTTTTGATCGGCCTATTTACATGGGGCATGCAGCCTATCATTTGAGTGATTTGTGGGCACCTGCTGAGTTGGCCAAACAATTAAGCATTTCCAGAAGTTTACCTAAAGTTCAAGGAGCCATTTATTTCAGTTCTCGACAGATTAGTCAGAATACCAAAGGATGGAGGGATAGTTTGAGAACAAAGCATTTTGAGCATATTGCTTTAGTACCCCCGATGTTGTGGATAGACAGTATAGCTCCTACCGCTCCTCATCAGGTGAATTTAGCAAAGGAAAAAGACCAGTGGATTTTACGCTGGAAGGAAGGTGAACCAAGTTTGGACAATGACCCACCGAGGTATTATTTGGTATACCGAATTCAAAAAGATGAAATTGAACCTTTGGATAAAGCGGAAAACATTATTTATAAAGGATCAGACAAACAATTAATTATTGATTCGAAATGGATCAAATCGGGTACTGGATTTGTTGTAACAGCTTTGGACCGATTGCATAATGAATCTATTCCGGGTACTATTCAATGGATAGTTCCTAATGTAGTTGAATAAATTGATGAACATGAAATTCTTGCATTTATCTGTTAAAGAAATTACGGAAGAAACGAATGATACCAAAACGATACATTTTTGGCATCCAATTCATGAGGCTTTAAGCTATCATTCGGGACAGTTTTTAACGGTGATTCCTGAGATTGACGGGAAAAAGGTACGTCGTAGCTATTCTTTATCATCATCTCCTTTGATTGACCACTCTCCTGCAATTACGGTGAAGCGGATTGCTGGAGGAGCTGTATCCAATTTTTTATGTGATCAAATTCAGGTAGGTGATAGTGTGGAGGTGATTGAGCCCATGGGCAACTTTTATGTTGAGCCTCAAGCCAATGCAAGCAAAACCTATGTTTTCATGGGGGCTGGATCAGGCATTACACCTTTGATTTCTATGATTAAAACCTTGCTAAAAGGAGAACCACAATCAAAAATTTATTTGATTTATGGGTCCAGACATGAGGGTCAAATCATATTCAAGAAAGCATTGGATCAACTGGAACTGGACTATGCTGGTCGTTTTCAAGTTTTACATATCATTAGTCAACCAGCTTCCAATTGGCCTGGTTTAAAAGGACGAATCAATAAAGCTTCTACTGTTTATTATTTGAAACAAGAATTTGGTATAGATATCTCTTCAGCCCATTATTACTTATGTGGTCCAGCTGGGATGATGGATGAAATCCAAGAAGCCTTAGGGATGTTTGATGTACCAACTGCTCATATTCATCGAGAATTATTTCATAGCAATCCACAAACGGAGGAAGTAGAAGATGATGGTAGTTTAAAAGAACAAGAAATCACCATTATTTACGAAGGTAAGGAACATAAAATCACAGTAAAGCCGAGTGAAACCATTTTGGAAGCGGCCTTATCTGCCGATGTGGATATGCCTTATTCTTGTCAGGCCGGCATGTGTACCGCTTGCATGGGCTTGTGCAAAAGTGGTCAAGTGGTGATGGACGAGGAAGATGGATTGACTGATAATGAAATCAAAAAGGGCTATGTACTTACTTGCGTAGCACATCCAATGTCTAGTGGCGTCGTCATTGATTTGGATTAGATTATCAGGTTCTTGATTCAATAAAAAAATCGTTTTTTCGTTAACCTTGACAGCGTTTAAAACGCTGTCAAGGTTAAGCATTTTAACTAAAAATCTCGAGGATCCCAAGCTACCCGAGTATTGTCAAAAAGTTGGCTCAATCGGCGCATATCCTCTGCAGATATACGAAAATCAAATACATCCATATTCTCTTGAATTCTCGCTCTTTTAACCGATTTGGGGATGGTTACTGCCCCCAATTCCAAGTTCCATCGTACCAATAATTGATACGTATTTTTACCATAATGCGCAGCTATTTCATTCAATACTAAGTCATCTTTCTTCCAACCGCGAACCAAAGGAGCATATCCTTCCACTTGAATATCATGTTGCTGATTAAACGCCAATTCCTCAGGCATGTAGCAAAATGGACTTAATTCAAACTGATTAACAGCTGGACAAATATTGGCATGAAGAAATAATTCCTCTAGGTGGTTTTGGTAATAGTTTGAAACGCCAATGGAACGACATAATTTCTGTTCATAAAGCGTCTCCAAGGCTTTCCAGGTTTCTTTTCTATAGGAATCCTTAGGCCAATGGATTAAATATAGGTCTAGGTATTCCAAGCCCAAATCATTTAGTGATTTTTCAAATGCTCGTAAAGTAGTATCATATCCCATATCATCCATCCAGACTTTGCTAGTAACAAACAATTCCCCTCTAGATACCCCAGATTCTATGATTCCTTGGCCCACCTCTTTTTCATTACCGTAAATGGCCGCTGAATCAATCAAGCGTATTCCTAAATCCAAGGCATCTAAAACAGATTGTTTGACCTCATTTTGCTGTTTGGGTGCATATAAACCTAAGCCCAATTGAGGCATTGAAATGCCATTGTTTAATGTTACAAATGGTATGTTCATTTTTGAATATTCTATAGAATGATTAAGGTTGATTAACTCGACAAACTTGGTATAAGGGTTATTTTTTTGAGTGGCTGGAGGAACTCTAAGTTCTTTGGATTTTTTTATGTTGATCAGGTTTATGAGTTTTTTTTTGGGGGACTCTCCTCCTAGATTTGTCAACTTTTGAAAAGTTGACAAATCTAAATAAAAATCAAGGCAAAATGATGTAATAATTATCAGGCATTTGATTTCTTCCTATCAACAAACCTATTTTTTCATCTGCAAAAGCCAAATACCTTGTGTATTTTTGTAAAAAATTAATCGCATGAGTAGAACGATAAGCGTAGAAGCGCCTAATAGAAATTTCCTTCCTTCTGATTTCCAACTAAGTACTTGGGAAAGTGTATTACCCTATTTTGAAAAACTAAGCTCTTTGAGCATTCAAAACCTAGAAGAATTAGAGCAATTTTGCATCAGTCGATCGGAATTAGAAAGCTACTTATCAGAAAATTTCGCTTGGAGATATATCAAAATGTCTTGCGACAATCAAAATGAGGGCCTTCAAAAAAGTTACCAACAGTTTGTCAATGACATCATGCCCAATGCATCTATTTACGAGGATGCTTGGAATAAAAAAGTAGTAGAATCCGGTTTTGCCGATCAATTACCCGCCCATGGTTATGGTATCATGCTTCGTGGCATGAAAAAGGCGATTGAAATATTTCGTGAGGAAAACATTCCACTTTACACTGAGCTATCCAATCTTTCCACCGAATATGGCGCATTGACAGGCGGATTGATGGTTGAAATAGATGGACAAGAAAAAACACTTCAGCAGGCCAATGCCTATTTGGAATCAACAGATCGAAATAAGCGGCAAGAGGTCTATTTACTCGTTGCCAATAAACGATTAAGTATTAAGCATGAACTGAATGATTTATTCAATAAATTAATTGAAAGAAGACATCAAGTAGCACAAAACGCTGGATTTGACAATTTCAGAGATTACTCCTTTGCTAGTTTGGGCCGTTTTGACTACACCGCTGCCGATTGTTTTGAATTTCATGAAGCAGTAGCTCAGACGGTTGTACCCATGGTTAATAAGCAAGCTGCCAAAAGAAAAGAAGTTCTTCAATTGGATGCATTAAAACCTTGGGACAAAGCAGTAGATCCATGGGGAAGAAAACCTCTGGTGCCATTTACTACTGCAGATGATTTATTAAGCAAAACCATCCAAGTCTTTGATGAACTGGACCCTTTCTTAGGAAATTGCCTGAAAGAAATGGTTAAGTTAAATCGTTTTGATTTAGACTCAAGAAAAGGTAAAAACCCAGGTGGTTACAATTACCCATTAGAAGAAAGTGGCTTCCCATTTATCTTCATGAATGCAGCTGGTCAAGTGCGAGATATGGTTACCTTGTTACACGAAGGTGGACACGCCGTACATTCCATTGTAACCAAAGATTTAGCATTAAATACCTTTAGAAATGTCCCATCAGAAGTAGCCGAATTGGCATCCATGAGCATGGAACTACTCACTATAGATCATTGGGATATTTATTTCCCAAATCCAGAAGAGGCAAAAAGAGCTAAAATCAAGCACTTAGAGGATATTTTAGAAACCTTACCTTGGGTAGCCACCATAGATGCCTTCCAACATTGGATTTATGAAAACCCCAATCACAGTCAAGCGGAGCGAGATGCCACTTGGTTGGAAATCATTGCACGCTTCTCAGATAATATCACGGATTGGTCCGATTTGGAAGAAATTAAAACCAACATCTGGCAAAAACAATTACACTTGTTTGAGGTGCCATTTTATTACATTGAATATGCCATTGCTCAATTAGGCGCATTAGCTGTTTGGAGAAATTATTGCCGTCAACCGAAGCAAGCTTTAGAACAATACTTGCAAGCCTTAGAATTAGGTTATACTGAACCCATGAAAACAATTTATGCTGCAGCAGGTATTGAATTCAATTTTAGTAAAGCCTACATTGCTGAATTAATGAGCTTTTTAGCTGAAAAAATCAAAAATTTAGAAGAAAGCTAAGCGGCTTATTTAAAGAAATTTTTTTTGTACCAAATTTGGACTTATTTTTGCACTCGGATTTTTTACACAACTATATGAAATTGAAAAGTTTATTGCCTGCCCTTCTTGTTGTAGCTCTAGCTAGCTCTTGCGATTACCAAAAAAACAATCGAATTAAACAAAAAGATGTTCGTCAAGGCGATACTTATGTATACGGTGTTCATCCAGATAGTGCAGCTGCACAAACCAAACAAACTTATACTGCGAAACCTGAATTGGAAGTTAAAGCCAACGAGCTTCGTGCAAAACTATACAGTGCAAAAAAGTAAACAACTTTTGCCCCTGTTCTTCTATATGATAGCCTCCGAGATTTCGGGGGCTTTTTTTATTTGTCTATGAAATAGTCGCGAATAAAATCCAACTGGTAAATCAAGGCCGTATAAATTGCCGCCCATAATAAGGCAGAAATAGCCATAAAAAACAAAATTCGTGGCAGAGGAACTTTAAAAGAGAGGGCCAATAAACTCCCACCAATAGGTGTTAGAAACAAGGGAGTACAGGCTGCTATTCCTTTGATACCAAATTTTGTCCAAATCTTAACCGCCATTCGTGCGCGCTTACTGAATACCAAAGGCTTTTGATTTCGCCATTGAGCGATGTACTTCACCAACCACTGACCTAGACTAATCATAAAACTGACCGTAATCATCATGCCTAACCAGGTAAATAGTATCGTTTCCATCCAACTTAGACCTAGACTAAAACCCGTAATAGGGCCAGCTATGAACTTAATGGCTGTGGCGGCCATAACAGCCGAATAAGAAGACCAATCCATCTTTAGTTCATTTTATATTGACGCACACCCTTATCCAAAAACGCTACAAAATGATCAACATTGGCATCAAAAGCTACTGGAGTCACTAGAGGTGCCCCCTCTTTACGGGGATCCAATAAAACATAATGAGGCTGAGCATTGGAATTAAATCGACTAATCTGAAAATCTAAATTTTGGTCTCCTAGTGTCTTTTTCTCCTGTCCATCTATTTTCGAAATATACCATTGATCAGCTGGCAGCTCCGTTTTATCGTCGCAATACAAAGCTACAATCACATATTCCTCTTGCAAGCGTTTCAACACGTTAGGGTCTGACCAAACATACTCTTCCATCTTCCGACAGTTCACACATCCGTGTCCTGTAAAATCGATGAACAAAGGTTTTCCCACTTGAACAGCATATGCCTTCGCTTCTTGATAATCAAAAAAGCCCGTAAGGCCCAAAGGCAATTCTAAAAAATCACCATATTTAACCACACCTGTAGAGCCTGGCTTGATGCTAACTTCTCCCGAGTTCCCTTTGAAATCTTGACTACTCATAGGAGGTAACCAACCCGACAAGCCTTTCAAGGGTGCTCCAAACATGCCTGGAATCAAATACACAACAAAAGCCAACATGGCCGTAGCAAATAGCGTCCTAGGTATAGAAAGTTTGCCAGAAGGCCCATCATGTGGTAAGGAAATCTTACCAAAAAGATATAAAGTCAAAGCACCAAAAATCGCAATCCAAATAGCCAAGAAAATCTCTCTGTCTAATAAATGCCAATGATAAACTTGATCGGCTACGCTTAAAAACTTGAAGGCTAAAGCAATTTCTAAGAACCCTAGTACCACTTTTACTTCATTCATCCAATTGCCCGACTTAGGCAATTTCTTCATGAACCCAGGAAAAATGGCAAATAAAGTGAAGGGGATAGCAAAGGCGAGCGAAAAGCCTAACATCCCAATGATGGGCTTGACAAAAGCACCTTGAGAAGCTGCAATCAAAATACTCCCAGCCAAGGGTCCAGTACATGAAAATGAAACCAAAACCAAGGTGAATGCCATGAAAAATACTCCAATAATACCGCCCTTATCCGACTTAGCATCTACGGAATTAACCATTCCTGATGGCAATACGATTTCGAATGCCCCCAAAAAAGAGATACCAAAAAAGATAAAAATGACAAAAAATAAGATGTTAGGAATCCAGTGGGTACTTAAGAAATTAGCAAAACTTGCTCCCGCAAAAAAAGCTAATAATGTCCCGAAAAATACGTAAATCAATACAATGAAGGACCCATACAAAAAGGCTAAACCTTTTCCTCCCTTTTGTTTAGTGAAAAAACTCACCGTCATGGGAATGAGCGGATAAACGCAAGGAGTTAATAAAGCTAAAAGGCCTGCACCCATGGCAATCCAAAAAAATTGCCATAAAGATTCAGTAGGAGCAACAGCGGATGCACTAGCTACATCTATTGATTCAGGGATTTTTTTTTTTGCTTCGTCTGTCAAAACATCCGATGCCGCAGCTGAACTTGCGATCACAAAAGGACCTTTGACGGGTACACACAGTCCACTTTCATTGGAACATGCTTGGGAGTCATAAACCCCTTCAACCTTCCAATTTTCAGCAGTTATTTTAATTTTTTGTCTAAATTCTCCCTTTTCAGTAAAATAAGTATACGTTCCATTCCAAATCTCTTTATCAAATTTAGAATGTGGATTAATCGCCTTTAATCCACCCACCAATTCAAAACCAACTGGATTTTTGATGGTAACCGTGGTTACAACAGGACCTAAATCTTTATCAAAATCAGATGAATAGAGGTACCACCCTTTTTCAATTTTTACTTGAAATACAATTTCTGCTTCTTGACCTACAGAAGGCTTAGCTGGCTCCAAAGTCCAAGACCATTTAGCAGGCACTAATTTCTGCGCAAGTACTGGACTAAGCACAAAAAGGAACAAGCTTAAGATGAGTAATTTGTATTTCATAAGTTCAATATTTTCCATACCAAACGTCGTTTGGTATACATCTAGTTCGTGGGAGTGAAATAATTTTCAAAATTAAACAATTTAGTGGATATCTATGACAAATCTATAGAACGGAAAAGGCTATCAATTGGTTTTTCTATTCGGATAAAAAAACGTAATTTTGTGCCCATTCTCACGTAAATACGAACAATACATATCCATGGCTGCAAGCACATTCCCACAACAGCGCGATAACGAAATTTTTTCATTGATTAGTCAAGAAGCACACCGTCAGGAATTCGGTATCGAGTTAATCGCATCTGAAAACTTCACGTCTCCTCAAGTTATGGAGGCACAAGGTAGCGTTTTGACAAACAAATATGCAGAAGGACTTCCAGGGAAACGTTATTATGGTGGTTGTGAAGTAGTGGACGAAGTAGAAACTTTAGCCATTGAGCGTGCCAAAAAATTATTTGGAGCAGCTTGGGCAAACGTGCAACCTCACTCAGGCGCACAAGCTAATGCAGCTGTATTTTTATCATTTTTGAACCCAGGCGACAAGATTTTAGGTTTTGACCTATCTCATGGAGGTCACTTATCACATGGTTCTCCTGTCAACTTTTCAGGAAAATACTTTCAAGCATTTTTTTACGGAGTAGAAAAAGAAACAGGTTTAATCGATTGGGATAAAGTAGAAGCAACTGCTGCCAAAGAAAAGCCAAGATTAATCATTTGTGGTGCCTCTGCTTATTCTCGTGATTGGGATTATGCTCGTTTACGTGCTATTGCAGACCAAGTTGATGCCATTTTATTAGCTGATATTTCTCATCCATCTGCATTGATTGCCAAAGGTTTATTAAACAACCCAATGCAACATTGCCATATTGTTACTACTACCACCCACAAAACCCTACGTGGACCACGTGGAGGTTTGATTATGATGGGAAATGATTTTGAAAATCCATTCGGATTCAAAACATTGAAAGGCGACCTTAAAACCATGTCCGCATGTTTAGACGGCGCGGTTTTCCCTGGAACTCAGGGTGGCCCATTGGAGCATGTGATTGCAGCTAAAGCTATTGCTTTTGGTGAGGCATTAACTCCAACATTTGAAGCCTATGCCAAACAAGTGCAAAGCAATGCTCAAGCAATGGCAAAAGCCTTTTTAGCTAAAGGATATGATATTATTTCAGGTGGTACGGATAACCACTTGATGCTAATCGACTTAAGACCTAAAGGTTTGACTGGTAAATTAGCCGAAAACACCTTGATAAAATCAGACATTACCATCAATAAAAACATGGTGCCGTTTGATGATAAATCCCCATTTGTTACCTCAGGTATGCGTGTGGGAACTGCAGCAATGACTACTCGTGGTTTGAAAGAAACAGAAATGGAGCAAATCGTGGATTTAGTAGATCGCGCTTTGATGAACCATGAAAATGAGTCGGTTTTAGCTCAAGTAAAAACAGAAGTAAATCAGTGGATGAAGCAATTCCCACTTTATTTATAAAAGAAAAACATGGCATTAGATCAAGATTGGGACGACGAGGACCAGGATGAAGATAAGGACGGCACAGAAATGTCGTTTATGGATCATTTAGAAGAATTAAGGTGGCATATTATTCGCTCCTTAGCTTCTATTGTGATATTCACCATCATGGCATGGATTTTCAGAAATGAGATCTTTGGTATCATCATTATGGGACCTACTAAAGTGGATTTCTATACCAATCAAGTACTTTGCCATTTAGCTGAATTAACAGGAATGACTAGCTTGTGTATGCAAGCTGCAGATTTCATTCTTCAAAGTAGGGAAGTATCAGGACAATTCATGATGGCCTTGACTCAGTCTATCATCGTGGGTCTCCTCTTCGCTTTCCCTTATGCCTTTTATGAAATCTGGCGATTTATTCGTCCAGGTTTGAAAGAAAAAGAACAAAAAGCAGCTCGAGGAGCCGTTTTCTGGGTTTCGTTATTATTTTTTGTAGGAGTATCTTTTGGCTATTTTGTGGTAGCCCCCATGGCCATTAATTTCTTGGCGAATTTTAAATTAGATCCTAGCATCCAAAATCAATTTGACATCAACGATTACATCTCGTTATTGTCCATGTTAACCTTGGCTTGCGGCCTTACTTTCCAATTACCGATGATTGCTTTTGTGCTTTCTCAAGTAGGTATTTTAACACCTTCTTTCATGAGAGAATACAGAAAACACGCATTAATCGTGATTTTATTAGTAGCGGCTATCATCACCCCTTCCCCCGATGTGATTTCTCAGTTACTAGTGGCCTTCCCTCTCTTTGGCCTCTATGAAATCAGTATCATCGTTTCAGGAAGAGTATTGCGCAGAAAAATGAGAGAAGAAGCGCTCGAATCGAATTCCTAATCGAGTTCCTAATTAACAAACATGAATTACCTATCCGCGGAAAATATTTCTCGCAATTTGGGTGAAAGATGGGTTTTTAAAAACCTGTTCTTTGGCCTACAAAAAGGAGAGAAAGTATCCCTCATTGGAAAAAATGGTACGGGTAAAACGACCCTAATGGAAACCTTAATGGGTCTCCAAAGCCCCGATGAAGGTAAAGTGACCATCCGCAAAGGCATACGCGTGGGATACCTTCCTCAAAACCCTATTTTTCAGGAAAACGAAGAAGTCCTTAACTATCTATTTTCAGACGATTTGCCAAGTGCACAAGCTATCAAAGCCTACGAAAAGGCCATGATTTCTGGTGATGCCAAAGAACTAGAAGATTCTTTTGCGCTCATGGAAGCCAACAATGCCTGGGATTATGAGGCTAGAGCTAAACAAATCATCACTCGACTAGGTATTCCCGACGGAGATCAAAAAGTAAGTACCCTATCTGGTGGTCAAAAGAAACGACTTTCATTAGCTAAATTATTAATTGAAAGTCCAGATATCATGATTCTGGATGAGCCTACCAACCACTTGGATATTGAAACCATTGAATGGTTAGAAGGTATACTTTCTGGTCCTAACGTCACCGTCTTAGTTGTATCTCACGATCGATATTTCCTTGATAAAGTATGTAATAAAATGCTGGAGCTCAGCAATGGCTCCATCTACACATATGAAGGTAATTATGCCTATTTCCTAGAGAAAAAAGCAGAACGTGAAGCTTCCGAAGCGAGTACGATTTCCAAAGCCAAAAACTTGTACCGCAAGGAGTTGGAATGGATGAGAAGACAGCCCAAAGCACGCGGTACCAAAGCTCAATCACGCATTGATGCTTTTGCTGAAACAGAAGAAGTAGCACATCGCAAAACGGACGATAGCAAACTGGAATTGAATATTCAGATGTCGCGCTTGGGCAATAAAATCATTGAAATCAATCACCTGAAGAAAGCCTGGGGAGAAAAAAAGATTGTCAATGATTTCACTTACACATTCAAGAAGAAAGATCGAATAGGTATTGTTGGGAAAAATGGAGCCGGAAAGACTACTTTCCTTCAACTTTTAACTGGTTTAGAACAACCTGATGCTGGTACCATAGATCCAGGAGAAACTTTGGTGATAGGGTATTATACTCAATTACCTTTTGAATTTAAGCCTGAACAACGCGTCATCGATACTATTACAGAAATCGCAGAAGTGATTCCATATGGCAAAAATGAGTCATTGACTCCTAGTCAGTTCTTAAGCAAGTTTTTATTCCCAACTGCCCAGCAATATACCCCAGTAGAAAAACTATCGGGTGGTGAGAAAAAAAGACTACAACTCATGCAGGTTTTGGTCAAGAATCCCAACTTCTTGATTCTGGATGAGCCTACCAATGATTTAGATTTAGATACCTTACAATTATTGGAAGACTTTCTAAGTGAGTTTCAAGGTTGCTTGCTATTGGTATCTCACGACCGCTATTTCATGGATAATTTGGTCGATCAACTAATATTAGTTGAGGGTGAAGGTGAAGTGAATTTCTTCAATGGAAATTATACGGATTATCGCATTGCGCTTGAAAATAAAGAAAAAGAACCTATAGCAGAGAAAAAAAATCCAGCTCCAGTAGTTGAAAGTAAACCCGCCCCCAAAGGAGCAAAATTAAGTTTTAAAGAAGCGAAAGAATTGGAAGAACTAGAAAAGGATATGGCGGTGATGGAAAGTCAAAAAGAGGCGCTTATAGAACGACTAAGTAAAGGTTCAGACGACTTTCAAGACTTAACAGCTTGGGCAGCAGAAATTGAACGATTAAAAAATAGTTTAGAGGAAAAAGAATTGCGTTGGTTAGAGTTATCTGAGCGCGCTTAAATCATCACCTATGGACGAAGGACAAGTATCCAATGACCCTTTGCATGGCAAAACTTTAGCCTTCATCATGGAGCAATTGGTGGAGCGTTATGGCTGGGAAGAACTGGCACGAAGAATTCGCATCAATTGCTTTGCGATTAACCCAAGTATCAAATCTTCTTTGACTTTTTTAAGACGAACTCCTTGGGCCAGGCAAAAAGTAGAAAACCTCTACATTCGTACTAAATGGTTATAAAAAAAGGCTCCTCTCGGAGCCTTTTTTTATGGATTATCATTCCTAATTCTCAAAATAGATTTCCTTCAAACCATACAGTGGCTTATCCCCTGCATTCGGATTAAAGAAGACAAAATATAAGTTCTGAGAACCCGATACATTCACAGGCATACTAGCATTTCCTGTTGTATTAATATCAATCGAGCCTAAAAGAGTACCGCTTGGGCTACCAGATCTCAACTCTAATTTACCACCAGCCGTTTGACCTGGCATCACAAAAGAAGATACTTGAATCGACTTAATTCCAGTCAAATCAATCATCCCAAAATTGGCATAACCTTTATCGGCAGTAGCAACTAATAACTCGCCAACACCATCAATTTTGTATTTCATGGTTTTAGCTGTTTGGTCAGCAGAAGCTGCAGCTACACGTGAATTACGCAAAGTGATCACTTGTTGACCTGTTGCCGAACCAACCTTTGAACCTCCTTTATCCGTATAGCTAGCCACAAATAAGAACGTACCAGGCTTACCTCCGTCATTGGTCACAAATTCTCCTTTCAATGGTTTGGACGTTTTCTTAGTATCAGATAAACTTAAGATGTAACGAACCATTTCTTTCGCATCATCCGATTTGATTTGAGGGTGAGCAGCCATCATTTGTTCTCCCCAAACTCCACCACCACCAGAAATAACTTTCTTTGCCAACATATCAATATTCGCTGTTGAAGCACGGTATTTCTTACTTACTTCGGTATAAGATGGTCCAATGGACTTCTTCTCTACAGCATGGCATGTTTTACAATCGGACAAATCAATTAAACGCTTTCCATTCGAGAATGAAGTATTGCTTTGATGTCCTTGCTCAATTAAGGTCTTATCAAATCCTTGTAAGTAATTGATATTCAAAACAACATCCTCTTCAGAAATTTTCTTGTTGCTTAATGAACCATCTTCTTTATCATCTACCTTCACTTGGTATTTCACGGCTTTATCATTCCAATAGAATGATTTATTTCCTTCAATACTCACATCGACTTTTGGAATTTCATTTCCAACTTTCACAATAGTTTCAGCTGAACTAACATTACCCTTCGCATCTTTCACCTTCAATACGGCTTTGAACTCACCTGATTTAGAGTAAGTAATAGTTGGATTAGCTAAGGTACTTGTTTGTCCATCTCCAAATGACCAAGCATATTTGATGGCATCTCCATCGTAGTCTAAAGTACCTTCAGATGAGAACTTCACTTTTAATGGTGATGCACCTACTTTTTTATCAGCTGAAATTTCCACTTTAGGAGGACGATTACCGCCATTGTATTCAATCTTGTATAAAGTAGCCTCCTCGTTTTGAGCAAACCAGTTTGGACCATACTCTAATCCATAGAATGTTCCATCTTTCGCAAATTGCATATCAATCGGATGAGAGAACTTCACCGAAGGTAAGAAGCGCTCCATGGAATCAAAATCTCCATTTTGTTTCATGGTGACAGTGTAAACTAAATCTCTCGCCCAATCATAAGCAAACAATTTTCCATCGTAATAAGATGGGAATTTAGTTTTTGAAGTAGCTGGGAAATCTTCTGAATAATAAACGGGTCCTGCCATTGCATTTCTTGAACCTTTTCCAATAACTGGACCAAAGTCTGGTGAATCTACGTATGGATAGAATATAAACGCTTTTTGAGGCTTAGGTAAATGTGCAAAACCAGTATTGTGAGGAGAATCGTTGATAGGAGCCTCTACACTGAACTTAGCCCAAGTACTATCTTTCACAAAATCACGTTGATTATAGGTTTGATTATTTCCAACAAATAAAGGCCATCCAAAATACCCAGCTTCACGAGCCTGGTTTACTTCATCATAACCTCGTGAACCATATTTAGGTGAATTTTCTCCTGCATCTGGACCAACCTCTCCCCAATATAAAAAGCCAGTACGTTGATCCACCGCAATTCGGTAAGGATTACGATTACCCATTACATAAATTTCTGCTTTGGCATGAGGAGTTTTCTCCGGGAATAAATTGCCTTTTGGAATGGTATAAGAACCTTCAGCAGTAGGTTTAATTCGAATAATTTTACCTCGTAAATCATTGGTGTTAGAACTGGTAGCACGTGCATCCCAGCCCGCTCTTCCTGGACGGTTATCGATAGGTCCAAAACCATTGGAATCAAATGGGTTGGTATCATCTCCTGTGGATAAAAACAAGTTTCCTTCCTTATCCCAAGCAATAGAACCACCAGTATGACAACATCCTGTACGTTTTACGGGAACTCGCAATATTACCTTCTCTGTATTCATCAACAAGGTATCTTTCACATCATCATAAGTAAAACGAGATAAATGTTGTGCTGTATCAGGCTGACCTGTTTGTGGAGAATAAAACAAATAAATCCATTTGTTTTGATCATAGTTTGGATCAATATTCATCCCCATTAAACCATACTCAAACTTATTGAAAACATCCAAATGAGCGATAACTTTCGTTTTGCCTTTTTTAGGATCAAACATCTTCAATTTACCTTTTCGCTCAGCAAAAAAGATTTTTCCTTGATTTGTAACGGCTAACTCCGTTGGCTCATCCAAATTACGGTCTAAAGTAATTTTAGTGAATCTGTTTTCTTCTGGAAGTACACCTGTACGTAATTTTTTATTGTAATTGATGTCGGCACCTGAAGCCAACCATTGTAGACCTCCCCAGATATGTTTCAATACTAAATCTTCAGAAAAAGTCTCATGAGTATGTCCCCAGTTAGTATAAAATGCACGACCACCATCAAACTCGTGATACCAAGCCATTGGGTGAAAATCACCCATTTTACCATCTGTGTAAGTTTTTTCGTCTACTGTAACCAAAACCTTAACATCTTTATTAAATTCCTTAATATCATAGAATTCATCCTTGCGAATAAAACTAGCTGGCATGTGAGAAGTAGAAATATGACTTCCGTCTACAACAGTCATTTTACCTTCCTGTACATTAGGTCGGCCAGGATGTGAGGCGAAATACCCGCCAGATAATTTACCATACCAAGGCCAATCATATTCTGTATCCGTGGCAGCGTGAATACCTAAATATCCTCCTCCAGCTTGAATAAAGCGTTCAAATGCATTTTGTTGAGGTGCATTTAAGACATTTCCTGTCGTGTTTAAAAACACCACGACGCGGTATTTCTTCAAATTATTTTCGGTAAATGCCGCAGCATTTTCTGTGGTATCCACTGAAAAACCTTTTTCAGAAGCCATCTTCAAAAATGCAATTTTGCCAGGTTCAATAGAACTATGACGAAATCCTTTCGTAGATGAAAAAACCAAAACCTTTTTACCTTTGAGTACGTTTTTGTCTTGTGCAACAAGTGAGAACGAAAATAAGCATGCAAGACAGATGCTAGCCATGATTCGGACAGTGCCGAAGAAATTGTGTTTCATATTATATTTCAGTCTTAAAGAGTTGGTAAAGTTAAATTAAAAGCTTCATTTTCGATTAAATTATTCAAAATTTTTATTCAAATAATACCATGAAAAAAATCATCGTTTTACTCGCCTTACTAGCTGGTTTTCAGGAACTAAGCGCCCAATCCTGCTGCTTCCTTAAAAAGGATGATATGCAATTAATGGCATCTAATAAAGCTTTTCAACGCTCGCATAAATTGCCTAAACCTTATGTACATATCTCTAAAGCAGGCGGAGAAATGGTAGAATTCAGCACACCCGATGGCCAAAAAGCGAAAGCATTTTACATCAAAGCTGCGAAACCAACTAATACTACCTTATTCGTATTTCAAGAATGGTGGGGATTAAATGATCACATTAAAAGAGAAGCTGAACATTTCTACAGCACTTTAGGTAATGTGAATGTATTAGCCATAGATATGTATGATGGAAAAGTAGCCACCACCCGAGAAGATGCTGGTAAATACATGGGTGAAGCCAATCCAGCAAGGTTAGAGGCCATTATTAAAGGTGCCATTCAACATGTAGGTCCAAAAGCAAAAATTGCCACAGTCGGTTGGTGCTTTGGAGGAGGATTATCCCTAAAAGCATCTATTCTAGCAGGAAAACAAGGTGTAGCATGCGTCATGTATTATGGAATGCCAGTGAAGGATGTCGCAGAATTGAAAGCCTTAAATACCGATGTATTAGGATTATTCGCGGGTAAAGAACAATGGATTTCTCCTAAAGTTGTAGCCGAGTTTGAAGAAAACATGAAGGCTGCAGGGAAAAAATTACAAGTAAAAAGCTTTGATGCTGAGCATGCTTTTGCCAATCCTTCAAATCCTGCTTTTGATAAAAAATCAACTGAAGAAGCTTGGAATATGGCCATTGCTTTTTTTAAAGAAAGAATAAAATAATAGTATTGGGCGGCTTCTAGAGCATTTTTAACACCTCAGAAGCTGCCCGATATCCTGAGGAAATAGCCCCATCTAAATAACCACTCCATTTTTCCGCTGTTTCTGTCCCAGCAAAATGTACATGCTGAAAAGGTGCTCTAATCTGGTGTCCAAACTGAGTTAATGTATTTGGTCCCATCAATCCAGTATAACAACCCCGAGAATATACTTCCTCCGTCCAACATTTGTCGATGTATTGTATAGGTTGCGATGCTTGATGTCCAAATATTTTCTCCACTCGCTCAACAATCATTTTCTTGCGAGTATCCTCCGGCAAGTCAATGAAATTTCGTGCATCATTCCCTTCCACAAAAACCAATAGTACACCCTGATCTGCATCAGCATGTCCCACATCAAAGGTGACTTTCAATGGGTATTCGTCACTTACAATTTGTCCACTAAAGCCCATCTCTCTCCAAAAAGGCGTCGGGTAAATCAAATACACTTTCATGGCTGCTCCCATGGGCATCCGCTGATAAAGTTGTGCTTTTTGTTGGGTTAATGGGGGATCAAATACAACACTACTGATTAGCACGGGGGGTATAGTAAAAATGCATTTCTTTGCCTTTATTGTTAGATTATCTGTCTCCGCTATAATTCCTCCAGCATGTTGACTTAACCTAAAAACAGGTTCCTGAAAATGAATTTTGTCTAAAAATGGAGCAGCTATTTTTTTAATCAAACCTTGCGTACCCCCTTTTAAAATACTTTGCTGGGCTCCATTTTTAATGGAAATGAGGGTGTCCATATTGTCCCCCGACTTAAAATAAAACAAAGCAAAAAGCAATGAAATCTCCGAAGCTTCTGCCGCAAAAACCGTTTGAATTCCAATTTCAAATAAATGCTTTGCTTTAGCTGTCCAGATATGTTTATCCATCCAGGTAGCCAAAGTCATGGCATCGTATTCCTTGGCTTTCGGGTGGTTCCAAGGTTCAGAAATGGATATTTGATCTGAAAGCTTATTCATTTTACTGATTGCAATACCTAAATCAATCAGGGATACAGGGTCAATTTTGGGAATTGTGCCCGTATATGAACTGATTTTTTCCTTAAACTTCAATAGATTCTTTCCTTGGTCGTAGGTATCATATGTTTCAGTTTGGGTCTCTTTTATCCACTCCCACACCAAATGTTGCGTGGGTCCTACCCACTTTGCTCCCATGTCTACCGTCACTCCCGATTGCAAATCCTCGGTCAAGGTTCTACCACCAATTCTGTCTCGGGCTTCTATCACCCTAAAATCTTGGTTGGCAGCATACATTTTTTTTGCCGCAGCTATACCCGCATAACCTGCTCCAACAATCAATATCTCTGTATTAATTTCCTTCATGTTTCATCTTTCTATTTTGCCACATCCAATACAACCGATAAGCCACAGGCCAAATCTTGATCTGGACTGAACCATTTTTTTGCTCCCATTGATGTAAGTAGTCAAAACAATCCTCGATGGCTTTTTGACTAAAAACTTCCTTCTTGCTAGCATCTGTTTGCCTAGATAGCTCCTGATCTTCTTCCACCCATTCTTGTTCTTTTTCTTGCTGAAATCTTTGAATACTCGACTTTATAGTGGAATAATCTGTCAAGGCCCTACGGTGAATTTTTTCCCATTGCCACCAATAAGAATGATCCAGGCGGTCGCTGGATTGTGGAAATACATTGGCATTCAAGGCATTAGTTCTAAAGTAAAAAGGCTTAAATACCGACAAACAAGGCGCAGAAGAACCTGTTAGCCAAACTGTGGATTGGGCATTCTCCCTCAACTCTGCCACCATACTTCCTGTAGTTTGAGAAGGGGTCAAAAGACCTTGTGCATGCAAACAAATATTTCCCATATCTCCTTGGCATGGCTCAAAATCTTCTTGGATCTTATGACTTCTCAAAATCTGAAAAGCATCCCTAACGCTAAATTGAATACTATTTGATGAAGGAGCCTGAAGCTCACATTGCTGTTTTCGGGATGCCCCTCGACCCATATAAGTCATGAAAGGCTCAGAAAAAGCCATTTGAAAATCAAATGGCACATCTTCTTTCATCCAAGATTTTTGATAGGCAAAAGCTTTTGCCTCAGGATGGATCTCATCAAAATCTGTCCCAATAGTCAGCAGATTGGATATGGCATAAAAAGAATTCAAGTGTTTATAAGCCCAAAATGGGCCTGCTGTTTCTAAAACAAAAGCAGTATGAGAATCCGCTATTAGAAAACTATTGCTGTAAAACATCCCTTTATCTTGGTAACCACCACATGCATCTTGTCCATATTTCCCCAACAACTCTATGATTTTCTCCAAGGCCGATTTAGCCGTTTTCGACTGTTCCAAGGCTAATCGCAAAAGGTCCATTCCAGTCAAGCCATTGTTTTTTCTGGCCAAACGTAATTTGGTAAAAACCGCCTCATTCCCAATGGCCACACCATGTTCGTTCACTCCCATTTCGGCACCCCACATCTGAAAAGGTTTGGATAGAATTACCTCATTTACTTGTTCTGGACAATCCACAACAATAAAAGTTGATTGGACACGTTTTTGAAATCGGCTGTGAGCAGGAAATCGAACGATTTGTTGAGCTTCATTGGGCTCACGATCTGAGTTTTTGGCTAAGATGGCATTTCCATGTACATTCCTGTGAGAAGGGCTAAAAAAAGTATCGCACATGCATGTTAGGTTTAGAAAGCCAATAATAATACAAGTATGGAATTTATTTCACGCAACTCAAAAAATTAGAACCTATAAATCCAAAAATAAGAGGTCAAGTTTATTCCTTCAAAAATAGTAAGTTTGTACTCCATCAAAGCGCTCAAAGCAATGAAATACCTAGTTCTATTTTGCTTGATTTCTTTCAGTATTCCTGCGCATAGCACGGTAGCGGACTCGAAAATGGCATTAAGCTATTCAAGCTCTACCAACAAGAAAGTGGCTAAATATCGAAAAAAGAAAGGTTTTCTTTGGGGACTTTTTAAAAAGAAGAAAAAAGGCTGCGATTGTCCAAAGCTTTAATTAAATCCCCTTTTAGGTCCAAAACTTAAACCAACACGGGATTCAAATCCGAGGCGGCTTCTTTTCCTGGGGCTAATCCTTGCAACCAACGCTGGCGATCTGCTTCTTGATTCTCATTTTGTGGCTCAATGATTTTGGCATCAGCATCCATAAAAATAATGGTCATTACCTCCCGCATTTTATTGGAATGATTTCCTGGAGCGGCATGAAGAGTCCAACCCTTGTGAAAGGTCGCATCTCCGGCTTTCATGGTCTTTTGAGCTACAATGGGAAAATTCTTTTCTTTGACAAATTGACTTATCATTTGTTCTGACTCATCAGAAATATTCACTAAAGGCAAGTTGACATCTTGAGTCCCTGAAGCAAAAGTAAGCATCCCCATTTCTTCGTCGATATCCACCAGAGGCATCCACATGGTTACCGTATTTTTAGTGTTTAAAGGCCAATAATACTGATCTTGATGCCATGGGGTTAAACCTCCACCAGGTTCTTTAAATAAGGCTTGGTCATGGTAAAGGCGAACATGCTGGACTCCCAATAAATCAGCAGCAATTTGAGCAAATCGTTTAGCGAGGGTAAATTCCTTGATTTTGGCATCCTCTTCCCACAAATTCATCATTTGCAAAAAGGCCTTACCATAGGTATCGCGTTCAGCTAAGGACTTTTGCTTTGCGCGAAAATCCTTAGCCCAGCGATTGATTGCTTCCCGATAGGGTTGCAAATCATCGGCACTTAACACGTCTGGTAAATAGACGTGTCCATTCATATTAAAATAGGTTTTATCTGTGTTCTTCAGTAAGTAAGCTTGATCGAGCATCTAGCTAAATTTTAGGCCAAAGTTCCATAAAAAGAATCCGACTATCTACCGTGAAATTTGTAAAAATTAATGCAATTTTACCATAGATTAAACATTACATAGATTATTCTGATAATTTTCAAATAAGATGAAAGCTAGTTTGGAGCATTTAGCTAAGGGAAGCGAAGCCTTATCCTTCGAAATCAAGGAAGTAAAGCAAGCGCGTTTTGATGCTCCCTATCATTTTCACCCTGAATTGGAACTAACTTTGATTATTTCTGGCGAGGGTAAACGGTTTATAGGCAATCAAATCAGCGACTTTAGCCCTGGAGATTTGGTGCTTTTAGGTTCCAATCTGCCGCATTGCTGGCAAAATCACCGAAAAGATTGGTTAACGGAAGATTTGCAAGAGGATGCTGCCCAAGCATTAGTAATTCATTTTTCTTTGGATTTTTTGGGAGAAGCTTTTTTGAACAAAAAAGAAAGTGCCGCTATTAAATCCTTACTTGAAAGAGCTAAACTAGGATTTTCTATTCAAGGAAGCACGCAGGATAAAATTGCCAGGGAAATGTTACTATTAAAAGGATTAGCACCTTTCCCTCGTTTATTGAATTTTCTACAAATACTCCACACCTTAAGTACCCAAGTAGCTGATCTTCATCCTATTGAATCTAGTGAAAGTAGTTATACTTTATCTACAGTAGATTTGGATAGAATCAATCGGGTTTACGCATATGTTATCGCCAATTATACACATGAAGTACACTTGGATGAAGTGGCTCATTTGGCTAACATGACTGAAACTGCATTTTGCCGTTATTTCAAAAAAGTTACGAATAAAACCTTTGTGGAATTGGTCACAGAATTTAGGATTAAACATGCCTGCCAGTTACTTAGAAGCAGCTCGAAACCTATGATTGAGATTTGTTTTGAAAGTGGATTTGGGAATCTTTCTCACTTCAACAAACAATTCAAACAGTGGATGAAAATGCCACCCCTACAATACAGGAAATTGACCTTAGAATGGCATCAATAATCCTAACGCTGTCAAGGTTTAAAACCTTGCCAGCGTTGGGCAAATTTCACTAATTTCCCCCAATTTCTCTTTCAAAAAACTGATAAAATACTGATTATTTCTTTTCAGGAAACAGCATACTTAATACGATACTTACCGTCAAAATTCCAATTATAACTCCCAAGGAAGCGAGCGTTCCAAAACCAATTTGCTCCAAATAATGATGCGCTAACATTTTGATTCCTACAAAACTTAAAAGCACTCCTAATCCCATTGGTAAAAAACGGAATAAGCCCATTAAATTCGATAAGAAGAAAAATAAAGACCGCAATCCCATGACTGCAAACACATTCGAAAAGAATACAATGTAAGGGTCTTTTGAAATAGAAAATATAGCTGGAATAGAATCTACAGCAAATAAAATATCCGTAAATGCAATCACTACCACCACGACAAAAATGGGCGTTATGTACCATTTGCCCGTCTTCATCCGTACAAAAAAGCGACCAATCACATTTCTTTTATACACATTAAAATACTTCGACAAAATCTTCACTACAGGATGATGACCTGGGACCATTTCTTCCTCACTCTCTTTTTTGACGATAATACTGATACCCGTATACACCAAAAACGCCCCAAATAAATAAATAATCCAGTCGAACTTCTGTAATAATGCTGCTCCTAAAAAGATGAAGATCAATCGCAATACGATAGCACCTAATACTCCCCAAACTAATATCTTTTTATAGTAACGCTTTTGAACTCCGAAGGAATTGAAAATCAATATGAAGACAAAGACATTATCAGCCGATAAAGAATATTCCACCAAATAACCAGTGATATACTCCAAGGACATATTTTCCTGAAATACAGCAAGTTGATCTAAATAGCTTCCTGTACCCAATTGAATCTGTTTGGCATATAACTCTTGAACAACTTGTAAACTAGGCACATCATGAATTCCATGAATCATGCCCCCATTAAACCTCAAAAACAGATAAAACAATAGTGCTAAAATCACCCAAGCTCCACTCCAAAAACCCGCCTCTCGAAATGTTACTTCTGACTGTGGTCCAGTCTTAAAAACTCCTAAATCCACTAACATCACCGCCAAGACTCCCACTGAAAACAGAATAAAAAACAAAGTTTCGCTCATAAATATCTAATTTTGCACCAAAGCCCAAAGTTCGTAAATCTTTGGCACACATTATATGTACGAAGGGAAAAAGGTAATTGTTGTGATGCCTGCCTATAAAGCCGCACTCACACTAGAAAAAACGTATAACGAGATTCCTCACGATTGGGTGGATGAAGTCATTTTAGTCGATGACCACAGTCCGGATAATACGGTGGAAGTCGCTAAGCAAATTGGCATTCAACATGTGATCCGCCATGATAAAAACAAGGGTTATGGAGGTAATCAGAAAACCTGTTATACCAAAGCCTTGGAATTACAAGGTGACATTGTCATCATGCTTCACCCAGATTACCAGTATACTCCTTTGCTATTAAAAGCCATGATAAGTATCATTGGCAATGGCCTGTACCCAGTTGTTTTTGCTTCTCGAATTTTAGGAAAAGGAGCACTGAAAGGGGGAATGCCCATTTATAAATACATCGCAAATCGTATTTTAACTTTATATCAAAATATTCTCATCGGACAAAAGCTATCCGAATACCATACCGGTTACCGCGCTTTTTCTAGAGAGGCTTTAGAAGCCGTACCTTTTCATGATTGTGACGATGATTTCATCTTCGATAACCAAATGGTACTCCAATTATTTTGGAAAAACTTTGAAGTGGGTGAAGTTACCTGCCCAACCAAATATTTTGAAGAAGCCTCTTCTATCAATTTTAAACGCAGTTCCATCTATGGTTTTGGCGTATTATGGTATTCCCTTCGTTATCGCCTAGCCAAAATGGGCTGGACTTGGGATTTAATGGGGAAATAAAATTCCATGATTCCATAAAAAATCCCCTGCCAAAGCGACAGGGGATTTTTATTTAATCCTTTTACAGACGAATAGAAAGACCTACTAAAAAGTTGAATCCTGCCTGTGGATACTGGAAATTCTCCGTAATCACTTTTTGCTCATACACATAGCTGTAGGTGTATCCATTGGAGGAATACAAGCTATTCGCTAGATTGTTTAACAATAAACTAGCCTGTACATTTTTTGCCCAATTCGTCTTTATTGGATAGGTCAAACGTATATCTTGAGTCCAATAAGCCTTCAATTTTCTATTTTCACTTGAAGTGTTATCCAAATACTGCTGTCCTACATATTTGGTCAACAAACTTGTTTCCAAACCTTTCCATGAATAAGTGAATTGACTACCCGCAATTGTTGATGGAGAATAGGCAATATCTGTAGTCCCATGATTCACGATTTTAACTCCATACGTATCATAATCTGGAATACTTTCTACGAAATTCAAGACTTTATTTTGACTCAAGGTTACATTAGCTTGCCATGAAAAATGATTGGACAATCGATAATTCAAACTGGCCTCTGCACCCATGCGATAACTTTCTGGAACATTGGTTCGAATAGCCTCCCCTACACTATTGACTGCTCCCGTCAAAACCAACTGATCTCTATATTGCATACGATATAAATTCAATTGAAAGGAATAATTGGAAGCGGCTCTTTCAAAACCCAATTCATAGTCTGTCAAAAACTCCGACCGAGGTGTCGTTCCTGGATTATCGATAAAATCTTGTCGACTTGGCTCCTTACTTCCAATCGCTAAAGAACCATAAATTTTACTTAATTCCGAAAGCTGATGTGTTAATCCAAATTTAGGATTAAAGAAATCATAGGACCAGGTTTGGCTTATATCCTGCATCTTATCCGCTGTTCCTTTCATGGTATAGCCTGCTGTGCGGTACTGTAAATCCAAATAACTTTGCCATTGGGTAGACAAGGCATAATTCATTTTGACAAACATATTCAAATCCGTTTTTTGAGATCGACTTTGATACCAGCGATGACCTACATATGAACTAGGCAAATTATCACCAGAAACTACTTCTCCAAAATGACGACCTATATAACGGTTCCACGCCCCACCAAAGGTGAACTTAAAACCTTGATTGGCGTCATAATTCAAAGCAAAAGTGCTTCCATAAAAATCATTATCTAACCATTTTCTTCGCACTAAATTGGTACTTGTCAACAATACTGAACCTAAATTAATAGGTGCTAATCCGTATTTCGACAAACTGGCATCGGCCTTAAACTCCTCATAATAACCTCTTCCATAGGTAAAATGTCCATTTAAGTCCAAATTCCAATACGTTCCCAAACTGTGATGTGTCAAGAATTGATAATGATCTTGTGCATAATTATCCGTTTGATTGGGATAAGTATAATAATTGTAAGTCCTTCCGCTTTCTAACAAGTTTTTAGCCTCCACTTCACTTAACCAATTTCGTTCTATATAGGCATTCATTCCAGCAACATCATTGTTTACTCGACTTTCCGGAGTTCCATACCAAGACTGAAAAGTCTTTTCTTTTCCAATGAAATAATTCAAACGAAAAAAGGATTTCTTCCCAAAATAGGCAGCCGACAAATACGCGGATTGTAAATTAGAAGACGCTCGGTCCAAATAACCATTAGAAACTACACGGGATAATCGACCATCAATAGTCCATTTCCCAGCCAACAAACCCGTTCCCAATTTCAAGGTAGTCTTTAATGTTCCAAATGATCCTCCAGAAGCATTCAATTCGGCATAAGGATCTTTTTCAAAACTATTGGTCTGCATGTTGACTGATCCTCCAAACGCCCCAGCACCATTGGTGGAGGTTCCAACCCCACGTTGAATTTGTACAGAGGCAACCGAACTAGCGAAATCAGGCATATTCACCCAATAGGTCCCTTGAGATTCAGAATCATTGACTGGAATTCCATTGATGGTCACATTGACACGAGTAGCATCCGAACCACGAATACGAATTCCCGTGTATCCAACTCCAGCCCCTGCATCAGATGTGGTCACGATAGAAGGGGTGAAATTTAGCAATACAGGCATATCTTGGCCTAAATTTGACTTCGCCAATTCTTTTGCCCCAACATTCGTGTAAGCCATAGCCGAATTTTCATCCGCTCGAGTGGCCTTAACAATCACTTCATCATTTAAAAAAGAAGATTTCTTCAATTGAATATTGACCGATTTTTCTGATGAATTTAATACCCTAGTTTGGGTTTCAAATCCGACAAAATGAACCGAAATACTCACAGAAGATTGCGTGCTAGTTAATACAAAATGCCCCTTACTATCCGTAACGGTTCCTCGCTGACTATCTTTTAACTGAATACTTGCCCCCCAAAGAGCTTGGGTGTTTTCTTGGTCTACGACCGTCCCTTCCCATCGGAAGGTTTTCTGCGCCCAAACTGGTGCAGCCATCATGGCGATTACTACAATAAGAAAAAACGTTGTCGTTATCTTTTTCATTTTTTGAAAAGTTTAACAACAGGTAAAGGAGTCAAATCCTGTCTGATTTAACATGCAACCCTTACATCGATGATTTTTTTGAGTTTTCAGCGCTAAAAACTCGACAAAATCCCTTCGTCGGTACTAACCGAATCAGGTTCAATGGGTATAATCTCAGCCCAAAAAATTGGGCACCCCTTTTTGTGGATGCACAAAGATACAAAAATTCCTACCTTTGCAAGCCCTAAGAAAAATTTGGCTGCCCTGATTCGGTAGATTATGATTGTAAAAGATTTTATTGCCCACTACCAACACGATGGAATTATTCAAACCCTTTCCTCGCAGATTCATCATGCCCAAAAAGGGAGCAAATTTCACATAAAAGGCCTATCTGGCTCTTTAGATGCCATTATTATGGCGGCCACCAAGCAAGAAAAAAGGCCTTATCTTTTGATATGTGAAGAAAAAGAAGAGGCCCATTATTTGCTCAATGACTTACAAGCTTTGGTGGGTGATGCGGAAGTTCTTCTATTTCCCATGTCACATAAAAAACCTTATGAATGGGAAGAAATAGATAATGCCAATGTGTTAATGCGGGCTGAAGTACTGAATGTCCTGAGTAATTTATCTTCCAAAGACACCTACATTGTTACGTATCCAGAAGCGTTAAGTGAAAAAGTCATCAATCGAAAATCCCTCGTTAAGAATACCCTTTCTATCCGTGTAGGTGATAAAATTGACCCGAATTTTGTAGCTGAAACATTGAATGAATATGATTTTGAGCGAACCGATTTTGTCTATGAAGCAGGCCAATATTCCGTTCGTGGAGGAATTTTAGATGTATTTTCTTATGCAACAGAATTCCCTTATCGCCTTGATTTTTTTGGAAATGAGGTAGATAGTATACGGACCTTTCATCCAGAAACCCAACTTTCCATTCAGTCGGTTTCAGCCATGCACCTCATCCCTGATGTGCAAACTAAGCTCATCCAAGAAAGTAGAGAGAGCTTTTTGAGTTTCTTCCCAGAAAACAGCATCATTTGGATAAAAGACCATGACATGCTGTTGGAAATTATTCAAAATTATTTCCAAAAAACACATGATGCTTTTGAAGAACTGAAAAGTCGGGGAAGTGATATTCAAATTATGTCTGACCCTTCCGAGCGCTGGGAGAATAAAAAAGACTTTTTAAAGTCCCTCAACCATTTTACCCAAGTGGAATATGGAAAAAGGAACCACCTAAAAAATGCAGAAAGCATTAGCTACGCTTCCAAAAATCCTGGTGCTTTTCACAAGGATTTCGAACGTTTAGCAGGTGCTTTGCTCGATAATCAAACGCAGGGGTATCAAAATATCATTTGCTCGGAATCTTCCCGACAATTGGAACGTTTGGAAGTCATTTTCAATGAATTAAATACCTCCATTCAATTCAAAAACCTGCAAATTACTCTTCGTGAAGGTTTCATCGATGAGCAAACCAAAATTGCTTTTTACCCAGATCACCAACTATTTGACCGTTTCCATCGATTTAAAGAAAAAAACAAATTTTCTAAAAATAAAGCCCTCACATTAAAGGAGTTACGAAGCTTACAAGTAGGGGATTTTGTCACACACATTGATTATGGAATTGGCCGTTTTGCAGGTTTAAACCTAATAGACACTTCCAATGGAGAACAGGAAGTCATTCGCTTGATTTACCGAGATGATGACGTCCTCTCCGTTTCCATCCATGCTTTACATAAAATTTCAAAATATTCTGGAAAAGAAGGTGCTCCTCCTAGTATGTCCAAATTGGGTTCTCCTGATTGGGACAACAAAAAATCGAGAGTCAAAAAGCAGGTAAAAGATATTGCCAAGGAGTTAATTGCCTTGTATGCCAAAAGAAAATCTGCTCCCGGCTTCGCATTTTCACCCGACACCTATTTACAAGCTGAATTAGAATCTTCTTTTCTGTACGAAGATACCCCTGACCAAGCCAAAGCGACACAGGATGTCAAGGCCGACATGGAAAAACCTCATCCGATGGATCGATTGGTGTGTGGCGACGTAGGTTTTGGTAAAACAGAAATTGCGGTTAGAGCAGCTTTCAAAGCCGTGGCAGACTCTAAGCAAGTAGCCGTTCTTGTGCCAACGACCGTTTTGGCCATGCAACATTTCAGAACTTTTCATGACCGTTTAGCCGCTTTTCCTTGCAAAGTGGAATACATCAATCGATTTAAATCACCCAAACAAATTAAAGAGACGCTTGATCGAGTGGCCAAAGGTGTAACTGATATTTTAATAGGCACACACCGATTGGTCAATAAAGATGTCGTTTTCAAAAACTTGGGATTGATGATCATTGATGAGGAACAGAAATTTGGGGTGAAGGTCAAAGATCGATTAAAAGAAATGCGAGTGGATGTAGATGTCTTGACTTTGACAGCCACACCGATTCCTAGGACCTTACACTTTTCTCTCATGGGGGCGAGGGATTTATCCATTATTGCTACCCCACCACCCAATCGTCAGCCTGTTGAAACCAAATTAGTGGTATTAAACGATGAACTTTTGCGAGATGGAATTAGAGAAGAGTTAGCAAGAAACGGACAGGTCTTTGTGGTCTACAACCGCATTGGCGAATTGGAAAGTATTGCGAACCGAATTTTACGATTGGTTCCAGATGCCAAAATTGCCGTGGCACACGGACAAATGGACGGGGACAAACTTGAAAAAATCATGCTGGGGTTCATTGAGGGGCATTTCGATGTATTGGTAGCGACGAATATCATTGAATCAGGCTTGGATATACCCAATGCAAATACCATTTTCATCATCAATGCCAATAATTTTGGGTTATCGGATTTACACCAAATGCGAGGCCGTGTGGGTAGATCCAATAAAAAGGCTTATTGCTATTTGGTTACACCATCCTTGGCTAATTTGACTAGCGATGCACGTAAAAGATTAAGTGCCTTAGAGGAATTCTCCGACCTAGGAGATGGAATTAAAGTGGCCATGCGCGATTTGGACATTCGTGGAGCAGGGAACCTTTTAGGAGCTGAACAAAGTGGATTCATTAATGATTTAGGCTATGATATGTACCACAAAATCCTAGATGAAGCCGTTCAGGAATTAAAAGAGAATGAATTTAAAGCCCTGTTTGAAGCAGATTTACATGAAGTAGCAGATACCTTGAAAGTAGATTGCCAAATTGAAACAGATTTACGGGTTTTGATTCCTGATACCTATGTACAAAGTATTTCAGAAAGATTGGCTCTTTATACTCGATTGGATGAAATTGATCATGAAGAAGATTTAAACAAATTCATTCAAGAAATTGAGGATCGTTTTGGCAAATTACCTCAAGAAGTGAGCGACATGATTGAACTCGTGAAATGTCGCTGGAAAGCACAAGTTTTAGGAATTGAAAAAATACTGCTAAAAAACAATATCCTTAAACTTCATTTCGTTTCATCAGAGACGCATCAAAAACATGCTAGTTCCATTGTTTTGAAGGTTATCAACTTTGTTAATTCTCGAAAAGGACAGTGTCAACTCAGAGAAAAAGCCAACAAATTGATTCTTCAAGTTGACCGAATCAGTAGTATTGAAGAATTAAATACTATTTTAGTGGATATTTTAGGCTAGTTTTGAGCTTATTAATTGAATTTTATACCTTTGCTTTTCAAATTCTTACGATAAAAGATATCAATGATTGCTAAATTGAAAATTGTAATGGGGATTTGTGCTAGTGTGTTTCTCTTGACATCATGTCCAAGTGGAATCAAATCTGGCGTAAAACCTAGCAGTGTAAATATCGGTTCTAAATCCTCTGCTACAGGAGTTTCCTACAACCAAAAAGGTGGATTTCAGGTAGATAAAAAATTCAACGGCCAATTAACTGGCCCGAATTTGGTATTTATTGAAGGTGGCCGTTTCACAATGGGCTCTTTAGAAGAGGATGTATTAGGCATGCATGACAACGTGGAAAGAACTGTATCTGTACAGTCCTTTTACATGGACGAAACAGAAATCGCCAACGTGCATTATTTAGAATATTTATATTCGGTTCAAAAGGACTCTACTCAAGATTTTTACGAATCTGCATTACCAGATACGACTGTTTGGAAAAACGATTTAGCATTTAATGATCCTTATGTGGAACAATATTTGCGTTTCCCAGGCTTCCGTATGTATCCAGTAGTGGGTACTTCGTGGAAACAAGTAAACGACTATTGTGTATGGAGAACTGCGGTTGTAAACCAACAATTGGCAGGTGGAGATAAAGTAAAAGAAAAGAAACCTAAAAAAGGAGCTGCTACCACAGGTACTGCCGCTACTGCAGCCACGACAAGAACCAACACTACGGCTCGCTTAACCATTGAATCAGGTCGAGTATTGCCTTCTTACCGACTTCCAACCGAAGCGGAATGGGAATATGCAGCTAAGGCCATGATTGGTACACAGCAAGAAGACGAAAACCAAATTAACCAACGTATTTATCCATGGGATGGCCCTTCTTTACGTCAGTCACAAGGAAAAGCGAGAGGAACCATGTTGGCTAACTTTAAGCGTGGACGCGGTGACTACGCAGGTATTGCTGGTAAATCGAATGACGGTGCTATCATTACTACAGAAGTATACAAATACCCACCAAATGATTTTGGTTTATATCAAATGGCAGGAAACGTAAATGAGTGGGTACAAGATTTATACCGTCCTCTTTCCTTTCAAGACTTTAATGACTTGAACCCTGTTCGTAGAAACGAAAAATTAGATAAGGCTAGTCGCTATGACAGCAAAAACAATAACTCATTAATTGACAACAAAGTTCGTGTTTATAAAGGTGGATCTTGGTCAGATGTGGCTTATTGGTTAGCGCCGGGTACTCGTCGTTATTTGGATGAAGATTCAGCTACTGCGACTATCGGATTCCGTTGTGCTATGATTTCCGCAGGAACGAACAAATAATATTTTCCCATTTATTGCAAAGCCGCCAGAGCTAAAAAAGACACTTGTCTAGCTCCGGCGGTTTTTATTTTTTGTCCCAATGCCAGCATCGTGGCTCCAGTGGTCAAGGTATCATCCACAATCAATACATGTTTTCCTTGGATAAGGGATGGATTAATAACCTGAAATACCTCTTCCAATACTTGAAAACGTTCTTGCCGATTTTGATGAATCAATGTTTGACTATTCTTGATTCGTTCTATACCTCCCCAAATGATTGGAATTTGAGTACTTGAAGAAATTCCTTCGGCGATGCATTGGGCTTGATTATATCCTCGATCGCGCGCTCTTTGAGCATGCATTGGAATAGGGAGAATTAGATCGTAAGTGAAAGGCCAATTGTACTTATTTAATTCTGAGCCACACCAAACCCCAAGAAATCTTCCTACATCTTGGGCTCCTTTGTATTTAATTTGATGCATTAAGTGCTGAACGCGCCCTCCCTCAGAAAATAAAAAGAAACAATGTGCATCCTGATAATCCATCCAACCGTCGAATTTCAGACTGAGCCAATTGGGCTTTGGAAGGAATAAACCGGGCCTTGGGAGCTCTAATCGACACCTACTACATAGTATTTCCTCTGATTCTAAAAGGGTCATGGAACACCCAAAACAAACTTCCGGGTAAAGCAATTGTAAAATGCGCTTAAACATTTGAAAAAAGTTTTGTATTTAATTAAGATTCAGTAATTTTGCACCCCTAAATAAGAACCTAAAGTTTACATGCTAAAACCATGTAGTTCAAGTTCTTGATAATCTTAGAGAAGAGTAAAAACACTTATATCATAATTAACCTTTAAAAATGGCACGCGATTTAAAATTCACTAGAAACATCGGTATTGCTGCGCACATTGACGCTGGTAAAACCACCACGACGGAACGTATCCTGTATTACGCAGGTGTGAGTCACAAAATTGGTGAGGTACACGATGGTGCGGCAACCATGGACTGGATGGAGCAAGAGCAGGAGCGTGGAATCACGATTACTTCTGCAGCAACTACTGTAAACTGGAAATACCGTAACGAAGATTACCATGTTAACATCATTGATACACCAGGTCACGTTGACTTTACTGTAGAGGTAAACCGTTCCCTACGTGTATTAGATGGTCTAGTTTTCTTGTTTTCAGCGGTAGACGGTGTTGAGCCACAGTCAGAAACTAACTGGCGTTTAGCGAACAATTACAACGTTGCTCGTATTGGTTTCGTAAACAAAATGGACCGTTCTGGTGCTGATTTCTTAAACGTGTGTAAGCAAGTAAAAGAAATGTTGGGTAGCTACGCAGTACCATTGCAATTACCTATCGGTGCTGAAGAGCATTTCGAAGGAGTAGTTGATTTGGTGAACTTCCGTGGTATCAAGTGGAACGAAGCAGACAAAGGAATGACATTCACTGAGGTACCTATCCCAGATGATATGTTAGAAGAGGCGACTGAATATCGTGAGAAATTATTAGAAGCAGTAGCTGAGTTTGACGAGACTTTGATGGAGAAATACTTCGAAGATCCTAACTCAATCACTGAAGATGAAATTTTAGCTGCTTTACGTGCCGCTACTATTTCTATGAAAATCGTTCCAATGCTTTGTGGTTCTTCTTTCAAAAACAAAGGAGTGCAGACTATGTTGGATTATGTAATGGCTATTTTGCCATCACCGATGGACAAAGAAGGTGTAAAAGGAACAAACCCAGATACAGGAGAAGAAATTCTTAGAAAACCATCTGAGTCTGAGCCATTTGCTGCTTTAGCATTTAAAATTGCAACTGACCCTTACGTAGGTCGTTTATGTTTTATTCGTGCATACTCTGGTGGATTGGATTCTGGTTCTTATGTTTTGAACAACCGTTCAGGAAATAAGGAGCGTATCTCTCGTATCTTCCAAATGCACGCTAACAAGCAAAATTCTATTGAGCGCTTAGGTGCTGGTGATATTGGTGCCGTAGTTGGATTTAAAGACATCAAAACTGGTGATACTTTATCTGATGAGAAACACCCAATCATTTTAGAAGCAATGGATTTCCCAGAGCCAGTTATTGGATATGCTATTGAGCCTAAGAAAACAGCTGATGCTGATAACTTCTCAAAAGCAATCACAAAATTGATCGAGGAAGACCCAACTTTACAAGTAGAATCTAACGAAGAGACTGGTCAAACCATCATCAAAGGTATGGGTGAGCTTCACTTAGAGATTATCATTGACCGTATGCGTCGTGAATTCAAAGTTGAAGTTAACCAAGGTGCGCCTCAAGTGGCTTACAAAGAGTCTTTAACTAAGACAACTGAGCACCGTGAGGTTTACAAAAAACAATCAGGTGGTCGTGGTAAATTTGCTGATATCGTATTTGAAATCGGACCAAGAGAAGATGATAAACCTGGTTTAGAATTTGTAAACAATATCGTGGGTGGTGTTATTCCTCGTGAATTCATCCCTGCAGTTCAGAAAGGTTTTGAAGAAGCAATGAAAACAGGTGCTTTAGCTGGTTATCCTATGGATTCCATGAAAGTACGTTTGTTCCATGGTTCTTACCATGATGTCGATTCAGATTCATTATCTTTTGAATTAGCAGCTCGTATGGGTTACAAAGAAGCAGCGAAAAGTGCAGGTGCTAAATTAATGGAACCTATCATGGCTGTTGACGTAGTTACTCCAGATGAGTATACTGGACCTATCACAGGTGACTTAAACCGTCGTCGTGGTATCATGAAAGGTATGGATTCTCGTCAAGGTGCTGTTATCTTAAAAGCTGATGTGCCTTTATCAGAATTATTCGGATATGTTACAGATTTACGTACAATGTCTTCTGGACGTGCTACTGCATCTTTAACTTTCTCTCACTACGAATTTGTTCCGCAAAACATTGCTGACGAAGTAGTTAAGAAAGCGAAAGGATTGTAATATCCAATCAATATAAGTACAGAAAGCCCTCGATTAATCGAGGGCTTTTTTTATGCCCCAACATAAGCCTTGCTAGCTCAATGATGTATATTTAGGTCAAAATCCTCCACATGGCGACAAGTAAATCGGAAATAATTAAATTCCATTCTTCACAGGAGTGGCGTGAATGGCTTCAAGAGCATCATACAAATTCTGTTGGTATTTGCCTTCAAATCTCTAAATCAAAGGCCCCAGAACAAACCATTTCATATAAAGAAGCATTGGATGAAGCGCTTTGCTTTGGTTGGATAGATAGTCAAAAATTTCCTTTTGATGAATATTACTGGTTACAAAAATTCAGTCCTAGAAAACCTAAAAGCATTTGGTCTAAAATCAATATTCAGCATATAGAGCGATTAACTCAAGCAGGTAAAATGATGCCTGCTGGAATACAGGTAGTACAGGAGGCCAAAGAGAATGGTCAATGGGAACAGGCTTATGCTGCGCAAAGCGAAATGGTGATTCCTGAAGATTTTCTCCTTGAATTGAAAAAGAACAAACCTGCAGAACTCTTTTACCAAACCCTCAATCGAACGAATTTATTTGCCATCTACTTCCGACTTCAGTCGGCAAAAAAGCCAGAAACTAGACAGAAAAGAATGGAACAAATCCTTGAAAAACTGGCTAAAGGAGAGAAGTTTCATTAAGCATTTTTCTCTGCACCTCCCCCAACGCTGTCAAGGTTTTAAACCTTGCCAGCGTTAGGCAAAATTACCTCATTCTCCCTCGAAAAACCTCCCAAAAACTGATAATTATTGCTTCACTAAACAAAATATCGCTTTATTGATTGAATGGGTTTTTCAAACAAATGGTAGGAAATGAAACTGGTGGCAAATAATGCTACTATTCCATAAATGTGATAGGGATCTTGGATCGAAATATGAAGTCGATTCATCAGCTGATAAAACAAATCAGGGATTAACATATGGTATAAATACAACCCATAACTAACCTTACCAATTTCTCTTAAGGGGCGAATAGATAACAAATGAGCTAGAAGTCCAGGTTGCAATGCTCCCAAAATCAATCCTGCTGAAAGTATGGAAGTAAAGGTTCGAAAAAACAATTGCTTACCAAGATTGATATCCGACATAAATACAGTAGTCATTACAAATCCTAAAGCTGCCACAGGTAAAATCCATTTGGCTGCTGACCGAACTTGCTCTTCTCTACCCTCTCTCACATAATACGCCAATAAGCCTCCCCAAGCAAATGTATCAACACATGTAATCATGTATACCCCAATTCCCTCATATTGATGAATTAAAACGAATCTAGCTACTAATCCAAGTATAGTCGTAGCCCACAAAAGCGACAATATGTTTTTCCTTGAACTTATACCTAAAATTAATACAGGCCAAATGATATAAAACTGCTCTTCTACAGAAAGTGACCAATAGGGAGAAAGCATATCTGACCAATTCTGACTTTGTTCTAACCAATGATTATACCAATACGACCAATAATAACCGGGATGCTCATAAAAATCACTGACAATTTGTATGCCAAATGGCTTTAATATGAGTAAGGATGCCAACACCGCGTAATAAATAGGAAATATGCGCAAGGCCCTACGTGCCACAAAATTGCCAAATGATTTCAAAAATGAATGATTTGCCCTTTGACCTAACAAAATGGATGTAATCAAGTATCCACTTAATACAAAAAATAAGGTGACTCCTATGGGGCCATTGGGAATAGTATTGATCCAATGATTTGTGGGAAACCAATGAAAAACCAATACTAATAAAATTGCTATGGCTCTAATACCATCTAAAGCAGGAATGTATTTCATTATTAAATCTACAGCTAACAAAGCTAAAACATATTGTGCAATAAACCTCTTATCCTTCCTAAAGCTACTTTATCCACGCTGCGTATCTTTTGTAGAAAAGTGAAACTTCTTTCAGGTATTGGGTGTATTTTTAAGATATTTTATTCCTGAGATTATGACCAAAATTATTGAAACAAGAAATATTTCCAAGCGCTATGTGATGGGAGAAGAAGTAATTGATGCCTTAAAAAACATCAGTATTTCAGTGAATAAAGGCGAATATGTAGCATTTATGGGGCCATCCGGTTCAGGTAAATCCACCTTGATGAATATTGTTGGATGCTTGGATACTCCTAGTACTGGAAAGTATATTTTGAATGGTCATGACGTCAGCGAAATGTCAGAAAATGAGTTAGCCGCTGTGCGCAATAAAGAAATTGGGTTCGTTTTTCAAACATTCAACTTATTACCTCGGCAATCTGCCTTGGACAATGTAGCTCTTCCTCTGATTTATGCAGGATATTCCAAAAAAGAAAGGAACGAAATTGCCATGGAAACCCTGAGAGGTGTAGGTCTAGATAACCGAGCTAGCCATAAGCCTAATGAGTTATCAGGAGGTCAAAGACAACGTGTAGCAGTAGCCAGAGCATTGGTCAATGAGCCATCCATTTTATTAGCGGATGAGCCTACAGGTAATTTGGACACCAAAACATCTTATGAAATTATGGACCTTTTTGATCAATTACACAAAAAAGGAAATACCATTGTCATGGTTACTCACGAGGATGATATTGCTCAATATGCCCACCGAATAATACGTTTACGTGATGGACTTATTGAGTCAGATACCATCAATCAAAACGTAAGAAAAGTAATTAAGTAGTAGAAAAAAGTAGTACAAAGCCCTGAAATACAAAACATTCCGTATTTCGGGGCTTTTAAATTGCGGGAAAACAAGAATTATTCTTGAGAAAACGCAAGAAATGAATATTCAATAGCGCTTTCCGCCATTCATAATTGGCAAAATTCAAGGGGATTCCTATCTTTGGCTTGTTCTAAATGTATATTCCTTGAAGAATTCCACTTCTTCTCTTCTGATTTGTCAAAAAAATCCTGAGAAAATCAACTTTGGTTTATCGAACAATGCCTTGCATTCGGGCAATATATTTCAAATACATAACCCCTAATTATCCCATTTTATGACGACTCTAGCTAACCTAGAAGCTTACCTTAACTCCTTTCATTTATTAAGCCCATCTGAAACAAAACAACTAGCGAGTTATTTCAAGTATGCCAAATTTCAAAAGAATCAAATAATCATTGCAGAAGGAGAAATAAATAGTCGTTTCTACTTTTTAACATCAGGTTTACTCCGAGAATATTCCTGGGTAGACCAATTGGATATGCCTGAACCTATATCCAGATGGTTTACTTTACCAGGTAAATTTGGTATCTCAGCAGAAAGTTTTTTCCACCAAACACCTAGTGAAATCACACTTGATGCTTTAAAAAAATCAGAGGTATTTTATATGGAAAAAGAAGATCTTGAAAAAGCCTATATTGAAATCCCTCACTCCAATACCATTTGTAGAATCATCTTACAAGAAAACTTAGTTCAACACGAACGAATCACTTCCTTCCTTCACATCAGAAACACCCAAGTTCGATACGAATCTTTTCGAAAAGCCTTTAGAGAAATGGATGAACAGGTTCCTGATAAATACAAAGCTTCTTTTCTCAATATGAGCCCCTCGGAATTAAGTCGGGTTAGAAGGAAAATCATGGAGAATGGCTCCCTAATCGACTAATACTTGCGTTTTCTCAATTTTATTTATTGATTTTTCGCAAGAAAATTTCAATAAGTTTTCTTCAACTTTGTCATGTGGTAATTGATGGGTTTTCTATGGTAAAACAAAGGAATCTTGCCAATTATCGGTTGATAAGAGATAAAAATTGCAACCTGTGTTCTAAAATTTATAGTTACCATGGAAGTGAATTCTACTAATTTTTTAAGCATTATAGAAATCAATGTATACACCTCCATCTCAAAAATGATTTGTTACATAATCTCTCTTATTAACCACCTAATCACTAATAATTTCTAATTCATCAGAGGAGCCTAAAAACTCCTCTTTTGAAGAAACCATTATGCTTTATCATCTCATACCAACAATTTTACATCTAACCACTAGTACCCTTAAAACAAAAGAGCTGCCCTTTCGGAGCAGCTCTTTCTTATTTCAAAGAATTCAAACCTCTTATTTTTTCTTCTCTTTAACACGAGCAGCTTTACCTTGCTTACCTCTCATGTAATATAAACGAGCTCTACGTACTTTACCACGACGTAATACTTCAATTTTGTCAATGTTTGGAGACAAGATTGGGAAAATACGCTCAACACCAATTCCATTAGAAATCTTACGAACAGTGAATGACTCACCTGCACCTGAATTCTTACGTTGAATTACCAATCCTTGGAAAACCTGGATACGCTCCTTGTTTCCTTCACGAATCTTAACGTGTACATTAATGGTATCTCCTGCTGCAAATTCAGGATGATCTGCTCTACGAGCTGCATTTTCTGCTTCTACTAATTTAATTAAATCACTCATCTTAATTATTTGTTCAAACTTTGGTGATTATCAGTGCTTAGCGGTCCAATCGTACATAAGGCTCACTGATTTGGGTTGCAAAGATAGAAAATTTATTTTTTCTAAAAAACTGTTAGTCAAAAAATTGTGAATTAATTCAGTCCTTTTATCCCACGTACAAATGCCACAATATCCTCTCTCAAATGACTCGACTTAGCCAATAACTTCACAAAAGCACTACCAATAATGGCCCCCGAAGCAGAAGTAGAAGCTTTCAAAAAGCTCTCTCGATCTGAAATGCCAAACCCAATCAATCGAGGATTTTTCAAGTTCATCCGATTAATTCTTTCAAAATACACCTCCTGCTCAGAACTAATCCCCGTTTTAGCACCCGTGGTACTTGCTGAAGATACCATATAAATAAAACCCTTACTGACTGAATCAATCTGTCTAATGCGCTCATCTGCCGTTTGTGGCGTAATCAAAAAGATATTAAACAAACCATATCGTTCAAATATTTCTTGATATTCCAACTCGTATTCAGCCATAGGCAAATCGGGTAAAATCAGCCCATCGACTCCCACTTCTTGGCATTTTTGACAAAACTTCTCCACTCCAAACTGCAAAACAGGGTTGATATATCCCATCAACAAAACTGGAACCTGAACTTTTGATCTCAAATCCTTCAATTGCTCAAATAAATAGGCTACTGTCATTCCTTGGTCCAAAGAAACCTGGTTGGACTGCTGAATGGTTTCGCCATCTGCTACAGGATCAGAATAGGGCATACCAATCTCAATGATATCTGCTCCTCCTTCTTGAAGCGCCTCCAACACGGTCATCGTATCACCCAATTTTGGGAAACCTGCCGTAGCATACACATTTAATATAGGGCCTTTCGCCGATTCAAAAACTGCTGAAATTCGATTCATCTAAACTAAATTTAATCTTTGTTGGTAGGTCGCCAAATCCTTATCTCCTCTACCCGATAAATTAATCACTACTATTTCGGTAGGCTTAGCCTGTAATTTAGGCAATACCGCCAAGGCATGGGCTGATTCCAAAGCAGGAATAATACCCTCTAATTGACTTAATTCCAATGCAGAAACCAAAGCCTCCTCATCTGTGATGTCATAAAATTGCGCGCGACCCGTTTTAAATAAATGAGCATGCATCGGTCCAATTCCCGGGTAGTCCAATCCAGCCGAAATAGAATATGGTTCTATCACTTGCCCATCCTCTGTTTGCATTAACAAACTCTTACTGCCATGTAAAACGCCCGACTTCCCTAAAAAAGTGGTCGCAGCAGAATGTCCAGTCCCCACTCCCTGTCCAGCTGCCTCAGCAGCCACCAATTGGGTTCTTGGTTCATTTAAATAATGATAAAAAGCTCCGGCGGCATTTGATCCTCCTCCTACGCAAGCCAATACATAATCTGGATAATTTCTACCCACTTTTTCCGTCAATTGAGCCTTTATTTCCTCTGAAATCACCGATTGAAATCTTGCTACCATATCTGGATAAGGATGAGGTCCAACCACAGAGCCTATGATGTAATGCGTATCCACAGGATTATTAATCCAATGGCGCATAGCCTCATTTGTAGCATCTTTTAACGTCTTTGAGCCGGATTCAGCAGCTACCACCTGTGCCCCTAACATTCTCATTCTTGCCACATTAGGTGCCTGACGTTGAATGTCAATTGCCCCCATGTAAACAATACATTCCATACCCATCAATGCACAAACTGTCGCTGTGGCTACGCCATGTTGGCCAGCACCCGTCTCAGCCACAATCTTATTTTTGCCCAATTTCTTGGCTACTAAAATCTGCCCAATGGTATTATTTACTTTGTGAGCGCCAGTATGACAAAGGTCTTCTCTTTTCAAATAAATCTGGGTTTGGTATTTCTCCGACAACCTTTTTGCCTCAAACAGAGGAGTAGGTCTACCCACAAAATCCCTCAATAACTCATGAAACTCTTGTTGAAAAGAAGGTTCCTGAATAATATCAAGGTAATGCGTTCTGAGCTCCTCCACATTGGGATAAAGCATCTCGGGAATAAATGCCCCGCCAAATTCCCCATAATAACCTTTGTCGTCTACTTGGTAAGTCATTGCCATAATGCTAATGTTCTGCTAATATTTCCGAAATTTCCCTTACTTCTTGTACATCTTTCAACCCAGCCTTGATCTCCACTTTACTGTTAAAATCCAGGGCATGAATTGAATATTTTTTACTTAATTCTATTGCCTCCTCCAAATTCTCCTTACTTAAACCGCCTGCCAAAATAAAAGGTTTTCCGACAGTATATGCAGCCAATATATCCCAATCAAATCGCTGACCAGTTCCACCGGTTTGCTGGCCTTTTTTAGTATCAAATAAATAAAAATCAGGAGTTAAACTCAAATCTTTCACATCCTGAGGATCTGACACCGAGATGGCCTTAATCACCGTTAAACCGGCTTTTTTCAATGCCAAAATCTCTTCATCCTTTTCCTCTCCATGCAACTGAACCCAAGTAAATCCAGCTTTTCTAGATAAGTCGATGATGCTATCAACAGCTCGATTCACAAAAACACCCACAGGAATAGTTTCTCTCAACATTTCAAGGGGTATCACAAAATCTTCCCCTACATACCTGGGAGATGCTTCTGCCCAAATAAATCCCATATAGTCTGGCTTGAGCTTGGCCACTTCCTGGGTATTCTCCATTTCCCGCATGCCGCAAACCTTCCATTTCATCTTAGCCTCGATTTAAAAAATCCAATAATGCTTTTCCTGGAGCATCCGTTTTCATAAAACTCTCTCCTATCAAAAATCCTTTGTATCCGTAACCCCGTAATTCTTGGATAATTTGGGAACTCGAAATGCAACTTTCAGATACCTTAATACAAGTGGCAGGTATTTTTTCTGCCAATCGTTTGGATGCCTCCACATTCTGCTCAGCAAAATTCTTCAAATTACGGTTATTCACACCGACTACCGAAATATAGTCTCCCAAACTTCGATTCAATTCTTCTTCATCATGTACTTCCAACAATGTTTCCATACCCAATGATCGTGCTAATGCCCCCAATTGCTTAATCTCCTGGGGACTCAATGCCGCTGCTATCAACAAAATCACGTCGGCACCCATGGCTTTTGCCTCCACAATTTGGTATTCATCGACCATAAAGTCCTTACGAAGTATTGGCGTATGGGGATTAGCCCGACGAGCCTCTTCAAAATCTTGATCTGTTCCTCCAAAAAATGGGCCATCCGTTAATACAGATAAACAAGCTGCACCAGCAGCTGCATAAGCCTGGGTCACTTCTTTTACTGTTAAACGATCATTAATTACTCCTTTGGATGGTGATTTTCGCTTAAACTCTGCAATAATACCAGTAGATGCAGGTTGTGTCAAAGACATCGACAAAGAGTGGCAATTGCGCGCAAAGAATCCAGTTTTCTCCAATGCACTCATGGAAATGCGAGATTTCCTTTCCGCAACTTCTTTTCTTTTGGAATCTAAAATTGTAGCTAAAATACTCATCTTAATCCATGATAAATTTCTTGAAAACCTGAAAAGCTCTTCCACTTTCCAAAGACTCTTTGGCCATCAAATACCCATCCGATAAATTATTAACCTTTTCTGCAACGAGCAAAGCAGCGCCAGCATTGGCCAAAACCACTTGGGTTTGAGCGGGCGTCCCCTGTCTTTGCAATATTTTATACAACATATCCGCTGACTGCTCTACATTTGAACCTCCGCTTAAATCCTGAGATTGAAAAGTTTCGCAACCAAAATCGCCTGGGAGATAACGCGTTTCACCTTCTTTCGTAGTCAACAAAAAAGAACTGGTTAATGATATTTCATCATATCCATCTTCGCCAAAAACGATACCAAACTTCTTCGGCCCAGAAGCATAAAATTGCACAAATAAGTCATACACTTCCTTGGAATATACCCCAGTAAGCTGTTTACTAACCAATGCAGGATTCATCAATGGCCCTAATAGGTTGAAAAATGTCTTCATACCTAATTCTTTTCGAATAGGCCCAACGTGGCGCATGGCAGGATGAAATAAGGGAGCGTGTAAAAAACAGATTCCCGATGATTCCATCTTACGTTTTAAATAGCTAGGATCATTACTGAACTTAACCCCTAAAAACTCCAATACAGTAGAAGATCCTACCGCAGAAGAAACTCCATGGTTACCGTGCTTCGCAATCTTTTGTCCTGCACCCACCACCACAAATGAGGAAGTCGTACTAACATTAAAAGTATCTTTCCCATCGCCACCGGTACCGCATACATCCATGGCATCAAAGTCCGTCAAATCAATGGTCACAGCCAAATCCATCATGGCGGAAACAAATCCCTTTAACTCTTGAACCTGAATAGGTGTGTACCAATAACTTGCTAAAAATGCCGCAATTTGACTTGGATTGATACCTCCTTGACCTACGCGCAACAGTAACTCTTTTGCTTCTACCTCGGTTAAGGAATACCCCTGAACTCGTTTACTTAATATATCTTTCATGTTTTATTGAATCCAATTTTTAATCATTTGCAAACCATGTTGCGTTAAATATGCCTCTGGGTGAAACTGCACTCCTCGGACATCAAATGTCTGATGAGCCTCCGCCATTACATATCCTTTATCATCCACTGCCGTAATTTTTAAATCTGCAGGCATGCTTTCTGGAATGACCGTCCAAGAATGGTAACGACAAACTTCAAACCGAGAAGGAATCCCTTTAAATAATCTTTCTGTAGGATCTGTAACTACGCATTCAGTCGTTACTCCGTGCAAAACCTCTCCCATATTCTGCAAAGTGGAACCAAAAGATTCCGCTATAGCTTGATGTCCCAAGCAAACTCCTAAAATTCGTTTGGATGGAGCATATTCTTTTAATAAATCCAGCATAATGCCAGCTTCAGATGGAATACCAGGACCTGGAGATAATAAAATATGGTCATATGCCTTTACTTCTTCTAAGGCTATTTTATCATTTCTGAAAACATCCACTTCAGCCCCAATCTCTTTCAATAAGTATACCAAATTGTATACAAATGAATCATAATTATCTATTACTAATACTTTCATGGCTTCTTATGCTAAATTTTCAGCTACATCCAAGGCCTTTTTCAGCGCAGCTAATTTGTTGTGTATCTCTTGCATTTCACTGGCTACTACGGATTTAGCTACCACACCCATCCCTGCTTGATAAAACAAGGTATTTCCTTTACTTAAAAAGGTTCGAATAGCGATGGCATGATTAAAATTGCCTTCAAAATCCATAAAACCGATGGCACCTCCATAAATATGGCGGTTGGTTGGTTCCAAACGATTGATAATCGTCATGGCATTGTGCTTAGGTGCTCCACTCAACGTTCCTGCAGGAAAGGTATCAGCAACCATTTGCAAAGGATTTACTCCTTTTTGCAAGGTTCCTGTCACCTTAGACACTAAATGTATCACATGAGAAAAGAATTGCACTTCTTTAAAAGTCTCTACTTTCACATTATCTGCACTTCTACTCAAATCGTTTCTGGCCAAATCCACCAACATCACATGTTCAGCTGATTCTTTAGGATCTGCGATTAGAGCTTGTGCAAGCTCTGCATCCCGCGCATCATCCCCTGTACGTCTGAATGTTCCAGCAATGGGGTGAATTTCTGCCAAATCATGATCTATTTTAATTTGTTTCTCAGGCGAAGCTCCAAAAATTCGGTATTGTTCATAATCAAAAAAGAACAAATAGGGGGAAGGATTTACTGAACGCAATGCACGATAAACCTGAAAATCATCTCCTGTAAAATTCTGACTAAACCTTCTGGAAGGCACAATTTGAAATACATCCCCACGTAAACAATGCTTGATGCAAGTCTTGACAATCTCTTCCGTTTGAGCTTCCGTTAAATTACTTTGTTCATCACCCACGCGCTTAAATGCCTCTAAGGTATAATGTGGCATCTCTAAATGATAGGCTACAGCATCCAAATTAGGCTTTTCTCCTTCCAAATAACTGTGAGCATACCAAGTCATTTGGTTATTGAAATGGTTCAATGCCACCACATAGCGATACACATAATAGCGAATGGAAGGAATAGCTGTTTCTGGATTTTTATCCTGTATCTGAATATCTTCAAAATAGGTGACCGCATCGTAACTGATGTGACCAAACAGTCCATTGGACATGGGCGAATCTCCCGCCTCCTTTTGATATACAAAACGTGAGGAAAAACGTTGTAGGACCTTCACGGCATCCTTTGGATTTTCTAATCGGAAGGTTTCAACTGTTCCGTCAGGAAAAGTCTGTGTGACTTGCTGCTGATCCAAAACAAAACTAGCAACAGGATCAAAAGCTATATGAGAAAAACCATGTTCACGACCGTGGTAATCAGCACTTTCTAAGATGACAGAATTTTTATAATTTTTTCTGATTTTCAAGAAAATACCAATGGGTGTTAACGTGTCTGCTAACAAGGTCTTCCTAGTGGTATGAATGGTAAATGTATTTGAACTGGACATGAGGCTATCGGCAAAATTAAAATAAAAAGGCTTACTGGGAACAGCAAGCCTTGAGTAAAACATATCATATACACACAGCAAAACTGTTCAAGGAAATTTTAGCCTTGCCACCAGTTTTTGTTGTATGTTGTTTTAGTCATTTCTATAATAATTTGATGCAAATGTAATCTGAAATATGGTAAATCAAAATTTCAAGATAAAAAAACTAGGCATTCCTTTCTACTAAATCCCATAAATTGCCATATAAATCAGCAAAAACGGCCACTTTTCCATATTCCTCAACACTGGCTTCTCGGATTATTTGAACACCCTTTTGTACTAAATTTTGATAATCTCGGTCAAAATCTTCCGTATGTAAAAACAAGAAAACTCTTCCGCCAGTTTGATTGCCTACGCGGGATTTCTGCTCTTCATTTGCTGCTTTTGCTAACAACAATTGACAAGAACCCTCTCCCACAGGTGTAACAACTACCCAGCGTTTTGTCGGACTCATAACGGTGTCTTCCAACAATTCAAAACCTAGCTTTTGTGTATAAAAAGCGATGGCCTCATCATAATCATCCACCACTAGAGAAATTTGTGCAATTCGTTGATTCATGCGCTTAGTTTTCGTCTCTTCCCACAAAATTAAATGGAGATATCAATAACAATTCAGCCTTTATTGCTTCTGAAACAGCTAATCCCTGAATAAATTGTTGAAATACGGCTTGATCTATCTTTCCATGATGACGTGTCAATTCTTTTAAAGCTTCATAGGGTTTTGGATAAGACTCTCGACGTAAAACGGTTTGAATCGCTTCAGCTATAACCACCCAATTTTCTTCTAAATCTTGGTGAATCTTAGCTTCATTAAGCTCCAATTTACCCAAACCTCTTTGAAGCGAAGTCAAGGAAATAAGGATGTGTGCCAATGGCGTTCCAACATTTCTAAGAACAGTAGAATCCGTCAAATCTCTTTGCAAGCGAGAAATAGGCAATTTGGCAGATAAAAATTCCAATAAAGCATTAGCAATAGCTAAGTTTCCTTCCGCATTTTCAAAATCGATAGGATTCACCTTGTGGGGCATGGCAGAAGAACCGATTTCACCAGCTTTGATTTTTTGTTTGAAATAACCCATGGAAACATAAGACCAAATATCTCGAGCCAAATCTACTAGGATGGTATTTAAACGCTTTAATCCATCAAAATAGGCAGCTAAATTATCGTAATGCTCAATTTGAGTGGTGTATTTACTACGCTGAATCCCCAATTTATTTTCCAATAAATTAGCTCCAAATTCCGGCCAATGAATCTCAGGAAATGCTACATGATGTGCATTAAAATTACCTGTGGCTCCTCCAAACTTTCCAGTAAAAGGGACTTGAGCCAAAAGCTCCAATTGTCTTTCTAGGCGTTCTACAAATACCTGAATTTCCTTACCCAAACGAGTAGGAGAAGCGGGTTGTCCATGGGTGTGTGCCAACATAGGAATATCCTTCCAGGCCTTCGCTACGAGAGCCAATTGCTCTTTCACTTGTAAATATGCAGGTAAAATGACAGCACGATGAGCCTCCAATATGGAAACAGGAATCGCCGTATTATTAATATCTTGAGACGTTAAGCCAAAGTGAATAAATTCCAGGTAGTCCGTTAAATCTCCAAATTCACTAAATCCAGCTATCTTATCTTTAATGAAGTATTCAACTGCTTTGACATCGTGATTGGTTTCTTTTTCTTTTTCTTTAATCCAAAGTGCATCTTGCTCAGAAAAGTTTTGGTATAAACCGCGCAAAGCAGGAATGGCTGCCGCAGGAAAACTAGCCAATGGAGCCAATGGAATTTCGCATAAAGCAATGAAATATTCGATTTCCACTCGAACACGGTATTGAATTAATCCAAATTCTGAAAAATAAGGAGATAAGACTTCCGTTTGTTTGCGATAACGTCCATCAACGGGAGAGATAGCACTTAAGCGATTTAATTCCATGGTATTTTTTGTAAAGCGCAAAGGTACGAAAATGTGCGTAAAACCTGATTATACTAAAACAATTGGGCACATGATTCCCCAAAAGAAATATAAATTGTAACTTGAAAACAAAAATAAAGCATGTTAAGCCCTAGATACCTTTCCTTATTACTGGCCTTTGTGATTGCTGGGGTATGTACCTCTTTTCTTTCTTTTTTGCCCAATACCGATTTCACCATACTTTTTGTCTGCTTTATAAGTGCCTTTATCTTTGGAAGTGCCGTTATTTATTTTGCTTTAGACAACCTCGTGTTTAAAGAAGTCAATAAATTATACGACCGCATCAAACAGATTAAAAAGAAGAATTTTTCTGTTATTCCCCGCAAACAATTAATCGAAAAAGAGAATCCCATTGAGTTATTAAAGGAGGAATTAAACTCCTATGTGACGACCAAGGAAGATGAGGTTAAAGAATTAAAGAAAGCGGCTAAGTACCGCCAAGAATTCTTAGCGGATGTTTCACATGAATTAAAAACACCCATTTTTGCAGCCCAAGGTTTTGTTCATACTCTGCTGGATAATCCTGAAGAGGACCCTGAAATCAGAAAACGATTTTTAGAAAAAGCAGCAAAGAGTTTGGATGGGCTAGATATCTTGGTAAAAGATTTATTAACAGTATCTCAAATAGAAACAGGAGCGATCAAAATTGACAAAAGAGCACTCGATTTAAAACCATTGGTCATTGAGATATTTGAACAATTAGAAGCCAAGGCTAAAGCTAAAAACATCGAATTGAAATTGATTGGCCACCATGGCCCAGTGTTAGTCAAAGCTGACTATCAGCGAATTAGCCAAGTATTGGTGAATTTAATAGATAACGGAATCAAATATGGCCATCAAGACGGCAAAGTAACGGTTCATTTAGAAGAGAAGAAAAAGGCATTTTTAATCATGGTCAAGGATAATGGACCAGGCATACCTGCAGAACATTTACCCCGCTTGTTCGAAAGGTTCTATCGGGTAGATAAAAGTAGGGCTAAAATGAGTGGAGGTTCCGGCTTAGGATTATCCATTGTAAAACATATCATCCAAGCCCACAATAGTAAGATTGCCGTATTTTCCAAAGTAGACAAAGGAACCTCCTTTCAATTTAAATTGGATAAGGCTTAAAAAAAACCTAACGCTGTCAAGGTTTAAAACCTTGACAGCGTTGGCGGTTTAACATTTTTTTCTCCCCTTTTGTTTCTATATTTCAATCACTTACTTGATAAAAAAATCGGGCTCAGGTTTAAACCTGAGCCCGATTCATTTTAAAATAATCAACTCTTTTACATCGAGCCTTCTTTCAATCGCTCTGCGTTTTCTGCAATTCGCAATTGTTCAATAAATTCAGCGATTTCGCCATCCATTACCACTGGTAAATTATACACTGTTAAACCAATGCGGTGATCCGTAACACGACCTTGGGGGTAATTATAAGTTCTGATTTTATCTGATCTATCTCCAGATCCAACCATGGATTTTCTATTTCCAGCTATTTCAGCATTTCTTTTCTCTAACTCAATCTCATATAATCTAGAACGCAACACCGTCATGGCCTTGTCAAAGTTCTTAATTTGAGATCTTTCATCTTGACATTGTACCACCAAACCCGATGGAATGTGCGTTACACGTACAGCAGAGTAGGTCGTGTTGACCGACTGACCACCTGCACCAGAAGAACAGAATGTATCTTTACGAATATCATTCATATTAATTTGAACATCTACTTCATCCGCTTCAGGCATCACCGCTACGGTGGCGGCTGATGTGTGAATTCTTCCAGCAGATTCCGTTGCGGGAACACGTTGTACACGATGAACCCCTGATTCAAATTTCAATTTGGCGTAAACATCCTCACCTTGAACAGAAACAATAATCTCTTTAAAGCCTCCAGCTGTACCTTCTGTAAAATCCATGATTTGGAATGTCCAACCCATCTTTTCTGCATATCGCTGATACATACGAAACAAATCACCAGCAAAAATGGATGCCTCATCCCCACCTGTACCACCACGAATTTCCAAAATACAGTCTTTTGAATCATTTGGATCTTTAGGAATTAACATTTCCTTAAGTTCCTCTTGCATTTCCTTTTCTTGAGGAACTAAAGTTTCCAATTCCGCTTTTGCCATATCTCTAAAATCCTCATCCTTCTCTGTGGCAATAACATCTTTAGCTTCTTCAATGGATTTCAATAAATTTTGATAGGCCATATATTGATCTACAATCTTCTGTAAATCCTTGTATTCTTTACTTAAAGTTTTGAATTTCTTTAAATCAGAAACGATCTCAGGCATGGCAATTTGTTGCTCTACCTCTAAAAATCTTTCCCTAATAGCCTCCAGCTGCTCCAACATACTCGTATAATATTTTTAAAATTCCCCGCAAAGATAACAATTAAATTCATTGCCCTTTCTGCTTGGATGGAATACCTTTGCACATCAAATCAATCCCATGAAAAAATCGCTTGTTTTAACTTGCCTTGTTTTAAGTATCCTTTCTCTTCAATCTTGTGATTTCTCAAAACGCATCGATACCACGGCAGCGGTTAAGGAAATGAAAAGTCGACAAGTAAAGCGAATTCTTCCCCAAGACATTACCAACAAAGCCGACACCTGGGGACAAGAAGTTCAAGCGATGATTGAAAGCCCTTCAAATAAATTGAGTTTAGATAGTATCGCTAAGCAATTTCAAATTAGAATACAGTCAGGCAAAGCCATTAATTTGAAACAACAAAACAAGGATAAAAAGATTCAAGAAGTCTTGGACGCCTTAGAATACAGTTTATCCATGAACCAAGAAATTCCTCCTAGTATTCAGAAAAACACTTCAGGAGATAGCTTGTTCTATATTTTTATCCATAAGAAACAAGATGTCATTTTATTGGGATTCAGTAAATCTCAAATAGTCTTGAACATAGATAAACCCTTGATTAAGTAGTTTTCAAAATCTGCTGAACCATATTTCGGTATACTTCTTGAAGTTCTACAGTCGACAAAAAGCCTTGCTGCTCAAACATTAAGCGACCATCTTGTAAAGCATTAGCTTCAATTTGATTGGAAACTGGTAAATTTTTGAAATACGACTGAACATAATTTTGTATCAATCCTTGAAGTAAGGACGTATCTAATTCGATGGAATGAAGCAAACGACTAGCCTCTGCCCAAAGTTGCTGGGTAAATACGCCAGCCAAAAGCATGGACAGATAAATTTTCTTTCTTTCCTCGCCATTCACTAAATACATGGCATCTGTAATGTCACGAGCTAATTGAACTAGCACTTGTTCCGTTTCCTCCACCATCACTTCTAAACAAATAGGCATGTGACCCAAATTGATTTTTCTCCCACTTTGCAAATGTTGCACCGGGAAGAAAATCGCTATTTGATTGGTACTTTCTCTGGCAGGGTCATACCAAATAGAAGCTTCGGCCAGTAAGACCGTTCCTGATACCAATAATAAAGTAGCGTATTTCGGGAGAATTAATTCCTTTAGAACAGTTGGGTATGCTATATCAGGTATACAGAAAAAGAAGACCGACGATTTCGATTCCGAAAAATCCAAATGCTCCTGCACTTTGGCATTGTATAAATAACTAACTACATCTTTGGCTTTAGCAGGGTCTCGACTAAAAACTTCTTGTACACTATGACCTGCGTTTTCAAGAGCCTGAGATAAATGCCAGGCCACGTGACCAGAACCAATAAACGAAATATTCATGCTTAAACGATTTGCTCCATTTTAGATCCGACAAATGGAATCCATTGTTGATCCAAAATTCCAGAAAAATTACGCAAAAACATAACAAAGGAAGGTTTAAATGGTCGCCTCTTCAAAGTCATCCCCGCCTCTTCAGGGGTATGATCTCCTTTTTTAGAATTACAATATTTACAAGCCGTAGTTAAATTATCCCAAGAGGTCCGACCTTGTCTGGATTTTGGCATCACATGATCTAAGGTTAAATGATCCTTGGATCCACAATATTGGCACATATTATCATCCCGCTTGAAAATATTTTGTCGACTTAACATCACTCCTTTGTAAGGAAAATAAACATATCGATTCAATCGAATCACCGATGGGAATGGGAAAGTCTGTGAAATTGAATGAAGTTTTTCGGTGGTTGATTCTGCCACTAATTCCGCCTTATTAAGATAGACCAATAGAAAGGCCTTCGGCATGGAACAGATGGTTAATGCACTATAATCTTGGTTTAAAACTAAAACTTTCCGACTCATAGGACAAAAGATTAAAGGTGAATACTCTCCTACACATCCCTTGTCTTTAAAGTTAAGAAAAAAACTCTTTGAAGCAATATTTTGTAGATTTGTAAAAAATTAAATTTTATTATGTCGAGCCTTCTAAAAAAGATACAGGAACTAGCTGAGCAACAGGCCAATGCGAATATTGATACACGCCGTCATTTGCATGCCCACCCCGAACTCTCCTTTCATGAATTCGAGACACAGGTATATGTGGAGAGTCAATTGAATAAACTAGGAATCCCAACTCAGCGTATAGCCAATACCGGTGTTATCGCTATCATTGAAGGTAAAAATCCAACAAAGAAGGTAGTTGCATTACGCGCCGACATGGATGCATTGCCTATCCAAGAAACAAATGATATTCCATATAAATCTCAAAACCCAGGTGTGATGCATGCTTGTGGCCATGATGTCCATACTTCATCTTTGTTAGGAACAGCTCGCATCTTGCAATCTGTTAAAGATGAATTTGAAGGAACCATCAAATTACTTTTCCAACCGGCTGAGGAAAAAGCACCAGGAGGTGCCAGCATCATGATTCAAGAAGGTGCTCTACAAAATCCAAGTCCCGCGGGTATTTTGGGTCAACATGTGGCCACCAACATCCCGGTGGGTAAGGTTGGATTTAGAGAAGGCATGTACATGGCCAGCGCAGATGAATTGTATTTAACCGTAAAAGGTAAAGGTGGACATGGTGCGATGCCAGATCAATGCATTGACCCTATTGTGATTGCTTCGCATATCATTATTGCGATGCAACAAATTATCTCTAGAAATAAAAACCCAAGACTCCCTTCGGTATTAAGCTTTGGAAAATTCATAGCCGAAGGAGCCACCAATGTTATTCCCAATGAAGTGAAGATTGAAGGTACTTTCCGTGCCATGGACGAAGAATGGAGAGCCGATGGATTGGCCAAAATGAAAAAATTGGCCGAAGGAATAGCGGAATCTATGGGAGGCTCTTGTGATTTCTTTGTTTTAAAAGGATATCCTTTCTTAAAAAATAATCCTGAATTAACTCGACGTATGAAAGAAGCGGCTATCGAATACATGGGAGCAGATAATGTGATCGACCTAGATATTTGGATGGCGGCAGAAGATTTTGCCTTTTATACCCACCATGTGGATGCTTGCTTTTATCGTTTAGGAACTAGAAATGATGACAAAGGCATTATTCATGGTGTCCACACTCCCAACTTCAATATTGATGAAAAAGCACTTCATGTTGGGCCTGGACTAATGGCTTGGTTGGCTATTCAAGAGTTAAGCCTAGCCTAGTTTTCGATGGGGAAAGTTAAAGGATCTGGGTATTGAAATGTATAATTCAGTGCCTGGATTAATTTATCTGAACTGACTACTTTTATGGCTTCCTTGTCTTCAAGATAATCCACAGGCAGTTCCAATCCTCGTAATTGGCACTCCGACTTAACTAATTCAGATTTAATGGGATGCAATGGTGCTACTACATTATATACGCCACGGAGTTGACTTTTTATACTTTGATTGATTATTTCAAGCACATCCAACCGATGCACATAATTGACAGGATGATTGGCAGCTGGAACATTCTTGCCTGCAAAATATTTGGACACAAAACGTTCTCCTCCCATCAATCCACCCAACCTTAATAAAAGTAAGGGGCTGTGAAGCCCATGTAAGATTTCTTCTGCCTGGCACATCAAATTGTTTTCCAAAGCAGATGCTTCATTAACGACAGCGTTTTCAGCTTTATATACGGAAGTAGAAGAAAGGAAAATTACTTGTTGATGCGTTTTTGGGTTCAATATTCGAACAAAATCAGCTAACACTTCTAGGTAAAAATGATCTCCATTGACTTTTCGACGAGGTGGAATGGTCCAAATAATCGTCTTTGCATCCAAAATTGATTCCCAAGCCAATTGGGGCAAATTGACCTCTGCTCTCCAATCAATTAATGAAATATTGGGATTATGAATTGATTTGGTTTGAGATGATTGACTTATTTTAACAGAATAACCCAATGAAGCTAGTTTTTCCGCCAAAGGGACACCTACCCAACCTCCTCCAAGAATAGAAATATCAAACATAAATGATCTTTGGGAACAAAATACCCCTGTTAGCCGTTAATGACAGCAAATTAACGAGGATTATCCAGGGATAAATGCCGTTTATCCATTTTATTTTTGATATTTCCCCGGATTGCCTCTACTTGCCATTCTAAATTAAGCCATGAATAAATTACTTTTTATCCCGATCATGAGTTTGGTCATACTTGCCATCGACTATTATGTATGGCAAGCGTTCAAAACGGGCTTTCAACAACAGAGTCAATCCACTCAACAAATCATTCGATGGGTTTATTGGACCATTTCTGCTAGTATCATATTCGGAATTATTGGATATAATTTCCTTCCATTGACTTATTGGAACAAAACAATCCGCACTTTCTTCATGGCTAGTGTCATGATTACGGTGGTCTCAAAATTGTTTGTCGTTATATTTCTGTTCATTGAAGATATTACTCGCATCATTCGTTGGGCATTTACCAACAAAAACTTAGACATCATTCCGGGAGAACCAGCACCTGGTCAGATTAGTCGGAGTGAGTTTTTATCCAAGACAGCTTTGGTAGTAGGCGCAGTACCTGCAGCTACGTTTACTTTTGGAATCCTTTCAGGAGCACATGATTACCGAGTTGAAAAAATTAGTTTAAAAATCCCTAACCTCCCCAAGGCATTTGATGGCCTACGCATTGCCCAGCTATCAGATATACATTCAGGGAGTTTTTACAATAAAAGGGCGGTACAAGGAGGAGTCGATATGGTAATGAAAGAGAAGGCCGACTTACTATTTTTTACGGGTGATTTAGTCAATAATGAGGCTACGGAGGTAGAGGATTACTTTCAAATGTTTTCCAAGTTACATGCCCCCATGGGTGTTTATAGCACCTTAGGGAATCATGATTATGGAGATTATGTCAGATGGAAATCGCCACAGGCGAAAAAACAAAATCTTCAAGATTTGATGAAGGCTCATGAATTAATGGGCTGGAATCTGATGATGGATGAAAATAAAATCATTGAAGAGTCAGGAGAGAAATTAGCTTTAATTGGGGTTCAGAACATTGGGGTGGGCCGTTTTCCTTGGTATGGAAATTTAGCTAAGGCGCATCAAGGAACCGAGGAGGCCAGCACTAAATTATTACTTTCTCATGATCCGACACACTGGAACGCCGAGGTGACGAAAAAGTACCATGACATTGATGTTGCCTTTGCAGGACACACACATGGCACACAATTCGGAGTTAAAGTAGGAGATTTCAAATGGTCCCCAGCTCAATATGTATACAAGCAATGGGCAGGTTTGTATCAAGAAGGAAAACAGCAATTGTATGTTAACCGTGGATTTGGGTACATTGGTTATCCAGGACGAGTTGGCATGCCACCAGAAATTTCGGTATTTACTTTGACAAGAGGTTAAGGTAGATTCTTTCTAATTGAAACGAATTTGGAAAAAAATAACTTGCTAAAATAAAATAACTCAACGCTTAATACGCAGGGTTGCCTGATGTATTTTGGCTTAAAATGAATTAATTATACCATTCTATCGATTTAACAATTAAAAAACACTTGGCATTTTCACAAAAATGACCTAATTTTGTGTCCCCAAAACGATGGTTTCGTGGCCGAGTGGCTAGGCAGAGGTCTGCAAAACCTTCTACAGCGGTTCGAATCCGCTCGAAACCTCCCAAAAACCTCCCATTCTGGGAGGTTTTTTTATTTAAAGAGATTTAGGTACAATTTATTATCAAAATATTGAAATTTAAGCTTTGGCTTATTTTGAAAAATTCTAAATAGACAGGTAAAGCTTAAAAATTCCTGAAATTGAATGGCAAATAAATTGTTTCCTAAAAATTCGAATTGTAGTTTTGCGGACTGAATAAATAGGAGATTTTCAAACATGAATCGCAAAAATTTTACGCTCGTTAAGTTCCTTTTCTCTTTTCTGTTTTTGTTTGCATCAGTATATGCGACTTTAGCGCAAGACGCTGCAGAAGGGGAAACATTGTTTAAAAACAACTGTGCTGCATGTCACAGTAGCACAGATGAAGTGCTTGTAGGACCAGGATTAAAAGGTATTGGGGAACGCAGACCCATCGAATGGATCGTTAAATGGGTACACAACCCACAAGCGGTTATTGCTTCAGGTGATAAGTATGCCAATGAATTGTACAATAAGTTCAATAAGGCGGCTATGACACCATATCCTAACTTCACGGAAGGTCAAATCAAAAGCATCATAGCTTATATCGATGCTTCTAACGCTGCCCCTGCTGCTCCGGCTGCTGGTGCTGCTCCAGCGGGTGCTGCTGCGCCAGCTGCTGCTAGTTCAGGTGGTATGATGGAAGTATTATTAGTAGGATTATTAGTAATCATGGTTTTTGTATTGATTGCTTTATTATCTATCGTAAGCACTTTAAGTAAATTAAGTGGTGGAGAGGCTGATTCTGAGGCTCCATTGATGAAAAGAATTGCTGAAAATGCTAAAAAATTAGCTGCTAATTCAGCAGTGAAAACGGGTATCATCATCTTCGCACTGTTATTAGGTGGTAAAGCTACCATTGATGCAGCATATGGTGTAGGTATTCACCAAGGTTATGCCCCAGAGCAACCGATTAAATTCTCTCACAAATTACACGCAGGACAGTATCAAATCAACTGTAACTACTGCCATACAGGTGTCTATGAAGGAAAAGGCGCTAACGTCCCTTCAGCCAACATTTGTATGAATTGCCACAACGCAATCAAGAGAGAGTCTCCAGAGATTCAAAAAATCTATCAAGCACTTGAAAACGACGAGCCAATTCAATGGGTTCGTGTACACAATCTTCCAGACTTAGCTTATTTCAATCACTCACAACACACCAATGTGGGTAATTTGGAATGTAAGAACTGCCACGGAGATATTGAAAAAATGGAAGTAGTAGAACAACGTTCTACTTTAACCATGGGATGGTGTATTGATTGCCACCGTAATACGGATGTTAACGCTAAGGGAAATGCCTATTACGATAAGTTGGTTGAGGTTCACAATAAGGACAGCAAAACACCCCTTAAAGTACAAAACATTGGCGGTTTAGAATGTTCTAAGTGCCACTATTAATAGTATACGCGTCATAAAAGATTCAATTTTAGTCTGAATAAGAAAGATTATATGGAAAATTCGAACAAGAGGTATTGGAAAGGGATTGAGGAGTTAACCAATGAACCATCGTTTGTAAAAAATATCCACAACGAATTTGGCAATATGCCATCGGAGAACGATTCTAAAGGGGAAGCCCTAGTGGATGGTTCGGGAACACATCGTCGTGATTTTCTCAAAATGTTGGGATTCGGTGTTGCAGCCGTTTCATTAGCTGCATGCGAGGCTCCAGTAAAGAAAACCATTCCTTACTTGAACAAACCAGTAGATGTAGAACCTACCATTGCTAACTGGTATGCTTCAACGTATACAGATGGAGGTGAATATGCTTCTATCTTAGTTAAAACAAGAGAAGGTCGCCCTATCAAAATTGAAGGAAATAAACTTTCTGCTGTTTCTAAAGGAGTTCTTTCTGGTAGAGCACATGCTTCCGTATTGAGTCTTTATGATAATGAGAAATTAAAAGGTCCACAAATTGGTGCAAAAGCTGCTGATTGGGCTCAATTAGATAAAGAATTCATAGCTAAATTAGCTGCAGTAGCCGCTAAAGGAGGACAAATTAGAATTGTATCCAATACGATTCTTTCTCCAAGCACGAAAAAAGTAATTGCTGAATTCACAGCAAAATATCCAACAACACAACATGTCGTATATGATGCAAACCCAGCTTACGGTTTAACCCAAGCGCACGGTGGCATCCTACCAAGCATTGATTTCAGCAAAGCAAAAACAATTGTTTCTGTGGGCGCTGATTTCTTAGGTACATGGGTTGCTCCTACGGAGTTTGCAGCACAATGGGCTGAAACTCGCCGTGTAGGTTCTGCAAAAGACGGTAAAAAAGAAATGTCTCGTCATTATCAATTTGAGACAATCTTATCCAATACAGGTGCTAATGCTGACTACCGTTCTGCATACAAGCCATCTCAAGAAGGTTTAGTAGTAATCAGTTTATACAATGCGGTTGCTAAATTAACAGGAGCAGCTGCTTTAGCAGGTGCATCCGTTAAAATAGATCACTTAGATAAAGCTGCGAAAGATTTAGTAGCTTCAAAAGGAGCTTCTATTGTCGTGGCTGGTTCAAATGATCCAGAAGTACAAAAAGTAGTGGTGGCTATCAACGCCTTAGTTGGAGCGTATGGAGCAACCATCAATACAGGAGTAGCTGTTAATTACCGTCAAGGTAATGATATGGCTATGGCTAATTTCATTAAAGAAGCAGGAGCTGGAAAAATAGCTGCTGTTATTTTCTACAATGCCAATCCGGTATATAATCACCCAATGGGCGCAGCATTAGCAGCTGCATTGCCTAAGGTTGAAGTAAGTTTGGCAACCAATGAACGTGCTGATGAAACAGCTTCCTTGTGCCAGTTCATTGCTCCAGATTCTCATTATTTAGAATCATGGAATGATGCAGAGCCTAAAACAGGATTCTACTCATTAACTCAGCCTACAATCTCAACCATTTTCAAAACTCGTCAAGCACAATCCAGCTTATTAACTTGGGCAGGTTTGAACGGCGATTATGCTGCTTATTTAGAGCGTAATTGGGAATCCAATATCTTGAAAGCAGGTGCTGTACAATGGAAAAATGCTTTGCATGATGGTGTATTCCAACCCAATGCAGCAAGTATTTCTTCAGCTGTTCCATCTGTAGATGCTAATGCAGCAGCAGCGGCAATATCTAAAGCATATTCGGCTAGTTCAACTGGCTTAGAAATATCAGTTTATGAAAAAGTAGGTTTAGGAACAGGTTCTCAAGCCAATAACCCTTGGTTACAAGAATTCCCTGAACCAGTATCCAAAGCATGCTGGGATAATTATGCATCCATTTCGCAGCCGACAGCTACGAAATTAAACTTGAAACAAGGAGATGTAGTTAAAGTAGCTGCAAAAGGTTATGAAGTTACCTTACCTGTTTTAGTTCAACCAGGTCAAGCACAAGATACAGTAGCTATCGCTATTGGATACGGTAGAACAAAAGCTGGAAAATCAGCTGATGGTGTAGGTGTAAATGCCTATCCATTTATATCAGAAATCAATGGAGCTTGCGTAGGTACTTGCACAACAGGAGTATCAGTAAGTCCAACAGGAGATACCAAAGACATTGCTCAAACGCAAACTCACCACACAGTGATGGCGCGTCAGGCAGTAGTTCAAGAAACTGTTTTAGGAGAATTTGTTAAGAATCCTCAATCTGGTCGTTTCAACCCAACAGTAGCTACATCAGAAGGCAAGAAAAATGCAACTGATTTAACTCTATGGAATGGTCACCAATACAACAACCACGCGTGGGGAATGGTGATTGACTTAAATACATGTACAGGTTGTTCAGCTTGCGTCGTTTCGTGTTCGGCTGAAAACAACGTACCAGTAGTAGGTCGTCAAGAGGTCATCAACCGTCGTGAAATGCACTGGATGCGTATTGACCGTTATTATTCTTCTGATGCTGAGGTAGAAGATTTGAAAGGATTAGAAGTAGCTTCAGATAATCCAGAGGTTGTATTCCAACCAATGCTTTGCCAACACTGTAACAATGCTCCTTGTGAGACTGTTTGTCCGGTATTAGCAACGACTCACTCTACTGAGGGTCTAAATCAAATGACATATAACCGTTGTATTGGTACACGTTACTGTGCTAACAACTGTCCGTATAAAGTTCGTCGTTTCAACTGGTTCCGTTACTACCAAACTGATGAATATGATTTCCACTTCAACAATGACTTAGGTCGTATGGTGATTAACCCAGACGTAACAGTTCGTTCACGTGGGGTAATGGAAAAATGTTCTATGTGCGTTCAACGTATCCAAGAAGGTAAGTTAACTGCGAAGAAAGAAAAAAGAAGACCAGTCGACGGAGAGATCCAGGTTGCTTGTGCTCAGTCTTGTCCTACCAATGCGATTACCTTTGGTGACATGAACGATCCTGCTTCTGAAATTTCTAAATTATTAGCTGTTGAGAAAGAAGGAAGGGCTTACGGTGTAATCGAAGAGATTAACGTAAAGCCAAACATCTCTTACTTAATGAAGGTTCGTAACAAGGACGTTAAAAAAGAAGCATAATTATTCAATCGTATTAAAAAGTAAATAAAAATATGTCGCACGTTGTATCACCCATAAGAGAGAAACTAGTTACTGGTGGCAAATCTTATTCCGATGTTACCCACGATATTTGCAAGCAGGTAGAAGGGGAACCCACCAAAGAATGGAAATGGGCCTTCGGTATATCTTCCATTGTATTTATCTATGGAGCTTACTGCCTATTCTATACCTGGTGGCAAGGTATTGGTGTTTGGGGTTTAAATAAAACAGTAGGTTGGGCATGGGATATTACCAACTTCGTATGGTGGGTTGGTATTGGTCACGCCGGTACCTTGATTTCTGCCGTATTGTTATTATTCCGTCAAAAATGGAGAACCTCCATTAACCGTTCAGCGGAAGCGATGACTATTTTTGCGGTACTTTGTGCAGCTTCTTTCATTTTGGCCCACATGGGTCGTCCTTGGTTAGCTCATTGGGCTTTACCACTTCCCAACGCATTTGGTTCTCTTTGGGTTAACTTTAACTCTCCATTGGTTTGGGACGTATTTGCTATCTCGACATATTTATCCGTTTCTTTATTATTCTGGTACATGGGTCTAGTGCCTGATTTGGCTTCTATCCGTGATCGTGCTACGACGAAAGGACGTAAATTTTGGTATGGTTTGTTCAGTTTAGGTTGGACAGGTTCATCTAAAACTTGGGCTCGTTATGAATACATGTCTTTAATTTTAGCCGGTATCTCTACCCCATTAGTACTTTCTGTACACACCATTGTATCCATGGACTTTGCAACTTCTGTCATTCCAGGATGGCATACGACAATCTTCCCTCCCTATTTCGTGGCAGGTGCGATTTTCTCAGGATTTGCTATGGTACAAACACTCTTGTTAATCACACGTGTGGTGTTCAAATTAGAAGATTATATCACCATTGAGCATATCGAAATGATGAACATCGTTATCACGGTAACTGGTTCAGTAGTAGGTATTGCTTATTTAACTGAGTTCTTCATTGCTTGGTACTCTGGAGTGGAATATGAAAGCTATGCCTTCATTAACCGTGCCACAGGTCCTTATTGGTGGGCATATTGGATGATGATGACTTGTAACGTTATCTCTCCACAATTATTCTGGTCAAAAGCAATCCGTACCAATTTAATGGTGAGCTTTTTCTTATCTATCGTAGTAAACGTAGGTATGTGGTTTGAGCGTTTTGTGATTATCGTAACATCTTTACACAGAGATTACTTACCATCTTCATGGGCTATGTTCTCTCCTACTATGTATGATATTGGTGATTACATTTTCTCTTTCGGTTTATTCTTTACCCTATTCTTCTTATTCGCTAAATATTTGCCTGTAGTTAATATGGCTGAGGTGAAATCTGTCATGAAAGGTGTATCAAGCAATTTCCCTGAAAAGAAAAAAGCTACGAAAAAAACCGAAGAATAATTTATTAGCAATTCGAAATTAAAACAATATGAGTTCGACAACTAACTACATTTTAGGTGTATACGATGATGAGGATGAGGTGTTACACGCAGTTAGCGAGGTAAAATCTAAAGGCATCAAAATTGAAGACGTATTCACTCCTTTTCCGATTCACGGATTGGATCGTGCTGTAGGGCATGAGCGTACACGTTTACCTATTGCAGCCTTCATGTTTGGTGTATTGGGTTTAACCTGTGCTTTATCATTAATCAGCTATACTATGGTTTTTGATTGGCCTATGATCATTGGAGGTAAAGACTTCTTTGCACTTCCCAACTGGATCCCAGTAACTTTTGAAGGAACCGTATTGTTCACTGCTTTTGGATTGGTAATTACCTTCTGTATATCCAATAATCTTTATCCAGGTAACCAACCGGATTTATTAGATCTTAGAATCACGGACGACAAATTTGTTATGGCAATCAATGTTGACAAAAACAAAAAAGTAAGTGCCGATGATATCAAGAAAGCCTTGAAAGATTCAGGTGCGATTGAAGTAAATGTTAAATAATTAACCAAGAACAATTGTTCACGAAGAAGCATAACAAAATGTTGAATCCAAGATACCAATTCGTTTTATTTGCTGGTTTAGCCCTAGGCTTATTGTCCTCTTGTAGTGACGACCACAATGATACAGGAACAGAATTTGCTCCAAATATGTACCATTCCGTTGCTTATGAGCCAATGACTCAGACTGATGGTGATACCAATACTATTAATCCACTCGGGATGAACATGCGCCAGCCTGTAGCAGGAACGATAGCAAGAAGCAAATTCACAGGAAATGATTCCTTACAGAAAGAACTCTTACATCAAGATTTGATTTCAAGAACTATTCCAAACGATAGCATTACCTATTCAGCTGCAGCTTTGAAAAATCCATTAGCTGCTACACCTGAAAATATCGAAGCAGGAAAATTACAATATGAAAGATATTGCCAGCATTGCCACGGTGAAACAGGTAAAGGAGATGGTTTGGTAGCTAAAATGTATAAAGGAGTTCCAGTATATTCTAGCGACGCATTAAAAGCCTTGAACGATGGTCATATCTACCACGTAATTACACATGGTAAAGGAAGAATGTGGCCTCATGGCTCACAAATCACTTCAGCCAATCGTTGGAAAATTGTACTTTATGTACATGAATTGCAAAAACAATAGTTCAATTATTAAAAATTAAAATACCAGATAAAATGGCGGGACACTCACATTTTTCCCCAGCAAACGTTGAAGAGCATTTTGAATTCACTTCTGAAGGCAAAAAAAGAGTTATTTATGCTTTCATTGCCGGAGTAGTAGCTTTAGTGCTTGGAATATATCTTTTATCCAAAGGTGAGGCTGGTGGCCACGAAGTTGCCAATGCAGGACATGAAGCTGTGAAAGCAGGTCATGAAGCTGCCTCAGAACACCTTTCAGGCGGAGCGGTATCCCACCAACCTGCAGCAGAAGAACATTATGATTGGACAAATCGTATTTGGGCTAACGTATGGTTAAATGCGGTATTCTTTACAGGTATAGCTATCATTGGTATGTTCTTTGTTTCATTACAATACCTAACTAAATCAGGATGGTCATCTGTGATGAAGCGTGTTCCAGAAGCATTCCCTAAATTCTTATACATCACTCTTCCAATCCTATTGTTGGTATTCTTTTTCAAAGGAGATGCTATTTTCCACTGGATGCACCATGGGGTTACTGAAGTAGGAAATGAAAACTACGATAAAATCATTGCTGGTAAATCTGGTTATTTGAACAAGACATTCTTCTTAGTTCGTTTAGTAGGTTTCTTTGCACTTTGGATCGGTCTTTGGACTGTTCTTCGTAAGAAGTCTTTAGAAGAAGATTTAATAGGTGGTACTGATTTATTTACTCAATTAGTTCGTATCTCAACTGCATTTATTGTCGTATTCGGAGCTTCTAGTTCTATGTTTGCATGGGATTGGGTTATGTCCATCGATACACACTGGTTCTCTACCATGTTTGGATGGTACATGTTCTCATCTTGGCATGTTACGGGTTTAGCTGTTATTACTTTAACTATCTTATTGTTAAAAGATAAAGGATATATGGCTTACGTAAACGAAAACCACCTACATGATTTAGGTAAGTTGATGTTTGCATTTTCTATTTTCTGGACATACGTTTGGTTTGAACAATTCTTATTGATCTATTATGCTAACATGCCAGAAGAAATCATTTATTTCTTGGAGCGTTGGGAAGGTCACAACAAAATTTACAAAACATCAGAAATTTTGATGGTTTTCTTAAACTTCTTCTTCCCTTTCCTAGTTCTTATGACACGTGATGCAAAAAGAACTCGTATTTTCTTAAAAATCGCTGCATTCTTCATCATCGTAGGACATTACATTGATTTTTATCAAATGATTATGCCAGGAGTATTAGGAGGTCATGCAGGATATGGATTAGTTGAGTTTGGAATGGTAACTGTTTTTGCTTCTGCGTTTATTTACATCGTTAGTGATGAATTAACCAAAGCTTCATTAATAGCTAAGAACCACCCATTCTTACCAGAAGCAGTTCATCACGATATTTAGTATTTAAATTAAGATTCTAACAAATAAAACATATGAATTACCTAGTTGGTCTTTTATCCGTTGTATTCTTCATCTTAGCGATTACTGTAATCAGCAAAAGTTTGAAGCTTAACAAAAACCTTAGTGGTGAAAATGAGTCAGATTCTGCTCTAGATTCACACAATAATACCAATGCCGTTGGATTCTTACTCTTCTGGTTATTTGGAACTATTGCTGGTGTATGGTCATTCTTACACTCACAGCCTGATTTTCTACCTGAAGCGGCATCAGCTCATGGAGTAAAAACAGATTCCATGTTCTGGATCTCTATGGCGGTGGTAACATTTGCATTTTTTATTACCAACTCTTTATTGTTCTTTTTTGCATTCCAATACCGTAACGATAAAAACAGAAAAGCTACTTTTTACCCAGTAAACCACAAGCTTGAAATTATCTGGACCATTATTCCTGCCATTGTCATGGCCATCTTGGTATTCACAGGTTGGAGAACTTGGAGAGATATTACTTCTCAAGCACCAAGTAATGCAGTAGTTATTGAAGTTACAGGCCACCAATTTGGTTGGTATGTACGTTATGCAGGTAATGATGATAGCCAATTAGGTAATATCAACTACAAATTAATTGACGAAACCAATAGCTTAGGTTTAGACTTTACAGATAAAAACTCTTTTGATGATTTTACAGCAAGTGAATTACACCTTCCAAAAGGCGTGCCTGTCTTGTTGAAAATCAGAGCACAAGACGTATTACACTCGGTTTATTTGCCTTTCCAACGAGTTAAGATGGATGCAGTACCAGGTATGCCAACTAAATTTTGGTTTACTCCTACAATTTCTACAGATGAAATGCGTGCCAAATTAGGTAAGAAGGATTTCAACTTTAAATTAAACTGTACAGAAATTTGTGGCCGTGGTCACTTCGGTATGGCAATCACAGTTTTTGTTGATGAACCTGCAGATTACAAAAAATGGGTGATGGAACAAAAACCATTCTTAACGATGAATCCTGCGTATTTGTCTAAAGTACCTGAGAATTTAAAAGCGAAAGCAAGTAAATATATTCCAGCTGAGCCAATCGCAGCAGATAGTACTGCTACAGAAGCTGTAAGTGTCAAATAATTAGAAAGAATTTAGAAAAAATAATACCTATGTCAACAGCCATATCAACTACTGAAGAAGTGCACGCTCATGGACACGATCATGGTCATGATCACGAGCATGAACATCATGAACTTGGTTTTATCCGTAAGTACATCTTTTCAGAGGATCATAAGACGATTGCAAAACAATATTTAATCTCAGGTATCCTTTGGGCATTTATCGGTGGATCATTATCGATCATCTTCCGTTTGCAATTAGGTTTCCCAGATATGAGCTTAGAATGGTTAAGACCTATTTTAGGTGAATGGATTGATGAGTCAGGCAAATTAGACAAAGAATTTTACCTTGCTTTAGTAACCATGCACGGTACCATCATGGTATTCTTTGTATTGACAGCAGGTCTATCAGGTACATTCTCCAACTTCTTGATTCCATTGCAAATTGGAGCTCGTGATATGGCGTCTGGCTTTATCAATATGTTATCCTATTGGTTCTTTGCCTTATCATCAGTGATTATGTTCTCATCATTATTCATTGAAACAGGTCCTGCATCCGGTGGCTGGGTAATTTATCCCCCATTAAGTGCTCTACCACAAGCAATGCCAGGTTCAGGATTAGGTATGACCTTATGGTTAACCAGTATGGCCCTATTTATTGTTTCTCAATTAATGGGAGGTATCAACTACATCTGTACCATCATCAACTTGAGAACACGTGGAATGACATTTACTAAAATGCCATTGACTATCTGGTCGTTCTTCTTTACAGCGGTATTAGGATTATTATCTTTCCCTGTATTGTTATCAGCTGCTTTATTATTGATTTTTGACCGTAGCTTCGGTACTTCTTTCTACTTGTCAGAAATTTATATTCAAGGTCAAGCACTTCCAAACATGGGAGGTAGCCCAATCTTGTACCAACACTTATTCTGGTTCTTAGGTCACCCAGAGGTATATATCGTATTATTACCTGCTTTAGGTATGACATCAGAAGTTATTGCTACCAATTCACGTAAACCTATCTTTGGTTACCGTGCCATGATTGGTTCCATGATGGGTATCACCGTACTTGCTTTTATTGTGTGGGCTCACCACATGTTCGTAACTGGTATGAACCCATTCCTTGGTTCCGTATTCATGTTCTTGACCTTAATTATTGCTGTACCTTCAGCAGTAAAAGGCTTTAACTACATTACTACACTTTGGAAAGGAAATATCGTATTTACTCCAGCCATGTTATTCTCTATTGGTCTTGTATCCCTATTTATTTCAGGTGGTGTTACAGGTATCATTTTAGGAAATTCGGCATTGGATATTAATTTACACGATACCTATTTCGTTGTAGCCCACTTCCACTTAGTAATGGGTGCAGCTTCCTTCTTTGGATTAATGGCTGGTGTTTACCACTGGTTCCCTAAGATGTTTGGACGTATGATGAATAAAACAGCTGGATATATCCACTTCTGGTTAACATTTGTGGGAGTATATGCTGTATTCTTCCCAATGCACTATACGGGTATTGCAGGTTTCCCAAGACGTTACTATTCATTCACCGCTTTAGGTAATGATGGAGAAGCTGCATTTACTGATTTAAATGCTTTCATATCACTAGCTGCGATTATTACTTTCACGGCTCAAGCGATCTTCTTCTTCAACTTCTTCTATTCTATTTTCAAAGGAAAACGTGCTACACAAAACCCTTGGAAGTCAAATACATTGGAGTGGACAACACCTATCGTACCAGGGCATGGAAACTGGGAAGGAGAAATTCCTGCTGTTTACCGTTGGCCTTATGATTATAGCAAGCCAGGTTCTGAGGCAGATTTTATTCCTCAAACTATACCTCACTCTGCAACTCCTGAATCAAATCTTCCTGAAGAGAATGATGAGATTGCAAAAGAAAAGGAAATTGAAAGTTTATTAGCGGCTCAGAACGAGAGTTACAACCGATAAAAACCAATAACCTAAAAGATGCATCGAAATGATTCTCATTTGGATGCATCTTTTTTTTTCTCCCTACAACCATGACATTCCAAAAATTTGGCTTTGTTACTTTACTATGCATCTACCTCCTCATATTGGCCGGAGGAATAGTTCGAAGTACGGGATCGGGAATGGGTTGCCCAGATTGGCCAAAATGCTTTGGGAGATTCATCCCACCTACCAAGGAGTCCGAACTGCCCCTTCATTATGAAATCACCTATAAGGAAAAGTTACATGGTGAGGTTCTATTTAATCCAACAAAGACCTGGATTGAATACATTAACCGTCTCATTGGCGCATTAACAGGACTTTTTGTTTTAATTACAACCATTTTGGCATTTAAAACTGGTAAGAAAGAATTTATCCTTTCTTTTCTAGCTTTATTACTTGTATTGGGCAATGCCGTATTAGGTAAATACGTTGTTGATTCCTTCTTATTGCCAGGAGTAGTCACCATGCATATGCTTTTGAGTATAGGAGTACTCTTTTTACTTTTTAAAGCCTTACATGTCAATCAAAGCTACATAGAGATTCCTTCTACCATACGAACAATGCTTATGCTCAATTTATTGATCATATTGATACAAATCGTATTAGGAACTCAAGTGAGAGAAGAAATGGATCATGTGATCGTTCAATATGGAGAAAATGCGAAATCAGAATGGGTAAGTCATCTAGGAATCATTTATATCATTCATAGAACCTTCTCTTGGATTGTTCTAATTAGTCATTTAATCCTTTGGTATAAAATAAATAAGTCAAAAATCGAATCTTTAAAAAACTATAGTACCTACTTATTAGTTTTTTTAAGTGTATCCCTACTCACAGGAATATTAATGGCCTATGTCAACCTACCTTTGGGAAGTCAAGCCATACATTTAACCATATCCTTAGTGATTTTAGGATTACACATGAATACTTGGATAAAAACAAGCACCGCCAAATAAGATGTCAATAATTAAACCCTATATAGCCTTATTAAAATCCAGACTATCGATCACGGTAGCATTCTCGGGTACCTTTGGCTATTTATTGGCGCCTATTGAACATACTACATTTCATATTATCCTAATATCCTTAGCAGGCTATTTATTAACTGGAGCAGCCAACATTGTCAATCAGTTGAAAGAAATTGATTACGATAAACTGATGAAAAGGACAGCCAAAAGACCGCTCCCTACAGAAGTTTTGCAACCACAGCAAGCCAAGATGTATGGGATTGTCATCTTATTCATATCCTTAAGCTTGCTTAGCTATTTATCCTGGAAAGCAGCCATAATCGGGTTCATTTCCTACTTGCTATACGGATTTGTTTATACCCCATTAAAACGGGTTGGACCAATTTCAGTATTTGTGGGTGCTATACCGGGTGCCTTTCCTCCCATGATTGGTTGGCTAGCAGCTACACACGAATTTGGATGGGAACCAGGCATCTTATTTGCCATTCAATTCTTTTGGCAATTCCCGCACTTTTGGGCAATTGCGTGGGTTGCAGATGCTGATTATAAAAAAGCGGGATTTAAAATGTTGCCCAATGATGGGAAAAAAGACATGAAAACGGCTTTTACCATCATGATCTACACCATATTTTTAGTACCCTTGGGACTAGTCCCGTATTTATTGCACATGACAGGAATTCAATCAGCTATTATCGCTGTAATGGCTGGTACATTATTCCTTTGCCAAACTTTTTATCTTATGATGCGTCCAACAGACAAGGCTGCTCGATGGATGATGTTTGGATCTTTTTTCTATTTATTAGTCGTACAAATTGCCTTTTTATTTGATAAAATTTCATAACATGAACGCTGAAACCAATTCCATAGAAGCCAAAGCGACCCGTTCAGTGAATCCTAAAATATTCACCATGTGGTTGTTCATCGTATCTATAATTATGCTCTTCGCAGCTTTTACGAGTGCCTATCTTGTACGTAAAGCAGAAGGAAACTGGGTAGAGTTTCAATTACCTAATTTATTTTGGATAAGTACTGTAGTCCTACTTCTTAGTAGCGCTTCGATGCATTTTGCATTATTAGCCGCAAAAAAAGACCAATTTAATGCGTTAAGAATAAGTATTTCTATTACTTTTGTGCTCGGATTATTGTTTTTAGTTTTACAATATTTCGGATGGGTACAATTAGTCGAAATGAACGTTTATTTCGTTGGTAATCCATCAGGGTCATTTGTCTACGTATTATCTGGTCTTCACGGTCTGCACTTAATCTCCGGATTGATTGTATTAATTGTAGCACTAGTTGCTGCATTCCGTATGAAAATCAATGCCAAAGCCCTTACTCAAATTAAAATTTGTTCCACTTATTGGCATTTTTTAGATGCTTTGTGGATTTATTTATTTTTATTTTTAGTGTTTAACAATTAAGCTATTACCTCATGTCAGTTGCACACGCTGCCCCTTCTGTTCCTGAAAATTTAACTTGGACAGGTGGTTCTGAACCTCTTAAAGCTAGTTATGGAAAACTCATGATGTGGTTTTTCCTACTTTCTGACACTTTTACATTCTCAGCACTCTTAGTGACTTATGGAATGATTCGTTTCAGTCAACCAGCTTGGGAAGGAAGTCCAAGTGATTTCTATTTTTCAACACAACACTGGCCTATCCCAGAAAAAGTGTTTGAAGCAGTTCCATTCCTACACGGCATTTCATTACCCTTGGTATTCGTAGGTATCATGACTTTCATTTTGATTGCGTCTTCAGTAACTATGGTATTAGCTGTAGAAGCTGGTCACCGTGGTGATCGTAAAGATGTAGAAAAATGGATGCTTTGGACTATCGTAGGTGGTTTTACGTTCTTAGGCTCACAAGCTTGGGAGTGGAGTCACTTCATACACGGACCAGAAGATTTGTCTTTAGCAGCGAAACAACTGGTAGACGGTGTGATGACCCCAATTGAAGGAGCCAATTTAGTACGCAATCCATATGGCCCTCCTGCCTTTGCTGACTTATTCTTTTTCATTACAGGTTTCCACGGAACTCACGTATTTTCAGGAGTTATCCTAAACATTTTGATTTTCTTCAATGCTGCAACAGGAGTTTATGAGCGCAGAGGTCATTATGAAATGGTTGAAAAAGTTGGTTTATACTGGCACTTTGTAGACTTAGTTTGGGTATTCGTATTTACCTTCTTTTATCTTGTTTAATATTTAATTCCCTTAACATATGGCTTCGCACGTTACTGCACACGAAACCTCAGAAAAAGAAATTCCAGCTCCACAAACTGGCGCTATTTGGAAAACTTTTTGGATTCTTTTAATTCTAACAGCAATCGAATTTGTTATTGCCTTTACATTGCCAGCTAACACCTTGCGTGTTGCTATCTTTTCAGGAATGACAATCGTTAAAGCTTTCTATATCGTAGGTGAATTCATGCACTTAAAGCATGAAGTTAAAACCCTTATCTGGGCTGTTTTAATCCCTACTGTATTCGTTGTTTGGTTACTAGTAGCATTGATCTACGAAGGTGGTCATTTGTATTAGTAGATTATAAACTCTTATTGGCGCATGACTAAAAAGACAGGCATTTTATTAACCATTTTAATAGTGCCTGTCTTATTATATTTAGGCCTGCACGAATTTGGTAATAATCATTTTCAATTACCTCGATACATTCCAGAAATTGATTCCACTACCGGTGAAATCAAAATGGAAAAACGAATCAATCCTCGTTGGAATGAATCCGACATGGATACGGTATTCTTTAGAATTCCTGCCTTTGAACTGACCGATCAAAAAGGCAATCCCTTTTCCTCAAAAGTTCTAGACAATCAAATCTATGTAGCGAGCTTTTTCTTTACCCGCTGTACTACCATTTGCCCCAAAATCACTACCCAAGTAAGTAGATTACAAGATACCTTTAGCAAAGAGGATGACATTAAACTTCTTTCTATTTCAGTGGATCCACATTTTGATACTCCTGAAAAACTTGCTGATTATGCGAATCGCTTTGATGCTAAATCAGGTAAATGGTATTTTTTAACGGGCGACAAAAAAACCATTTATCCATTAGCTTTAAAAGGATTTCATGTCCCTTTGGCAGATGCTTCTGAATATGATCAAGCCATCAAAAATCCAGATGAAACATTTATACACTCTGAAAGGTTAATACTCATAGATAAAGAAAAGCATATTCGTGGCTTCTATAACGGAACCGATAAAAAGGATGTTGATCGCCTAATGATGGAAATCAAAGTATTAAAACGCATTTATGATAGTGAAAAATAATATGGCAGCTTACAAGATTGAAAATACCCCTCGAAATAATCAAATTGTTAATATTTTGTCCCTGGCTATACCCATTGCTGTAGCCATGTTAAACGCCATTCAAACAAAATTAGCCTTAGGTACTTGGACAAAAGTACTTCCGCATGTCAATGGTGTGTTAAATGCTACTTGTTCGATCGTTTTGATTTTAGGCTTTATTGCTATTAAAAACAAAAACATCGAAATGCATCGTAGATTAATGGGCGTGGCCTTTATTTTAGGAAGTCTCTTTTTAGTCTCCTATGTAACCTACCACATTTCCAATGAACCAACTAAATTTGGTGGTAGTGGATGGTTAAGACCCACTTATTACATATTACTTTTTTCGCATATTTTATTGTCTATTGGTGTAGTTAACTTAGTTTTAAAGGCAATATTCTACGCTTTAACAGATCAAATCAATTCCCATAAAAAATTAGTGAAATGGGCTTTCCCGATTTGGTTATATGTGAGTATTACAGGTGTATTGGTGTACTTATTAATTGCCCCATATTATGTCTAAGAAGTTAATATTGATCCTCTTTTTGTTTTTTGTTCTGGTCCAATTTGATAGCTCAGCACAATGTGCTATGTGTCGAACAACAGTAGAAAGCACCATTTCAAACGGCCGCTCCAACATTGCTACAGGTTTAAATACAGGGATTTTATATTTATTGTCAGCTCCCTACTTATTGGTTGGAGCAATCGCTTTTTTGTGGTTTCGTCAAAGTAAAAAGGAACAACAAGAACGAATTGCGAAATTTAGAATTCGACAAAAAGTCAGTCAATTACTCAGTCAATAATCAATCCCAAATGGGATATTGAGTCAATTTAATAGCCTCACCGAAAAATAATTGAGTGGACTTTTCAAATGAGTCTGTATAGTCTGACACAAAAAATTGCCTTGACCCTACCGGCCCAGCTTCTATCGATAAATCTTGTTGATTCAAAATACGTTTGATTTCCTGAGCCACAATCTGAGACGTATCTATAACTGGAATTCGGCCCCCATAAAATTGATCAATCTGTGGTTTTATGAGAGGATAGTGCGTACAAGCTAAAATTAATCCTTCAATATTTTTGAGCACATCTTGTTCCAAATATTCACGAATAATATGTTCTGAAATCGTATTATTGAAAAAACCTTCTTCAATCATGGGTGCCAACAAAGGAGTAGCTAAGGAATGAATATGGATATCTTTCCCTAAGGCTTCTGCCTTTCGAGCATAAATCCCAGAATTGACGGTTTGTTTTGTACCAATCAAACCCAAAGTTTTGCCAGCCCATTGTTGATCTAAATATTGAATGACAGGATCTATCACATTCACCACAACAGCCCTTGTCCCCACATAGGTTTTCACTAAATCAAAAGCAGCGGCAGAGGCAGAGTTACAAGCTATTAGAATCAACTTACAATTTTTCTCTAATAATAAATTGCAAATTTTTACCGAATATGCTTGAATGGACGTTGCTGATTTATCCCCATAAGGTAAGTGGGCAGTATCTCCAAAATAAATGATGGGTTCCTGAGGTATCAATTCCGTGATGGCATGAGCGAGGGTTAATCCCCCAATTCCACTATCAAAAATCCCAATGGGCGAAGAGTTTGGCATATATGTTAAATCTGCGTAAAGAAAGGAATTTTGAAAATCTTTTCAAACCCATGCAACCATTTATGTTTAATGCACATCTTTACGTTCAAATAAGTTCTATAATCATTGAGTAAAACTTTACTACCCTTCAAGAGCGAACAAGAGTTGATTCAGGCTTGCCAAAAACAAGACCGAAGAGCTCAACAAATTGTCTATCAGCTGAACGCTGGCAAGATGATGGCTGTGTGCAAGCGCTACTTAGGAGTAGGTCCCGATGCGGAAGATGCATTGATGGAGGGTTTCATGAAAGTCTTTAGTAAAATTGACAACTTCCAGGGCCAAGGGAGTTTCGAGGGATGGATTCGGAAAATCATGGTGAATGAATCACTCATGAAAATTCGAAAAGCTTCCAATCGCTATGATCAAGACATAGATGAAACCTATGATGTTGCTCATCCCGAAGATGCACTAATGCATTTGGGAGTTGAGGAAATTCAAAATTTAATTTTGGAATTACCTCCTGGCTACCGAACGATATTTAATTTATATGCCATTGAAGGCTACTCACATATTGAAATTGGCGATATGTTACAAATATCAGAAGGTACATCGAAGTCACAGCTTTCACGAGCTAGACAACTATTACAGAGTAAATTAAAGGAATTACACGCATGAAAAAATCATCGGTTGACAATTGGGATTCCCTTGAAAAAAACTGGCAGGAAAAACTAAACTCTCACGAAGAGGAAGTTCCCGCTGCCATTTGGAATCAGATTGAGAAAAAGCTTGACGAGAAAAAAGGAAAGGCTGCCCCTTTCATCATTCATCGTAGACAGTGGTCATGGGCGGCAATATTATTAATTTCTTTTGGTTTAGGCTGGTGGCAATTATCTAATACGAATACATTCATTGACGATTCAAAGGTTGCCCACCATATCCAAACTGAAAACAATGGCCCAAGCCAACAAGTACCCAATTCGAATACACCAATTCAAGTAGAAAATAATACCTTAATTAATCGCATTGAATCAAATCATACGGAAACTAAGGTCAGCCATAGCTCTCAAGCATCTAGCATTCAAGAGACAAAAAGCATAACTGAGTCAATTCCTGTCATAGAAGACGTAAGTAAACCCAATACCAACCCTATTATTTTAGCTGATAATAGGACATTTGAAAAAGAAAAACCTGCTTTATTGGCAAAGGAAGAAAGTGTCGAAATGTTAATTGACATTCAACCGAGCCAAGCGAACAATCAAGAGAAAGACAATAGCTATGTTCCGGAGCCTAGCAAAAAAAGAAATTCCTTGTTTGCGCGTGTAGTGAAACAATTACGTCAGGCCATCGATGGAGAACCTGTGGATTGGCAAACTTTAAAGCAGGGAGACCCCAAACTAGAAAACAGTATTCACCAAGTGGCGAATACCTATATCAAAACCGAACAAGTAGTACAAAGAACATTTCAATTTTAAGTATATGAAAAATTTATTCATCTTAGGATTTATCCTACTTAGCACGGGTCTTTTAGCAAGACCAACTCAAGATTCCTTATTATTAAAAATAGATAAGCGAAATCAAGAAATTATTGGCAATCCCAGTAATTCAAAAAAATCATTGAAAGAAGAATTACAAGCTATTTTTACCAAAAACGGCTTGGTATTGGAAGACAGTTTGTGGCAAAGCATCCGCAAAGCTGTTCAAGCAGATAGTGATAAAGACACTTCGATTGTTGTAGGGATCGGTGGAAAAAATGTTACTATTAAATTGCATCAAACTGGATTCAATGGGACAAAAAGCTTTTCCTCGACAAAAACAATTTCGGCAGGATCACCTAGTTCTAACGACAAGCAAGTGGAAGTAGGTTTGAAGGGAATCCATGTCAAAGAAGGAAATGAAGAAGTCCAAGTAGGCTGGAATGGAGTACAGGTAAAAGAAGGTAATGAAGTTACGCGAGTTATTTGGGGTAAAGATTCCACCAAAGTTCAAGCTAAGGATCGAAATTTCTATCAACGCAAAGGCTTAAATCTATACTTAGGATTAAATGGAACTTCAGGAAATTTACCTGCCGTTAGCATCGCGCAGTTTCCGGCCCCTTTGTTGTCCACAGATTTTGCTTTAAAACCTATGGGTTCTAGGTATGTTGGCTTAGAAATTGCTCGGGCAATCCGACTTAGTTCTGGCAAAAATTCGAGATTCAATTTAGGTTATGGAATACAATTTGATTGGTACAATTTCATGTTTGATCATAATCGAATCATACAAAAAGGGAATGATGCGGTTATTTTCCAGCCGATAATTAATGGAAATGGCGGAGAAACAGTATTGACAAAAAACAAAATGACGGTCAGTTATGTCACCTTACCTATCATGCCCCATTGGACCTATTCCAAAGAATCTGCTGTACAAATGATTGGATTAGGAGGATATGTCTCTTACCGACTTGACAGTTACACGAAGGCCATTGAAGATAAAACTGAAAATTTACATAAGACAAGCTCTAATTTATTTGTTAACCAGATACGGTATGGTGTTCGAGCGGAGTTTGCTTTAAAACATTTCCCAGATTTATTTTTCTCCTATGACTTAAGTCCATTATTTGAGAAAGGAAAAGGGCCGGATGTACAGGCATTTAGCTTTGGATTCCGATTATTATAAAATTAATTTAGAAATTTTTTACCAAGGTGTTTGTGGATACCAAAATTTGAGCTACTTTTGCGAACTATTTCAGTAAAACGTTTCACTGAAATAAGAAAGAGGGGGATATACCAGAGCGGCCAAATGGGGCAGACTGTAAATCTGCTGGCGAATGCCTACGGTGGTTCGAATCCATCTGTCCCCACCATTCGCACACAGAAATAACCAAGTTTTTGTGTTGATATTACCAGCGGGAGTAGCTCATTTGGTAGAGCGATAGCCTTCCAAGCTATAGGTGGCGGGTTCGAGCCCCGTCTCCCGCTCAATAAACTTCGTTCTATGAGGAATCTCATAGACGATTTTTATATTGGTAGGGCCCAAAGACCTACTATTGGCCCCAGGGTAAAGGCCTTTGTAGCTCAGTGGTAGAGCACTTCCTTGGTAAGGAAGAGGTCGGCAGTTCAATCCTGCTCAAAGGCTCTAAAATACCAAAATTACTCGCGAGAGTAGCTTCGATTAGCACATTTTGAAACTTTTTATAACTAAATTAAGAACTAAATAATCATGGCAAAAGAGAATTTTGACCGAAGTAAACCCCACGTAAACATTGGTACTATTGGCCACGTTGACCACGGTAAAACTACCTTGACTGCTGCTATCACAAAAGTTCTTTCTGAAAAAGGTCTAGCTGAGAAGAAAGATTTCTCTTCCATTGACTCTGCTCCAGAAGAGAAAGAGCGTGGTATCACAATCAACACTGCTCACGTTGAGTATTCAACAGCTAACCGTCACTATGCTCACGTTGACTGTCCAGGTCACGCTGACTACGTGAAAAACATGGTTACAGGTGCTGCCCAAATGGACGGTGCTATCCTAGTAGTTGCTGCTACTGACGGACCAATGCCACAAACTCGTGAGCACATCCTTTTGGCACGCCAAGTTGGTGTACCTCAATTGGTTGTTTTCATGAACAAAGTGGATATGGTGGATGATCCAGAATTATTAGAATTGGTAGAAATGGAGATTCGCGAGCTTCTTTCATTCTATGAATTCGATGGCGATAACATTCCAGTAATCCAAGGTTCTGCTTTGGGTGGTTTGAATGGAGATGCTAAGTGGGTTGCTACAATCGATGCTTTAATGGATGCAGTTGATAGCTGGATTCCACTTCCTAAGCGTGACGTAGATAAGCCATTCTTGATGCCAGTTGAAGACGTATTCTCGATCACAGGTCGTGGTACAGTAGCAACAGGTCGTATTGAGACTGGAGTTATCAACTCAGGTGAAGGTGTAGATATCTTAGGTATGGGAGCTGAAAACTTGAAATCAGTAGTAACTGGTGTTGAGATGTTCCGTAAGATTTTGGATCGTGGTGAAGCTGGAGATAACGTAGGTTTATTGTTACGTGGTATTGAGAAAACTGATATCCGTCGTGGTATGGTTATCTGTAAACCAGGTTCAGTTAAGCCTCACACTAAATTCAAGGCTGAGGTTTATATCTTGTCAAAAGAGGAAGGTGGTCGTCACACTCCATTCTTTAACAAATATCGTCCACAGTTCTATTTCCGTACAACAGACGTAACAGGAGAAATCATGTTGCCAGCTGGTGTGGAGATGTGTATGCCAGGTGATAACTTGACAATTGAAGTTACATTATTGAACCCTGTAGCTATGGACAAAGGTCTTCGTTTCGCGATTCGTGAAGGAGGTCGTACAGTAGGTGCTGGTCAGGTAACTGAAATCTTAGACTAATTTTTTGGTTGATATAGAAAAAGAGCGGTTTATCCCGCTCTTTTTTTTTGCCTAAATTTTAAGATTTGACAACTTTTAAAAAGTTGTCAAATCTATTAGAAATCTATAAGAACAAAATAGAAACGAATGAACCTTTAAATAAATTATCCTATGAAAAAAATCCTTGCATTATTATCACTTATCTTATTAAGTCATTTGGCCATCAGTCAGGAATACTATGAAGTAAGAACCTACCAAATGAAATTTAGAGGTAATTTGGGCGTGGTAGAAAAATACATTTCCAATGCACTTATTCCTGCATTAAATAAATATGGTGTTTCAAAAGTGGGTGTTTTCAAAGATTTAGGAAAGCCAGAACCAGCAATTTTGGTGGTGACTATCCCTTTTGCGTCTTTAGAATCTTATGCTGGATACAAAGCCGCATTAGAAAAAGACGATGCATATTTACAAGCTAGCAAGGCGTACTTTGATATGGTTGGTTTAGATAAACCATTATTTGAGAAAATATCCACCTATTTAGCCAAGGGCTTTAAAGGACATCCAGCTTTAACATTGCCAACAAAAAATGAAGGCCGCATTTACGAGTGGAGAACCTACGAATCATACAATGAAGATGCCTTACGCAGAAAAATTGCTATGTTTGATGATTCGGAACTTCAAGTTTTTGAAAATGTAGGATTACACCGCGTTTTCTTTGGAGAAGTTTTGGCTGGAGAAAATACCCCCTGCTTAACCTACATGGTTAGTTTTGAAAATATGGCAGAGCGTGATAAAAATTGGGCCAAATTTTCCGCTGATCCAGAATGGAAACGCATTTCCAATGACCCTAAATACGCCAATAGTCACTCAAGAACGGTCCGCCGATTCTTGGAACCAACAGCATATTCTCAATGGTAATTGCTTTTAATTAATATGGGGTTTGCGAATTAGGAAAATTTGCCTAATTTTGCAATCCTCCTACGGGCATAGTATAATGGTAGTATGCAGGTCTCCAAAACCTTTGGTCAGGGTTCGAATCCTTGTGCCCGTGCCATGTAATAATTTTTAAAGCCGAAAAATCGGTGAAAATATGAGCAACTTTACATCATTAATTAAGGAATCTTGGGTAGAAGTAACAGAAAACGTTACTTGGCCTAAATTTTCCGAGCTTCAAGCAAGTTCTATATTGGTTTTAGTGGCCTCTCTAATTTTTGCCATCTTGGTAGGATTAGTTGATTTGGCATTCAAATCTGGATTGGATTTATTTTATAGTTCATTTTAACAGGGCTTAACCCGATCCTTAACACGAAAATAGCCATGGCAGAGACTAAATGGTATGTTTTGAGAGCAATTTCAGGACAAGAGAAAAAAGTGAAAACGTATATGGAGAACGAAATCGCACGTCAAGGCGTAGCGGATGCTGTTCCCCAAATATTGATTCCTACCGAAAAGATTTATGAAATCAGAAAAGGGAAAAAGGTGATTCGCGAGAAAAATCTATTTCCTGGATATATTATGATTGAGGCGGATTTGGCAGGCGAAGTAAGTCACATTTTAACTTCTACTCCTGGCGTCATTGGTTTTCTACAAACCATGAATGAGGAAGTTGAAGAAACTAAAATAGAAGGCGGAAAGACAAAAAAGGTAAAAGTGGTTGTTAAAAAGCCAATGCCATTAAGTCAATCCGAAGTAAATCGAATTTTAGGTAAAGTGGATGAATCAGCAGCGGTAGAAGATTTCGCTTCAGTATCTTTCATTAAAGGAGAAACGGTGCGTGTAATTGACGGGCCATTTGCAACCTTTGAAGGAACAGTGGAAGAGATTCACGAAAACAGTAAGAAATTATCAGTGATGGTAAAAATCTTTGGAAGAAATACTCCTTTGGAATTAAATTATTCTCAAGTAGAGAAATAAACAAACCTTTATTTTGGAATGAGAAACCCTGACCTTTTGGTTGGGGTTTTTTATTTCACTCCCATTTGATTTATTTGTAGTAAAAAAACAGATAACATTATCTGCTATCCACTAATAATATGTCTGAAATCACCATCACCTATACAGGTTCACTACTACGTTATCAAAATCTTTCCATTAAAAATGCACGAACTCAAGAAGTGCTCAGTAAAAACTTGGGAAAGCATGACACCTTCCAATTGCCCTGTGGAAACCATGTTATCGAAATAGCTTTCCGTTTCAATCTATTTCGATATCCACCTTCCCGATTTTCCCTTGATGTACCTGAAGGCAAAAATCTATATTTTGACCTTAAAGAGAAAGGGATCGCTCGTTATACATTTACCAATATATCGCTAAGTTTAAAAGTATTATCCTGGATACTTTGGCTTAGCTTAACCAAAAATGATTATCCTTCTATTTATTGGGGGACGCTTCTATCAACACCTGTAATAGCCTATTATCAAATCCAACAATTGATTTTAATACAAAAATCTTCTCGACTAAGAAATGGATATTTAGAATTATATCATAGCTGGGAATATTAATTTGAATTATTGTCAATTAGCTTTGGTTTATCAAATAAATCTCCTAATTTTGCAGTCCGTTTAAAAAGCGGCATTCTATTCGATTGATTATCAAACGGATGAATGGATTGGAAGGTTTGTTACGCTGGAAGATCAAAACGAGGTACATCAGATAAGGAAGCTTCCACCCTTATTGGCAGATAAACCTCAATAATTCACTTAAAAACGATGTTTTAATATGGCAAAAGAAATAGCTGGTTACGTTAAGCTTCAATGCAAAGGTGGCCAAGCCAATCCTTCACCGCCCATCGGTCCTGCATTAGGTTCGAAAGGATTAAATATCATGGAGTTCTGTAAGCAGTTCAATGCTAGAACTCAAGATAAAAACGGCGTAGTATTGCCGGTCCTAATTACTTATTACGCAGATAAATCGTTTGATTTCGTTGTAAAAACTCCTCCTGCACCAATTTTGTTATTGGAAGCAGCTAAGGTGAAATCAGGTTCGGCTCAGCCAAACTTGAAAAAAGTAGGATCTGTTTCTTGGGATCAAGTGCGAGTTATCGCTGAGACTAAGATGCCAGATTTAAACTGTTTTACAATTGAAGCAGCAATGAGTATGATTGCTGGAACGGCCCGATCAATGGGTATTACTGTTTCTGGAGAGAAACCGTTCTGATTGTAATAATCAGAATTTAACATTTTAATAAAAAGGTAATGGCAAAACTTACGAAGAAAAAAAAGGAAGCCCTTTCTAAATATGACGCGACGTTAGAGTATTCTCTAAACAAAGCGGCTGAAATTTTGAAGGAAATTTCCTATACAAAATTCGACGCCTCAGTGGACATTGATGTTCGCTTAGGAGTAGATCCCCGCAAAGCCGACCAAATGGTTCGTGGCGTGGTTGCCCTACCTCATGGAACAGGAAAAGACGTACGAGTTCTCGTATTGTGTACTCCTGATAAAGTAGAGGAAGCAAAAGCAGCCGGTGCTGACCATGTAGGATTAGATGATTATATTTCAAAAATCGAAGGAGGTTGGACCGATATCGATGTAATCATCACAATGCCTACGGTTATGGCCAAATTAGGTCGCTTGGGTCGTGTGTTAGGTCCACGTGGACTTATGCCTAATCCAAAGTCTGGTACAGTAACTTTGGAAGTAGGAAAAGCAGTAAATGAAGTGAAAGCCGGTAAAATTGACTTTAAAGTTGATAAAACAGGTATCATCCATACCTCAATCGGTAAGGTTTCATTTGACGCTAGCAAAATTGCTGAAAATGCGCAAGAAGTGATCAATACGTTGATCAAATTGAAGCCATCTTCTGCAAAAGGTACATATGTTAAATCGATCAATATATCTTCTACTATGTCTCCGGGCATTGTTATTGATAAGGCGACAGTAACTGGATTGTAATCATGACAAGAGAAGAAAAAAATCAGATTATTGATGAGTTAAGCGAAAAGTTCGCGGTAACTCCGTACTTCTACATTGCAAGTACAGCCGGTTTAACAGTAGCTCAGGCTACAGAATTCCGTAGAATGTGTTTTTCAAGAGGTTTAGAATACAAAGTATTCAAAAACACTTTGATCGCTAAAGCATTAGAGAAAACGGGAAATGACTATTCTGCATTCAACGAAGGTGTATTGAAAGGTATGTCTGGAATCATTTTCTCCCCAGAAAATGCTAAAGTTCCAGCTAAATTGATCAAAGACTTCCGTAAAGAAGCAGGAAAGGATAAAATTGCATTCAAAGGCGCTTCTATTGAAGGTGGTTTATACATTGGTGAAGACCAATTAACAGCACTTGAAAATATCAAGTCGAAAAACGAGATGATTGGAGAGGTTATTGGCCTATTGCAATCGCCTGCTAAAAACGTTATCTCTGCTCTTACAAGCGGCGAGAAGAAATTAGCTGGTATCGTAAAGACTTTAGGAGAGCGTCCTGAATAATTACCAGATTTTACCGGGGTAATACCCCACAAAATAATTAATTCTTAACAATTAAATTTTCAAAAAATGGCAGATTTAAAAGCGTTCGCTGAACAATTAGTGAACTTAACTGTAAAAGAAGTAAATGAATTAGCTGCTATCCTTAAGGATGAGTACGGTATTGAGCCAGCTGCTGCTGGTGCTGTTGTAGTTGCAGGTCCTGCTGCTGGTGCTGGTGACGGTGCTGATGCTCCTGCTGAGAAAACATCTTTCGATGTTATCTTGAAAGCTGCTGGTCCTAACAAATTAGCTATCGTTAAATTAGTAAAAGACTTAACTGGTTTAGGTTTGAAAGAAGCGAAAGATGTAGTTGATGCTGCACCGAAAGCTGTTAAAGAAGGTGTATCTAAAGACGAAGCTGAAGGTTTGAAAAAATCTTTAGAAGAAGCTGGTGCTGAAGTTGAATTGAAATAATTCACACACTGATTATAAAAGAAAGGGGATGGCAACATTCCCTTTTTTTTGCTTTATTTGAATTCTAATTGCCTATACCTACCTATTAACATGCGTGATTTGATACAATTACTTCCAGATGCCATAGCAAACCAAATTGCTGCTGGTGAAGTCGTACAAAGACCCGCTTCGGTAGTCAAAGAGCTCATGGAAAATGCCATCGATGCACAAGCTACCTACATACAACTCATCATCAAAGATGCAGGGAAAGGAATTATTCAAGTCATAGATAATGGCTCTGGAATGTCCGAAACAGACGCAAGAATGTGTTTTGAACGACATGCCACTTCCAAAATTAGAAAGGCCGAGGATCTCTTTAGCATCAAAACCATGGGCTTTCGTGGTGAAGCCATGGCTTCTATTGCCTCTGTGGCGCAGGTGGAATTAAAAACGAGGAGAGAGCAAGATGAATTAGGAACTTTAGTTCGAATGGAAGCCTCTGTTCTAAAAATACAAGAAAGTATTCAACATCCAGTTGGCACATCCATTACCGTTAAAAATCTATTTTATAACATCCCTGCTCGCAGAAATTTCCTAAAATCAAATCCAGTTGAAATCCGACACATCCTGGATGAATTTCAACATGTCGCCCTAGCCCATCCACACATTCGATTTTCCTTTGTTCAGAATGAACAAGAAACCTATCAATTGCCTGCTGAAAAGCTCGGTAAAAGAATCGTGGATTTATTCGGTAAAGGTTATCGAGAACAATTAGCCTCTTGCGAAGAAGATACGTCCTACGTGAGTATCAAAGGCTATGTAGGAAAACCTGAACATGCCAAAAAAACTCGGGGTGAACAGTTTTTCTTCGTCAATGATCGTTACATCAAGAATGCCTATTTGAACCATGCCGTAATGAGCGCCTATGAACGCTTATTGCCCGAAGGCGCTTTCCCCTTCTATGTTTTGTTTCTAAGCATCGATCCTAGCCATATTGACATTAATGTCCATCCAACTAAAACGGAGATCAAATTCGACGATGAAAGGTCTATTTATGCCATCGTTCAAGCAGCAGTTAGAAAGACCTTAAGTATTCACAACTTAATCCCCTCGCTGGATTTTGATACCAATGTCAATTTTAATATTCCACATACACCTTCTGGACAAGCATTAGCCAACAGAAGTGGGAATTTTTCGACAGGATCAGGAAATAATTCCAATAAAAACGTTCAAGATGCCTGGAAAAAACTTTATGAAGGTTTACACGACAATATCCAGGCATTTGAGCAACAAGCACCAGCTATAAAGCCTCTCTTGTTTGAACAACAAAACTATAGTTCAGAAACCATACTACAGAGTAGGGCTAACCAAAGAGAAACCACGGAATTCAATTCTACCAACTTCCAGGTTATTCAAATATTGCAGAAATACCTAGCATTAAGTTGGTCCAATGGCCTTATACTCATCGATCAAAAAAGAGCGTATCAACGTATTCTTTATGATCAATTCATGGATCATTTACAGCGAAAAAATGGGGCTTCCCAGCAATTATTATTCCCCAAATTATTGCATATTAGTCCGGCTGACCAATTAATCTTAGAGGAAATCAAAGAAGACTTGCTTTACCTTGGGTTTCAACTCGCCCAAGAAGATGGGGGCAAATACTGGGTCAAAGGAATTCCCGCGGGTTTAGGGGAAGAAGATGGACAATCCTTGTTGGAAGGAATATTGGAACAAGTCAAACATGAAGCCAGCGATCTAAGTAAACATCGCAATGAAAAAATTGCCCAAGCAATGGCGAACAGATCAGCTATCAGATACCAACAGAAAAAATTAAGTGCCGAAGAAATGAATGCCTTGGTCGAGCAATTATTTGCAAGCAGTAATCCTAATTCCTCTCCCAATGGGGAACAAATTAGCCGAGCCCTTCACCTTCAGGAAATTATCAATTTACTGAACTAAATTACTATTTCTTGTATTTTGATTTAGAAGGATTGAATTGCTTCTTCGCCATTTTTACTACGGCATAAATCATATTGGCTACGGTAGCTGGTACCATTGTGATCAATCCTGTTCCTTGTTTAAAGTTTGGATTTTGGTTTAAAAAATCATTGACATATTTATTTCTATGCCTTAAAGTCTCAAAATTCAAACTTGTTTCTTCCATTTTAAATGGAGTCTTCCTAGTACGGCTGTACCTTTCTATTTCAAATAGATCATAAATCTTATTAATGGTTGCCGTTTGAGATGGGACATTATTCTCGTAACGTAAGAAGTTTTTGGTATACTCTCTGATAACTGAATAAATAATAGGATTGATTGGATTGGAATAAAATACCACCTTTTTCGACAAATTCTTTAATTTGATGAAGATCATTTCCCAAAGGAAATCATGGTAAGGCATTTTAACGATATGTCTATAATTTCTTTCTACCGATAAGGTTAATCGAATGATGACTAAATCTTCGTGGCTTAGAATGGTAAAATAACAAAACCCGACCATCTTATCTTTCACCATGAAACTCCAGATAAACACCTCATCTGGAACTGGATAACAAAATGAACCTCCCAATGCTTCATCTAAAGTAAGATTAGGACCAATGGTATGTGTTAAAATAGTATAAATGCCTGAAAACAAGTCTGATTGAATATCAATATCCTGTTTTTTTATGTGGTACTTTACAACCCTCATAGAACTTATTAAAAAAAAGTACCCTCGTATATAAAATTAAGCCCTAAAGAAAGCTTAATTTTTTAAAATAATCATCCTTAGGACGGATATCAAAACAATAAATTCTCTGCTTAGTTAAACAAAAAATTATTTAGCTAATTCTACAGCTCTGTCTCTGGCAGCAAAAATACCTTTTTGCAATCCTTCTCCTACTTCTTTTTCACCAAAGGTCTTTAAAGCTGCTTCAGTGGTTCCTCCTTTGGAAGCTACAGCCTGAATTAATTCATCCAATGATTTATCACTGGTTTGCATCAGGTGATAGGATCCTAGCATAGTTTGTTTCACCAATAAAGCCGACATAGCAGGATCGAAGCCCATGGCTACACCTGCATCAATCATGTTTTTAATCAAATAAAAGAAATAGGCAGGACCACTTCCACTTAAACCCGTTACAGCATCCAATAAACTCTCTTCTTCTAAAAATACGGCACGGCCAGTGGAATTAATCAAATTCTCAGCCAACCGAATATCCGACAATCCTACTTCCGGTGCTGAAGCAAATGCGGTCATTCCCATACCTAGCAATGCGGGAGTATTGGGCATGGCCCTTATAATTAAAGGATAGGATAAACTTTCCTGTATCTTTTTAATGGGAATACCAGCCATGATAGAAAGCACCAATTGGCCTGGTCGTAAATATTGCTTCAACTCCTCTGAGACTGATGGGTAATCCTGGGGTTTAACAGATAATATGACCAAATTGACAGACGATATCTTCTCAGAAATAGTATCTACTACCACTCCAGCTTTTTGTTCTTGTAATATATCCCCCCTCTCCTTATTTTTTTCAATAAGCAACAGGTCTTCTTTCTTGACCAAATTATATTGAATAAAAGAATTGGCAAAAGCCATTCCCATATTTCCGCAACCTATGATAGCAATTTTCATGTACTATTTTCCTTTAAATAAATTCTCCAAAAATTGGTCTAAACTAGCTCCCCTAAGGCCTTTTGCCATAATTTTACCTTCCTTATCTAACATAAATGTCATTGGAATAGCTGAAACTTGGTAAGCTTGTGCTGCCACTGAATTCCAGTATTGTAAATCAGAAACATGTTTCCAAGTTAATTGATCGGTTTCGATAGCTTTTAACCAAGCACTTTTATCCTGATCTAAACTTACCCCAAAAATCTCAAAACCTTTGTCTTTAAAACGAGCATAAGTTTTAATGACATTGGGGTTTTCTCTCCGGCATGGGCCACACCAACTTGCCCAAAAATCAATCAATACATATTTACCACGTAATGAAGAGAGAGCAATTTTTTCTCCACTAGGTGAAGGAAGGCTAATTTCTGGGGCTTCGGAACCTACACTGACTCCTTTTAGCCGTTTCAAATTTTCCAAAAATGGTTTTATCTGAACATGATTGGGTCTAGCTACTCGAAATTTATCTGCAATGATTTCTAAAGTTGCCATCTCCGTTTCAATTGGCAAGAAATTAGTAGTCCAAAGTGCCACTAAATTAGTCCCCATTTGCGGAATTAATGCTTTTATCTGACTTAGCGCAAGATTTTGAGCTGTCTCGAACTCCTTTTGAATCCTAGTTTGAGAAGCAGGTGTTTTTTGGATTTCTGCATTCCAGGCAATGATCTTTTTTTCTAGGCCTTTGGAAATGGCCATAACCTGGTTCATCATTTTGATATTAATTGATTCCCCACTTACGCTGTAAGTACCAGGTTTATCAGGCAAATTTACTCCTTCCGCCTCTATTTGAACTTTCTCATTTCCCTCTAAGATGACCATAATCTTTTGAGGATTGGCTATATCATAAAAATTAACAATGTAGAATCCACCATTTTCCAATACCTTTCCACGAAAAACTACACTATTATTTTGATCTGGACTTAAAGAGTCAATTTTGATGGCTTGCCCCCGACCATTAAGAAATTCTAAATATACTTTTCTTTGTGGGACTATTTGCTTGACTTTTACTTGAATAGTAAACTCCTGAGCCTGCAAGGCAAACGATATAAAAATAAAAGCAAGTAGGCAAATACGGTTCATAGTTATGGTTTATTGGGCCAAGGCTTCTTGAACTAATTGATTCACTAGTTTGGGATCAGCTTTACCTTTTGATTTTTTCATCACTTCTCCAATAAATAAAGCTATTAGGCCTTTTTTACCTTTATGGTATTCTTTTACTTTATCTGGAAAAGCTTGAATTACTTCTTGAACGAAATTGTTTAACTCATCATTATTATCAACTAAAGCCCAGCCATTTTCATCCACTAATTGTTTCGGACTTTTGGACCTTTCTTGCAAACAAAGTGGGAATAATTGATGTGCTGCTAAATTATGGGTGATGCTGCCTAATTCTACTAGGTCGACTATCTCAGCTAGGTTTTTAGGACTTATTTCAAAGTCTTGAATGTGCAATAAACTCTCATTCATGTGGGATTTTACTGGCCCCATAAGCCAATTGGATAATGCTTTATAGGCTTTGGTAAAGTTTGCCGCTTCTTTAAAATACAAAGCCATTTCCTTGGAATCTGCCAAAAAATGTGCGTCATAGGCAGGTAAACCAAACTGATCCACGAGCTCTTGTTCTTGTTCCCATGGCAGTAAAGGCATGCTTGCTCTTACTTCATTAATCCATTCTTGGCTAATGTGCAATGGCGCTAAATCAGGTTCAGGGAAATAACGATAGTCATTCATTGTTTCTTTAACCCTCATACTGGATGTTTTACCCGTATGTGCATCGAATGTACGTGTTTCTTGAATGATGGTTTCTCCAGCATCTATCATAGCTGCTTGGCGTGTGCATTCAAATTCAATTGCCCGCTGAATATTTCGAATGGAATTCATGTTTTTGATTTCCACTTTGGTCCCTAGTTTTTCTGTACCAATGGGTCTCAGTGATATATTAACGTCGGCTCGTAAGGATCCTTCTTCCATATTACCGTCACAAATACCCAAATAACGAACTAGTTTACGAACTTCAGAAACAAGAGCAAATGCTTCTTCCGAAGAATGCAAGGTCGGGTCTGTTACCATTTCAATTAATGGTGTGCCAGCTCTATTGTAATCAATAAAACTAAATGGATTATCGCCCTCATGCATTGATTTTCCAGCATCTTCTTCCAAATGGATATGGTGGAAAGAAATGAATTTCTCTTCAGATTTTAACTTAACTTTAATTTTCCCACCAATGCAAATAGGTGTTTTATCTTGGGTGATTTGATAGCCCTTTGGAAGGTCAGGATAAAAATAATTTTTACGGTCAAAATATTGCCACTCATTTATGTCAGATCCAATGGCAATCCCCATTTTAATCGCATATTCAACAACTCTTTTGTTCAAAAAAGGTAAGGTTCCCGGATGACCTAAACTAATGGGAGAAATTAAGGTATTAGCCTCTCTACCAAATCGGACAGCATCGCTGGCGAATATTTTGGAATCCGTTTGCAGTTGTGCATGGATTTCAAGACCAATAACCGGTTGATAGATAGTAGATTGAAATGTACTCACAGATTTGAAATAATTAGGTCATCAATAGTCTGTAAAGATACAAAAAAGGATAGGAAAGCTAGACTTGGTGCTTGATTTTACACGTACAAGCGACTTTATGTTTGTAATTAACCCAATAGGCAATTGAAATAAAAATACCTAGGAGCAGACCAAAAGCCCAATCAAAAGAATTCTTGCTCATACTAACTTCAATCACTTTAACTAGGACAGCTAATCCTAGATAAATCATAGGTAAAGGTTTACGGTGTCTTTTAAAGTCTTGAAACAATAAAATCAAAGCCAATAAAAAACTGGTAGAGACCAAAATCCATTCAAAAGTAGAAGTAAAAGCAAAGCTACTAGCAATATAGGGAGCAAAGAATAAAAAGATGGGCAACGTCATGCAATGAATGGCACAGGCTATGGAGAAAAATAAGCCCATCTTTTCAATGCCCAATAAATGTTTATATCTTTTCATTATTTAGATATTTAAATAACTACTTAATTTCTAATTTAAATTCTAAATCAATATCCGTTGACCCAATTTCCTCATCGCCATTTTTTGTTCTTTTCCCATTAGCTGGAGGCTGATGTTTTAATATAACATGCAATTTACCAACACCTTTACCTTGGGTTTTACCCGTATTCTTTAATCCAACTGGTAAATTATTTTTATCCTTGTCTTTCGCCTTAAGAGAGAATAAAGAAGCTGGAGTTACTTTGTATACAAACAAATGGGCTTCGGCATCTTCTTCAATTTTTTCGGTCACATCGACACGAGGTTTTCTTGATTCATCGTATACTTTCACCTCCATGTCATAATTTTCATTTGCATCCAAAACAATGGATTCAAATTTGTCAGGAGGGGTAATAGAATTAGCATCAAGGTCTTGAAAGGAAAATGTTTTCGTGACATTTTTGCTATTGGTAAATTCCAATTCTACGGTGGTTATTAATTCGTTATCATCTGTAGGTTCTACAGCTGGATCTTTCTTACAAGAAAATAATACGAGTGTAAAAAAGAATACATATACAAAATTACTTTTCATAGGAGGATCTTTTTGCAATACTGTTGCAAATATACAAAGAGATTTTATTATTGCAACAATGTTGCAATAATAAATGATGAATTATAGAGTATAAATTATGGATTATGGATGATGGATTATAAATTGTGAATGCCTGAATGACGTTGACCGTTTTGTGTCACTTATACTTGATTCATATTCAAGTATTTTAGGTATTTAGCTTATAGCTTGATTTAAATTTAGTAGTTTTTTTTCAAATGCAATAGGAGACATTTTATTTAACTCAGTATGTGGCTTTTCTAGATTATAAAGTGATACTGCGCGGTCAACTTCCTTGACTAGCATTTCGAAGTTATTGATTTTACGATGCCGTAAATAATTGTTTTTAATAATGCCATTGATGCGTTCTGCTTT
>NZ_JAANOG010000041.1 GCF_019923745.1 Aquirufa aurantiipilula
CTTCATGCCCGAAGGCAATCGCTATCTATTTTTGCTCTTACTCTTTACTTTATTCTCACAATATGTCAAAGAACCTTGTGTAAAATCTCTTAATAAATTAAGATACTCTACATCGTTTCCCAAATTTATACTTCCGTTGAAGTAGGAGGGAGGGGTATAATTTTAAATGGTAAATGATACATTATAAATGATGTGCTACATCGACTCATCAATCATCGTTTGCATTTAAACCTTACTCTAAATTTTCATTAAACTCGTTTGTCTAATGCTTTACTCTGGTGGAGAATAACGGAATAACATCTAAACCTGACGGCCTTCTGTTAATTTCTGTGTTATTCAACAGTGGTGGAGAATAACGGATTCAACGCGGAATGCAATTCCGTTGACCCCTGTGTTATTCAACAGTGGTGGAGAATAACGGATTCGAACCGTTGACCCCCTGCGTGCAAGGCAGGTGCTCTAGCCAGCTGAGCTAATCCCCCAAGTTTAATCGGGATTATTATCCCTCTTATTGGCTTTCATCTCCAGCTTG
>NZ_JAANOG010000042.1 GCF_019923745.1 Aquirufa aurantiipilula
TTTACAGTAGTGGCGGGTGCAGCTGATGCAGCTGTTTCTACCTTAACTCCTACTTCGGCTAGTATTGTAGCTGATGGATCTACACAAGTATTAGTTGTTACGGCAAAAGATGCCAATGGAAATAACTTAACTGCTGGTGGTGCTACAGTAACCATCACTAAATCTTCGGGTTCAGGTACCATTGGTTCTGTGACCGATAACGGTAATGGTACTTACTCTGCTACCGTAACGGCTCCTAATACCGCTGGTTCAGGAGTTTTCGTAGCTACCTTAGGTGCTGCTCAAGTGAAAAGTGGTACGGGTTCTCAAACTCAATCTACCATCACATACACGGCTGGTAGCGCAACTAAATTAGTCGTAAGCAACATCGTTCAACAAACTGCTGGTACTGGTTTTGCCGTAACAGTAACCTTAACGGATGCCAATGGCAATCCAGTGAATGCTACATTAGATGGTACTGTCACCTTAACTCGTAAAACAGGTACAGGTACTTTAGGTGGTACTGT
>NZ_JAANOG010000043.1 GCF_019923745.1 Aquirufa aurantiipilula
AACAATGTAACGGTGACGAATTCCTTGGGAGGAACGGTGACAGGTTTAGGATCGGGAGCAAGTAATATATTGAATCAAGCTGGTGATTTTACGAGTGGAGTGGCTAATTTAACCACGGATGGTATTACTTATACCGGAGCTTCAGGAGCAGGAACCTTTACGTTTACCCCAGCATCTGGAACAGCAGTAACCAGTTCAAGTGTCACGATTAGTCCAGGAGCAGCGACAAAATTAGTGGTAACAGGAACAGGCACACAAACGGCCGGAACCAGCAATTCCATTACGATTACGGCCAAGGATGCGAGTGGAAACACAGCGACAGGCTATACAGGCTCAAAGAACTTAACTTTCTCAGGAGCAACGAGTTCAACAGCACCAGTAACGACGGCTAAGGTAACCAACAGTGCCGCAACAGATATTGCCTTTGGAACAACGACAGCCTTGACATTTGCATCAGGAGCTGTGACGACCAACATGAAGTTGTACA
>NZ_JAANOG010000044.1 GCF_019923745.1 Aquirufa aurantiipilula
TGCCGTTAGCATCAGACTTAGTCCAAGTAACGGTTTGTCCAGAAGTACTTACTGGGTTGTTGTTAGCATCCGCCAATTGAGCGGTGATGGTTACTGTAGCGCCAGCCACAGGAGATGAAGATGAAGAAGTAACCAAATATTTACTAGCCGTACCAGCTACTGTAGTAATGGTAGACGAAGTACCTGTGATAGCCGAAGTAGTACCTGTAACTGTAGTTGAAGTTCCAGCCACGGTATGTGTGGTGAATACAACTGTTGCCACACCACTTGCATTGGTAGTCGAAGTAGCTGTAGCAAAACTACCGTTAGCATCAGACTTAGTCCAAGTAACGGTTTGTCCAGAAGTACTTACTGGGTTGTTGTTAGCATCCGCCAATTGAGCGGTGATGGTTACTGTAGCCCCAGCCACAGGAGATGAAGATGAAGAGGTAA
>NZ_JAANOG010000045.1 GCF_019923745.1 Aquirufa aurantiipilula
AGCTAAGTGAGGTCTTTTGTTATTGTAATGTTTTATAGCTTGTTTAATCATTATTTTAGCTTGTTTAAAATCTTTTGGCTTGACTATTAAGAATTCACCTTTTAGAATTCCATTAATACGTTCCGCTAAAGCATTTTGGTAACAGTCGTAGCCATCTGTCATCGAAGGAGTAAGTGATTTTTCCTTAACAGATTTTGGTATTGTGAAGCGCAATATTGGATTCCTCTATCGGAATGATGAATTAAAGGATGATTTGTTTTACGCCTCTTAAGAGCATCTTTTAACGCCATTTCAACCCCATCTGTATGCAGTGTTTCATGAAGATGATAGCCCATGATTTTTCTAGAAAAAGTGTCGGTTATTAGACTTAAATAGGCTGTTTTTTCCTTGGTGTCAA
>NZ_JAANOG010000046.1 GCF_019923745.1 Aquirufa aurantiipilula
CTGTATTACCATAAGCATCTTGTGCCGTTAAGGTATTCGTTCCTGTAAAGGCGGTACCATTGACCTGTGGACTTGTTAAGCTCACTGCCAACTTCGTCATTGTTGATGGACTCACCGTTACATTCAATGTTCCTCCTGTATTCGAGTTGATCGTGCCATCACTCGCATTCACCGTAGCTGATTCTGCTTTGTAGAGAATCATTGACCCAGATGCCACACCCGCAGTAAAGGTCAAGCTAGTGGCTGTTCCAAAATCCGTGCTCGCTACCGTTGGTGCGGTGGCAGGACTTGTTGAACTGGCTGCTCCAGAGAATGTAATATTTTTAGCTCCTGTGTAGCTAGTAGCCGTATTACCACTTGCATCTTTCGCGGTAACTGTTA
>NZ_JAANOG010000004.1 GCF_019923745.1 Aquirufa aurantiipilula
TGACCTGAAGATGAGTATTCCATGAAGGGTCCGTGTAGACGACACGGTCGATAGGCTACAGATGTAAAGGCAGTAATGTCAAAGTCGAGTAGTACTAATTACCCGAAAGCTTACTTTTATAAAAAAAATGCAACGACTGTTTATTTTATCTCACAATATGGAAAAAGGCTAAAACCTTGCAAGATTTATGGAGCCGATAGGACGGGTGTTCACCTCTTCCCATCTCGAACAGAGAAGTTAAGCCCCGCACCGCTGATGATACTGGGATCAAACCCGGGAAAGTAAGTAAGCTCCAAGTTATTATTATCAAGCCCGCTAGTCTTCTAGTGGGCTTTTTTTATTATTAGGGTTTAGTGATTAGGGAAATGTAGAATGTAGAATGAATCTATTTATAATTCATCATTAACCATTTACCATTTACATTTCTCCCCTCTTGTCTATATTTTTAAATACCTTACCTTTTAATCAATTCATTTAGAGCCTTATTTTATTTATTTAATACATTTACGGTATGAAGCATTGCTGCCTCTTATTGTTTCTTTTTATTTTCCCTTCTTATATCAGGGCTAATCAATTCGCCTATTATTTAAGTAATGTAGACCATCAAGCATACCGTATTGATTTATACAAAAAAGAAATCGCTCGATTAGATTCCAATTCAATTTGGGTTTTCTATCACAGCCTTAGCACTGATTCCACCTATCACCCTGATTTTATGAAGACCGCTGAATTTACGGTCTTACAAAAGAAAAACACCAACCGTATTCATATCTTTCAGGAATGTACCAATCAAATTTATGTGGTTGATCTTACGGATTTTCAGTTGAAACGAAAAGACGATACCTATTACCGTGGCGACAATTGTTTGGCATACCGCTTTTTTAGAGGAGATGAGATATTTTCTTTAGGAGGATATGGTTTCTGGAGAACTAACAACCATTTGATTTATTTTGATAAAAAAACCAAAGAATGGGAAGCTACTAATTCAAAGGGTCAATCTCCCGCTGGTATGTACCACGGGTTCGTCTCTTTTATTCCTGAAAAAGATGTTATCGTATCATTTTCTAATTATTTCACGGATGTAAGTGATGATTATGGAAAATTGAAACTGGATCAAACAATTTACCAATTTTCATTTTTCACTAAAACCTGGAAAAAATTGGGAGAAATTACTCATCCTATCATTAAGCAAATTTTGGAAGAATACAGCTATGATGATAGACAACATTTATTCTATACCGGTAAGTATTTTGTATTTGAACCTTCTAGTAACAAAAATGGCATTCATAAATATTATTTTATTAACCCCCGTAATTTTGAGGTATTAGAATATAATGATCTCGAGCTTAAGTATGCACGTATTGCCTTGGGAGTTTCTCAACCGCAAAATCCAAGTACCTTTAGAAATGGGCCTTTATTATTAACGGTTTTGCAAAATCCCAATCCTACTTCTTCTGATACTTTTTTACTTATAAACTTTGATGAATTAGCTTCTCGTGCCACCTTTATCGGTTACTTGACAGATTTGCCTTGGTATCAAAGCGACTGGTTTTATGGTGTTATTTTACTCCTTTTGGCCTCTATTCTTATTCTATTCATGAAGAGAATTAAACCAAAGCGCAAGAAAGCTATGGCAAGCGATTCTCCCATTCAAGATGCCAAATTGGACATTGATCTTACCTCTTTACGTTTACTGAAATCAATTCTTGAAAATCAAAAAGAAGATGGATTAGCCATTGATGAGGTTAATCGGATTCTGGATATTGAGAATTTGGCATTTGATACGCAACGCTATAGAAGAAGTGCCATGATTAACCAAGTGAATCAAACACTTACTTTATTAACAGGGGAAAAGAATAGCATCATTCGAGTGAATTCTGAAGAAGATCGAAGACAGAAGCGTTACAAAATTAATCCTAATTGTCTCGAACTACTTCAAAAGAAACTAGCTAATTAAGCTTGATTGCACAAATTGCAAATTCCCTGTATCAGTAGATTACTTTCTTTTTTTGTAAAATTGGCTGGTAAACTAATGCTAGGTATATGTACCAATTCCAAACATGTAGTTTGCCCACATTGGTCGCATTTGAAATGCACATGATCATGTTGATGAGCATGTCCTCCCTGATGACATAACTCTTTACACAGCGCATATTTGATACCTCCAATATCATCTAATACTTTATGGATTAGTCCTTGACTTAGGAACGTTTTAAGTGTACGATACACCGTAACACGATCAAATTGACTACTTAATTCCTGTTCAATATCTCCCTGACTTAAAGCATAATCATGTGACTGCAATAAACCAAGTACCTCCATTCGACAAGGAGTAGGTCGAAGGTCAAAGTCAGATAGACTAAGTGCTTTTTGCTCCATCGTATTAGATATGATCAGACTGCAATTTGACCATTTTTTGATAAATTCCATCGTTCAAGTTCATCAATTCCTCATGATTACCTGTTTCAACGATCTGACCTTCTTGCATCACTATGATTTTATCAGCAGAACGAATGGTCGATAAGCGATGTGCAATGATCAAACTGGTACGATTCTTCATTAACTCTTCCAAAGCGGATTGAACCCACTTTTCCGACTCTGAATCTAAAGCACTCGTTGCTTCATCCAACAATAAGAACTTAGGGTTTTTTAAAATGGCTCGAGCGATTGCAATACGCTGCCTTTGCCCACCAGATAATTTAACTCCTCGTTCTCCAACCATCGTATCCCATTTTTCTGGAAAGGATTCAATGAATTGTTTAGCAAAGGCTAATTCTGCAGCTTTCTCAATTTCTTCCATAGATGCTCCTGGCTTACCATAAGCAATGTTTTCACGGATACTTCCTCCAAATAATAAAACTTCTTGTGGTACCAATGCCACTAATTTTCTCCAATCACTCACGTCAAATGATTGTATCTCTTGATTACTCAAGGCAATTGTACCAGAATTTGGTTCATAAAAACGCATGAACAACTGAGCCAAAGTGGATTTACCAGTTCCTGAACTACCTACAATGGCCACTTTTTCTCCTGGTTCAATGGAGAAAGTAATTCCTTTTAAAATAGGGACATTGGGTCTGCCAGGGTAGGTAAAATGTAAATCTTTTACGTCAATCTTGCCAAAAGGAATTTCTAGGTCAGATTCCTTTTCCATGTTTATTTCCGATGGATCATCTAAGATTTCTAAAATTCGTTCTGATGCCCCAATGGTTTTTTGTAACTGAGCATAAATGTCACCCAGTCCACCCACAGAACCTCCAATGAATGCCGTATAAAATATAAAAGTTAATAATTCCGCTAAAATTAAATCTCCAGATGAAACCAATTGCGCGCCATACCATACTACGCCAACGATACCACCAAATAGGGCAAAAATGATAAAGCTAACAAAGCCTCCCCGGAAGGTTGCAGCCTTTAAAGCCTGCTCAACTACTAAATTTAATGATTGGGTATACCGATTAACCTCCCATTTTTCATTGGTAAAGGACTTAACTGCTTGAATGGATTGAAAAGTCTCCTCCACAATGATGTTGGTAGAGGCTAATTCATCCTGAGATTTTTTGGAAACTTTGCGGATAAATCGACCAAAAACTAAAGCCGCAATCACCAATACGGGAAATGTTGCCAACATGAATAAGGTAAGCTTCCAAGAGATATAGGTTATCAAGGCTATCCCTCCAACAAGTGTAAAGATTTGTCTGAAAAATTCTGCCAATGTAATGGAAAGTACATCTTGTAATTGAGTAATATCAGAGGTTATTCTACTCATCATTTCACCCACCCGGCGTTTTTCAAATTGAAAGATAGGGAGCGTAATGATTTTGGAATACAGATGTTGACGAACATCACGCATCGCTTTTTCCGACACTTGAGCAAAGGTGTAAATCCTAAAAAAAGATAAAACTGCTTGTACAACTAGTATGGAAAAAAAGAAGATGGTTACCTGATTGATGGAAAACTGCGATTTGCCTTCCATTACCTTGGTCATTTCTCCAATCAATAACGGGAAACTCAAGGTGGTTAAATTGGAGAAAAATAAAAAGAACATTCCTGCTACGAAAGTCCATTTATACGGTAAAATAAATTTGTATATACGTAATGCTTTGCGAATTCCTTCTTTATTGACTTTTTTGGCATCTTTAGGATCAGCTCCTTCTCCAAATTTCTCGTGTCTCTTAGCCATATGTTTATTCTTTCGCTTTACCTCTATATCCTGAGGCCTGGAATAGTTGATTGGCATCTGGTTTTGCCATTACTTCTGCCAAATTTTCTTTTGGATGATTACTTTGATAAGCATCAATGATTTTCCAACCTAACCATCGACCAATAGAGCCTGGACATGCTGGACCTATTTCAATGGTTTTAGGTCTTTCTCCTAGGTATTTAGCTTTGGTGAATTCATCCTGTTTGTACAACAAGGATTGATCAATAAAATGTTCCCAAATTTCTTGTTGGAACATTTCTGATTCAGCTAATTCCGTTTGTGTATACCCAAATAACAAGCTATCCGCTAAGGCTGGAGCCATATTTTTGGCAAATGCATAGCTTTTCCCATACCAAATCATATCACTGAGCATGGTGGCATTTTCTGCCTCGTGTTGATTGAAATATCCTGCATACAATAGTAAAATTTGACCCACTAGTGCTCTAGGCTCTAAGCGCCTTAATTGGTAGTCATATACATTCTGTGGGAGATACAACCCATTTTTTCCCATGAAATAATCTAAACCAATGACAATTAGACTATCACTAACTACTAAATGTTGCGTTTTGAAATTTCCTACAGCACCAAATCCAGTAAATACAGTTCTGATTTTTGGGATTTTAGCTTGTGGAAACTCATTCTTTATTTCTTGAAATGCAGCTTGCAATTCTTTTTCCAATACTTTGCCTCCAAAATAGGCTGCCTCTTGGCTCTGTTCATAAAACTTCCGAAGGGCAGGGTTTTGGAAAAGAGCAAAGAAATTTTTTGCTAATTCTGAAGATCGATTTGTTCCAACAGAAAAATAAGCCTGTAAAACCTCAGGATGCTTACGAAGGATGCTGTCAATTTGCTGGACATTTTGACTATTTGCAATCGATTGATCTAAACGCTGAATATCCAACTGAATGGCAGGGGCCTTGATTTTAATTTCCTTATTTTCATCCTTGCTTCCACAAGAGCCCATGAAAAAAGAGGAAATCAATAGCAATAAGAATCCCAAACAACGTTTATGGTTTTTCATCTAGCTTAAACGGGCTAATAACTCTTTCAAGGATTTGATTTTATTTTCAGCATCCGAAAGTTTTTGTCTTTCTCTTTCAACCAAATCCGCTTTCGCATTCTGAACGAATTTTTCATTAGCTAATTTTGCTTCTACCGATTTTTTAAATCCTTCTAAATAAACTAACTCCTTTTCAGATTCTTCTTTTAATACTGCAGGATCCTCGTCGTTGGCTAATGGAACAAAGAACTGATCCGATTTTACTACAAAAGTTTGAGCCTCTGAAATAGATTCTTGAATGAATACGACCGAATCTAAATTCGCCAATTTAACCAGTATAGCTTCAAGTGAAGCATAGGCTTGTGGCTGTTCCGACTTAATGCATAAACTCAAAGCCACTTTAGGTGAAATTTGTTTGGAATTTCTGATTTCACGGATTTTAGTCACAATCTCAAACAAAGCATCAAACTGAGCAATGATGGGAGCTTGGACAGGTTTCGCTTTCGGGAATTCAGATTTACAAATACTGATTCCACCTTTTCTTTCTTCCATATTTTGCCAAATTTCTTCTGTAATAAATGGCATATATGGATGTAATAAACGCATCAATTGATCAAACAAACCTAAGGCCGTAGCTAAGGTTTCTGATGCAATAGGACTTTGGTATGGAGGTTTGATAATCTCCAAATATTTGGCACAGTAATCATCCCATACCAAATTATAAATGCTTAATAGGGCATCCGAAATACGGAATTTTTGAAAATGATCTTGTACATCTAGTATCGTTTGAGATATTTTAGACTCAAACCATTCTGTAGCCAACACATGTTCTGGCAAGGATGGCCCATCCTGAATTTCTAATCCTTTTAAAAAACGGAAGGCATTCCAAATTTTATTAGAGAAATTTCTCCCTTGTTCGCACAATTTATCATCAAATAATAAATCGTTTCCTGCTGGCGCAGAGAACAATAAACCCGAACGTACTCCATCTGCTCCAAATTTCTCAATCAATTCCAATGGGTCCGGTGAGTTGCCCAAAGACTTAGACATTTTACGGCCCTGTTTATCGCGTACTATACCCGTTAAATACACATTTCTGAAAGGTAATTCACCTCTCCACTCATATCCTGCCATGATCATACGAGCTACCCAAAAGAATAAGATATCGGGACCTGTAACTAAATCATTGGTAGGGTAGTAGTAGTTGATTTCTTCATTATCTGGATTTTCGATACCATCAAAAACAGAAATTGGCCATAACCAAGAAGAGAACCATGTGTCCAATACATCCGGATCCTGGGTTAAATCATCTTCTACCAAAGCAAATAGCTGGTATTTATCTCGAGCTATGCGTAAGGCTTCTTTCTTATCTTTCGCCACAATCAGCGTTCCATCTTGCAAGTAAAAAGCGGGGATTTGTTGGCCCCACCACAATTGACGTGAAATACACCAATCGTGCACATTTTCCATCCAAGAACGGTAGGTATTTTTAAATTTGGCTGGATGCAATTGGATGTTGTCATTCATGACATTTTCCAAGGCAGGTTTCGCCATATCCTCCATTTTCAAAAACCATTGCAAGGAAAGCTTCGGCTCAATAACCGCTCCAGTACGTTCAGATGTACCAATAGTGGACTTGTATTCTTCAGTTTGAATTAAATAACCTTCTTCCGTTAATTGTTTAACAATGCGTTTTCTGGCTTCAAAGCGATCCACGCCGACAAATAAAACGGCCTTTTCATTTAATGCACCGTTGTCGTCAATGATATCAATAACAGGTAATTTATGCTTAATGCCTAGTTCATAGTCATTTAGATCATGTGCCGGTGTTACTTTAAGGCAGCCAGTACCAAAGTCTGTACTTACATACTCATCAGGTATGATGCTGATTTCACGATTGATTAAAGGAATAAAAACTTTTTTACCATGCAGGGAAAGGTAGCGCTCATCTGTTGGATTGACACAAATGGCGGCATCAGCCATGATGGTTTCTGGTCGAGTAGTCGCTATGGTAACATGTCCTGAACCATCTACCAATGGATATTGGATATGATATAATTTGGCTTGAACGTCTTTGTAGATAACTTCTTCATCAGACAAAGCTGTTTTACCTTGAGGGTCCCAATTGACCATTCGCACACCCCTGTAAATCAAGCCTTTGTTGTATAAACGAACAAAAGTATCGATAACAGCCTTATATAATTTGGGCTCCATGGTGAAACGAGTACGGTCCCAATCACAAGAAGCACCTAGTTTTTTTAATTGATCAAGAATAATTCCGCCATACTTATCTTTCCACTCAAAGGCATATGTTAGAAATTCTTCTCGACTAATATCTTTTTTCTCTATGCCTTTTTCTTTCAACATCGCTACCACTTTGGCTTCGGTGGCGATGGAGGCATGGTCTGTTCCTGGTACCCAACAAGCCTCTTTTCCTTCCATACGTGCTTTACGAATTAGCACGTCTTGGATGGTATTGTTTAACATATGCCCCATGTGCAAAACTCCCGTAACATTGGGTGGAGGGATGACAATGGTATAGGCTTCTTTATTCGGATCGGGTTTAGAAGCGAATAGCTTATTTTCCAACCAGAAGGCATACCATTTTTGCTCTATTTCTTGGGGGGCGTAATTTTTGTCAATCATAAACGAAGGGTCTGACCGTTTTCCTCGAACGGTTTCATTATAGCCTACAAAGATAATTGATTTAGCTCAAAGAGGAAGGTGGAATATTAAAACAATTCGATGTAATTTCGGTTGAAATTGAAAACGGAAATCATGGAAATACTATTGTGGCTAGGAACTTTTTTATTCATGGAGGGAATGGCCTGGTTTACCCACAAATACATCATGCACGGTATCATGTGGAATTGGCATGAGTCGCACCATGTCCATCATAAAAATGTGTTGGAAAAAAATGATTTGTTTTCGGTGGTATTTGGCGTCATGTCAACCTTAACCATTATCATAGGTGCTGAAATGGAAGCTTATAGACCCTTATTGTGGATTGGCTTAGGGATAGCAACCTATGGGTTATGCTATTTCATCTTTCATGATATCATCGTACACAGAAGAATCAAAATCAAGTTTAAGACAAAAAATACCTATTTAAAACGCTTGATTAAAGCACATTATGTACACCATGAAGTGCATGAAAAAGAGGGCGCAGAAGCTTTCGGTTTCTTGTACGCCCCCAAAAAATACGAATAGGTTTATTTGACGAAACCTACTCCGACAGTTGAGTTCGAGAACTCATCAATTAATATAAAAGCGCCATTAGAAGGATTTTCTGCATAGACATCAGCCATGATAGGCTGGGCAGTCCGTAACTGAATTCCTCCAATTTCATTGAGTTTCATGGAATCCACATCTTGGCTAGATGTTTGTGCCACTACATCCAATCGCTCAGTAATTTGTGAGATTTTGGCTTTGGTCAAGTTGACTCCGTGTTGTAATAAGTAGGTTTTCCCAGGACTTAATGCTTGATGGTCCAACCAGCATATATGAGCTGCAAAATCTTTTAATTGTGGAGCTTGGGTATCAGAGGCTAATACCAAAGAGTTTCCGCGTGAAATGTCAACATCAGTCGTTAAGGTAATAACAACCGAATCACCTGCTTCGGCACGCTCTAATTGCTCACCAAATTTTTCAATGGATGCAATGGTGCTTTCTTGTCCTGTAGGCAATGCTTTGATTACATCCCCAACTTGAAAAGTTCCTGAACTAATTTTTCCAGCATAACCTCGGTAGTCGTGGTATTCTTCTGTTTTAGGGCGTATTACCCATTGAACAGGAAAACGGGCTGGAGCATGGGCGAGGCTTTCAGCAAATTCAAATGCTTCTAATTCCCCTAACAAGGTGTTTCCTTGATACCAAGGCATTTTATCTGCTGCTTGGGTGATGTTTTGTCCAAACAAAGAAGAAATAGGTAAAAAGCTAATTTCTTGACCTACAAAGGTGGTTTGGGCAACTAAAGAACGTAAGCTTTCTTTGATGGCTTCAAATTTGGCTTCATCGTATTGAACCAAATCCATTTTATTTACACAAATGATGACTTTGGGAATTCGTAGTAAAGCCGCAATGGATAGATGCCTGGCGGTTTGTTCTACAACACCTTGACGAGCATCCACTAAGATTAAAGAGACTTTGGCATTCGAAGCACCCGTAACCATGTTACGCGTATATTCTACGTGACCAGGAGTATCTGCAATGATGTATTTGCGCGTGGGTGTGGAGAAATAAATGTGCGCCACATCGATGGTGATGCCTTGTTCTCTTTCCGCTATTAAACCATCTGTTAAAAGAGAAAGATCTAAAAAATCTAATCTTTTTCTTTTGGAAGCACTTTCCAATGCTTCAATTTTATCTTTAGTAATTGAATTGGTTTCATACAATAATCGACCAATCAATGTACTTTTTCCATCATCTACAGAACCTGCAGTAGCTATGCGTAAAATATCCATATTCCTTTCTCTCTCCTATTAAAAATATCCCTGTTGCTTTCTTTTTTCCATGGCGGCCTCGGAGCGCTTATCGTCGATACGGGCCCCGCGTTCTGAAATTTCCGCTGATAAAATCTCTTCAATGATGATGTCAATTTCTACTGCATCTGATTCGACAGCAGCAGTACATGTCATATCTCCGACTGTTCTAAAGCGAACAGTGGCTTCAAATGGAATTTCATCGGCTTCTTTATTCAAGTATTCTGAATCAGCCCAAAGCATCCCATCGCGCTCAATAACTTGGCGTTGGTGTGAGAAATAAATGCTTGGGATTTCCATTTTTTCTTCTTTAATGTAATTCCACACGTCTAACTCTGTCCAATTGGAAATAGGGAAAACACGTACATTTTCGCCAACAGCAATACGACCATTTAACATATCAAATAGTTCAGGTCTTTGTCTTTTGGCATCCCATTGGCCAAAATCATCGCGAACAGAAAAGATACGTTCTTTAGCTCTCGCTTTTTCTTCATCTCTTCTGGCTCCACCGATACAGGCATCGAATTTAAATTCTTCGATAGTATCTAATAAAGTGACTGTTTGTAGCACATTACGGGAGGCATATTTGCCTGTTTCTTCTTTGGCTTTTCCCTGGTCAATGGAATCTTGTACATAACGTACAATTAGCTCAGCTCCTGTTTCCTTGGCCAGCCAATCTCTAAACTCAATGGTTTCAGGGAAGTTATGTCCCGTATCTATATGTACCAAGGGGAAAGGAATTTTCCCTGGGAAAAATGCTTTTTGGGCTAATCTAACTAAGGTAATGGAATCTTTACCTCCAGAAAATAGTAAAGCGGGACGCTCAAATTGGGCGGCAACTTCACGCATAATATAAATAGATTCATCCTCCAATTTTCTTGGAAACTGTCCTATTTTGTCCTTAATGGTTGAATTTGTCATAAAATGGATAATAAATTAGGCGTGTAAACCACATTCTTTTTGGGAGTTTTCCCACCACCATCTTCCTGCCCTTGGATGCTCTCCTTCAGCAATGGCTCGAGTACAAGGTGCGCAGCCAATGGAGATAAATCCTTTTTTGTGCAATGGGTTTTGCGGTATTTTATGGTCAACTAAATATTGATTTAATTCATCAAATGTCCAATCAATCAAAGGGTTAATTTTGATCAATTTTCTTTGTTCATCCCATTCTACAATAGGCATATTGGCTCTGTTTTCAGATTGCTCAGCTCGTAATCCAGTAATCCAAACTTTTGCTCCTTGCAAAGCTCGGGATAAAGGTTCCATTTTACGAATAAAGCAACATTCTTTTCTGTTTTCTACCGAACTATAAAATGAGTTGAAGCCCTTTTCCTTGACTAGTTTCTCTACCGATTCCGTTTTTGGGAAATAAGTATCAATCGTAATTTGATACTTTCTGCTTGTCAAATCCATTAACTCATAGGACTCTTGAAATTGACGGCCTGTATCTAAAGTGAACAGGTGAATGGGAAGAGATTGGCTAGCAATGGCATATAAAATAGCCTGATCTTCTTGTCCAAAAGAAGTAGAAAATACAATTTTCTCCTGAGGGAATAATTGAGTTAATACCTGCAATCGTTCTTCTAGGGAGAGATTTAATAAGGCTTTTTCAATGGTTGAAATATCCATACTCTTAAAATTTTCACAAAAATACACAATGTCTATTGAATTGCTATACTTGATTTTAAAAAGATTTACAAGACTTCATATGAAGGAAATAAATCTTTTGTAAATTCATCACAATAAACAAAGTAGGATGTATCAAGGCTCAGAGATTTGGATGAATGAGGGAATGGAGGATGATAAATCTCCTTTTTTGGACTTGAAAGCAATAAAAAGCTTGGTAAAGCAAGGTGAAGGGCATCGCTTGGAGTTTAAAATGAAAGTTAAATTTCCAGAAAAGATTATCAAGGAAATGGTAGCTTTTGCCAATACAGACGGAGGGACGCTCTTAGTTGGGGTAAGTGATGAGGGCCAGGTACAAGGAGTGAAGTTTGTGGATGAAGAACAATTCCTATTAGATCGTGCCATTGAGAAGTATTGTTTTCCTGTTTTTTCCTATACCAATTATCGAGTTGAAATTGATTCTCAAAGAGCTATTTTAGTTTATCATATATTTCCTAGTATCGATAAACCGCATTTTGTGCAATTATCCGATGAACCACAGCCTAAGTGTTATGTGCGCATTAAAGATCGTACGGTACAGGCGAGTAAGGAAATGAAACAAATATTGAGACGGGAAAATGAAGAGGGAATTCAATTTAATTTTGGTCCATCTGAAAAATGGTTGATGGAGTATTTGCATGAAAATCAACAGATTACATTAGCTTTGTTTGCAGAGAAGCAATCCTTACCACTTTGGCTAGCTTCAAGAAAATTAGTTCTATTAGTTTTGGCACGTGTTTTACGTATTTTGCCAGGCGAAGTATACGATATTTATACCTTACGATGAAAAACAGTTATTGGGCATTATTTGCTTTAATCATGCTTTTTTCTGCTTGCACCAAGCAATCAGTTGAGCCTGTTAATTCACCCAATCCAGCTAGTTCGCTGACCTCTTCATTTGATTTAATTCAGGATCGCATATTTACGCCAACTTGTGCCACTTCGGGATGTCATCTTTCTAATACTGATGCTTCTTTTGCACAGCACGGTTTAATACTAGCAAAATCTTCTTCATATGCACAGTTGGTAGGAGTGGCTTCTAAAAACCCGAATGCCGTTCTCAATAAAATTTTACGAGTTACCAAGTTTCAGTCTACCCAAAGTTTACTGTATCATAAATTAAATTGGGATGTAGCGCATCATTCTAGTATTGATTATGGTGTACCCATGCCCTTGGGAGGGAAGCCCCTTTCTGTTGGTCAATTGAAATTTATTCAAAATTGGATTGAGGCTGGAGCCCCAGAAAAAGGGGAAGTTGCCGATGCCAAATTATTAGATGATACCACCCCGAGTTATGCTGTTAGTTCCGATTTTAGTCCTTTAATAGAACCTTCTGCTGAAGGAAAGGAAGGGATTCAATTGAAAGTTGAGAAATTTTCTGTGGCACCAAATTTTGAACGTGAGTTGTTTGTGCGCAAGCCATTGAATAATTCTGCACCTGTGTATGTTTCGCGGATCAAGTTAAAGTCAAGACCTAATAGCCATCACATGGTCTTGTACGATTTTGAAAGTAAACAGTCTTTACCAAATCTGAATGAAGTAAGAGATTTACGAAACAGTGATAATAGCATTAACGTGTTTACTTTCCTGCAGATGCAAAACCACATTTTTTTAGGGGGAGGTACGGATCCTAATTCAGATTATTCTTTTCCTGAAGGAACTGCTCTACTGCTTCCTGCCAATAGTTCGATTGATTTGAACCCACATTACTTTAATAAAACCAACGAAGTAATCTTTGGAGAGAACTATGTCAATCTATATACCGTGAAAGCCGATCAGGTGAAAAAAGTGGTACAAATGATTGATTTTAATAATACCAATTTGACGATACCTGCCAATCAAAAGACCGTTATTTCTAAAGATTTTATTTTTGATAAAGCAGTAGCCATCGTTTCATTAACCTCTCATACCCATCAGTGGGGCAAGTTATTTCAGATTAAAATCAAAGGTGGTGCCCGGAATGGAGAGGTGATTTATGAAAGTACAGACTGGGCGCACCCTACTGTCATTAATTTTCCCAAAGTGATTGAGCTAAAAGCAGGAGAGGGATTAACTTCGGTGGTTACCTATGAAAATAATACGAATCGCATCATCCGTTTTGGTTTAACTTCCGAAGACGAGATGAACATCATATTTGGATATTACTACGCACTTTAAGACAGAGCCCATAATACATATTCACTCACATGCTTAAATGAAAAAAAGATGGATCAGAAAATTATTAACCTGTTTGATGAGTACACCCACAAACCATTAAAAAGGGAAGTGTTTTTAGCTAAGTTGAGCAAATTAGCTGGTGGAACAGCGGCGGCATTAGCTATTTTACCTATGTTAGAAGGCAATTATGCCATGGCCAATCAAGTATCTGTACAAGATGCCGATTTATTGATGGAGGATGTTTCATATCCTTCAAAAAACTGTACCATGAAAGGGTATTTGGTACAGCCTAAATTATCCAAAGGGAAATTAGGCGCTGTATTGGTTATCCATGAAAACAGAGGATTAACCCCACACATCAAAGATGTTACCCGTCGAATTGCTAAAGCAGGATACATTGCTTTAGGTATTGATGCGCTTTCTCCTTTTGGAGGAACACCAGTCAATGAAGATGAAGGACGCGCTTTGTTTGCTAAATTAGACGCAGTTCAAAATTTAGAAAATATTAAGAGCGGTCTTGATTATTTACGAGGATTGAAAAACAGCAATAAGAAAACCGGTGTCGTTGGATTCTGTTGGGGTGGAGGCATGGTCAATTCCATGGCTGTGATGGATCCTGAGTTAACTGCTGCGGTGGCTTATTATGGTCGACAAGCCGAAGTGGCTGATGTGCCAAAAATAAAAGCCAAGTTAATGCTTCAATATGCTGGTTTAGACGAAAGAATAAATGCTGGAATTCCTGCATTTGAAGAAGCATTGAAAGCCAATAAGAAGGATTATCAAATCTTCGTATACGAAGGAGCGCAACATGCTTTTAATAATGATTCTTCACCTGCACGCTACAATGCAGAAGTGGCCAAGTTGGCTTGGACAAGAACCATGGGTTTATTTGACCAAACATTGAAATAGTCATAAATGGGGGAAGCAAAAAGCTTCCCTTTTTTTGTAGTCCAAATGAATGCTTTCTCCCACTTAATCGGTATTTATCAGGCATAGCTAATTTTATTTCTTTTGAATATGTGCGAATTAAGCGCTGTAAATCAATTTTTTAAGTCATTTTTAAGAAAATGAAAAATAGCTGTTTTTTATATCAAAATTGAAGGTATATTTGCTGCCGTTTCTTGAAATATGTCAAGAAATTAACCAATAATAGTACAATTTTTTGCAATTTTTGCATTCTTTCGATAAACAGATTCGCTTGGTAATAATTTTACGCTCCCACACATTATAATGGAACAAAAACACAAAAACACGGCTACTGCTGCTGGACTGCTGGTAGCCATGGGTATCATCTACGGAGATATTGGGACATCTCCTTTGTATGTTATGCAGGCCATTATTGGAAATGATCCAATTAATGAGCTGATGATATTGGGAGGATTGTCATGTATTTTTTGGACACTGACTCTCCAGACCACTCTCAAGTACGTTATTTTAATTTTACGTGCCGATAATAAAGGAGAAGGTGGAATTTTTGCCTTGTTTGCTTTGGTTCGTCGACATGCCAAATGGTTGACACTTCCTGCCATCATCGGGGGAGCAACACTGTTAGCAGATGGTATTATTACACCCCCCATTTCAGTTTCTTCAGCTGTAGAGGGTTTGAAAATGCTTAAGACCAAAGAAGGCTTGCCTTACGTTACAGACACAGTACCGATAGTTATTGTCATCTTAACCGGATTATTCATTTTTCAAATTTTAGGTACCAAAGTTGTAGGTAAACTGTTTGGTCCTATTATGCTACTTTGGTTTAGCATGTTAGCCGTAACTGGATTATTATGGATTGAGCATGATTGGAGTATCCTACGCGCGGTTTCACCTCATTATGCATGGGAACTATTGACTTCTCATCAAGCAGGAACTGCTGGATTCTGGACTCTCGGAGCCGTGTTTTTATGTACTACAGGAGCGGAGGCATTGTATTCCGACCTAGGACATTGCGGCCGAGATAATATTCGTATCAGCTGGATTTTTGTTAAAATTGCTTTGTTGCTTCAATATTTTGGACAAGGGGCTTGGTTATTGCACCATCAAGGTATGTTGCTTGGTGGCAGAAAACCTATTTTCGAATTATTACCTAGAGAGTTCTTGTTTACAGGTATTTGTATCGCAACGGCCGCTGCAGTGATTGCTAGTCAGGCCTTGATCTCAGGATCATTCACCTTAATTTCCGAGGCCATCCGTTTGAACTTTTGGCCCAAGGTGCGCTTGATTTATCCATCCGATCAAAAAGGTCAGTTGTACGTTCCTTCCATCAATATCTTTTTATGGTTAGGCTGTGTCGGGGTGGTGCTTTGGTTCAAAGAATCCTCCAATATGGAAGCAGCTTATGGTTTGGCAATTACCTTAACCATGTTGATGACTACTTCCTTGATGGCATATTATTTGCACATTAAGAAGATTGACATGTGGTGGATCCTCTTGTTTTTGGTGGTTTATATTTCCCTAGAAGGGGCATTTTTAGTCGCTAATTTGCAGAAATTCTCTCACGGTGGTTATGTATCCTTATTCATTGCTGGAGTCATTTTATTAGTTATGTATGTCTGGTTTAGGGCCACTCGTATTAAAAAGGATTTGACGGAATACGAAAAGCTATCGGATTATGTAGAACCACTAAAAGAGCTTAGTCGCGATGAAACCATTCCTAAATATGCCACACACTTGGTATTTATGTCCAATGCAGGTAGAGTTTCAGATATAGAGTCCAAGATTATTTATTCCATCTTCCAACGTAGACCTAAGCGGGCAGATATTTATTGGTTTGTACACGTAGATACCTTGGATGAGCCCTATACCATGGATTACAAGGTGACCGTAATAGAGCCAGATGATATCATCAAAGTGAATTTTAAATTGGGTTTCCGAGTGGAACAAAGAATCAATTTATACTTTAGAAAAGTTGTGGAGGAAATGGTTGCCCGCGGAGAGGTAGATATCACGTCACGTTATAAGTCTTTGAATGAGCAAAATGTAATTGGTGATTTCCGATTTGTGGTATTGGAGAAATTCTTATCTTTTGATAATGAATTGCCATTGATGGACAGACTGGTGATGAAGTTTTATTTCTTCTTAAAGCAGTTTATGAATTCAGAGGATAAATGGTTTGGTTTAGATAGTGATGCGGTGAAATTGGAAAAAGTACCGTTGATTATTAAACCTATTTCAAGATGTAATTTGAGACGTGTAGACTAATATGAGCACAATATTTAGTAAAATTATTTCAGGAGAAATCCCTTGTCACAAAATTGCTGAGAATGAGCATTTTTTGGCATTTTTAGATGTCATGCCTTTGGTAGAAGGTCATGTGTTAGTGGTTCCTAAAGTGGAGATTGATTATATTTTTGATATGGTACCTGATCAATTGGCTGACATGATGAAGTTTGCTCAATCGGTAGCTCCGGCCATCAGAAAAGCCATTCCATGCAAAAGGATCGGTGTAGCCGTTATTGGTTTAGAAGTTCCTCATGCGCACGTTCATTTAGTGCCCATGACTACGGCCAATGATTTGAATTTTACCCGTGCCAAATTGCAAGTTAGTCAAGAATCTTTGGCAAAAACAGCTGATTTGATTCGCTCTTTTTTGTAATTACTTAAGGAAGCCCTTCAGTTTGTTCATTTCCAACTGAGGGTTAGCTTTCTCATAAACAATCGCATATACTGCCTCTATGATAGGTAATTGGATTTTATGTTGTCTGGAAATATGGTAAATACTTCTTACGGCATAGTATCCTTCCGCAATCATGTTCATCTCAATCTGCGCTGATTTGACGGAATAGCCTCGTCCGATCATATTTCCAAAAGTTCTATTTCTAGAGAACTGGGAATAAGCCGTAACAAGTAAATCGCCCAAATACCCTGAGCTATTTAAATCACGATTGGTTTCTGGATATACGGCATCCAAGAATAGCTTAATTTCCTGCATGGCATTGCTGACCAATACTGCTTGGAAGTTATCTCCAAATCCTAGTCCGCGAGTAATACCACACGCCATGGCAATGATGTTTTTAATAACCGCACAATATTCCACACCATATAAATCTTCGATGGCATGGGATTGCAAGAAACGACTATTCAATAGGTTGGAGAAAGACTGTGCTAATGCCAAATTAGGAGAGGCAATGGTCAGGTAAGATTGTTTCTCCAATGCTACTTCTTCTGCATGACATGGACCCGCAATCACGCAGGTTTGACCCAAGGGTAGATTAAATTCTCGTTCGATCCAATCAGTCACTAGCATGTTTTCATCAGGAATCATGCCCTTAATGGCAGATACTACTTTTTTACCCTCAAAATGCTTTTTATTTAGGTCCTTTAAAGTGCTGGGTATAAATGCAGCAGGAACGGCTAAAATGATGTATTCCACTCCATGAAGGGCATCAGACATTTTATGGTATGTCTTTACTTTCCGCGGATTTATGGCCACATCTGTTAAATAGCTTGGATTATGGTTGTATTTACGGATAAAATCAACATCTGATTTTCTTCGTATCCACCACTTGATTTTCACTTGATTTTCAGACAATATTTTTACGAGAGCGGTAGCCCAACTTCCTCCTCCCAACACCGTAATGTGGGTAGGGATTTTTTTCTTAAGTTCCTCGATTTGACTCATAGCGCAAAATTAATTTAAAAAGATGGAATGAGTTTAGATTAAAAGGAATATGTAAGTACACCACCGAAATTATAGCCTAGACTTGGGTAATTCAGGTATCGTTGGAAGTTTCTATTCAGTAAGTTATTTAAATTAACTCCTAAGGCAAGCTTTTCATTAAATTTAAAGTTGACATGGCAATTTAAATCAAAAATCTCTTCCATAGCCCTCACTTTTGATTCTGTAGGGCTCCAGGCAAATAAGCCATTGATGTATTCAATGGTTGGAATGATGGAAAGTTTATTGCCCAATAGAATGGTTCCATTCCAATTGATTTTCCATGCTGGTCGATGGAATGCTTTTTCTACATCTCCCAATGATTCGTAGCTGTCATAATTAAATCGAACTGCACTTTTTATAGAACGGCTCACTTGTAAATCGAAGTTGCCAGAAAAGGTAGTCACTTGCACCTTTTTTAAACCTCCAACGTAACTTAAAACAAATTGGGTGGGATCTACTAGGGAATTGGAGATGATAGGAAGATCTGTGTATTCCGAATAGGCAATTTTGAATTCAAAGTCGATATCCCCCGCCTTATCTTTATCTGTTCTATTCGTTCCTTTAATTCCTGCATAGAGATTTCCTACTTGAGAGGAGTTTTTTAGGAGAATATTGGGAGCCATCCAAGGGTTTTGCTTCACGAAATTGGCATAGGTGTTAAATTGGACATCCCCGCCTAATCCTGCAAAAAAGTGAATGTAATCTAAGCTAGAAAAGTCGATTAAAAATTGAGGGAAAAAACTTGTTTTAGCGGGCTCTGGTCCATCGCTGGTTTCTTGTAAGAAATGGGCTCCAGCAGATACCGTCACAAAATAACTAGAGAAAGTATAAAATGGTCTTAACCTAGAAAAACTTCTCGTAAGGGTCATGGCAGGCGTTTTGTACTCTGACAGGATCATTTCCCCACTTAAATTAATGAAGGAGTTGGACTTCAATTTAATCTTGGAATAGAATGAACCATTGCTGGTTAATTCGCTCACATCACTCAAATTACTGATTCTTGAGACATCGATGCTGGCATTAAAATCAAAAGTTGATTTAGGTATATTGGTGCCAAATTTTCCGAAAAAATTATAGGTATCATACACCAAACGCTGATCACGGAAACTAGGGATTTTTTGTCCTGGTTCAAATCCATAGTAATTTGTACCCAGTTGAGAATAGGCCACATGTGTCTCTAATTCTAATTTGCTATCGGCTCTTGAACGGCTCCAAACTTTGATATTATTCAGTTTTTTCTGAGAAAAAATATCAGCTACCGGCCCTTCTGCGTAGGCATCATGGGATAAATAAAAGCCCAGTCTTTGATCCGCTTTATTGAGGTTTAAGTTTAAATAAGTATATCCAAAACTTCCAGCCCCAACCCGAATGATGTTGTTGTTTAAGGAGTCCAAACCAAAAACTTCTCCTTCTCTTGGATTGATTTTGGACCATTTTAAGGGATGTTCTTCGTGGCTATTCCATTCTAATGGAACTTCTACGGGTTTTTGATTGCTTTTCTTATCTCGAAATGTGGGTAATTTTATTTTCTCTTGCGAAAGTTTCAGCTCTCCCAAATTGACTTCTCGGTATATACGTATGGTATCTGCCGTTTGTGGAACAAAAGACATGGCCATTTCGGCCTTTAAAATGAAGCCAATGAAAATAAGGATATAGCGTAGGTATGAATTGCTCATTGTTGTTTCAATCTATTTTAATCGACTCTTGGCTATGGTTCTAACATCATTTTCTTTGGCCATGTTTTGGGATAAAGCCGTATAATATCCCATGGCTTTATCCTTTTGGTCGAGTGCCATTAAATTATCTGCATACAATAAAAGTCCTCTAAAATAGGTTTTTTTGGTGCGGATATTAGTAGCAATAACTTTACGAATTAAGGTCTTATCCAGTAATTCATCCAATTCTTGGTGTTTCTTTTCTTGGTATAAAATCTGAGCCAATTTCAGTTCAGCTTCAGCGCCAATGATAATCTGCTGAAGTACCGGACTTAGATGATTATTGACACTGATTCTTTGTAACCATTTTTTGATTAAGTCGGGTTGCTGTGCCTCCATGGCCAATTGTAGGTAATTTTGGAACAAAGCATTTTTTTCATCTACTTCATACAATTCATCCCAAGTAGAAGTCAAGTTATAAAGTGAATCCAGTTGTTTCGATTGTAAGTAAATGTTAACCAATTGATCATTGGCCATTTTTTGATGACGGCTGACTTTGGTAAATGATTTGATAAATTGAAAAGAGCGAATAGCCGTTTCCATTTGTTTATTCTCTAAAGCGAGCTCTCCTGCTCTTTTGGCTGCACTGATGACTTCTGCTTGCTTAAATTTCTCTTTTTTTAGGATAATTTGTTGGTATTGTTCGATAGCACTCGGAACATCATGTAGGCTATCAGAACAAGCGGCAAGATTCTTGAGTAAGGTATTGCTGTTGAGGGATTTAGGATAGATTTTTTGGAATTCCAAGAAAGTAGTTCGTGCCACATCCCAGCGTTTGTTTTGATATAATTCTAAACAATCTTCCCAAAATTTCTCTTCGCTACCATATTCTTGATAGTGCTTCTTCACCCATTCTACCTCTAGGTTCAATCGTTTGTATAGGTTTTTAAGCTTATTTACTACACTGACACGAATGGTATCCCCTTGACTACTAGCTAATTGTTCTTCTTTGTCTTGAATGGCTAAACGGCCAAAAGACATTTGTTCATCTCCTTGAGCAAGAATGGATAGCTTTTCATAGCTCTGAGAACGGAAGTCCAACGCTCTTTTATAAGGAACGGAGGTTTTTGCATTTTTTTGCAAAATTTCCGTGAAACCTTTGATGGCTTGAACGTAGTTTTCTCTTCCTCCTTTTTGGTATAAACTGATCCATTGATTTAATGTAGCGATCTCCTTGTTTTTGGAATTAGGAAACTCTCGTAAGAATTTTCCGTATAAATCACTTACATCATCATATCGACGAAGCTTTTCTAGAATCTTAATTTTGTCCCATAGATAACCTTCTTTTTCCAGAGTACTTCCTTTGTCGTAGGCAATATCCAATAAGCCAATTGTTTGGGCCAAAATGTTGTTTTCTTGGTACTCCGTTGCCTCTTTGGTAGAGTTGTATTTCCAAACCTCAATGACCTTTTTACGAGTAGAGGCATCGGCTAATGGGGAATGAAATAAAAAGGATGCTAAAGCCAATTGTGCTGGTCTCTCTTGATTTAGGTCAATCAAGGCATTCAATAAAGCTGATTTTAGTTGGTATTTTAAAGCAGAACTATCCAGTGCTAATTCTCTTCCTGGATTGGTTGGGATAGTGCTTTGGTGTAAGGGTGTATAAATGTGAACGAGAGAATTCAAATAAAACTGATAAACTTTTTCTTCCTCTTTGTTTAGGGTTTTATTTTTCTTTTGTTGGTAAGCATTTGCCAATAATCCATATGTTTCTCCTTGTAAGACCTTAGCTAAATAAACTAATTGAGGGTTGTAAGGATAGGCTTTCACTTCCTCGATCAAACCGAACAATTGATCCACTTGGGCAAGGTTATTTTCTTGATCAAATAAGGTTACTGCTAAGCTATACGCTCTCTCTTGATAAGCTTTTTTAAATTCTTCTGTTTGTAAGAAATTGAAGCTAAAAAATTCTTTTACTTGATAAATGCCAGAGGATTGCATACTACTTTCACTGATGCCATGAACAATCATATTGTTCAATTGAGCCAAATGCTTGCTTTGAGGGTACTGCTGTAAAAATCCTTTGATTTTACTCAATAAGGTATCCCATATTCCTTGATTTTCTAAGGCCACAAGTTGATTGAAATAAGCGTCTTCGGACAAGGATTTATTCCAATTGATTTGAATGGCTTTATCCAAACTGAGGCTTGCCGCGGAATATTCTTTCAAATGAAATTGAGACATTCCAATTTGGTAATAAACCAGTTGACTTAAAGAATCACTTAGGGTTTCAGTATTGATTACTTTATTCAGCAGACTTACGCTAGCTTGGTATTGGCCAGACTTAAATAAGGAAAATGCTTGTTTCAATGGAACATCTTCAATATTACTTTGTAAAACAGACTTTTTGCTTTCATTCAAAGTCAGGTACTTCGCATATATTTCTGCCGATTTGTTGAATTTCCCTTGATTGAAATAAATATCTCCTAATAGCCTGGCTATGTCGGCCTTTTCCACCTCCCTTGTGTCTAACATGACAATAGGTTCAGCATAAGCTATGAATTCAGCATATTTTTCTGGACCCATTTGGTAATACGCTTGGCTAATCATGGTAGGGATTTGTCGCTTGATTTTCACCCAAACCGAGTCAGAAAGCGGAACTTGTGCCAATTGGAAAGGTGCTTCATCAGCTTTTTTTAGATCAAAAATGGCCGCAGAGAATTGCTTTTGATTGAGTTTTAATAATCCTGAGTAATAGGAAGCCGCGTAAGCTACTGATTCATTATCATCATTGCTTAATAATTCAAATAAGCTTTGGGCTTTGGTACTAAGTCCAACTTGCAAATAGCAGATAGCTAACTGAAATCGTATTTCTGGATCTAAAATGGAAACACGCTGTTCTATGTATTGAATGGCATCTTGGTATTGCCCTGCCTTGTAAAGGAAACTACCTATTTCCTTGACCAGAATAGAGGTCTTCAAGCTAGATGGATGATTGGCAATAAAGCGTTCAACCGCTACTTTAGCTCTCGTAGTATTGATGTAAAAATCACACAAAACGATGAAAAACTCAGCATCTACTATTTCATTGGAATTGCGATCAAAGTCTTTCGCATTTTTTTCTAGAAAGATAGAAAATTCCATTCTGGCTGCGGCATAATTGGCTGCATTGTAATAATCTTTGGCTATTCTAAATTGCTCGGAAGGGCTTTTATTGATGTTTGAATCTTGTGAATTTGCCTGATAGGGTATCATGCTCCCCATTCCCAATAGGAAGAAGAAAAGATATATGCTAGTATAAAAAAGGGCTGGTTTATTTGCCTTCATCATGTCAATTTTCAATTGGGTATCGCGCATTAATTCAAAATGTAATCTTTTTTTGAAGAGACAGCTTGTCCGATCCCCACTTTTTTGGTGTTTTGCAATACAAAACGGTGGTTTTTGAAATAATTAGTTAAAATGCCTTCTACATTGCTCTCACAATCGCTGTTGGCTTGAATTTCTTTTACGGTTCCATCTGCTTTAATCTTTATCCTAAAATCAATGGAGCAGGCCGTAGAGCCATTGGGAATTAGGCTCTGTAGACTTTTACCACTAGGCCATTCCCAAATCCCATTGTTTAATGGAAAGGGTACTACAGGAGGTTCTTCCTCAATTTCGGGGCCATCAGGCTGACCTTCATTGACATCTCCTATGGCATCAATTCTACCCGGGTTACCTTTGATTTTATCTTGTTCAGGAGGCCTTACCACAGGTGTTGGATCATCATCTGGCCTGATTTCTGGGGGTAAGAACTTCGTGCTTGTAACTTTCGGAATTTCCTTGGGAGGAGGAGGGGCTAATTCATCTTGTTTTTTAACAGGAGGGGCAGGGGCCAAACGCATGACTTCAGCAGTTACTTCTTTACTGAAATCGGTTTTATCTTGTTTTGAATCCAACCATAGATGCACGCAAAACATCAGCAAAATGGCGATGGTAAAAATAGCTGCACCTTTAATAGCTGATTTATATAGCGTAGAAGGGTAACTGTTCCTTATTTGAAATGCGCCGTATTCTTGATTTCTATGCTGAAATACGATTTCATCTAAAGTAGTAAGTTCTTCTAAATTTGCTGACATAATTAATCTGGCTAACAAAAAATGCTAGGAGGTTGATAAACCGCTTTAACTTATAAAACGACCGCAACCATCACATATTTCCTTTGAAATTTTCTTTGTAACATGCCTAAATAATATATAAATTTCTAATGCTCATGAAATGACCATAGACGAAAAGAATTTAGGCTAAGGTCATTTAATTACCATCAATTCCTTCCTAAAATTCGGATGGTAGGATAAGTCAAGGCTATGGTTATTTTGGTTTTTGTTAAGTTCAAAGTAAAATTACATCAAAATACAGCTTTTCGGCCTTAATTGCAAGATGTATAGACCAATGGGACTAAATTTAGTATAGTTCAGTCAGGTAAGTCGGGGAATGAGTTGCAATAAATAGTTTCATTTTACCTTAGGATGAAATGATTATTGGAATAATTTCGGAACTTTGGCATGGAAAAATTAATGTATGTCAGTGAAATTTTTTACCATCTTATTGTTTGTATTTAGTGGGGCCTTTTTTTCCATGGGACAAAGGGCCAACGTCAAAGCTCCTCAAGAAAAATTGGGGGGGTATTTAATTTTTGAAAAAGATAACCATGGCTTAGTCGCAACGACCAAAGATATTGGCCAATTTGATTATCCCAATGCGAAATCAGCCTGTGAAAATCTGGTTTTGAATGGATTCGATGATTGGAGATTACCTACTCAGGAGGAATTTGAATTAATTCATCAAAAATTGAATCTCAAAAAAATGAAGTCCAATAATGTCTTTAAATCGGCATGGTACTGGACTTCCACAGAAATAGATCAAGAACACGCAGTAACGCATAACCTCAATACAGGTATGCAGACCAACTATTTCAAACGCTTGAACATGCGGGTTATAGCGGTTAGATCTTTCTAAATTATACACCAAATTGTTTCAAATGGTGATCTAGGTGCTTATACAGCATGTTATTCCATTCTGTCTCATTCAACATGCCTAAACTTAAGGATGCTTGCAAGCAAAGTTGTTCAGCACCCATTTTTTCAATAGCTATTATGTAGTTTTTCAGGCGACTTTTCTCCCATTCAAAATCATGTACATCTACTTTGAGAAATGCGGGTGCTGTCGGGGAATTTTTTTGATAAGGGACCTCATTGGTTAAGATTTTTTTGAGAAAGATTTTTAGTATCAATTTCATGAACCAAGGAGGCTGCTGGGTATTTTCCCCCTTAATTTGTTCATAAGGAACACAAACATGGGCCAGCATTTGGGCAACATTCATTTTTCCCCATAAAGCTGGAGAATGTGGATGAAGTGCATCAATTCGGTCAAAAAGCTGTTGACTTGTCTCAGGAGAGAAAATAGATGGATAAGGCATATTAGTGGGTTTATTTATCCAATGTTAGCTCTTTCCCAGAAAATTTCCAATGTTGAACATGATAAAGTTCGCTTTTGATGTTTTTGTTTTTTGTAAATATAACCTGCTCTAAATCAATGCCGTCGGCTTCAATGGCCCGGTAAGCTTGTTCACATTCCATTTCAATATCCTGTAATTTGATTTGTCGGATGGGCATTTCTGGTAATCCCCGAATGAGCAAGCCTGTGGCGGCTCCTTTCACACGAATCCGCTCAGCCCAAATAGATCTAAATTGCGGGGTTCCATCGTTGACAGGCATAGCTGCTATAACAGGCTTTTCCTCGCCATTCCCAAAGGTGCTTAAAGGATCTTTCCCTTGGTAGTACATGTCGAACAGAATAGCTTCTCCAGCAATGTTTTTCATCAGGATATCCCGGATATACACATTTTCAACAATTCCGCCGCGGCCCCTAGCTGTTTTAAACCGAAGCCCCACATCAGTTCCTAAAAACTGACAATTTGAAACAAATAAATCATGTACACCACCCGACATTTCACTTCCCACTACCACACCTCCGTGTCCATGGAATACTTGGCATTGGTCTATCCAGATATGTGCACTTGGTCGAGCTCTTTTTCGACCTTCTTCATCCTTTCCTGATTTGAGACAAATCCCATCATCACCTACATCAAAACTGCTATTTTTAACCTTTACATATTCGCAAGATTCAATGTCTATTCCATCTCCATTTTGTGCAAACCAAGGATTTTTCACTTTGATTTGGTTAACAGTTACATGCTTACATAGAAGTGGATGAATATTCCACGCAGGGGAATTTTGAAAGGTTACACCCTCCAACAATATTTGCTCACATTCAATCAGGCTGATCATGTTGGGCCTTAAAAATTCTTTTATTTCTTGAGCCTTTTCAATGGTCCAACCTGCTGCCACAACTCCAGGTCGGTCTAGATTGGCTGCTTTTAATGCACCTGCCGTTGGGTACCATGTATCTTTTGATTCGTTCAACACTCCTCCTGATTTAACTAAGTTTGCCCATTCTCCTCCAGTTAATTTACCTTTCTTGACTGGTCTCCATGCTTCACCAGCCCCATCAATGATTCCTGCTCCACTAATGGCGATATTCGTAGCCTTAAAGGCAGAAATAGGGGATTGTGCTCGAATGGCCTCTACGCCTTCCCAAAATGTTTTAACCAATGGGAAGTCTTTACTTTGATGGCTGAATTGCAATAAAGCCCCAGATTCAAGATGCAGATTAACATGAGATTTTAAAACAATGGGGCCACTCAACCAAAACCCTGCGGGAATGTTAACCACACCACCACCTTGGGCAGAACAGAGATCAATGGCCTGTTGGATGGCACTTGTATTTAAAAAGGTAGGGGAAGATTTTGCCCCATAGGAAACAATTGAAAAGGTATCTTTTTTAAATACAGTTCCAGCTACCAGGGGTAATTCATATTGGTATTTTTGACTGAAAGCTGATTTTTTTAAAAAGCTCCTAAGCGCTTCATTGGAATCAAATATAGCGGAGGCAACAGCCTGAGCCATCCATGAAGCACCATAAACAGAAAAATGAGTGTCATCTACTACCCCTTTCATGAATTTTTTGAAGATGCCAGCAGGGTAGTGTAGGTATATTTTTTTGGACAGTTCAGGTCCCAGTTTTTCAATTTGTGCCCGACTGATTTTTTCTAAATCGATAAGTAATACTTTTTCTTGTTTGGCAACTTCTCGTACTACTTGAGGATATTCCCCATGTTGGTCTACAAAAGTTCCTGTAGAATCAAATTTTCTTCTTTGAATCGAAGTTAACAATACGGGTATTCCGCCTTTGGAACGGGTTTCCTTTACATAGCGGCTTAAGTTTTCACGGTAATCGGTTTGTGCAGCGGCATAACGGCTTGTGTCTGATATTTTGGCATCATTATGCCCAAATTGGATAAAGACATAATCTCCTTTTTTGATTTGTTGAAATACCTTAGCCCACCTTCCTTCTCGACGAAAACTTTTGGTACTTCGACCGTTGTAAGCGTGGTTTTGTACTTCTACGGCCTCATTGAATAAATGAGCAAATGGCATTCCCCAACCCGTTTCGGGAAAGTCGGCAGGGACTTTGTCGGCCATGGTGGAATCTCCAATCAGAAAAACCCGCAAAGGTTCTGTGGCTTGAAAGCTAAAAAGAGCTAGGCTCAAAAAAAGAAATAGTAAACGCGTTTTCATAGACAGGGATTTCATTGCCTATAAAAGATAATCGAGAATTAAATTTACCCGTTTTCCTATCGATTAATCGCGACGCTACTTAAAATAGATTGGATAATCTGAAGCGTGCTGATATTATCTGCTTCTGCCACATAATTTAAAATGATACGATGATTTAATACATCGGGAGCCATTTCTTTGATATCTTCAGGCAACACATAATCGCGTCCTTCTAAATAAGCCATCACTTTGGCGGCAAGATTTAAGTGGATACTAGCTCGAGGAGATGCACCAAACTGAATGTAATTAGCTTCTTGAACTAGGCCATATTCATCCGGGTTTCTTGTAGCAAAAATAAGTTCAATGATGTATTTTTCTAGCGTTTCACTAATGGTAATTTGATTAATTTCTTTTCTGATCTTCTGAATGTCTTCCAAATTCATGATGGTTTTCACTTCATATTGGAAATCCATGTTCGACATTTTACGCATCACTTCTAATTCCTGTTCTTTATCTAAATAGTTCAGGAATACTTTCAGCATGAAACGGTCTACTTGAGCCTCAGGTAATGGAAATGTTCCTTCTTGTTCTACTGGATTCTGCGTAGCTAAAACCAAAAAGGGTTTATCCAAAGGGTAGGTGGTATCGCCTATGGTTACTTGTTTTTCCGCCATGGCCTCCAACAAGGCAGATTGAACCTTTGCTGGAGCACGATTAATTTCATCGGCAAGGATGATTTGCGCAAAAATTGGCCCTTTTTTTACTTCAAACTCGTTTTTTAGAGGATTGTAAATCATGGTACCTACCAAATCAGCAGGAAGTAAATCAGGAGTAAATTGAATACGGTGAAAATTGAGATCCAGTATCTTGGCCAATGTATTGATGGTCAATGTTTTTGCTAAACCTGGCACACCTTCTAAAAGTACATGACCGCCGGTGAATAAGCCCACTAAAAGTCGATTAATCAACCGCTCCTGGCCCACCACCACCTTACTCATCTCGTTTAATAGGGCATTTATTTTTTCTCTAGATTCCATCGTATCAGTATTTTATATCCCTTCGGAGCTTACCATTTTTTAAAAATAACATAAACTGCCAGAAGTATTAGGCCAAATCCCAAGAAATGATTCCAAGCTAGTTTTTCGGACTTGACAACTAAAATAAGAAAAAGGGTGAAGACTATCAGGGAAATAGCTTCTTGAATGGTCTTTAATTCGAAAAAGGAGAACGGGCCTCCATTTTCTTTAAATCCAATTCGGTTGGCAGGTACTTGCATGACGTATTCAAAAAAAGCGAGTCCCCAGCTAAAGAGAATGATGGCCCAAATGCCTGCATGCTTCAGCCAGGAACTTTCTTTCCATTGTAAATGTCCATACCAAGCCAAGGTCATGAAGACATTGGAAAGTACCAACAATGCAATGGTGATTACGCCTCTCATTTAACTTAATTTCTTGTATCGAATACGTTTAGGAATGATGTCATTACCCAAGCGTTTTTTTCTAGCTTCTTCGTATTCCGAATAATTACCTTCAAACCATGTCACTTGAGAATCCCCTTCAAAAGCTAAAATATGTGTTGCTATGCGGTCAAGGAACCATCTATCGTGGGAAATAACTACAGCACATCCTGCAAAATTCTCCAAACCTTCTTCTAGGGCACGCAGCGTATTCACGTCCAAGTCGTTGGTTGGCTCATCCAGAAGCAATACATTGGCCCCTTCTTTCAACATCATGGATAAATGCACTCGGTTGCGTTCTCCTCCAGAAAGGTTACCAATTTTTTTCTCTTGGTCAGCTCCGTTGAAGTTAAATTTGCTCACATAGGCACGGGCATTACTTTGCTTTCCACCCAACATGACCCAATCATTTCCATCAGAAATGGTTTCAAAAACGGATTTTTCAGCTTTTAATTGATGGTGTTCCTGATCTACATATGCCAATTGTACAGTTTCTCCTACTTCAAAGCTTCCCGTGTCGGGCTGTACTTGTCCAGTGATTAGTTTAAACAAAGTTGTTTTACCCGCACCATTGGGTCCAATAATGCCCACAATACCTGCTGGAGGTAAAGAAAAACTTAGGTTTTCAAAAAGTAATTTATCTCCATAAGTTTTGGATACACCTTGAACTTCGATGACCTTATTCCCCAAACGAGGGCCTGCAGGGATATAGATTTCTAATTTGTCTTCTTTCTGTTTGTTTTCTTCAGAAAGAAGCTTTTCGTAGGCACCTATACGTGCTTTCGATTTAGCTTGTCGGGCCTTTGGAGCCATTCTTACCCATTCTAATTCACGCTGTAAAGTCTTCTGACGACGAGACTCTGTTTTTTCCTCTTGGGCCAAACGATTTTGTTTTTGTTCTAACCAAGAGGAGTAATTGCCTTTCCATGGAATACCTTCACCACGGTCTAGTTCCAAAATCCAACCTGCCACATTATCCAAGAAATAACGATCGTGGGTTACGGCAATAACGGTTCCTTTGTATTGGCGTAAATGTTCTTCTAACCACCAAACAGACTCGGCATCCAAGTGATTAGTTGGCTCATCAAGTAATAATACATCGGGCTCTTGAAGTAAAAGTCGACATAGCGCTACACGTCTTTTTTCTCCACCTGATAAAGTACTAATCAGGGCATCGGATGGAGGACAACGCAAGGCATCCATGGCTTTTTCCAAGCGATTATCCAGTTCCCAAGCATTGAAATGATCCAATTTTTCTTGCACTTCCCCTTGGCGAGAAAGCAATTTATCAAAGTCGGCATCTGGATCACCAAAGGCTTCATTGATCTCATCAAATTCCTTCAATAAGTTTTTAATTTCAGATACACCTTCTTCTACTACATCTAGTACCGTTTTATTGGGGTCAAGCTGAGGTTCTTGTTCTAATAAACCCACTGAATATCCGGGTGAAAAGACGACTTCTCCGGTATAGGATTTATCGATACCAGCAATAATTCGAAGTAAGGTTGACTTACCTGAACCATTGAGACCGAGTACGCCAATTTTGGCTCCGTAAAAGAATGAAAGGTAAATATTTTTTAAAATGGTTTTCTGAGGAGGGATGGTCTTGGAGACCCTTTCCATGGAAAATATGATCGTTTCGTTGCTCATGCGGGGTTTGAAATTTTAATAAGCTACAAATATCGGAAAAAGCTGGAAACAGTTTCTTGATTATTTTTGGATTGCCTATATTTTTAAAAAGATTATTAATTCAAAATGTTTAGAGATTTATTAAAATTTAAATAATTTAGGGCTTTGTTATAAGATTATTTAAACCACACCTAATTTTTGAGCCAGGGCATTTGCCTAAAGCTCACTCAGATCAAAAAGATGGAAGCAACCACCTCCAATGAATTCGGATTTTGTCGAGACGGCAAAGTCTACATCAAAGCATTTCTAAACTTTCCCGAGCGTGAAATAGGCTTTGTTCGTAACACCGAACAAGAAGCACTTCAGTATTTTGTCAATCGATTTGAACTGGCAAAGAAAAAAGTAGCTGACTTATCTAGTGAAGTAAAGGAAGTTCAAAACAAAGGGTCATTTTTGACAAAGGTAGTTCAAATGAAAGCCTATTTGGCGGAGTTTGATGGTTTGGGTGATTTCAAGCCTTTGTTTGATGAACTAGAAAGAATAGAAGAGTTTTTACGCTCTTTGATTCAACAAAATCAAGTTAAGAATTTAGAGATTAAACGTGCGCTCATTGAGGATGCTAAACAAGCGGCTCACGGAGAGGATGTGTTGTTGGCCACAGAACAATTGGTGGAAATAAAATCTAAATGGGTGAAAACAGGTCCTGTTGATCGCCAATATCAAGATGAATTAACCGATACTTTTCAAGCTATTTTGGAAGCATTTTTCTTACGTAGAAGAGTGTATTTTGAAGAAAAGAATCGCATTATAGATGAGAAAATTGCCAAACTTCAAGGATTTATCGATGGTGTGCACCAGCTAAGGAAAGCACCCGATATCGATGATTCGGTGGGTAAGGTAAAAGATTTACAAAGGGAGTGGAAAACGGTTCTTGGTTTGCCTCCTAAAAAACAATCGATGCTTTGGAAGAATTTCAAAAAGGCAAACGATATGTTTTTTGAAAAATACAATCGAATTAAAGGTATAGAAGTTAAGCCACGTATTGACCCTCGTGTTCAAGAGTTAGTGGCTATGACTCAAGAGTTAGAATCTAAATTGAGCGATCAGGTTAATATGCCTGCCATTGCTGATAAGGCGAAAGCCTATTTAGTTAAATGGAAAGAAATAACTGCTCAAATGAAATCCTTGGATCGTAGTTTAGCTGAGCGATTCAGAACCATTTGTGATAAGATATTCGAAATGAATTACTTATTACGCGTTATCTCCTACCGTCATCCGGCGTTGAATGATAAACCAAGAATTGAGCAATTGAAAATCATGATTAATCAGATGGATTACATGACAAAAAAAGAGCGCAGTGAATTGGAAAGTTTTATCGCCCAAGCTGAACAAGATCGCCAAATGGAAGAGAAGCCAATTCAAAGTAAGATAAATACGCAAAAGCGTAAAATCAGCATGAAGGAGATTCTCTTGACTGGATTTAAAACAGAATTAGATCAATTACTCAACGCTTAGTCCCATTTGACGGGCTAAGCCTACAAAATCGAGTCCATCAAAAGTGCCTGATGACATCATCAACAGGTTGCTTTCTGACCAAGACTGATTTTGTAAATGGGCTAATAAATTAACTGGATTTCTTAGAATGAGTAAATTCGGGTGCTCAAAATATTGTTGCACTTGCTCATCTTCCATTCTATCCATCCTTTTTATTTCTCGAGCATGTTCGCTTAGATAGATGACCGCGGCATCAGCAGCTTGTAGCGTCTTGGCATAATGCGGTAAAAAAGCGGGATTTAAACTGCTGAACGTATGTAATTCTAGGCAGGCAACTAGCTTTCTTTGTGGATACTGATCTTTAACGGCCTGTGTCGTTGCTTTTACTTTTGATGGAGCATGAGCAAAATCCTTATAGAATAAGCAAGAATCTGATTTCCCAACAAGCTCTAGTCGCTTGGCAGCCCCTTTAAAAGTTTGTATGGCTTGATAAAAATTACTGGTAGATACGCCTACTTGTTCACATAATAAGCGAGCACCATTCAAATTCTTCAAGCTATGTTCTCCAAAAATCTGGATTTCGTATTCTTTTCCATCCAAACCTTTTAAAATCGTTTGTCCGTTTTTAATGTAGGAAGGATGTGCCGAATAACCAGTTTTATCCGTATGGTCTGGACAAGAATCGGTTAATCGAGCAAGTGTATCATCTGTTTGGTCGTAAAATAAAGTACCAGCTTTTGGCATGGAATTTATTAATTCCTCAAATGAAGCTGTATAGGATTCAAAAGTGGGGTATACATTAATATGATCCCAAGCAATGCCAGAAATCAAGGCGATATGTGCTTGGTACAATAAGAATTTGGCGCGACGGTCTATGGGCGATGCTAAATATTCATCGCCTTCTATGATGATGATAGGGGCATCAGATAGGGATGCCATTAAGTCAAAACCTTCAATTCTGGCACCTACTAAGTAGTCGAATTTTTTATTGAGGGTCTTAAGAACATGCAGCACCATAGAAGTAATGCTGGTTTTTCCGTGACTACCCGCTATGACAATTCGTTGTTTGTTTTTACTATGCTCGTATAGGAAGGAAGGATATGATTCTACACGTAGGCCTAATTCTTGCGCTTTTATTAATTCAGGGTTATCTGCACGGGCATGCATACCAACAATCACATAATCTAAATCTGAGGTGATTTTCTCGGGAAACCATCCGAAACTTTCGGGTAATATACCATGTTGAGCTAGTAAGCTTTTGGAAGGTTCGTAGATTTCATCATCAGAACCTGAAATTTGATACCCTTGAACCTGAAGTGCTAAGGCTAGATTATGCATCGCCGCACCACCTATAGCGATAAAATGAATTTTTGGCATGTAACATTGTATAGAATAGTTTGCAAAGTACATACTTTTATTGCAGTTTTGCACGTTTTTCCACAATTCGAGAGTACTCGTTTTATAATTTGGTAAGTATCCATGAAAAATTACATCGATCTAATTGATCAAACCATTGAATTCCCCACCCGGGAATTTAATATCAATGAGAACAATGAGTTATTGTTTAATAATGTGCCTTTGATGGAGATTATTAAACAGTATGGTACGCCATTAAAATTATCCTATTTACCCAAGATTGGAGAGCATATCGATAATGCCAAATTATTGTTTAGAAATGCGATCAAAAAGTACAATTACAAAGGGAATTATACCTATTGCTATTGCACCAAATCATCCCATTTTTCCTTTGTTTTGGATGAGGTAATCAAGCAACATGTGCATTTGGAGACGAGTAGTGCCTTTGACATACCAATAATTCGGGATATGTATGAGCGTGGAAAAATCTCAAAATCAACGTATATTTTGTGCAATGGTTATAAGCAACCCTTGTATACTCAATACATCTCCGAGTTTATCAATGAAGGCTTCAATTGTATTCCAATTTTGGACAATTTGAAGGAAATTGATTTTTATGAAAAGTCGGTTACTGCGGATAAAGTAAATTTAGCCATTCGTATTGCTACGGATGAGGAACCAGATTTTGCTTTCTATACTTCACGTTTAGGGGTACGTTATTCGGATGTTAATTCTTTGTATTTAGAGAAAATTAAGCCAAATCCTCGTTTTAATTTGAAGATGTTGCATTTCTTCATCAATACGGGAATCAAGGATAGTGCTTATTATTGGTCGGAGTTAAGTCGATTTATTTACAAATATTGTGAGATTAAAAAAATCTGTCCAGAATTGGATTCCATCGATTTAGGAGGAGGCTTGCCGATTCAAACTTCTTTGCAATTTAATTACGATTATCAAGCGATGGTGGATGAGATTGTGGAATCAATCTCGTGGATTTGTAATAAAAATAATGTGCCTGTTCCCAATATATTTACAGAATTTGGTTCATATTCTGTCGGAGAAAGTGGTGCAGTTTTGTACGAGATTATAGATCAAAAGTTACAAAACGATAAAGAGCTTTGGTACATGATTGATGGTTCTTTCATTACTCAATTACCGGATTCTTGGGGGATGAACCAAAAGTACATCATGCTACCCGTAAATAATTGGGGTTCTCCATACCAAAAAGTGAATTTAGGCGGCTTGACCTGTGATTCCATGGATTTTTATAATACGGAAGCGCATAGTTCTGACTTATATTTGCCTATTTTTGAGGAAGCTACTGAGCGACAATACGTTGGGTTCTTCCACACAGGAGCATATCAAGAGTCCTTAGGCGGTTATGGCGGAATTCAACATTGCTTAATTCCAGCACCTAAACATGTGATTATTGACCGATTGGAAGATGGAACGGTGACAACACGTTTGTTTTCTGAGGAGCAAAATAGTAGTTCTATGTTGAATATTTTGGGTTATAACCAAGCGGTTACGATTCAACAAGAAGAGGACTTGAAGGCGAAAATTGAGCTTGAGATTAAATCAAAAACGAAATTAGCATCTGTTTAAAACTAATTATATGAAAAAAGTATTGGCCATCGTGTTGCTTGCCACTTTTGTTTGTGCTGCATGTTCACAAAATACCAATTGTCCAGCATACGGTACAACCCGTGCTGATGCCCCTAAGGTAAAGAGAGGTTAATCCTCCCAGTTAAAGCTTTTTGAGACGGCTTTCTTCCATTGTTTTTTCATGTGGGAACGTTGGCTGTCTTCCATTTGGGAGTTCCAACGATGTTGGATGGCCCAATTTTTCTTCAAATCTTCCAAGTTTTCCCAATAGCCTACAGCTAATCCTGCGGCATAGGCAGCGCCTAGAGCAGTAGTTTCAATAATTTTTGGGCAAATGACTTCTTGTCCCAATATATCTGATTGGAATTGCATCAATAATTGATTGACCACCATACCACCGTCAACACGTAAAGAGGAAATGGAGATACCAGCATCTTTTTCCATGGCTTCTAAAACTTCCCATGTCTGAAATGCTGTTGCTTCTAAGGCTGCTCTTGCGATATGGCTTTTGTTGACGTAGCTAGTAAGGCCGACTAATACTCCACGGGCATCTTGTTTCCAATAGGGTGCATATAATCCTGAGAATGCTGGGACAAAATAGCAGCCCCCATTATCTTCCACCTCTTTGGCTAAATTTTCAATATCGGGACTGTTTTGAATGAGGCCTAAATTATCACGAAGCCATTGTACTAGGGAGCCAGCAATAGCCACAGAACCTTCTAAAGCATAATGTACAGGCTCATTTCCTAATTGATAAGCCACGGTAGTTAATAGGCCAAATTGGGAATGAATGGCTTGTTTTCCTGTATTCATAAGTAGGAAGCATCCAGTACCATAGGTATTTTTTCCTTGTCCAGGATCAAAACATGTTTGTCCAACTAGCGCCGCTTGCTGGTCGCCAAGTATGCCTGCTAAAGGTACACCTTCCAAAACACCTGTTGCCTTTCCATAAATCAGGGAGCTGGCTTTAATTTCTGGAAGCATAGCTTTGGGAATGCTAAGTACCTGTAAAATTTCATCATCCCAGGTGCAAGAAGCGAGGTCCATGAGTTGTGTTCTACTAGCATTGGTAACATCGGTAATGTGAATGCCGCCTTCTGTACCTCCAGTTAATTGCCATGAAATGTAGGAATCCATGGTGCCAAATAGGGCCTCACCTTGCTCGGCATCTTCTCTTAAACCTGGCACATGATTGAGTAGCCAACGTAATTTTAGTCCACTAAAATAGGTGGCCAAAGGCAAACCTGTTTTAGCTCTGAAACGGTCCATACCACCATCTTTAGCAAGTTCTGCTAATTCTGATCCAACGCGCGTGTCCTGCCAAACTAGGGCATTGTGGTAAGGTTTCCCTGTTTTTTTATTCCAAACTAGGGTAGTTTCTCGTTGATTTGTAATTCCAACAGCTGCGATATCGCGGGCTGATAATCCAGCTTTTCCTAAGGCAAGCCCGATTACTTCTTGTACATTTTGCCAAATTTCTACGGCATTGTGTTCTACCCAACCAGCTTGAGGATATATTTGCTCATGTTCTTTCTGCCCCATGGAGATTATTTCTCCCCCTTTGTTAAATATAATGAATCTAGAACTGGTTGTTCCTTGATCAATGGATCCGATATACATGAGCTATTATGAGTTTAATGTAAGTAAATAGGCGCCAATTAAAGCACCAGCTGATGGACCTAACACGGGAATCCAAGCATATTCCCAGTCGCTTTTTCCTTTGTTGGGAATAGGTAAAATAAAATGCATGATACGAGGACCTAAATCTCGAGCAGGGTTAACGGCATATCCTGTGGTCCCTCCTAAGGCTAAACCAACTGCCCAAACCAGAATTCCCACTAAGAAGGGTCCCAAGCCATGTTCTATGGTAGAAAATGTACCTAAAGCCAGAATGATTAAAGCCGAAGCAAAAGCCTCAGATATGAAGTTGAAAGGCCAAGATTTAATAGCTGGATCTGTGCAAAAAGAAGCTTTGATAGCTCCTGGATCTTCGGTTATTTGATAATGAGGATGATAGTGTATCCAAACCAATAATTGTCCTAGCATAGCACCGAGTAATTGGCCACCCACATAGGTTGTAAAAAGGGACCAATCTCCAGATTTAACGCATCCGGCGATGGTAACGATGGGGTTTAAATGAGCTCCGGGGCTACCAAAATAGGTAGAAATAAAGATACCAATGGTAACAGCAAAGGCCCAAGCAGCAGCTATGGCCAATAATCCGGTTTGATGGCCTTTGGTGCCTTTTAATAAGACATTGGCAACAACACCATTACCTAAATAAATCAAACTGGCTGTACCAGCTAATTCTCCAATAAAAATAGAACTCATTGTTTAAGGTTTAAATACTTTCAAAAATATGAAATTTATCTATAATAAATAGGCTTTTTTTTAGAGTTCAGTTTATATTTTATGAATTTAATTTTTTTAGAATGGCCATTTATTGCAGGCTAAAATTTATCTTTGATTAACGATTGTAAATTTTCAAGTTTTATGCGTGAAGACTATTTGAAGGGAGATTCTGAGTCATTACCTCAGCAAGAAAAAGAGATTGATAAGGCTTTACGGCCTTTAAGTTTCTTTGATTTCACAGGTCAAGGAAAGATCGTTGAAAACTTAAAGATATTTGTAGGAGCGGCAAAGGCGCGAGAAGAGGCTTTGGATCACGTGTTATTGCATGGTCCTCCGGGATTGGGTAAGACAACACTTTCTCACATAATTGCCAATGAATTAGGTTCCACTTTGAAGATTTCTTCTGGGCCAGTTTTGGATAAACCTTCAGATTTAGCTGGATTATTGACCAATTTACAGCCTTATGATGTGTTATTTATTGATGAAATCCATCGTTTGAATCCGATCGTAGAAGAGTATTTATACTCCGCTATGGAGGATTATAAAATAGATATTATGTTGGATTCGGGGCCCAATGCAAGAAGTATTCAAATTGGATTGAATCCGTTTACTTTGATTGGAGCGACTACCCGTGCAGGATTATTAACATCTCCTTTGCGCGCAAGATTTGGGATAAATGCTAGGCTTGAGTATTATGATGCGAAATTACTAACCACCATTGTAAAGCGTTCAGCAACTATTTTGAATATGCCTATTGATGAAACCGGGGCTTTTGAAATCGCGAGAAGGAGTAGAGGCACACCTCGTATTGCTAATAATTTATTGAGAAGAACAAGGGATTTTGCTCAAATCAAAGGTACTGGGAGCATTGATGTGGAGATAGCCAAATTTGCTTTGGAAGCCTTGGATGTGGATATGAATGGTTTAGATGAAATGGATAATCGTATCTTATTAACCATCATTGAAAAATTCAAAGGAGGACCAGTGGGATTAACGACCATAGCTACAGCTTGTGGGGAAGAGGCGGAAACTATTGAGGAAGTTTATGAGCCTTTTTTAATTCAAGAAGGATTTTTGAAGCGTACCTCTCGTGGTCGTGAGGCTACAGAAAAAGCTTACCGACATGTAGGTATTGAACCTAGATCACAGACGGGGACTTTGTTTTAATTTTTGATTTTTTTGATAACGCTGTCAAGGTTTGAAACCTTGACAGCGTTGGTAAAAGTCCACATTTCTCAGTAACATTTCAATCAGTTTTCTGGTTATTATTACACAATATCAATGAATTGATATTGTGTAAATTATATCAGTTTTTTAAAACTGATTGGTGGGAAGAAAGAGCTAGATTTGCCTAACGCTGTCAAGGTTTCAAACCTTGACAGCGTTGTTGAAACTAGGCGTTTTTACATTAAGCGGATTGAATATTAATCTATTTTTACTCGGATGACAGCTCCGTCATTTCCTTGTGTTACTTGTACAAAATATACACCAGTGGCGGCCTTCTTTAAGTCTACTTGACCTAAATATCGACCTTGAAAATCTTTGACTGTCTCAGATGCTACTTCCTTTCCGTTTACATCTCTTACGGTAATAGCTACATTTCCTTTTTCAGGTGCATGGAAACGGATATTTAATTTACCATTAAAAGGATGATTCGGGTTTGCAAACAGCCCTTTGATTGTGCTAGAAGCTTGTCCCCAAGCCAAATTTTGTCCTCCCATTGGGAATCCTTCTTCTTGAAGTCTTCTTAAGCCACGAAAATCGGGGCCATTCTCATCAAAATCAAATTTGAAATTTTTTCCACCAGGCAAATCCTCTACATGGATTTCCATATCCTCTGGGCCATGTCGGAAAATACGCACTTGCTTGTCATCCATCTGATTTTTGAATTTTTTCATCATTCGCTTCTCAACGCGTGCCATTCGCTGCTTATCCAATTGAGGCATCGGTCCCATAGCATCCATTTGCATTCTGTTTCCACCTCTCTTACGGATATCCATCGTAATGATTTTTGTTTTCCCATCAGATTTTCCCATTTCCTTGTTTAGGGAATCGTTCAGCTGTTTCATCCCAGCTTCTGCCAATTCTGGATTAGCAAATGTTCTTTCAATAACCTTTTGCTTGCCATTTTCATCTACCACAATTTTAATAGTAGATTCCGATTTCGGAGCATCTTGTGCCATGGCTAAGGTTCCCATCGTTCCCAATAGGGCCGATAAAATGAATGTTTTCATAAAATTTTGATTTTTGTGATGGCACAAACTTAGATAAAGCATTCAATACTTGACTGTTAAAGAATGTTAAGTGGCCTTTGAATAGAAAAATGGACCAATAATTCGATTAATTTTGTTATTACATGGTTTTGTAAGATATGACCCAAAAGAAAATTCGACTCATTATTGGCTTGATGACATTGGCATTGATTGGCTTAATTTCCTTTCAATCTTATTGGCTTGGTTTTATGCTGGAAACCAAAAAAGAGCAATTAGCTTCCGACATCCGTGATGGAATGGAAAAAGTAGTTCGTAAGTTAGAAAAACAAGAACTATATGTCCTTTCCCAAAAGCAAAGAGAATACGAAAGTCAGCAAAAGGAAATTGCAGAGATGGAGAAAAAATTAGCTTCCAAAGCTGTTCCTACACCTCCTCGTCCTCCTCAATTGAAGGACCCAGCTCTTGCCCAACATGACCCTTTGGACCTACTAACAGAAGATATTTCTCATGAGTTTAAGTTCAATCCAGCTGAACTTCAAGCCTTAAAAAGATTCCAACAAAACGAAATGCCAAATGACATTTTGTATGTTCGTAAATCTTTTATGTTACCCAATGGCCAGATTGCAGAGGTAACAGAAGAATACCAAATCAATGCTGATTTGAAAGCGATTAATCGTCGTTTACGAGAAGAAAAACAACTAAATGATATGATGGGGGCCGTAAAACCCCGTGTTTTACAAGAGTTGAATCGAATCAAAGAAGCTAATCGATTGAGGGCTAGAGAAGCTAAGCGAATCAATGAGTTGAACCGAATGCGTCCTAGGATTTTGGCCCAATTACATCAAGAAGATCAACAAAAAACCAAGAAAATCAATGCCCTTACCATCAATGCTCAAAAGCTAAAAGAGGAAAAGGCGGAGCTTCAAAAAGTATTAAAAAAGACCGAAATGGCGAAGGAGGTTTTTGCCGACTTCTTGTTTAAAGAAAGACCTATTACTCAACGGGTTTCTACCAAGCACATAGATAGTTTAATCAGGCAAGAATTAGCAGAAAAGGGCATTAATATGCCTTATGTTTTTGGTATAGGTCCAAAAGAATCTGCCAAAAATAAAAACTGGGTGTATACCTCCGCCGGCTTAATGAAAACACCTAGAGCCCAATCCGCTTCGTTTATAACTCCATTGTTTCCAAACGATTTACGTCCGAGCGGTCAATATCTACAAATCTACTTCCCTAATCAAGAAGCTTTAGTCTGGGAAGCAATGAGCTTTAGCTTTTTAGGATCAGCTTTATTATTGCTGACCATGTTAGGATGCTTTTATATTGCCGTTACCACAATTTTAAAACAAAAGAAACTGGCTGAGGTGAAAAATGATTTCATTAATAACATGACTCACGAGTTTAAAACGCCGATTTCAACTATTTCTTTAGCCGCTCAATTAATCCAAGAAGAGTCTAATGGTATCCATAATGACTCCATCAATAGGTATGTAGGGATTATCAAAGAGGAAAACATCCGTCTAGGCCGACAGGTAGAAAGGGTATTGCAAACCGCTCAAATGGAAAAAGAAAGCATTGTATTGAAAAAGAAAGAAGTTAATCTGAACTCCTTAATTCAACAAGTGGCGGAAATGAACGGTCCTTTAATTCAATCGCAAGGTGGACATTTAAATTTACTACTCGATGCACCTAATGCTGAAATTGAAGTAGATGAAGTGCATATTTCCAATGTGCTTTTTAATCTTCTCGACAATGCCATCAAATACAGTAAAGAGAAGCCAGAAATTACGATAAGTACAAACTCTAGCCCAACATCTCTCAGTATTCGTATTTCGGATCAAGGCATTGGGATGGCCAAGGAGGTACTAGGTTCTGTGTTTGAGCCATTTTATCGAGTTCCAACAGGAAACGTACATAATGTCAAAGGTTTTGGCTTAGGATTGAGCTATGTGAAAAAAATTGTAGAAGCACATGGTGGTACTGTTCAAGTTTCTAGCCTGCCACAAATAGGAAGTACGTTTGAGATTAATTTACCTTTTCACCCAACAGTTTAATATCAACACAAATGGAAAATAGTCATCCATCAATTTTATTGGCCGAAGATGACCCAAATTTGGGATTATTGTTGTCTGAATTTTTAAAAAAGAAGGGATACCAAGTACAGTGGGCACAAAATGGAGATGAGGCTCTGGATATGTTCGTCAAAGCTACATTTGATATTTGCCTTTTGGATGTCATGATGCCTAAAAAAGACGGCTTTTCTTTAGCCAAAGATATACGAGCCACTCACCTAGATGTTCCTATTATTTTCCTAACAGCTAAATCCATGGAAGAAGACACCTTACAAGGATTTAAAGTGGGTGCAGATGATTATCTGACCAAACCTTTTTCCATGGATGTGTTGGTTGCTCGTATTGAAGCAGTTTTAAGAAGAACACATTCCGGAAAATCAGTACCTAGTTTAGCAGATGAAATAGCTTTGGGCGATTTTATCTATGTTCCTCAAAAAATGAAATTGATTTTAGGTCAAACAGAACAAAAATTCACACCCAAGGAAAATGACCTAATGAAGCTTCTTTGTGAAAATTTGGGAAGACCCGTTAGTCGAAGCTATGCGCTGAAATTAATTTGGGGAGATGATACCTATTTCAATGCCAGAAGCATGGATGTATACATGACCAAACTGCGAAAAATGCTGAAAGAAGACCCCCGCGTGCAGCTAATGAATCTGCACGGCGAAGGATTTCGATTAAGTGTGGAAGGGCTTAGTTAATGTATTCAAAGCCGCAATATGGCACGAGTACTTTAGGAATCTTGATTCCATCGGGGCCCTGATTATTTTCTAAAATGGCCGCTACGATGCGTGGAAGTGCTAATGCAGATCCATTTAAGGTATGGCAAAGGATGGATTTTCCGTCCACCTTGGTACGTAATTTCAAGCGATTAGCCTGAAATGTTTCAAAATTGGATACCGAACTTACTTCCAACCAACGGCCTTGTGCAGCTGACCAAACTTCCATATCATAGGTTAGAGCAGAAGCAAAACCCATATCGCCACCACAAAGTCGTAATACGCGATAAGGTAATTCCATCTTTTGCAATAAACCTTGAACATGCTGCGACATTTCCTCTAATGCTTGATACGAAGTTTCAGGTTTGTGAATCTGTACAATTTCAATCTTGTCAAATTGGTGTAAGCGGTTTAAACCTCTCACATGGGCACCCCAAGAACCCGCTTCGCGACGGAAACAAGGAGTATGCCCTACGTTTTTAATAGGTAGTTCTTTCTCATTGACAATGACATCCCGATATAAATTGGTGATAGGCACCTCAGCCGTGGGAATTAAATAAAGACCTTCTTCTTTAGTCACGTACATTTGACCTTCTTTATCTGGTAATTGTCCAGTGCCAAAGCCCGAATCTTCGTTGATTAAAATGGGAGGTTGAATCTCATAATAACCTGATTTAATAGCTTCGTCTAAGAAGAAATTGATTAATGCACGTTGCAAACGAGCACCTTTACCTTTATAAACAGGAAAACCAGCTCCTGTGATTTTGTTTCCTAAATCAAAGTCGATGATGTCATATTTCTTAATCAAATCCCAATGAGGTTGCGCAGCATCCCCTAAATTGGGAATAGAACCCCAGCTCAAAACCACTTCATTATCTTCAGCAGTTTTACCTTCAGGAACTGAGCTATGTGGAAGGTTAGGAAGGGTAACTAATAGTTCATATACTTCTTGTTCTGCATTTTTAGCTGCATCTCCTAACTCTTTAATACTGGCTTTTAAAGCTGCTGTTTCCGCTTTTTTCGATTCAGCTAAATCAGCTTGGCCATTTTTCATCAAAGCCCCAATTTCCTTAGCAGCTGCATTGGATTTCTCTAATGCTTGCTCCGCCTGTTGCAACAATGTTTTACGTTTGTCGTCTAAGGTAATTAATTGCTCGACTACCTTTTCAGCTTCAAAAAAACGTTTTTTCTGTAAACCTTGAATGGTTACTTCAGTATTTGCACGGATAAAAGCAAGCGTTAGCATAGGATCAAATTTAGAAGAATAAACCTTCGTTTAAGGCATTTAGGGACTCATTTTTATGTTTGGCATCTACCAAAAGGGAGATATTATGCTCAGAGGCACCATAAGAAATCATGCGAATCGGAATGTTTTTCATTGCATTCAAAACTTTGATCGCAATACCTTCTTTATCAGCCCAGAAATTCCCAACGATGCAAATAATCACTTGGTCTTTATCTGGATCTTCCAATTCCGCAAATTCTCTCAATTCACTCATGATGGAATCAAGGTGGGTGGTTTGGTCAATAGTAACCGAAACAGAAACCTCTGAGGTGGTAATCATATCCACCGGAGTTTTATATTTCTCAAATACCTCAAACACTCGCTTCAAGAATCCATATGCATTCAACATACGAGTTGAATGAATGTAAATGGCGGTAATATTATCTTTGGCAGCAATAGCCTTGATTTCAACATCAGTTGATTTCTCCGAGATCAAGGTACCATAAGCACTAGGCTCCATAGTGTTTTTTAAACGAACCGGAACACCTTTTAATTTGGCAGGAGTAATCGTACTTGGATGTAAGATTTTAGCTCCGAAATAGGCTAATTCAGCTGCTTCAGCAAAAGATAATTCACGGATAGGGAAGGTATTCTTCACAATACGTGGGTCATTGTTGTGCATGCCATCGATATCTGTCCAGATTTGAACTTCCTCAGCAGCAATGGCTCCTCCAATCAATGAAGCCGTATAATCCGAACCACCACGTTTCAAGTTATCTACTTCTCCTTGTGGATTACGACAAATAAAACCTTGGGTTATATAAATTTGCTTTCCTGGTTGTTTTGCTAAAATAGCGCCTAAATTCTCTTCAATTTTCTTTAAGATAGGCTCATTATCTTCATCAATGACCATAAAATCCAATGCTGGAAGCAATAGAGAATTGACGCCTTCCTCTTGTAGATAGGCTTCAAAAATTTGTGTAGACAACAATTCACCAAGAGCAACCATTTCTTTTTCCTGCTTTGTGCCATACGGGCTCGTAGCAATTAGTTGATCAATGAATGCAAATTCTTTATCCACAATGGATTTTCCTTTTGCTAAACCTAGTTCAGTTTGGTATAATTCCGACAAAAATGTATCATAGTGATCACGCAGAGCTTTAGCCTTGGATTGAGCCTCAGCTATTTGACCAGCTAATAATGATTCTGAAATAGATAATAAGGAATTGGTACTTCCCGAAAGAGCTGATAATACCACAATTTTAGCTTTTCCGTCTTCGGTAATCAATTGACGGATTGACTTCATTCTTTCTGGTTTTCCAACGGAGGTCCCTCCAAATTTCCAAACTTGCATATGGGTTATATTATGGGTTTATATAGCTAGCATTTTGATAGCAGTTATGGCCGCTTCATCGCCCTTGTTTCCATGTTTTCCTCCCGCACGATCCATTGCTTGTTCCTGAGTATTCGGAGTTAATACACCAAAAATGACAGGCTTATCATATTTTAAACTCACATCTGTAACTCCTTTAGCCACGGCATCACAGATAAAATCAAAATGTCGCGTTTCGCCTTGAATCACACAGCCTAAACAAATGACCGCATCAATCTCTGGTTTTTGGGCCAATTTTTGAGCTCCTAAGCTTAATTCAAAACTACCTGGAACTTGAACTCGGTGAATGAATTCAGGTTTAGCTCCATGGGCTAATAAGGTATTCACACAACCTTGGTATAAAGCTTCAGTGACCTCCGTGTTCCATTCTGAAACAACCACTGCAAATTGCTTATCATGAATAGCAGGAAGGCTTTCCGTAGAAAAATCACTTAAATTTTTATGTTGGGATGACATCTTGAATGGATTAAAACAATAAGGGATAAAAGCTGTTGCTCTTATCCCTTCCTGATATAAAAATTTATCTAATTATTCAGAGATAGAGCTTTCTAATTGAGCTTTATATTTCTTAGCAGGTACAGCTTCTGCCGACTCTGGGAATTTTTCCGTGATATCTGTATAAGTTGCTAAAGCCTCTTTTCCTTGTTTATTAGCTTCATAAGCAGTAGCTAATTTCAAAAGATAGGTAGGGGTAAAGAAATTGTTTGGCTTATAATCAGCAGCTTTTTTGTAATAATCAATGGCTTCACCGAACGATTTCTTTTCTACGTAAGCATCTCCAATTAATGAATACGCTCTTGCCTGAACCAGTAAATCACCACTGCTGAAGTTCTTCAATTTTTCAATTGATTGATCAAATTTACCTTGTTTTAATAAAGCAATACCTTGATATAAATCAGCTAAATTTTGTGTATTTCCACCAAATTCATCAGAAATCTTATTTAATTCCTTGGTAGCTTTTGATAAAGAATCAGATTCAAAAGCATAAACAGCTTTGAATAATTTCTTCTCGCCTTCTTCATCTTGAGTCTGTGTGTACCACTTATACCCTAAGGTTCCAACGACTAAAGCCACGATGATGGCTCCTAAACCTAACACAGATGTTTTATTTTTTTCAAAAAATCCAGTGACCTTGGTTAATTCTTGTTGTAGCGCCTCTGGGCTTTCAATAATTTCAATCGTTTCTTTAGTTTCTTTCTTTGCCATATTACGTCCTTATTTCAGGAGTCTAATTGTATTGTCCTTATTTTAATGGGGATAGACCCATCAAAGGTTTGCAAAATTATAAAATCTCTTTCATTTATATCAATATTAATGGAATCTTTTCGGTTTTATTTTCCTGATTCTTTAGTAAATTCGTCGGATTGCGGATTTTTCAAGCATAAATTTAGTTCATGGCATTTTCCCGGATTGATCAATTTCAAAAAATTAAAGCAAATGAATCGGAATATGATATTTGTATCATAGGGGGTGGAGCAACAGGTGCCGGGGTAGCGTTGGATGCGGTATTGCGTGGTTACAAAGTTTTATTGATTGAAAAAGGGGATTTTGCAGGACAAACCTCCTCGAAATCTACCAAATTAGTACATGGCGGTGTTCGTTACTTAGAGCAAGCTGTACGGAATGTTGATTGGCAACAATTTAAAATGGTGTATAAAGCTTTACATGAACGTAAAGTGATGTTGCAAAATGCACCACATCTAGCTCATCCATTGGCATTATTGACTCCCTGCTATTCTTGGTGGGACCGAGTTTATTATGGTATTGGGATGTGGTTATACGATCGAATTTCAGGAGTAAGCAATCTGAAAAATAGTCAAGGTTTAGGTAATCAGCGTATGGCGAAACTTCTTCCTAATCTGAAAGTGAAAGGGATGTCTGGTGGGATTTTGTATTACGACGGTCAGCTAAACGACGCACGCTACGCTTTGGCGATATTACAATCAGCCGAAAAAGAAGGTGCTGCCATATTAAACTATTGTGAATTAAGCCATTTTAGTTTAAGTCCCAAAAGCTTAAAAATCAAAAAGATACACTTTAAGGATTTAATTTCTGGAGATGAACATGAGGTAAGCTGTAAAGTAGTAGTGAACGCAACTGGACCTTTTACTGATCATATCCGCCAATTAGCCAATCTTAAGTTGAAACCCAGAATGAAAGTTTCACGAGGCGCTCATATCGTTTTACCTAATTCCTTTTGGTCAGGAGAAACAGCTTTATTAATTCCTAAAACAGACGACGGGCGGGTGGTCTTCATTATCCCTTGGAGAGATTATGTGCTTGTGGGTACCACAGATGAGCCTGATGAATTGTTGGAAGATCCTGCCATCAGAGCAGAGGAAGAAGCTTATTTATTGGATTACTTTAATCGTTTTGCCTTACAAAAGGCTAGCCAAGCAGATGTTTGTTCTGGTTTTGTAGGTCAAAGGCCTTTATTGCAAGTGGGACTTTCTAATGCCATGCAATCAGATACTAAGTCATTAGTCCGCGATCATGAGGTAGAAGTAGACCAAAGAAGTAAGTTAGTGAGTATTATGGGTGGGAAGTGGACAACTTATCGAGTAATGGCAGAAGATACGATGAATGTGGTAGAGGAAGAGGTTTTGCACCGTCATAAACAAAGCTGTCATACCAAAGATTATCTACTTTTTGGGGGAGATAAAATGGACGAGGAACTATGGAATAAACGAATTAAATCACTGAATATTAGCGAATTGAGTGCAAGTCATTTGCGTGAAATTTATGGTTTCACTGCTTTGAAAGTGTTGGAGCATTGTGAAGGAGAAAAAGGAGGATTGGAATTAATCCACAGCTCATTACCTTATTTACAAGGGGAGTTGAATTATTTGAAGAATTATGAAATGGCGGAATGTTGGGAAGATATTTTGTACCGCCGTTGGGGGATTAGCTTACGAGATCAAGCGAAGGGACAATTGATTATGGACATAAAAAAAGAGGCTTTCGCCTCCTTTCATTAATATTCGTCTTCGTTGAAGAAGAAGTCGTCTTTTGTTGGGTAATCCGGCCAAATCTCTTCAATGCTTTCAAAAGGTTGTCCATCATCCTCTAATTCTTGCAAGTTCTCTACTACTTCTAGTGGAGATCCTGTACGAATTGCGTAGTCAATTAATTCATCTTTTGAAGCAGGCCATGGTGCATCTTCTAAATAGGAGGCAAGTTCTAGTGTCCAGTACATATGTTTAATTTTAATTCTTAAAGATTCAAATTTTGGTCCTATTCTCTTTTAGATTCTTAAGAATCAAAGATTTATCGGACTGCAAAAGTAAAATAAAAAAATATTTATGAAAGATTTATTTTTTAAATTTTGAATAAATAAAAATAAACTGGTTTTAACGCTTACAGAGCCCCATTTTTTATGTCAAAATCCCGTACTATCTCGGTTGAAGTTTGTAGCTATTCCCTATATTCCTGTTTAGCAGCTGACCAGGCAGGAGCAGATCGAGTGGAATTATGTGCCTCCCCTTGGGAAGGAGGAACAAGTCCCTCTGCCGGTTTAGTGGTAGAAGCATTATCTCAAACTTCTTTGGGAATTCATGTGATGGTGAGAGCTAGAGGTGGCGACTTTTGTTATGATTCGCATGAAAAAAAAACGATGCTGGCCGAGATAGATCAATTTATTACTTTGGGTGTACATGGTATGGTTATAGGAGCACTTACACCGACTGGAGATATTGACATAAATTTTTTGAAGGAAGTCAAATACATTGTGGGAGAATCAGCTGAATTAACCTGTCATAGAGCTATCGATGTTTCCCGAGAGCCCATAGAAGTGATGGAAGCTTTGATTGAATTGGGCTTTGATCGTATTCTGACTTCGGGTCAAAAAAATAAAGCCATGGAAGGGATCGAGGCGATAGCCACTATGGTAGAAGCTTCCCAAGGAAGAATTCAGATTATGGCAGGAAGTGGAGTTAATCCTCAAAATTGCTTGCAACTCGTGGATGCGGGTGTGGATGCTGTTCATCTTAGTGCAAGAACCACACGCGAGTCGGACATGATCTACCGTAGACCAGGAATTTCCATGGGGGGAGTTGCAGAAATATCAGAATTTGAGATCGCTTATTCCAGTCAAGAAATTATCCGAGAAACGGTATTGAAAATCAAAAATTGTTAATCTTCGTATAAAGGAGTTTCAATCCATTCATCTTGTGGAATTCGACTCAAATCATACAAAGGAATTTGATTTCTTTGATAGGTAGGTATGGCAAAGTCGCTTTCATCTGGCCCGCCTTTTTTATAATGGTCTACCATTTTTTGGAAACGTACTTCTTCACTTTCAGTGGAGGCAGAGCTAGTAGATCCAAACTCATCAAATTCTACGGTGGCACCTGATGTCAGTGATGCTGGCTTATTAGCTGTTCCGTAGTGTCTAGTATCACTGAATAAGAAATCATCCAAAGCATTTTGCTCATGTTCAAATCCTGCAGCTATTACTGTTAAGTACAAATCTTCTCCTAAATCATCGTCAGTAGAGAAACCAAATTTCACCATATCTGCTTGGTCATTAATACGACCATTTAGGTATTCTATGATGATATTTTGCTCGCTCATAACTAGAGCGTGTTCTGTACTCGTAGACACTGTTACCAATATACGTTTGGCCCCTTTAATTTCTTGAGAATTCAATAAAGGAGATTCTAATGCTTCAGCAATGGCCTGAAATGCACGGTCTTCGCCTGTTCCTAAGGCAGAACTCATCATGGCTTGGCCTGCATTTTTCAATACCTTTTTTACGTCCATAAAGTCCGTATTGATATCCCCAGGTTTGGCAATAACGTCTACCACACTTTTTACCGCTTTGGCCAATACATCATCTGCTTTGGCAAAGGCATCTTTGACAGCTAGTTTCTCATAAATTTGAGCGAGCTTATCATTCATGACAACCAGTACAGTATCGCAATACGTTTTTAATTCTTGAATACCCGTTAAAGCATACTGGATTTTTTCACGACCTTCCCAGGCGTAGGGCGCAGTAACTACAGCTACCGTCAATAAGCCTCTTTTTCTGGCAATTTCGGCCACCACTGGAGCTGCACCTGTTCCTGTTCCTCCTCCCATACCAGCAGTGATGAAAAGCATTTCGGTGCCATTGGTTAATACCGCATTTATTTTTTCAATACTATCTAAAGCAGCTAATTTACCCACTTCTGGATCTGTTCCAGCTCCTAGCCCCTGTTCTCCTAATTTGATTTTGGTCTTAACAGGATTCGATGCCAAGGCTTGTGAATCTGTATTGCAAATAATCAAATCCGCTCCTTTGATCTTCATATTATCCATGTGGCGCACCGCATTGGAGCCGCCACCACCAATACCAATTACTTTGATGATGGATTTGAAGGAAGATTCAGGAACAATTTCCATTTTATGATCGAAAAAGGAAGGGTTCTGGTTATTCATAATGTTACAATGCTTTTAGGGAATTATCTACTAATTGAAATCTAAATCTAAATGGTATACTTTTAATCCTTACCCCAGCGCCATTCATTACCTAACTCTAAATCTCTTCTCAAATTTTGTTTGATAAAGAAATCACGAGTGGAGTAAAAATCTAGTTTTTTTGCTGGAATGGAGTTGGCATTGGCCACACCATATAACAGCATTGCTGTGTATTTTACGGTATTTTCTAATTCTTTTTTATTGACCAAATCAAATGAGTCACAGTTGGCATGATAGCAATCTAAAACTCGTTTTTCTAATCTACCCATGGGAGCACTCGCTGGTATTCCTTCTAGTAAAAACGACTGATGGTCAGAATGTAATCCAGCACTGTTGCTAATCTCATTTCCAAAAGCAGGGTCTATTGCCTTGATTTTATTACCAATTTCTTTCAACAAAGTAAGTAACTCGTCTCTTCCCCCGGCATTAAAACCAGAAACATTATTGGTCATGTCCAGATTAATCATATACACGATTTCATCAATTTCTCCCGTCTTTTTGGCTCTTTCAATGTAAGCCTTGGAACCAAGTAAACCCTCTTCCTCACCCATAAAGGCAACAAATTCAATGGTTCTTTTGCTTTTTAATCCCAAAGCCTTAAAGGTTCTAGCAATATCAATCACAGAAAAAGAACCAATTCCATTATCAATGGCACCGGTGGATAAATCCCATGAATCTAGGTGTCCTCCAATAATGATTTTTTCCTTGCGGTATTTTTTGTTATCTCCTTTTAATGTAGCGACCACATTGCGAGCTTTAATGGGTTTGCTCACATTATGCATTTCAATTAAACTCAAAAGTCCAGGTTGTTCCAACATCCACTTGCGGATTTCAAGTCCACTTTCCCAACTAATGCAAACCGCAGGAATGGATATCAAATTACCTGTCACAGAGGCTGTACCCGTTAGTAATACTTGGCCCTTGACCGTATTGACAAATATTACCCCTATAGCCCCATATTGGATAGCTAATGCTGTTTTTTCAGACCGGTGTAAGTTCTTTTGTCCAGGCTTGGGTTCAACCAAACCTATATTCATCACAGCCACTTTACCTTTGATTTGATCTTTTTTTGCTTCAAAATCCACATCAAGTCCATTTCCCATGTCCACCATGGTACCCGTAATATTAGCTTCTACCGGCGTCATAGCCAATGAAACGACCGGCACTTCTCTGAAATCGTCTGATTTAGGAGGGGCAATAGACAATGTTACTGTATCTCTAGCCCAGGCTTCTACTTGGAAACCTTGGAATTTAGTATCGCGAAAACCATATTTTTTAAAGAGGTTAAAAGCAAATTCCTCCGCTTTTTTTCCTTTTTCACTGCCAGTCAAGCGATGACCCAAGGTCTGACATGCCGTACCTAATGATGAATAAGCCAATGAATTTTGGTCAACCTCCTCTTTAATGCGCTTAAATACCGACTCTAAACTTTCTTCCCCACCGATAGTTGGTGTGAATCCAAAAGAAGTGATTAAGAAAACAAATACAAAGATGGATAATATACTTCTCTTCATGGATTAGTTTAAATAGGATGCAGGCGTATGATTCAGAAATTTACTTTTTTTTGAGCAAAATACCAATTCGTTTCAACAGGTTTTTACAGAAATAAACATTTATTAAAGCAAGCATTCAGTACTTCCCGGTTTTTTCAAAAGTTTACACCAAAACTCCTTTTCTTTTTCTGGAATCGCTTTTTCTCCGTAATAATTTTTAACCCTTACTACTGCTTGGTCAACCTGCTTTTTATCCAAATCAATTAACACTTCCAAGTAGATAAATCGTGCGGCAATTTGCTGAGGTTTTAATCCTATGGCCTGTAATCCATTTTTCAAACGCTGTAGTCGCTCAGGACTGTAGGTTCTAGCTCGACCACTGTATAAACTTGTCATGATTGTGTTTTCCGCCGTTTGTTTCACTTCCAAACTATCAAATTTACTTTCGTAGTTTTTTAAATGAGTGATGAAATGTTGGAAAAGGGCATTATTATCATCCATCATGACTTTTTGAATCAGCAAAAAACTGGTTTGCCCCTCATACTCCTCTGGCTTAATCAATTGAACTAAGTCATTGACCAAGGTCACATTTTTCAGCGTATCTAAACTTAAACGTGTGAAATAGGCAGCCGAAATCATGTTTTCTTTATTTCTCTCACCAGCAGTATATCTTTCGAGTAACTGAGCTTGGTTTTGCATCGGGTTTTTAGCCGCATCCAACAATTGAATTATACCTTTCACGGAATTAGTAGCCTCTCCAACAGGTTCTATATTCCAAACTTTCCCTTGGGGAGAAAAAACAATAAATGAAGGTGTTGACGGGATGAATATTTTGCGAGAACGTAAAAATGCATTGTTTTCTCGCTTGCTTAAATCTAACTGATAAGCATGGTAGTTTTTGTCTAAATACGTCTTGATAGCAGGTAAAGCCAAGGTTTTGTCATAGGCGATACAATGCGAACATGTGGGTAAAAAGGCTTCAAAAAATACCGGCATGTTTTCTTTTGCCGCTTTTTTGAATATTTCATCTAGGGAAATAAATGGTCTAAAAGATTTATTTTGATCAATTTTTTGTGCTAAAGTCGGTTGCAACAAGCACAAACTGAGAAATAGTATCAAAGAAGATAGGCGCATACACATATTTTTTTTCAAAAATACATCATCCTGCCCAATTTTCTCTATCTAAATTTCGATAGGTAATCGCTTCTGCAATATGTACTGACAGAATATTCTCCGACTTGGCTAAATCAGCAATTGTTCGAGCCACTTTCCGAATTTTGTCAAAGGCCCTAGCGGAAAGTTGAAGCTTGTCCATAGCCACTGCTAATAATTGTTGGGATCCTTCATCCATGGTGCAAAATTCATTCACCTGATGACTGGACATCATGGCATTAGAATGGATTTTGGGGTATGGTATGAAGCGATCTTGTTGAATTAGTCTGGCTTCCATGACTCTTTTTCTAACGTATTCGCTGGATTCAGAGGCTCGTTCTTGGCTCATTTCCTCAAATTGAACAGGAACAATTTCAATATGCATGTCTATTCGATCCAGCAAAGGCCCAGAAATGCGATTCAAATAGCGCTGAACTTGTCCTGGCCCACAAACGCAGTCTTTATTGGGGTGGTTGTAATAGCCACATGGACAAGGATTCATGCTGGCTACCAGCATGAAATTGGCAGGAAACTCCAAGGACCATTTAGCTCGGGAGATAAAAACTTTGCGATCTTCCAATGGTTGCCTCATTACTTCTAATGCATTTCTATTGAACTCAGGAAGTTCGTCAAGGAATAAGACACCATGATGAGCTAAGGATATTTCTCCAGGTTGAGGAAAAGATCCTCCTCCGACCAAAGCAGCATTGGAAATGGTATGATGTGGACATCGAAAAGGGCGATGGGTTAATAAGGAATGTTTGCCCATTAATTTCCCCGCTACAGAATGAATTTTAGTCACTTCCAAAGCTTCAGTTAATGAAAATGGAGGGAGAATGGTGGGTAGCCTTTTTGCTAACATGGTTTTCCCAGCTCCAGGAGGTCCAATCATAATGAGGTTATGCCCTCCAGCAGCAGCAATTTCAAAGGCTCTTTTGACACTTTCTTGTCCTTGTACCTGCGAAAAATCTACATCAAACACATCCTGAGTTTGATTGAATAGAGCATGAACATTGACTTGCGTAGGAGCAAGGGTAATTTTACCTCGGATGAATTGGATAGTTTCCCTGAGATGGCTTAGTCCGAATACCTCAATTCCTTCTACCATAGCTGCCTCTACTGCATTTTCTTCAGGTAAAATAAGCTTGGTAATACCACGACTTTTTGCTTCTAAAGCCATGGGCAATGCCCCTTTTATTGGTCGTATGCTTCCATCAAGAGCCAGTTCGCCCATGATAACATATTCATCAAGCCCCTTTAATTCAACTTGTTCTGATGCTTCTAAAATGGACAGAGCAATGGGTAAATCGTAGGCAGATCCTTCTTTTCGAATATCTGCGGGAGCTAGATTAATGATGACTTTCCTTCGAGGGAAAAAGAAGCCATTATTTTTTAAGGCAGATTCTACCCGTTGAATGGATTCTTTGATAGTGGAATCGGGTAGTCCGACTAAATAACATTTACTTCCTTGCCCCACATGCGTTTCAATGGTGATTAGGTTGGCAGATACACCGAATACGGCACATCCATAGGTTTTGGCTAACATGGTTTTTTGTTAGGCAAATTAGCAGGAAAGCATATAGAACTTAATCAGTTAATTGGACATTATCAGCATTTACCAATAGCTTGATTTTTTTACCAAAAACTAAGGGGAAATTTTGAGCAATATGTCCCGATGGAAATTCAAAGGCAATGGGATATTGGCTGCCTGCTGTATGTTCTAATATAATTTGATTGACCGTTTTTCCCACACTTAAGCCCGCTTCTTTGCAGTCGCTAAACCCACCTACAATCAATCCAGCTAAATGATCTAACAAACCAGCTCTTTTTAGTTGTAAAACCATGCGGTCAATGTGGTATAAATTTTCTCCTACATCTTCCAATAATAAGATGTTTCCTGCAAAATCTGGAAGGCTTTTACTTCCAATAAGGTGCACAATCAAGGATAGATTACCTCCTACGATTCCGGCCTCAGCTTGACCTAATTTATTTTCAGGTTCAGAGGGGATTTCAATCTGAATTTTTCCTTCAAAAAGTAAACTGCGAAGACTTTCTAGCGCTTCATCTCCACCTACTTGGCAGAAATTATGTGGCATTGGGCCGTGAATACTAGCGATATCTAGTTGAGCTACATGATTTAGAATCGCAGTAATGTCGGAGAATCCTATTATCCATTTAGGATGATGAACGAATGTATTAAAATTCAAACGATCTAAAATTCGGCTAGAACCGTAACCTCCTCTAATAGGAAAAATGGCTTTAATATTAGGGTCATCTAGGGCTAGCTGAAAATCGCTAAATCGCTCTTCATCACTTCCTCCAAACCCAAAATAGTGGGATAATGCATTGGGAGCAAGACGTACTTTCAAGCCCCAAGATTCTAAAATTTCCACCCCTTGCTTCCACTGATCACTCTTTGGATGTGAGGCAGGAGACACTAAAATCACTTCATCGCCAGGACGTAATAAAGGAGGAGTTTTCATGTTGGATAGAATGGTAGGCAAATATGAATTATTTTTCCCTTTAACCCAAGCCTTAATTTTCGTATTATTGCAAAAAATTATCCCTGTTTGACTACTCCAAAGACAAATAAAAGCTTAGACCTGGTTCATCCATGTTACAACCCTCATTCGGGCTGGGCGGAGGATTTAATTCGTCATTATACTTTGTTTATGTCGCGTATTCCTTCTGATGTGGAGGTGAATGTTTATGTGGTGGATGATGGAAGTAAGCATGGGGTCAAAGCAGAGGATATAGCTGCTTTGCAACAAACCATTCCACATTTTACCTTTATTCCATTAAGTCAAAATCTAGGAAAGGGCGGTGCTTTAAGGCATGCCATTCGTCAATGCAAAGGAGATTTGGTTATCTATACTGATGCTGATTATCCTTACCGAATGGAAAATGCTTGGGAAATGTATCGAAGGCTAGAACAAGGGCAAGCGGATGTAGTAGTGGGTGTTCGAGATGAACAATATTATGATCAATTACCTTTTCGCAGGAAGATTTTTTCTCTTTCCCTCAAATTGATGAATTACTTATTTTTTCCAAGTCTAAAAGTTAAAGATACTCAGTCAGGCTTGAAAGGATTTAATGCCAAAGGGAAAGCTCTTTTTCTAAAAACCACCATAGCAGCCTTTCTCTTTGATATGGAATTTTTGGTATTAGTGTCCAAACAAAAGGATATACAGATGGAATGGATATACGTGCAGGTGCGTGAAGGAATACACTTTTCTACCATGAAACCTAAAACCATTTTAACAGAGTTATTCAATTTTGTTTCCATATTAATCCGAGGCGTCTTTTTTAAATGAAACAAGCCCCCGCCATTTTATTGACCATTGATGTGGAAGAATGCGATATTCCATTGGAGTACGGTTATTCACTGGATTTAGAGGAGCAATTGGATCAATCTAGAAAGGGATTGGCAGAATTCATGTCAGTTATTTCGCAAACACAAGTTCCTTGTACTATATTTTGTACAGGAGTGTATGCTCAGCATAATTCAGAATGGATCAAAGGACTTGATGCCAAGCATGAATTAGCTTCGCATGGATTTTATCATAGTAAGTTTGAGCCCCAGACAGACTTATTATCTTCACGACTGCTTCTAGAAGAACTAAGTGGAAGAAAAGTCGTTGGATTTAGAATGGCTAGAATGCAGCATGTGGAAGAAGCCGATATATTGAAAGCAGGATATACCTATCATTCATCATTGAATCCAACTTGGATTCCGGGCAGGTATAATCACCTCAAAGCATCTAAACTGCCTTTTTTTGAAAAAGGACTTTGGAACATACCTGCTTCGGTCACTCCCAATTTTAGGATTCCTTTATTTTGGTTAGCCTTTAAAAATTTCCCCTTATGGGTTTACAAACAAATGTGCAAGGAAACCTTACTGAAACATGGCTTTTTGAATTTGTATTTTCATCCATGGGAATTTGCAGATTTATCCAAATATCCATTGCCAGCTCATGTAAGTCGAGGTTCAAAAGGTGAATTGGTATCCAAGTTGAAATCCTTGATTTTGTATTTGCAAGAAGAAGGACTGGGAGAGTTTATGACGATGGAAAATTTTGTCAAGCAATTAGAAAATGGAAAATAAACCTGCATTTTATGCTCGCTACGAGTTTTTATTAGGACTATGGCTATTTGCGGGCCTTTTTACTGGGATTAAACAATATAGTCTTGGGGAGATTAATTCCCACATCAATAATTTCATCATTTTCAAATCGAGTTACGGTCATTTCTTGCAAAGAATGCCCTTGTATCTAGAGTACCCTAAGGAATATTTCGATTTATACTTGTACGGACCCATTTTTGCCATTTTGATGGCTCCATTTGCATGGTTGCCAACTAGCATCAGCGTGACAGTTTGGAATGTTGTCAATGCCTTGGTACTTTTTTTAGCGGTTTGGAACTTACCGTTGGATGAAAGGAAGCGGGTTGCCATTTCCTGGATAATAATGAACTCGAGCATGACGGCCTTGTTGAATACCCAATTTCACCCATTGTGCATTGCGTTGATTTTATGGTCATACATCTGCATTCATCGAGGACAAGATGCATGGGCAGCCCTGTGGATAGTCTTAGGAATTTGTATCAAATTATATGGGATTGTAGGACTTGCCTTTTTCTTTTTTTCAAAAAAACCACTTCGCTTGGCAGGATATTTGATTTTTTGGATGTTGTTGGTCTTATTTATTCCCATGATTTTAGGAGGCTGGGATTATGGAATGTCGACCTACCAAGGTTGGAGAGAGGTGTTGACGCACAAAAATGAGTTAAATATAGACATCCGCAACTTACGTACAGATGTCTGCGTGATGGGAATGTTTCGTCGCTGGACAGGGGATAGCACTTTATCTAATTTATGGTTTTTGATTCCATCGATGGCATTGAATGTATTTGTCTTTTTTCAGGTGAAAAAATGGAAGGATTTATCATTTCAATTAAGAATGCTGGCTTTTGTGAGCATTTATTTGATGTTGGCGAGTACAGGAACAGAGTCACCAACCTTGATCATGGCCTTTCCTGGAGTAGGGATTTGGTTTGTATTAGGGGAGAAATCGAGAGCTCGGTGGGTATTGTTATTGATTACATTAATCATTTCTAGCTTTTCACCAACAGATTTATTTCCAAAATGGCTTAGAAATGAATGGATTAATCCATTGGGACTGATGATTTTACCCCTGTTTATAGTGTGGTTAGCTATAGCTTGGGACCTAGTGAAAAAATCACCTACAGAAACACCACATCCTTAATTAAATCAGTTTTTGCGTGTTTGTTGATTAGGTCAATCATTTTCTGTTTAGCCATCATCAGTTCTTTTTTTAAAGGAGCAGAATTGATTTGTAAAAACAGCTTTTGCTGGTGTACATACACTTTCTGGGTACGGGCAGCAATGGGTTTTCCCATGATTTCTTCCCAATGTGCACTCACAAAAGTTTCATCGTATTTTCCCTGTATTTGATACACTTTGAGCATGGCCTCGATTACCTCCTTTAAAGAATGGCTAGATTCTTTGCGAGTGGAGGGTTTAATCCGTTTTGGATAAAAGGGAGAATCCATGTGATAAAAGGTTGTTTTGGAGTTTAAAGTTAGAATTTTTAAGGGGGACTTTCGTCGATTTAGCGGTTTAAATTAATTTTTTTTCATTTTTTTTTAATTTTTTAATTCTCGAAAAAGTACCTAATAAAGGGACATATTTAGATTAAAATATCAGGATAGTACAATAGGCCTACATGTGATATGAAAAAAATGAGAACTTTTTAGATAAACCCGTGTAAAAATTAATTAAGAATTGCATTACTTTTGCCTTTACTGAAAAAAACAGCGGACGCTTAGAAATCTATGAAAACTGCTACGTTGTATTTTCGCGAGTTTTATTTTTAAATAATTCTTTAACCCCAAATTACCAAACTAATGAGTACACAACAACCAAAGCCAGCTGCTAAGCCAGCTGCACCCGAAAAAAAATCTGGCGGAATTTCTGCAGGTTTAATTCTTGTCATTCTATTCGTCATTGCATTATTGATTTTCCAATTCATTATGGGTGATGGCTCTCACTTCGAAGGTGGAACCAATGAAGGTCACCCAATTCCAGGCGATTACTTTGGTATCGTGTACAAAGGTGGTGTGATTGTGCCCGTGTTAATGACTTGTTTCTTGACAGCTTTAACATTCTCAATTGAGCGTTTAGTTACAATTGGTAAAGCAAAAGGAACTGGTGATGTTAACGCATTCGTTCGTGGTATCCAAGCTGCTTTAGACAAAGATGATGTTGAAGGCGCATTGAAAGCTTGCGAAAAGCAAAAAGGTTCAGTAGGAAACGTAACTCTTTCTGCTGTTAAAAAGTATAAGCAATTGATTTCTGATGGTTCTTTAGATAAAGAGCAAAAATTATCAGCATTAAGTAAAGAAGTTGAAGAAGCTACTTCATTGGAATTACCAATGTTGGAGAAAAACTTGACTATCATTGCAACTTTAGCGTCAGTATCAACTTTATTGGGTCTATTAGGAACAGTAGTTGGTATGATCAAGGCGTTCTCTGCATTAGGTAACTCAGGAGGATCAACAGATGCATCTGCTTTAGCAAATGGTATCTCTGAGGCTCTTGTAAATACAGCATTAGGTATTGGTACTTCAGCTATCTGTATCATCGCTTACAACGTTTTCACATCTAAAATTGATGAGTTGACTTACAGCATTGATGAGATTGGTTTGAGCGTTAACCAAAACTATGCTACGCATCACAATTAATATTTGAACCCATGCGGAATGAGTTTTTCATTCTGATTTATTATTTTTTTCACCGTTCAAAATAAAAATTGTTATGCCAAAAGTTAAAGCCAAACGACATAGTGTTTCACTCGATATGACAGCGATGTGTGACGTGGCTTTTCTTCTGCTTACGTTCTTCATGTTAACAGCGAAGTTCCGTCCAGAAGAGGCAGTTACGATTACACCACCATCATCTATTTCAGAGAAAGCTTTGAATACGAAAGATGGTATGTTAACCATCAGTGTTTCCAATGAGGGAGGGGTTTATTTGGCAACTGATGATCAAATGGCTAGGGAATTTATGTTAGAGCGCATGGCTAATCGCTATGGTGTAGCTTTAACAGGCGAAATGAAGAAGAACTACATGAGTTCTGAAATCGTCGGATACCCTGCTGGTGCGATGCGTCAGGTGTTGAATATGAAACCTTCGGAAGCTAAGGATAAAGGATTTGTAAAAGGTATACCTATTGATTCATCTAACAATGAATTATCCTATTGGGTAGGTTATGCCAAATTATCCAATCCCGAGTTGAAGGTTGCAATCAAAGGAGATCAAAATTCGAGCTACAAAGTATTTGCTGATGTAATCGGTACATTACAAGCTCAGAATATTAACATCTTCCAGTTGATTACAGCTCCTGAGAATAAACCAAAATAATTTACATTCTAATTCGAAAAAGAAATGGCAGAAATAGATAGCTCCGGTGGGGGTAAGAAAGGCGGGAAGAAGCGAAGTAAAAAAATGTCAACCAAAATTGACATGACACCAATGGTGGACTTAGGCTTTCTTCTTATCACTTTCTTTATGTTGACGACTACGTTGGCAAAGCCCGTTACCATGCAATTAAACATGCCTGATAAAACGGATACAAAGGAAACTTCACCTGTTAAATTGTCGGAAACACTTACCGTGTGTCCAGATGAGAACAAGGTGTATTACTACCAAGGTATCCCAACTGAAGCAGGCACCAAGTTAGAGGTGACCGATTATTCTGACACGGGAATCCGTAAAGTTATCACGGATTTGAAGGCTAAAGTTGGAAGCAACTTTACTCTGGTAATTAAGCCAACTAAAAAAGCAAAATACCGTAACATGGTAGATATGTTGGATGAATGTGCAATTACTAATAACAAGCGTTATGCATTATTAGAAATTGATCCAGATACAGAAGCCTTAATTAAACGTTCAGGAAAGTAATTTGGTCAAAAGCCTTTTAAATTAATTTTTAAATAACATAAACTATGTCACAAGTAATAAGCCAAGATGCTACATTAGATGACATTATCTTTAAAGATAAGAACCGTGAGTATGGTGCTTTTCTTTTAAGGACAACGTATCCTAAGGTCATCAAGCGGTCTGTATTACTAGGCTCAGCACTTTTTGTTGGTGCATTGTTATTGGCAGCATTCTGGAAACAGTTAACTGCCTCTAATACTGAGAAAACAGAGGTGACAGCCGAAGTAATGAAATTGGACACTCCTCCTCCACAGAAGAAGGTTGAGTTGCCACCGCCACCACCGCCGCCACCACCAAAAGAAATTCCTAAGGTGACGACAACTAAATTCTTACCTCCTGAAATCAAGCATGATGAAGAGGTGACTAAGCCTGAGCCACCACCAGAAGAGGTACGTGGTAATACAGCTAGTGAAACGGTTAAAGGTGAAACGGAGAATTACGAACCTCCTGTAGATCCAGATGCTAAAGGAAAAGAAGAGCCAGTTGAGCCACCAAAACCTGCTGAAGAGGAAATCTTTACAGCGGTAGAGCAACAAGCAGAATTCCCTGGTGGACCTGCGGCTTTCGGACGTTTCTTGCAGAAAAACTTGAAGTATCCATCTGCTGCTCAACGTGCAAACGTAGGCGGTAAAGTATATGTTCAATTCGTAGTAAATACGGATGGATCTATCCAAGATGTTACTGTATTGAAATCTGTAGGATTTGGTTGCGACGAAGAAGCGATGCGTGTAATTAAGTCTGTACCAAAATGGACTCCTGGTAAACAATCAGGTCGTGCGGTACGTTCTCGATTCACTCAGCCGATTACTTTCGTACTTTCCGAATAATCGATTTACTCTTTATTTTTCAGACCTGCTAAGTTTTTAATTTGGCAGGTCTGATTGTTTAACCATTTTCCGTTTTATAACATGGCACGTCCAGTTGCAGTTTGGATTAACGTTTTTTTTCGTTTTTTTGCCGCAATAGCTTATTTCTTGTTAGGCTATTACATTGGATTCTGGTCAGAATTTCAACTCGGTATGTTGATGGACATGCCAACTACTTTTTGGCTTGGGATTTTGTTTATGCTGTACGGTTTATTTCGTATTTGGCGTGCTTTTTTATATGTTAGTGAAACAAAAGATCCAGATTATGGCAATTATGAAGATTAAATATGTAGGGCTAAGCTTGTTATTATTAGCCAGTATTATTTCTTGTAGCAAATCCAAGGACAGTAAATTTTCCGATGGACCAGCACAGGGAGAAATTTCAGTAGCTGTTGATGAATCTTTTCAGCCCTTGTTATTAGCTGAAAAATCCGCCTTTGAAAATAATTATCATTTTGCTAAAATCAATTTTGATTTTCATGCAGAAAATGAAGCTATTGCCGACTTACTAAATGAAAAAGTCCGAGCAGTGGTGGTCACGCGTGATTTGACCGAAAAAGAAAAGGAAATTTTTACGAGAGAAAAAGTGACCTATCGCAGTTATAATTTTGCTGCTGATGGCTTAGCTCTATTGGTTCATCCCCAAAATGTGGATACGCTTTTGTCTTTACCTTCTTTGAAGTCCTTATTAACTGGAAAGAATACAACCTGGGAGTCCTTAGGTGCTAAAAGTCTTCGTGGTGAGGTGGCACTGGTGGTGGATAAAGCGAATTCTAGTAACATTAAATTCTTGGTTGATAAATTTGGCCTTGATATCAATAAACCACTACCAATTTTCGCTGCTGGTTCTAATAAGGCTGTGATTGAATACGTAAAAACACATAAAAATGCCTTAGGTTTAATTGGCTCTAATTGGATTAGTGATGGGGATAATCCAACATCTTTGGGTTTTATTCGTTCTGTTCATGTGATGTCTGTCAGTGAAAAAGATAGCCAATCTGCCACTGATTTTTATCAACCTTTTGGTTATAATTTGGCATTGAAGAAATACCCATTGCGTCGAGATGTCAAGATTATTCTGAAAGAATCACACATGGGTTTGGGTACTGGATTTGTGAATTATGTGTGTGGAGATATGGGACAATTGGTCGTTTTGAAAGCTGGACTAATTCCTCTGACCCGCCCTATCACGATTAGGCAGTATCAAATTAGCCAATAGGCCATATTTAATTGGCATTGTCTAATAAAATATTGAAGAATTATAATTAATTTTGTAGTTCGTAAAAAACTAAACTTTTACGATATTTAATTGAATTATTTCAATTTAAGGCCTGAGAATTATTAAGAATCGCAATTAATTTAAAATTACAATGAAGAAAATGAAATCGTGGATACTGGGTTTGGGATTATTAGTATCCAATGTGGCCTTCGGGCAAACAATCCAAGATGGTTTGCATTTTTTAGATCGTCATCAGCCAAGTAGAGCAAAACAAGTATTTGAATCTTTGGTAGCTGCTGCTCCAACAGGTGAGAATTACTATTTTCTTGGTTATTACTACTTGAATCTACGTGATTGGGATAATGCCAAAGCGGCCTTTGAAAAAGGTAAAGCAGCAGATCCTAAAAACTATTTAAATCAAGTAGGTTTAGCATCTATTTTGGTTGGTCAAAACAATGTTTCAGCTGCCAAAGCTGAATTTGATCGTATCATTAAAGAAACGAAAGAGAAAAATCCTGATGTATTACACCGTATCGCAGAAGCATATGAGATGTTTTATGTTTTAGGTAAAGAAGATAGCTTCAATGCTAACAACAATGATCCAGGTGAGGCTATTCGTTTGATTGATTTAATTCAAGAAAAAACAAAGAAGGTTCCTAATGCAGCTCAGTACATTGTTAAAGGAGATGCATTCTTGATTAAGAATGATGGTGGTAACGCGGTAACCGCTTATGAGCAAGCTTTATTACAAGATCCTAGAAATGTAAAGGCGAAAGTGAAAATCGGTATTGTGTATTTACGTGGTAAAAACTACAAAGAAACACAAGCTCGTTACAAAGAAGCTATTGACTTAGATTCTAACTATGCTCCAGCACATCGTCGTTATGGTGAATACTTAATTGTAGGAAATCAATACAAAAATGCAGCTCGTTATTTCAGAAAATATTTAGAGAAAGCAGAAGCTACTCCTGAAGTGACTTTGGAAACAGCTAAATTATTATTCTTGTCGAAGGATTACGAAGGCGCTATGAAGTTTACTGATGAAGCAGACAAGAAAGGCGTTAAAGATAATGACATCTACCGTATGCGTGGATATGCCAACGTAGAAATGGGTAATTTCCAACAAGGGATTGAAAACCTTGATGGTATGGTGAAAAAAGGTGTAAAGCCATATTTCATGGATGATTTGTACTTTGGAAAAGGATATCAAGGTTTAGGAAAAGATTCAATTGCCTTACTTTACTTGGAAAGAGCTGCCCCTTTAGATACCAACAATAACGTATATTCTATTATTCATGACGTACGTTACAAGCAAAAAAGATATGCTGATGCAGCGAAAGCAGGTATTGGAAGTATCGATTGGAAAAAGAAGAAAAATCAAACAGTAGGTTCAGGTGATTATTTCAAAGTAGCTATGGACTATTATTTAACTTCTGCTTATATGGATCGTGCGGATACCTTAGGTCGTCCAGCAATGGCTATGAGAGCTGATTCTATGTTTGCTAAAGCCATTGAGATTAATGACAAATGGCCTCCATTCTACATTAACCGTGCTCGTGCGAATAACTTCATTGATTATACCGGTACAAAATGGTTAGGAGCTCCTTACTATGAGAAGTTCTTGGCTTCTGTAGAGCAACAAAAAGCAGAAAAAAGTACTCAGTATAAAGAAGATAAAAACCAGTTATTTGAGGCACTTAAGTTCTTAGGTGGTTATCATTTATCTGTGACAAAGGATGAAGCTAAAGTAAAAGAATTATTTACCAAAGCTCAGGAAATTAAGCCAGACGATCCAGATATCAAGGCTTATTTCAATCCAGCTCCAGCTGCTCCAGCTGCGGCTCCAAAAAAATAAATTGAATAAAAAGCTGCTTTATGCAGCTTTTTATTTTTAACTCGATCAACAATCAATTTAGATACATCATGTCATACGCTATCGTAACCGGTGCTAGTAAAGGAATAGGAAAAGAAATAGCTTTAGAATTAGCAGCCAGGGGATATAATTTATTTCTAGTAGCACGCAATGCGCAAGAATTACATCAAGTAAGCGATGAAATCAAATCACACTTTTCATTGGAAGTAGATTATTTACCCTTAGATCTCTCCCAGCCTGGAGCTGTTACTCAGTTATATGAATGGGTCGTGGAAAAACAAGTGGATGTTAGAATATTAGTGAATAATGCGGGTTATGGATTAGTGGGTGCTTTTGAATCATATTCTTGGGAGGAAAACCAACAAATGATGCAAGTTAATATGAATGCATTGGCCGAGGCCTGTCATCGTTTCTTCCCCTTGTTGCAGGGAAAGGGCCAGTCATATATTTTAAATATAGCTAGTTCTACTGCCTATCAGGCTATTCCTTTGATGAGTTTATATGCAGCCAGTAAAGTATTTGTTTTGAATTTTTCTCGTGGCTTATACCATGAATGGAAATCAAATGGAATACAAGTTACTGTAGTAAGTCCAGGTGCAACTTCTACTAATTTCAATGATCGTGCTAATTTGCAAGATAAGGCTAGAAGAGCCGCAGAGAAAGTAGTCATGACACCCAAAGCGGTAGCCCGCTTGGCGGTGGAAGGTTTATTTGCACACAAACCAGAAGTTATTACTGGATTGATTAATAAACTTGGAGCTACGCTTGCTTGGTTAATGCCTAAATCTCTTAGTGAGAAAGTAGCTAAAGGCATTTATGAATAAATGACACTTCGGAAATAAGTTTTGAAGGGCCTATTTGGCCCTTTTTTTATTTGATTTTATTCTATTTATTTTTCGAAAAATGATTCATCTCAACCTATGGGCTTATGATGATTATTTTCTCTTTGATATAGTTCGGAGCAATGATTTTTAAAATATATGTTCCAGCCGGAATTGGAGGTAATTGTAAGCTGATGGGAACTGAACTTGAAGGTAATTTATAATAGACTATTTCATTTCCTAAAAAGTCAAATACTTTAGCCTCTGCCTCGGCTATATCTTCTAAAAGTTCAAGATGCAATATGCCATTTTTAGAAGGATTTGGGTAAATGGAAATACCTTTCATGTTCTCAGGAATCGACATGCTTATCTTCTGGTAAGAAGAAAAGCATATTAAACTTGGTGCTTGAAATAGGTCGTACTGTTTTCTTGCTCGGACTTCAAAAAGGCCCATTTCCTTAGCTTTAATTAATGCCTGATTTTCATTCAACCTTTGATTGTCTTTTTTCCATTCGTATTCATCTGGCTGATCTAAACTGATGGCTTCTAGGAAATATATTCCTGATTTTCTAATGGCTGGAGTTAAAGGGTTCTCTCGTCGATATGTGACCATTTCTTCACTTCTTTTAGACCAACAACCATACTGATTTTGAGTTTTAAGCCAATGGCTTCCAGAATCAATAATGGGAATATTAGGCTCTGTTGAGCCATTTTTCCATAAGTAAGCATAGGCTTTACTTGCCTGTAATTGTATGATTTCACCAGAACAAAACTGCCTAGATGGAATGGCTTTAAGAATGGGAGTGGGTTCTTCTGGATAAAGATAGGTTAGAACGGAATCACTTGAGACGGACCAACAACCATATTGATTTTGTACTTTCAATCCATACCATCCTATCTTTTTTATGACGTTTGTTTGCCTTGTCTCTCCATTATTCCAAAGATATCCTTGGTAGTTGGAAGTTGCTTTTAATTGTATAGAATCACCTTCACAAAAACCAAGTGCAGGCCAAGCTATAATAGTCGCTTGTTTTGGGTTTTCATGAACTTGAATTGTAAAAGGTTCTGACCAATCAGACCAACACTGATTGTCTTGGCTAACCTGAGCTTGGAATTTAAAAAGACCAGGCTGGAAGGCTTTATACTCGATATGTGGATTATTTTCGCCTGTTTTCCATCGGACAAATGGGTATGGTTTGTCCATTTGAAGAAGTGTGCTATCGAGCAGACAAAGTGATTTTTTGGTGGCTATGATGGAAGAAACGGTAGGGGCAATGCGTACCTCAATATACAGAATTTCACTTCGGTAGAAACAAGTATTTTGTTGAATGATGGCTTGGTATTGCCCGGCTTCCAGTGTTTGGTGTAAAATAAATGCTTCAGAAAAAAAATGTCCATCTTTTTCCCATCCCACAAATTGATTTTTATAAAGATGATCTAATTCAATTTGAGCAATTTGATCTTGGCAAATATAACGATCAAAGTTTTTGATAATGGTGAAATTAGGTCTTTTTAATACAGGGATTGTTAAATTAATTACATTACTATTCGGATCTGAGCACCGTATTTGTACAAATAATTCAAAGCTTGCATCTACAATCCATTCTGAGCCTTGAGCTCTTAGGTGTTCGGGCCCATATTGGTTGAAATACATGACATTTCCTGGACAACCTTGTACTTGAATTTTATAGGCATTTTGTTGGCATAAGGGTTCCATCGTATAACTCATTTCATGCCAAGTAGGAACCGGCTTCTCTGGAGTACCTTCTTCCAAGGCATCATTATTCTGAGGAATAGGCGCACCTTCATCAGGTCCAATTTCTGGTAAACTTACCAATGTAGTATCCTTGGGTAAACTAGGTGTTTGGACACTATCTTGGGGATTCAGTAAGACCTGATTTTCCCATTGAATATATATTGAATCTTTAGCAATGCAATTGGATTGATCTTTAACCAAGAGTTTGATATAGGTAGAGGATCGAAATGGACCAATACTCGGGTTGCTAGCTTGATTGTCAGTAATGGGTGTATTGTTGGAGCTCGTCCAAATATAACTATAAGGAGGATTACCTCTAATGGCTGTCGTATACAGTGTGGTATGATATAATTCATCTCCCTTCAGTTGCTTATTTTCTCCGGCATCGGCCAAAAGGGAGGGATAAACAGTTACTCGAATGGCTGTTTTAGGACTTTCACACTCATTGATTTTCTGAGAAACCCATCGGGTAATTTCTAGGGCATCTTGACTCAAATTAGTGGTTTGACTAACATTTATGGAGGTAGCTGTACTGATGGTCGTTTTATCGCTTGAATTAAGATACCATAAATTATTACTTCCTCCTGAAGCCTTAAAGGTGATAACAGAACCACTACATACTTGCGCTGGTGTGCCTGTGTTGCTAGGAGCAGCTGGTACAGGGAATGCCTGAGCCGAAGTGCCAGTAGATGGAAGGCTCTCACACCCATTTTTGAAGCAAGTGGCTTTAAAAAGAAGAGCTGAGGCATCAGATAAGTTGACCGTTAAACGGGCTCCTTCACCAATCTTTTGTCCTTGGGCATCATACCAATAAGTGCTATATGGAGAACAGCCGGTGGAATTTATGGCAATTGGGCTATCCATGCATCCTTTATAAAGGGAGGAAGCATGACTTGGTATTGGGGTGTTTTTTATTTGTAAACTTACTTCAGAAGAAGTTCTTGGGCAGGTGCTTGACTGATTTTCATTGTTTAATGAGCCTTCATTGTCATTGTTTGAACTTATGGAGAAATTGATTCTCACTTTGATTTTTTGACTATTCAATCCCATCATCGCTTGGGAGATAATTAATTCCTTGCTCTTTGTTCCACTAAAATTGGCATCATCTACTAAATCTTCAAAAGGGCCACCATTGATGGACCTTGTCCATTGGTAAGTTTGAACTTGTGCCAAAGACGTACTTGGAATTTGAGGAATTAAAGTGCCAGAACCTCGCTCACAGATGCTCGGATTTAGAATGGATGTAATACTATGTAAAGTAATACTAGCTTCTTGCGAATACACTTGGCAGGCATTTTTACTAAGCTTTACTCGGTATAAAGTACCCGAGGGATGTAGCGTTCCTCCGCTGGGATATATTTGATATTGGGGACTGCTTGCTCCTGAAATAGGACTGAATTGACTATCGCTTGGTCTTTTCTTCTCCCATTGATATTGATCAGCATCACTTGTAACGATCATTCGTATACTATTTCCATCACAATCTGATTGTGAGGAAGGCTGAGATTGAATGATTGGACATTGTCCATGAATTTCCCAGACAATACAAAGAAGAAGTAAATGGAAATATGGCCTTTTCATTTTGAACTCATGGAATGTGAGTTCAAATCAGAAAAAAAAGTTTGTTACCAAGAAGCATAGTCTGCCCGAACAAGCTTACTTATAAACTTCTTGGCAAAAAAAATACGCAAGCAATTGTAAGTCAATAGCTTGCGTATTTATCAAGTTTTTGGCAATTATATATCGCAGATCTTAACAGCTTGCTCTAAAGATGCCATTTTATCAGCTCGGGCAGGAATGAATTCCTGTCCAATAAAGCCCTTGTAGCCTGTATCATATATAGCTTTAATAATCGCTGCATAATTCAACTCTTGGCTTTCATCAATTTCATTTCTACCTGGAACACCGCCAGTATGGTAATGAGAAATATATTGATGATGTTTTTTAATAGTAGCGATTACGTCCCCTTCCATGATTTGCATGTGGTAGATATCGTATAGCAATTTAAATTTGTCAGAACCGACCATTTCACACAATACAGCACCCCATTCTGTGTGATCAGCTTGATAATCTTTGTGATTTACCTTAGAGTTGAGTAATTCCATGGAAATCGTTACATCATGACGCTCTGCTGTTTTCATGATGCGCTGTAGGCCTTTTTTACAATTTAATAAGCCTTGTTCGTCACTCATGCCATCGCGGTTACCCGAAAAAGTAATTAAATTTTTCACACCCACTTTAGCTGCTCTTGGGATTAAATCCTCATAAAATGCAACCAATTGATCATGGTTTTTGACTTTATTGAAGAAATTGGGAAGCCCCATTCCTTCTGGATATTTGCCCCAACCAATAGCGGCAGTCATATCATGCTTTTTTAAAATATCCCACTCTTCGGGACCCGTTAATTCAATGGATTGTAAACCAATTTTTTTGGCATTGATGACGAGGTCTTCAAAAGGAATTGCCTGATAACACCAGCGACATGCCGAGTGGTTTACTTTACCTTTTAAATCAAATCCAGCTTGCTTATCAGCTTCTGTAAAACGGTGTTCCATGGAATTACCTAAGAAACCTAGCCCCGCCAATCCTGCGGAGTTTTTTATGACATCTCTTCTTGTAAATGTAGTTTTCATCGTAATGGTTTTTCTTAATTAAATAGTATTAACCTTGCCAAGTTCCAATTAACATACCGGTTTCTTCCAATACTTTTAAATTATATTTCAAGGCAATTTTTTTGTATTTGACTAAATCGATAATCGTACCAATCAACAGAAATCCTCCAGTAAAAAAATAGAGAAGACCTAATCCAATTCGATTGGTGACAAATCGCTGAATACCAGCAAATCCTACAAAACCCATGAGCGTACACAATAGAATTAATAATGTATCTCTTCTTCTAGCTAGGTAAATACCTAAAAATTGCTCTTGTTGACTATCACTTAAGTCATGCAATTTTTGTTTCACGGCAATCATTTCCTCCATTTCTAATTGTGAAATTAAGGGCAAAAATCTAGGGTTCATAAGCCTGATATTAATGTAGGGTTGTCAAGAAGTTGGACACAAAGTATTTGGACCAATCCAAGATTAATTGTGGTAATATACCGAAAAGGATGCTTAATATACCAAGACTGAACAAACTAAATATTTCTAAGCGATTTAAATCGGGTAATTTCCAATCAGAATTAAATACCTGGGTCTTACCTAAATAGACTTTTTGGAAGGTCCATAAAAAATATCCAGCACCTAATAAAATACCAAATGCTCCTAAAACGGCCCAAGCTGGATGAATGTAGGGACTAGTAAATGCTCCTAATAGACTGAAAAACTCGCCGATAAAACCGGAAAAACCTGGTAAACCTAAAGAGGCAAAAATGGCTATTCCTGAAATTAAGGTAAATCGGGGCATTAATGTTGCAATACCTGAATAGTGGTCTATTTGTCGATCGTGCGTTCTTTCATACAATACCCCAACTACTAAAAATAACAAGGAAGAAAGTATACCATGCGATACTAATTGGTAAATTGCCCCTTGCCAACCTTCGGCATGGAAAGAAGCAATTCCCAATAACACAAATCCCATATGGGAAACGGAGGAATAGGCTACTAATTTTTTCAAGTCGCTCATAGCTAGAGCATTATATGCTCCATATATGATGGAGATGGCGCCGAGTGCCGCCATGATATTAGCAGATTCCAAGGCCTCTTTAGGGAAAAACGGTATCGCTGTTCTTAACCAACCATAAGCTCCAATTTTTAATAAAACACCTGCTAATAAAACAGAAATAGGTGTGGGGGCTTCAACGTGTGCGTCTGGTAACCATGTATGTAGGGGAACCATGGGTAATTTGATGGCAAATCCTATAAATAGTAGCCAAAATCCCCACATTCGGGCACTCATCCCATTGAGCAACCAACCCGAATTAGGATGTAAAATACTAGTTGTTTGACAATTATTGACATCACTTAATGCCTGCATGTCAAAGCTATGTACTAAATCGTAGTTGGCAATTTCTTTATTTGCAATGGCAGTTTGAATGTTTTTCAGTGCTTCCAAATCAAAGTTTTGCCCCTCTTGAATTAAACCTAAATGCTTAGCTGTTTCATAAGGATCAATGTAGGCTAAACTAATGCCTAACATGACTATGAGAATAAAAAGCGAGCCAATTAGGGTATATAAGAAGAACTTGATGGACGCATAGTTTTTCCTTGGTCCTCCCCAAATACCAATGAGAAAATACATGGGCAGGAGCATAAACTCAAAGAATACATAAAAAAGAAATAGGTCTCTAGATAAAAAGCAACCCATTAAAGCAGCATTTAACAATAGGACTAAAGAGAAATAGGCCCCTTTTTTTTCCTGTATGCTATGGGAGTTTATGATGGCTAAAAAGGAAATAAAACCCGTTAAAGCAATAAGTAAAAAGCTTAAACCATCTATTCCTAAGGAATATTTGATGACAAATTCTCCAAGTGAACCAAGAGGTAATTGTATCCATTGCAATTCCTCTTTCCATTGGAAGCTAGTGGCAGACTGGTCAAATTCCGTTCCAGCATAGATTAAGGCGAACAATTGAATGACTGAAATTCCAGTTGCCCAATGTTTGATTCCATTTTCCCATTTCACTATAGCGGCCACAAGGGAGCCAATTAATGGTAAAAGAATAATACATGATAGTAGCGGTAAACCCATTATTTCATTTTAAAGGATTTTTACATCCATATGTAAAGTAAAAATAGACCAAATGTTAAAAATACCAATATCCAATATTGCTGAACTTTTCCTGATTGCCATTTACTTAGTAATTGGCCAGAGAATTGGCTCATTCTTGTGCTGAACCCTACCAGAATTCCATCCACCAAGGATTGGTCTATCCATGCAATGATATGACCAGTGACCACTTGTAATTGTGCTAAGCAAATCAAAAACCGATCTAATAAAAGACTGTCAATAATATTTGTCCAACGGGCTTTCCAAGGGATGAATTGGAATATGCTAGGCCAAAAAGCTGGCCAGAACTGGTAATTTTTTGATGGTACCCAATGTCTGCTTAACCAGGTTAAAGTGATACCCATTACCCAACCACAAACTGTTATGACTAACCAAAAGCCAGGAACATCAATTATTTTTATTTGAAACCAATGTAATAGCCAAGAATCTTCGGCATGTAAGACCTGGGTGCTGGTCCAGAAAAACAAACTGAATAAAGCCAAGAAAAGCACAGGGACATGTTGGGCAATATCCTGTTTTTCAGGTTTTTCTAAATCTAGTTGGGCTCGATTTTTACCCAAGAAAATCAGGTAGAATTGTCGACTGATATACCAATTACTTAAGAACATACCTACCCCTAAACAGGCAAGTAAAGTCCAATAGATGGGATAAAATGGACTGTTTTGTGCATTTTCCCAAAGGAATCCAGCTAAATTCTCTTTACTGTAAAATCCGTTAGTGAATGGTAAGCCCATGAGTCCTGCGGCAAAAACACCATATCCAAGAGCCGTCCAAGGTAGTACTTTTCTTAGTCCACCCATCTGGTTTAAACTTTGGGCATCCAGGTGATGGCTAGATTTTTGATGGTGTAAATAATGAATAACCGAGCCAGCTGAGAGAAATAAGCCTGCTTTGAAAATACCGTGCACCACTAAATGTAACAAGGAAGCGTCAGAACCCATACCCATCCACATCAGGCCCAATTGAGAAATGGTTGAGTAAGCTAATGCTTTTTTTATGTCATTTTGGAACAGGGCAAAAACGGCGCCACTGACTAGAGAAATGGCCCCAAAGGCTGCCATAAAAAGGTGGGTATCTTCACCCGTTATCGGATAAATTTTAATTCCTAAATAAACTCCGGCAGCCACCATAGTAGCGGCATGAATTAATGCCGAAGCAGGTGTCGGTCCTTCCATAGCATCCGGAAGCCAAGACATCAATGGGAATTGGGCTGATTTTCCAATGGCGCCGGCTAATAAGGCGATTCCAATGGCAATTGGGGCTGGGCCTACTGAACCAATCTGCATACCAGAAAATTCCATGGTATTAAAATGAATCGACAATCCTATTAAGCCAATGAGTAAACCAATATCCCCAAAACGATTTAATAAAAAAGCTTTTTTAGCAGCTTGTATGGACACATTCTTTTGATACCAAAAGCTGATTAACAAGTAGGAACAAGCTCCAACCATTTCCCAGGAGGCATAAAATATCCATATTTGATCAGCAAATAACAAGCCAAACATAGCGGCTGCAAAAAGGTGCAAATACAAATAATATCGGGCTAAATTAGCTTCATCCTTTAGGTAAGAACTGGAGAAAATTTGTACAAAAAAGGCTACTAGTGCCACCAATAAAGCTACCAATTGGGCGGAGGAACTAGCTTCAAAACTTGCCCTAAATACAGTATCTCCTAAAGTAAACCAATCGATATGAATGGATGCTTGATTTCCATTTGATTGAAAAACAAAATAAGCTAATCCAATGAATTGGACTAGAGATAAAAGAATAGAAAAAGTAGCAATTAAGCTTTTGGGAATGTTAGAAATAATGGCGATGAGCATGGCCGAAATCCAAGGAAAAAGGAGGAGGCCAATAAATAAGGGGGTTAAGCCCATCGGGTTACACGAGTTTAATGTGCAAATATACAGTTCTTTGTTGTTTAACCGCCACTCACTGGTGGAATTAGGGCAATTTCCATGCCTTCTTGTAAGATAAAATTAGCTTCTGGAAAATGATGTTCAGCGGCAATACGTAAAGAAGGAAGATTGGCTAAGGATGGATAGTTGGATTTTAACTGGTCTAAAAGCTGAGAGGCAGTTAGTATTTTATCGGTACTTACCACAATTTCTTTATTTTGAAGCAAATCCCTAGTTAAACCAAAAAGGAGAATTCGATAGTTTGGCATTCGTTTGAGGTCGATTTTGTACCTTTGTGTATAATACAAATATATTGGATATTTCTCAAAGCTTACCTTCATCCCGCCCTATTCTCTATGATAATCATGGGAGAGAAATGACCTATCTGCGATTGGCCGTTACGGATCGATGTAATTTGCGTTGCTTTTATTGCATGCCTGAGGATGGAATTCATTATTTGCCTGAGAAACAATTGTTGACTTGGGAAGAAATGTTGCGTATTGTGCAACAATTGTATGTCCTTGGATTAAGAAAAGTTAGAATTACCGGAGGGGAGCCATTGATAAGACAAGGGATTATGGAATTCCTTGAAAAGCTTAGTCGGCTTGAGGGATTAGAAGTTTGTTTGACTAGCAATGGTGTTTTGTTGGATAAACATATACCCCAATTGCAAGCATTAGGTATACGGTCCATCAATTTGAGTTTGGATTCATTGGATAGGCAACGCTTTCATCAAATTACACGTCGAGATGATTTTGATGTCGTTTATTCCGCTATGATGCGATTAATTGAAGCTGATTTTAAGGTGAAAATTAATGCTGTGGTGATGGAAGGAAAAAATGATCAGGACATTATTCCATTAGCTCAATTAACTGAAAAATATCCTATTTCAGTTCGGTTTATAGAGGAAATGCCCTTCAATGGATCAGGGAAAGGTCCTGCCGTGTTAAAATGGGATTTTATCAAAATTGCGGACCATTTGAAAGCGCATTTTGGAAATATGCCAGTCATGGATGCAGCTTATGGGGAAACGGCATTGCGATATCAAATACCAGGATTTAAAGGAGATGTAGGGGTCATTGCGGCGTTTAGTCGGACTTTTTGTGGCACATGCAATCGAATCAGGTTGACTGCTATGGGAGAGGTAAAAACCTGCTTGTATGATGATGGGGTTTTTGATTTAAAAGCATTTATTCGACAAGGTGTTAGCGACGAAGAAATTAGACAAACTTTCATTACTTTATTTGGGAATAGACCCAAAGATGGTTTTGAGGCAGAAAAAAATAGAAAAGGAATTATAAACGAGTCTATGACGAGTATTGGGGGTTAGTTATGAAAACAGTAAACGATATTTTCAAAGGTTTTGATCAATTGCAGGTATTGGTCATTGGTGATTTAATGATCGATGCTTACACTTGGGGAAAGGTGAGTCGCATTTCTCCAGAAGCTCCAGTGCCTGTAGTTCAAGTTATTAAGAAAGAAGCTAGATTGGGTGGAGCAGGAAATGTGGTGATGAACATCGCAAGTTTAGGAGCTAAACCTTGGGTAGTTTCTGTAGTGGGTGATGATGAAGCAGGAGCACAATTAAAATCCTTATTGGAGAAGGAAGGGATTTCATTAAGTGGGATTGTGGAAGAAAAAGGAAGGACTACTTCCATTAAAGAAAGAATTATAGCTGGTTCTCAGCAATTATTACGTGTTGATTCAGAAACAGATAAGTCTGTTCAATTGGAGAGTTCAAAGGCCCTTTTAGAGAAGGTAAAAGCGTGTATCAAGGAAGTAGATGTTATCATTTTTGAAGATTATGACAAGGGGGTGTTGAATGAGCCATTCATACAAGAAGTGATTACTTTGGCTAGAAAGCAAGGGATTCCTACCGTGGTAGATCCCAAGAAGCGCAACTTTTTTAATTACCGAGGAGCAACCTTATTTAAGCCAAATTTGCATGAATTACGCGATGGTTTAGGCCTGTTTCCGGAAGATTTGGAAGGTCAAAAATTAGTAGAAACAGTTCATCAGTTTAAAGAAAGTCAAGGTTTTGATGGGGTATTTGTCACGCTTTCTGAAAAAGGAGTCTTGATGGATTTAGCACAAGAGCAAGTACGAATACCAGCTCACATTAGAAAAATTGCAGATGTGTCTGGTGCTGGTGATACAGTGATTTCTATTGCTGCTTGTGCCTTGGCTTTGGGATTACCAGCAAGACAAATAGCTTCCTTAGCCAATTTGGGTGGAGGCCTAGTTTGTGAGTCCTTAGGGGTAGTCCCTATTGATAAAGAATTATTGAAAAAAGAGGCAGAAAGCCACTTGATGTAAAGCTGCTTTTTTACAACGCTGTCAAGGTTTCAAACCTTGACAGCGTTTGTCAAACGGAGTGTTTTTTGAATTATTGTATCAAGAAACTTATAAGTTTATTCTTTAACCCAAGCGGTGAATTCTATTTCCACTTTATACTGCGGCGCAATTAATGCCGAGATTTCATAAATGCCAGTGGTGGGTTTTACTGCTCCAAAGAAATGAGCATGTGCCTTGGCAATATCTAAGTTTTTGGAAATATCTGTGGTGAAAATACGTGTTCTCACTACATCATTGATGGAAGAACCCGCTTCTTCTAAGACTACCGCGATTCGTTCGATGATATTATAGGTTTGTGCATATAAATCATCCTCTTTTACTTTGTCGCCATCAATCAAGGCTACTGTACCCGAGATTTCTAATAAATTTCCTGTTTTTACTGCACGACAGTAACCAAATACGTCTTCAAATGGAGAGCCACTTGATATTGAAATTCTATTGCTCATTTTTTTTAATTAGGTGAGATACTTTTTCCCAAATATCTTTCTTGGCATGTCGAACAACCTCGCCAATAATAATAACTGCGGGATTGCGAAGGTCTTCATTTTTGGCCAAATTTTCAAGTTCTCCAGCGATGCCAAGACCTACTTTTTGTTGGGACATAGTACCATTCTGAACAATAGCTGCAGATACGTGTGCTTTCCCAGCCTCTTGACAAATTTTCGAAATTTCAGCCAATCGATGCATACCCATCAATATAATGATGGTAGCAGTTGATTGTAAACCAAGCTGTAAATCATTACTTAATGAACCATCCGATTTTGTGCCAGTCATGACCCAAAAACTTTCATTTACTCCTCTGATTGTCAATGGAATATCGGCTGCACCAGCGGCCGCATAGGATGAGCTAATACCTGGGATATAGGCCGTTATTAGACCAAATTGCTTGGCATATTCTATTTCTTCTTGCCCTCTTCCAAAGACAAAAGGGTCACCTCCTTTTAAGCGAACAACATGCCCTAGTTCATATGCCTTTTTAACGATGAGCGCATTTATCGCATCTTGCGAATGACTTTCTCCTGCTTTTTTTCCAACAAATATTTTTTCACAGCCCTCAGAACAATGCTCCAATAAGCTAGTATCTACTAATGCATCAAATAAAACTACTTGAGCACTTTGTAAAGCTTTGATAGCTTTTAAAGTAATCAATTCAGGGTCACCAGGGCCTGCCCCTACTACGCTGAGTTTAGGTTGCGGTTCTAATGATTTAAATCGACTTAATTGTTGGATCATCTTAATTACTTGCGATAGATTGGCGGAATAAACTGGCAGTTTCTAAAAAGCTCAAAGCTTGCTGTGCATAGGCTTTAGCAAATGCTTCGCTAGGTTCATGTTGGTTGATCTGAAGCACTAATGCAGCAAAGCTTTCAGCTTGTAAATCAAAATCACCTGTTTGTACATAGTGTTCATCGAATTTGGTAATGACGGCATTCTGGGTAGAAACTTGTACACTCTTATCTAATAATAAAGCTTTGGCAGCAGAAACAAATACACTGTATGCATGATAAATAGCATCTGCCCAGCGCTTATCTTCTAAGGCATTTTTACACCAGTCATATTTTTCTTCGGATTCAAATAACAAAGTCGCTACTAAATCAATGATCACACTGGCACATTCACCCACGCCGATTTCTGTATGAAAAGCTTCTGCCGCACCCCAATCAATAAAATCGTCATCAACCAATGTTTGTAAATCAGCGATTGGCTTCAACAAGGTGTAGAAATATTTTTCTCCCTGACGGTCATAGTATTGGTGGAAATATTCCCCTTCTAAAGCATTTTCTTCATAGTTGTTTAGGACTACGCGTAACACTTCAGGCCCTCTTTTTGATGGTACTTTAATCACTTTATCAGCAATTTTACCTTCTCCATTTCCTAAAGTGGCTCCTCCTAAAAGAACCTGAAGTGCAGGAAGTACTCGCTTATCAGGAGCTTTTAATGATGATCCATGAAATCCAATACTGGCCATACTGTGTTGTCCACAAGCATTCATACAACCAGAAATTTTGATTTTCATTTGGCTGTCATGAATTAACTCAGGAAAATCTTGCGAGATAACTTCTTCTAATTTGGACGTAATATTGGTAGAATCTGAAATGGCCAAATTACATGTATCTGTACCTGGGCAAGCTGTTATATTCGCTACGGAATTGGCTCCAGGAGAAGCTAAGCCATGCTCTTTTAAGACTTGGTATACATATGCCAAATTTTGTTGAGGAACAAATTTGAACAATAAACCTTGATTAATTGTGATGCGAACATCATCTCCAATATATCCTTCCAAAGCTTGCATGATACTTCTGGAAGTATCACTGGAAATATTACCATTTAGAATGCGAACATACACACCAAAATAGCCGGCTTGTTTTTGTTCAAAGGTATTGGAACTTAACCAAGTCTGGTACTCAGCAGAACCATCCTCGGTATGGTCTGATAATTTTGTTGGAATAGAAACTTCCCAAACACCATCCTTAGGGATTTCTACTATTTGATTCTTTAATGCTTTCGTTTCCGCATTGACTAAATCCATGAATGCCTCAAATCCAATCTTTTGAATTAAAAACTTCATACGAGCTTTATGACGAGAGTTTCTTTCTCCATGACGGTCAAAAACCCGCAATACAGCTTCCATGAATGGAATGATTTTATTCTCAGCTAAAAACTCATAGGCAGTATAAGCTAACATCGGTTGAGCACCTAAGCCTCCACCTACGACCACTTTAAATCCCTTTTCACCTTGTTGGATTTTAGGGATAAAGCCCATATCATGCAAATATGCTAGGGAAGTATCTTCGTCGGTATTAGAAAAAGAAATTTTCACTTTTCTTCCCATTTCTTGACAGATCGGGTTTCTTAGTAAATAACGGAAAGCCGTATCAGCATGAGCACTTACATCAAATAGTTCCAATGGATCTATTCCCGAGGTAGGAGAGGCTGTGATATTTCTAACAGTATTGCCACAGGCTTCACGTAATGTAATATCGTCTTGTTCTAATTTAGCCCATAATTCAGGAGTGCGATCTAAAGAAACAAAGTGAATTTGAATATCTTGACGCGTTGTTAAATGCAAATTTCCAGTAGAATATTCGTCCGAAATAGCAGCAATACGTCTCCATTGATTAAACTTGATTTTACCATAAGGAAGTTTAATGCGGACCATTTGTACCCCTTGTTGTCTCTGGCCATAAACACCACGAGCCAATCGTAAGCTACGGAATTTCTCTTCATGAATCTCGCCAGCTCTGAATTGAGCAATTTTGTTAGCAAGGTCAATGATGTCTTTTTCTACTATAGGATTCTCTATTTCTGAGCGGAAGCTTTGCATAATGGCATTTGTTTAATCTGATATACTCTATATAATATATAGATTTTAGGCAAAATTACAAATTCAACGCTATTCGACCAAAGATTTTTCAATCGAATGTAAAAAACTTTTACCGAGTAAACTTTGAAAGTAATCGACTATTTGGTGTTTAACATTGCTGTTGATGTAAAGAATTTTCCATTTCTGAAATTCATGTTGCTTGCAGGTATAAATCATTTCTAGAAGTGTCGTCAATTTAACTTGAATTCAGAATAAAATAGAAAGGATGTGATTGCCTACTTCCATTCTTCAAAAGAATTGATTAGTTTTGCCCTCCCAAACAGAGGGGTGTCCGAGTGGTTGAAGGAGCACGCCTGGAAAGTGTGTATAGGTCTCAAGCTTATCGAGGGTTCGAATCCCTTCCCCTCTGCTAAAAAGGCAAATCTAATTCAGATTTGTCTTTTTTTATTTTCATAAAGTCCACCCTTCACTTGAAATGAATACATTTGTTCCGTTAAATCCGCTGAACAATGTATATCCAGCCAATCAATCAGGTAACAGATTTAGGTGAAATCGTCGACTTCATTCAAAGATTTAGTTTTGGAACGATCATTTCCGTGGTAAATGGTCGACAGGTAGCCACTCACTTGCCTTTTATTTCTCATTTGAACAATAATAAGATTGTTTTACGAGCTCATTTTGCCAAAGCGAATGAACAATGGAAGCACTTAGAAGCACAAGAGAGTTTGGTGATTTTTCAAGAGCCTCATGCCTATATCTCACCCAAATATTACGAAAAAGAGCAGAATGTTCCGACTTGGAATTACATGACAGTACATCTATATGGTCAGGCCAGATTAATAGAAACCTTGGAAGAAACAAAAGCCATTTTAGAAGAAAGCATCAATTTCTTTGAGCAAGAATATAAAAAGCAATGGGATGGTTTATCAGAAGCGTATAAATTGAACATGATGCAGGGAATCGTCGCGTTTGACATGGAAATTTCTGAAATTCAAGCCAAAAAGAAAATAAGTCAGAATAGATCTGAGAAAGAAAAAGCGCAAATTGCTCAAGCCTTGTCGCAAAGTACTTCTACCCATGAACAGCTAATTGGGGAGTATATGAAGAAGTAAGTAATAGAAATTAGCATAGGGTTTTATTTTCAATTCCTAGTTCATGAAGAGTCAAGTGAAAATATTATTGGTGGAAGATGATCCTCGGATTTGTCAGAATATCCACGACTATTTTTTTCAAGAGGGTTACTTAGTGGAAATAGCTAGAGAAGGTTTGACCGCTCAGAAATTGATGGAAGAAAAGGTTTATGATGCTATTGTTTTGGATATAAATTTACCCTATAAAGATGGATTAACACTTTGCAGGGAATTTAGACAAGTTAATTCGCATACACCTATTTTGATGTTAACGGCATTTGACGACCTTGATGATAAAATGCATGGATTTGAGGTAGGGGCTGATGACTATTTAACTAAACCATTTTTTATGCGGGAGGTGATGGCCCGAATCAAAGCCTTATTGAAACGTTCAAAAAATCAGCCAATTCCTGAATCAGTCAGTATCATTCAGATGGAGGATTTAACTATTGATTTGGGGACACAGTCGGTCAGTCGAGGAAAAACCCCTATAAACCTGACACCCAGAGAGTTTAATTTATTACTTAAATTGGCAAATGCCAAAGGTAAATTAGTCACAAAAAGAGAATTGAATCGAGATATTTGGGGAGGCTCTTTGGATGAAAACAACAATACCATTGAAGTGTATATTAACTTTCTTAGGAAGAAAATAGACAAACCATTTGCGACTAACTTAATCAAAACCAAAGTGGGTTTTGGATATTACTTAAGTTCACATGAGCATTAGACAAAGGATCTTAATCTACTTTTCTGTTTTATCTATCACAGTGGTAGGTGTTACATTTCTATTGCTTTTTACGGTATTCAAAAATTATCGAAAAGAAGAGTTTCAGCAGCGAGTAAAAGATCATATTTTCTCTACCATGGGAATCTTAGCCGAAGTAAGGGAACTAGATCAGGATATCATTCAATCCATGGGAGAATTGACAGTTAATAAATTATTTAGAGAAAAGACCTTACTTTTTGATGCTCAAAAAAAACTAATTTATTCTAGTATTGACGATACCAAAATCGAGTTTTCTACTGAATTATTAAATGAATTAAATTCCAAGAGACCAATCATAGAAACTGTCGAAGGAGATTTAGATGTAGTTGGAGTTACTTTTAGAATTCGAGGAAAGCAATTTTATGGAATTTCTAAGGCCTACGATAAATTCGGTCATTCAAAATTGGACTTCTTAAAAAATATCTTGTGGGTATTCTTTGTATTAATATCTGCTTTAATCTTAATCAGTTCCTTTATCCTATCTAAACAGATAACACAGCCTATTATTCAAATGGCAGCGGCGTTGAAAATCATCAACATGGAAACGCCTCAGAGTTTATTACCCATTCCTGAAAACAAAGATGAGATCTATTTATTGGCACAAAGGTTTAATGAGCTAATGCGTCGTTTGCAAAATTCTTTTGCTTTTCAAAAACATGCGGTACACCATATTTCACACGAATTAAAAACTCCTATTGCTATTTTGGTCAGTAATTTGGAAAACTTGGAAAAGGAAAAGGATCCAGCTCTATTGTTAAAAGGGATTCAAAACCAAAAAGAAGACACCCAGCTTTTGGGTGAAATGATTAATGCCTTGTTAGAAATAGCAAAAGTTGAAACTCATGCGAATTTAAGCTTTCAGCGAATCCGTTTAGATGAAATAGTATTTGATGCATGTTCGGAAGCCAAAAAGTTATATCCTCAGTTTAAGTTTGATATAAACATTCATCCTGAAATTGAGCAAGAAGACAAATTGCTCATCGAAGGAAATGTTCGTTTGATTCAAATGGCCGTTCAAAACCTTTTATTAAATTGTATTCATTATTCCACGACGAATAAAGCTGAAATTATGTTTCAGTTTCAATACGGCGAACTGAAAATTCTCTTTTCTAATGAAGGGCCCTCCATCTCATCTTCCGAAGTCCCTTTCTTATTTCAACATTTTTTTCGAGGTACCAATAGTCAAGGAAAACGAGGTTTTGGATTGGGCTTGGTATTAGTGAATAAAATCATGCAATTGCATGGGGGTAAAATAGATTATCAAGTAGATGCGAATTCTCGCAATGTATTTTCACTTCACTTTCCTGTAAAATTAAATTCATAAATAATTGATATCCAGCTAATTGTCTGTTTAATTTTCGTTTTAAGTTCATTTTAAGTCTAATCTTTTCAGTTTTGTGGACATAAAAGATTAGCTATGTCCTACTTTAAAATTAACAGCCTTTTTTTGATGCTTTTGCTGGCTTATAGCGGTAAGGCACAATCAGATACTTTGTCGATCTCCATAGCTCAAGCTGATAAGGTTTTTTTAAGTACGAATTATCAACTATTGGCTACTTCCTTGAACATAGACGTTCAAAAGGCTCAGGTGCTACAAGCATCCTTATACCCCAATCCAGTTTTAACCCTCGACATGAATGCCATTGATCCGGAAAACAATAAGATTTTCCATTTGGGTAATTCAGGTCAACAAAGTATTCAATTGGAGCAATTGATTTTATTGGGAGGGAAAAGGAAAGCACAAATTGATTTGGCAAAAACCAATGTAGAAATGGCTGAGTTCGCTTTTCAGGATTTGATACGTCAATTGAAATTTGAATTACACACGGGCCTCTATTTATTGAATCAACAGCAAATCTTGATCGGTAAGTACAGTAAGCAAATGGCCATGGTGGATAATATAATTAGCACCTATGAATATCAGGCACATAAAGGAAATATTCCTTTAAAAGATGTCGTCCGTTTAAAAGGTGTTTATTTAAATCTAAGCAATGAACGCGCTTCTATTTATGGTGATTATTTTCATCAATTATCTAAAGTTCAGACATTACTTCAAACCAAAAGCATTGTAGTTCCCAAAGTAACCGACGCGGATATTCAAAGTTTTATTCAGCCATTTGATGTACAATTATTAATTGATCAAGCATTGGAAAATAGACCCGATTTATTATTGGGTAAAAAAGATGCTGTTTTTGCTGAACAGTATTTTACCCTTCAAAAGAAATTGGCGAAACCCGATATCACCTTGTTTTCTTCTTATGACCAAAGAGGTGGCGCTTTTCAACGCCAAGTGAATTTGGGGCTGGCTATTCCTTTGATGTTTTGGAATAAAAATCAAGGAAATATCAAATCGGCTGAGACGCAAATCAAAGCGAAACATTTGTTTGTCGAAGGGCTTAAAAGCCAAGTAATTGCCGAGGTTCAAAATACCTATTGGCAGTATAAACAAACGGTAGCTGAGTATTTAAAAAATAATAAATTATACGATGAGGACTTTGAAATAACGCTGAAAGGTATGACTGAAAACTTCCAAAAGGGGAATGTAAGTTTGATTGAATTTGTGGATTTTTTCGAATCCTACAATAATGCCCTTTCTGAAATCTCCCGGATTAAAATGCAATTGGCTACTTCAGCCGAACAAATAAAATTAAGTACAGGTAAAGAATTATTCTAGATATGAAAAATGTAGTATTGATGGCTATTGCAGCCACTTTTCTGATGCTTTCTTGCAATAAAGAAAATACAGAATCTGATAAAGCCGTGGCATTTCGCTTGAGTGATACCATGATGGCCCGATGCGAATTTTATACCGCTGATTTCCAAGAGGTGAAAAATGAAATTCGATTGTTTGGGAAAATTCAGGCAGACAATAACAAACTCGCTCAAATTTATTCCATTGTGGGAGGTAATGTTATTAAAATCAATGCTGAACTAGGGGATTATGTGAAGAAAGGTCAAGTGTTGGCTGTTATTCGAAGTGGTGAAGTAGCAGGTTATGAGCGTGATCGATTGGATGCTTTAGGAGACGTGGCTGTGGCGGAGAAAAATCTTCAGGTGGCTCGCGACTTGTATAAAAGTAAATTGTCTTCCGAAAAAGACGTGGTTTCAGCAGAGCGGGAATTGGATCGACAAAAGGCAGAATTGGTTCGTATCAATGAAGTTTTCAGTATTTATAATTTGAAAAAAGGCTCTATTTACAATGTGACGGCTTCTATGAGTGGTTTTATTGTTCAAAAGGAGATTAGCCCAAATGAGCAGATTCGTCCTGATAAATCGGATGCTTTGTTTTCGATAGCTGAGATCAACGAGGTTTGGGCTATGGCCAATGTCAATGAAAGTGATATTCCTAAGGTTCAAGTAGGATATGAGGCGGATGTGCGCACCTTGAGTTACGCGGATGAGGTGTATAAAGGGAAGATTGATAAAATATTTTCGGCCATTGATCCTGAAACGAAAGCCATGAAAGTGCGCGTTAGAATTCCCAACGCGACCTACAAATTAAAGCCAGAAATGAATGCCATGGTGGATGTTCGATATTCTGAACATGATCAAATGATTGCTGTACCTTCTTCTTCGGTCATTTTTGATAAGAGTAAAAATTGGGTGATGATTTTTAAAGATCGGGCCAACATTGAAACTCGTCAAGTAGAAGTATACCGTCAGTTAGGTAATATTTCCTACATACAGCATGGATTGCAAAAAGGAGAAAAAGTGATTTCTAAGAATGGAATGCTCATCTATGATGCATTGAACGATTAAGTTTTTGCAGATAAGAAATGCGAATTAGCACCATCGTTTTATTGGTTTTTTCTGTTGGGACCCGCATATTGGCTCAATCGGATTCTACACAGAGGAAAATGAGTCTACATTTTCAGCAAACAGCTGTATATCAGTATCATGCCGCTTTTGATGCTTTGTATTCGGGAGAAAATAGCTTACAAAATAGAGAAGAAGGGGCTCTGTCCTTAACCTCCACCTTGTTTTTGGATGTTCCATTATGGAAAGGAGCCAGTTTTACCTTTAATCCAGAATTGTCGGGAGGAAAAGGACTTTCCCAAGCAAAAGGTTTGGGAGGTTTCACCAATGGGGAAACATTTAGAATAGGAAATCCAGAGCCAGTGGTTTATGTGGCAAGATTGCTTTTGGAACAGAATTTTGAACTAGCTCATCTTCGAAATTTGAAATTAGTGATTGGGAAATATGGCTTGTCGGATTATTTTGATTTTAACGCTTACTCGCATGACCCAAGAGCTCATTTTATGAATTGGTCTTTAATGAATCAAGGAAGTTGGGATTATGCGGCTAATACCCGCGGCTATACTTCAGGAATTTATGCAGCCTATACAACTCCGAATTGGGAAGCGCGCGCCTCATTTTCTGCTGTACCTACTTCCGCCAATGGTCCTGATTTGGATTATCAATTCGATAAGGCCAATGGAATCAACGTAGAATTGACCAAGCCCTTTCAAATGACATCATCTTGGACTGGTATTTTTCGGGTGCTTGGATACCGTAATCAGGCAGCTATGGGAAATTATGATCTGGCCAATATGCGCTTTGGAATGCCCGATATTACTTCGACAAGAAGTCCTTTCAGGACTAAATATGGTTTTGGTTTAAATGCTGAATTAAGCTATTCAGATGTATTGGGAGTATTTGCACGTTACGGATGGAGTGATGGGAAAAATGAGACTTGGGCCTTTACCGAAATTGATGAATCCATTTCTTTGGGTTTTCATTTTTGGGGTAAATCATGGAATAGGAAACAGGATTTTGCTGGAATTGCCTGGGTGGCCAATGGTCTTTCTACTTCACATCAAAAATATCAGGAATTGGGAGGTAATGGTTTTATGATTGGGGATGGGAAGTTGAATTATGGTCTTGAAAATATTTTGGAAGCATTTTACAGTTTTCAAGTTCCGCATAGTCCGTTTACCCTTTCACCAGATTTTCAATGGGTGATTAACCCTGGATATAACATTGATCGTGGTCCACTGACTGTTTGGGGACTTCGAGTACATACTGAATTATAATATCATAAGCTTATGAACAAGTTCATTAAAAATATACTGGCATTCTCTTTAAAGAATCGTTTTTTTACCTTTTTCTGGGTTAGTCTTTTAACCTTAGGGGGTGTGGTCTCGTACTTAAATATCCCAATTGAAGCCTTTCCTGATGTGACCAACACCCAAATTATTGTGGTAACGGAATGGAATGGTAGAAGTGCAGAGGAGGTAGAACGCTTCGTGACAACTCCCATTGAAATATCAATGAATAGTGTTCAAAGAAAGACCAATGTACGGAGTATCACCATGTTTGGTTTGTCTGTAATAAAAGTCATATTTGAAGATGATGTAGACGATTTTTTTGCACGCCAACAAGTCAATAATTTACTGAGAACAGTCAAGCTCCCTGACGACGTAGAGCCTGATGTGCAACCTCCCTATGGTCCAACAGGTGAAATTTTTCGCTACACCTTGCAAAGCAAGGATCGTGATTCGAGGGAATTGCTGACTCTTCAAAATTGGACGATTGACCGGCAATTAAGAGCTGTACCCGGAGTTGCTGACATTGTCGCTTTTGGAGGTAGAGAGAAAACGTACGAGATAGCGATTGATCCGGTAAAACTGCAAAAATATGATTTGACGCCCTTGGAATTATTCAATGCCGTATCCAAGTCGAATCTTAATGTAGGGGGTGATGTCATTGAAAAAAATGGCCAAGCCTTTGTAGTGCGAGGCATAGGTCTATTAAAAACGACAGCAGATATTGAGAATACCATTGTTGATAATAATAATGGGAATCCCCTTTTGGTAAAAAATGTGGCATCCGTTATTGAGAGTAATATGCCTAGAGTAGGTCAAGTGGGTTTAAATGACAATGATGATGTGGTGGAGGGAATAGTGGTTATGAGAAAAGGTGAGAATCCCTCAGAAGTGTTGGCACGTTTAAAATTTAAAATTGATGAGCTGAATTCCCGCGTTTTACCATCCGATGTAAAGATGGTCACATTTTATGATCGCGATAATTTAATGGCTTATTGTACCAAAACCGTGATGCATAATTTATTGGAGGGGATTATTTTAGTGACGGTGATTGTATTTGTTTTTATGGCTGATTGGCGAACTACACTGATTGTCTCCATCATCATTCCTTTGGCTTTATTATTTGCATTTTTCTGTTTGAAATTAAAAGGAATGAGTGCCAATTTATTATCTCTGGGTGCTGTCGATTTTGGTATCATCATTGATGGGGCTGTGGTGATGGTGGAGGGATTATTTGTAGCATTAGATCATCGAGCTCAAAAGATAGGAATGCCAGCTTTTAATCGATTGGCTAAGATGAGCTTGATAAAGAAAACCGGTACAGAATTAGGAAAGGCTATTTTCTTTTCAAAACTAATTATCATATCCGCCTTACTTCCCATTTTTTCATTCCAAAAAGTTGAGGGTAAAATGTTTTCACCTTTGGCATATACGTTAGGTTTTGCTTTATTGGGCGCATTGATTTTTACTTTGACATTGGTCCCTGTTTTGAGCTCGGTATTGTTAAATAAAAATGTTAGAGAAAAGCATAATTTCTTCATTGATTTTATCAATAAAATAGTTGGTAAGGCCTTTCATTGGACTTTTACTCATAAAAAAATCACTTACTTATTAGCAGGTTCATTATTTGCCTTGTCAATATTTTCTACCAGGTGGTTGGGGTCTGAGTTTTTACCTCCATTAAATGAAGGCGCCTTATGGGTGGAGGCTAAATTGCCCATGAGTTCATCTTTGCCAGAAACCGTAAAAATGGTTACGACGTTGCGCAATGAACTTCGAAAATTTCCAGAAGTGAATGGGGTATTGTCTCAAGTTGGGCGAAGTAATGATGGTACAGATCCGAGTGGGTTTTATTATGTACAAATGCAAGTGAATTTGAAGCCTAAAGAAGAGTGGGGAAGAAAGTTGACAGTAGATGGCTTGGTGAATGAAATGGATAAGCAATTGAAAAATTTCCAAGGGATTAATTATAATTATTCTCAACCAATTATCGATAATGTAGCGGAGGCAGTTGCCGGTATGAATGCTTCCAATGCTGTTAAAATTTATGGAGATGATTTAGGAAAATTGGATGAGTTGGCGAATCAGGTATTGGACCAAATCAAAGATGTGGAAGGGGTGAAGGATGTGGGAATATTGAGAAATGTTGGTCAGCCAGAAATCAGTATATTATTGGATGAAGAAAAAATGGCCATTTATGGCGTAACGAAAGCTGATGCTCAAGCCGTAATTGAGATGGCGATAGGAGGTAAGACGGCCTCTTCAAAATATGAAGGAGAAAAGAAGTTTGATATCCGAATTCGTTTTTCAAAAGAATACCGTAAAAACGAAAATGACATCATGTATTTGATGATTCCTACAATCAAAGGGACTAAAATTCCTTTGAAGGAAATAGCGGTGCTAGAGAATTCCACTGGCCCTGCCTTTATTTATCGAGATAATACCAAGCGATTTATAGGAGTTAAGTTTTCAGTAAGAGATAGAGACTTGGGGAGTACCATTGCTGAAGCTCAGAAAAATGTCTTGAAAAATGTGAAATTACCTGTTGGGTATACCATCGGTTGGGCGGGCGAATTTGAAAATCAAGTGCGTGCCACAACCCGATTGGGGCAAGTAGTTCCTATTAGCTTAATTTTGATTTTTGTCCTATTATTCATCATGTTTGGCAATGCCAAAGACGCAGGCTATGTCCTGATTAATGTGCCTTTTGCAGTCATTGGAGGGATTTTTGCCTTGCACATCACAGGTATTAATTTTGGTATTTCGGCAGGAGTGGGTTTTATTGCCTTGTTTGGTATTTGTATACAAAATGGGGTGATTTTGATTTCAGAGATTAACCAACAAGCCAAAGAGCTTCCAGACTTGGCAATAGCCATTCAACTATCAGTTCGAGCGCGTACACGCCCCGTCGTGATGACGGCTTTAATGGCTGCCATAGGATTATTACCAGCAGCTTTGAGCACAGGTATAGGATCAGAAAGTCAAAAGCCTTTAGCCGTTGTTATCATAGGAGGACTAGTTACTGCTACGCTATTCATTCTTTTGGTATTTCCATTGATTTATCATTCGGCTTTGAGAAAACGCCATTATGTTAGATCAACGAAGTCGAACCTGAAATCAATTTAAGTGCAGACAAATAAGGTTTTTTATTTGGTGAAATTCGTTTACATTTATGCCAATTAATTAACCTATTTGAAAATGAAAAATAAGCATAACGATGGCTTAAATCGGAGGGATTTTCTTTCGAAAGCCAGTTTGGCCTTTGGATCAATCATGATTGTTCCAAGGCATGTGCTAGGAGGTAAACGACCAGATGGAAGTTCTTATCTAGCTCCTAGCGATGTACTTAATTTAGGATTTATCGGTACCGGTAAACAAGGACGTGGATTGTCGAACTCCTTTTTGTCCACAGGACAAGTGAGAATAAGCGCAATAAGCGAGGTTTATCAAGCAAAGGCCAATTTATTCTTGGACCGAGTTAAAGAAAATTATGCCAAGAATCCTACTTGGGGAGCCTATTCTACCATTCCAGTTTATCAGGATTATCGTGAATTATTAGCTTCTAAAAATGTGGATGCTGTTGTAATTGCAACTCCAGACCATTGGCATGCAGCTATGGCCGTTCGAGCTGCGGAAGCTGGGAAAGATATCTATTGTGAAAAACCTTTGTCTCTCACAGTGAAGGAAGGTAGAGCCATGGTAAATGCAGCTCGCAAGCATAAGCGTGTATTTCAAACCGGTAGTATGCAGCGTTCTTGGCCGGAGTTTCGTCAGGCAGTAGAATTAATACGTAATGGCTATATTGGAGAAATAAAATCCATCAAGGTGAATGTAGGACCTCCACCTGAAGCCTATCGTTTGCCTGCACAATCCATTCCCGAAGGATTGGATTTTGAAAAATGGCTTGGACCCAATGAGGCTGTTGCATTTAATTCAGAACTAGCTCCACCGATTACACAAGATGTATTTCCTAATTGGAGAAAATACAAGGAGTTTGGAGGAGGCGGTATGACAGATTGGGGGGCACATATGTTTGATATCGTTCAATGGGCTTTAGACATGGATCAATCTGGACCTGTTAAAGTAAGTGCACCCAATGGGAAAGATCAACCCTATTTAACTTATACCTATGCCAATGGAATAACGATGACACATCAAACTTGGGAATGGAATAGTGGTGTAGAGTTTGTGGGTACAGAAGGTACTTTACGCAGCGCTAGAAAGAAACTAGAAACGTCTAAGCCAGAGTTGAAAGACCGGGTTATTGGACCAAATGAAAAGCATGTGTACAAAAGTGAAAACCATTACATTGACTTTATTCAAGCCATCCGCAATAGAACTATGCCAATTTGTGATGTGGAAGTAGGTCATCGTACAGCTTCGGTATGTAATATTGGAAACATTGCCTATGCGGTAAATAAATCATTGGAATGGAATCCGAAAACGGAAAAATTCAATGATGCAGAAGCCAATGCTTTATTGGGTAGAAAATTGAACAAAACTTGGGGAATAAAATTATAAACTATGAAAATGAAAAAGATTGTATTGACCGTATTGTTAGGCCTATTGGCTTGTCAGGTAGGATTTTCTCAAAAAGGGAAATGGGTTGAATTATTTGATGGCAAAACCTTGGATGGATGGAAGGCCAGCGAAAGACCGGAGTCCTTCCGAGTAGAGGATGGAAATTTGGTGGTGGAAGGGCAGCGTGCCCATTTGTATTATGATGGGGCTTTTAATAATCACGATTTTAAAGATTTTGAGGTTCAAGCTCGCATTATGACCTTCCCGGGAGCTAATTCTGGATTGTATGTTCATACCGATTTTTTACCCGGAGATTGGCCAAAACAAGGTTATGAAATTCAAGTAAATAATTCCCATACTGATTGGAGAAGATCAGCTAGTTTGTATAATGTAGTTGATTGCGCCGAAGTGTATGTGAAAGATAATGAGTGGTATGATATGGTAGTTACTGTTAAGGGAAATAGAATTGTAACTAAACTCAACGGAATCACTGTGGTGGATTATACTCAGCCAGCTGTTCCTTTAAGAAATAAAGGTCAGGAATTGAGACTAATAAAAAATGGGACCATCGCTATACAAGCACATGATCCCAAATCTAAAGTAATGTATAAGTCGATTAAAGTTCGACTACTATAAATCTACTGCTTCACCATAGGCCGCTTCTGTTGCACCTTTAAATGCTTCAGAAATGGTCGGGTGAGGGTGTACTGACTTCATGATTTCATAAGCAGTACTTTCTAATTTACGAACGACAACCGCTTCAGCTATCATTTCGGTTACGTTGTAACCAATCATGTGCGCACCAAGCAATTCACCGTATTTAGCATCATAGATCACTTTCACAAAGCCATCGCGAGCACCAGCTGCGGTGGCTTTTCCTGAAGCTACAAATGGGAATTTTCCTACTTTGATATCGTATCCAGCTTCCTTTGCTTTCTTTTCTGTCATACCTACTGAAGCAATTTCTGGAGTACAATAGGTACATCCAGGGATATTGGTATAATCTAATGCTTCTGTTTTGTGACCTGCAATTTTTTCTACACAGATGATACCTTCGGCAGAAGCTACGTGAGCTAAAGCAGGACCAGGAGTAACATCACCAATAGCAAAATAACCTGGCATGTTGGTTTCATACCATGCATTTACAGGGATTTTGCCTTTGTCAACGATGATACCAACTTCTTCTAAACCAATGTTTTCTAAGTTCGAAATTACACCAGCTGCAGATAACACGATATCACATTCGATTTCTTGATTTCCGGTTGGGGTTTTAATGGAAACTTTGCAACCCTTTCCTTTGGTATCTACTTTCTCTACACTTGAATTAGTCAAGATGTCGATACCCATTTTTTTGTATTGTTTAGCCAATTCTTTGGAAACATCCTCATCTTCTACTGGAACTACATTAGGAAGGAATTCCACGATGGTTACTTTAGTCCCCATGGCTGCATATACATAAGCAAATTCAACTCCAATAGCTCCAGAACCAATGATTACCATAGAATCAGGTCTTTTGCTAAGGCTCATTGCTTTGCGGTATTCAATTACTTTTTCTCCGTCAATGGGGATGTTAGGTAAAGCTCTAGCTCGTGCACCGGTAGCAATCATCACGTTTTTAGCTTCGTAAATAGTGGACTTACCATCCGCATCTGTTACTTCTACTTTCTTTCCAGGCTTGATTTTTCCAAAACCCATGATTACATCGATTTTGTTTTTCTTCATCAAAAACTGAACGCCTTTACTCATGCTATCGGCAACTCCGCGTGAGCGTTGAATAACTGCCGTAAAATCAGCTTCAGCACCTTTTACGGTGATACCATAATCAGCAGCATGTTTGATGTATTCAAAAACTTGAGCAGATTTTAAAAGAGCTTTCGTAGGTATGCAACCCCAGTTTAGACAGATTCCGCCTAGAGATTCTTTTTCCACGACTGCACATTTTAAGCCTAATTGAGAAGCTCGTATCGCGGCTACATACCCTCCCGGGCCTGATCCTACCACGATTAAATCGTATTGTTGCGCCATTGTATTGCTTGAATTAAATGAATTTGTCCGCAATTTAGCACAAAAGCGGGTATATTTGTAGCTTAATTACACATTTAGGTATGACAAAAGACAGGTTCAATGACCTGAAAGCCAGAATAGAGGCTTTAAGGAGGTATCTTTGACTACGATCACAAAAAATATTTGATTTCGGAACTGGAAACAGTGACCATGGATCCCGAGTTTTGGAATAATCCAGAGAAAGCAGAAAGTACCATGCGAGAAATGCGGGGCTTGAAATTTTGGACGGAAGGTTTCGATAAGCTCAATACTTCTATGGAAGATTTAGAAACCATTTGGGAGTTTTATGAATCTGGCGATGCAACAGAGGTTGAGGTTGATCATGAAGGGGCCAAATTAGAAGAAAAACTAGAAGCTTTAGAGTTTCGTAAAATGATGTCGGAAGAAGGTGATCAAATGAGCGCCGTCTTAGAAATCAATGCTGGAGCTGGAGGAACTGAATCACAGGATTGGGCCAGCATGCTCTTGCGTATGTATACCATGTGGGCAGAAAAGAACGGATTCAAAGTTCGCTTGGTGGATTCCAATGATGGAGATGTAGCAGGTTTAAAATCTGTAACTATTGAAATTGAAGGCGAGTTTGCCTATGGAAATTTAAGGTCTGAAAATGGAGTTCATCGTTTGGTTCGTATTTCCCCATTTGATTCCAATGCTCGCCGACATACATCCTTTGCTTCCGTGTATGTTTACCCATTGGCTGACGATTCTATTGAGATTGATGTGAATCCAGCAGATATCGATTGGGATACATTTCGGTCAGGAGGTGCCGGAGGTCAGAATGTCAATAAAGTAGAAACGGCTGTTCGTTTAACTCACCGCCCTTCTGGAATTATTATTGCTTGTCAGCAAGAAAGGTCACAACTGCAAAATAAAGAAGTGGCTTTACGTTTGTTGAAATCGAAATTATATCAGATTGAGATTGATAAGCGAAATGCGGCTAGGGCAGAAGTAGAGGCAGGCAAGAAAAAAATTGAATGGGGTTCTCAAATTCGAAGTTATGTGTTGGATGATCGACGGGTGAAGGACCACAGGACCAATTACCAAACTTCCAATACGGATGCTGTTCTAGACGGCGAGATTAATGAGTTTATTAAATCTTTCTTGATGGGGAATTAACTAGAGGAGTTTTTGAGAAATTCGACTTATTGATTTGATATTTTGATTTGGCATATAGATTTGACATTTAGATTTGACAACTTTTAAAAAGTTGTCAAATCTTATGAATCTTATGATTAAACCTTACAGCCAAATCTTTTAGCCAAATCCAATTGTCAATTAAAATTACCAATTGGCCTTATTTTTCAGATCTAACTTCTTGGTTATTTTCTTCAAGTTGCTGAAGAAATTCAACTAACTTATCTTTTGCTAAAGAAAGAGCTAATGCTATCGCATAAGATTTAATAGCCCCGCCAATGAATGAACCACCTTCTTTAGCTTCTGATTTAGTTTTTTTCTCTGAGCCAGATAATAGTGAATACAATAAGTAGGAACCTAGTAAAACTCCACCTATGATTAAGGCTTGACTGCCTTTTTCTTTGATTTGTTGTTTAATTTCACCCACCTCTACTGAAAGTTCTTTTTCATAGATCTCTGCTTGGGCGATTAAATCTTCTTTTTTACTTTTTGCTCGGCTCATGATTCGATCTCTTCTTCGGTTGCTTGGGTGTCATCTTCTTCAACTTCTTTCTTTTTCTGTTTTTTGAGATTGCTCAATAAAATTAAACTGACAATCGTACTGAAGCCAGCCACTATCAGATAACCTATATATGCACTTTTTAACCAATCGTTTAAAAAGTTTGCCAAGCCCATTAAGGCAAAAAACAAGGTAATTAACACCGCAAATGCGGTCAAGAAAAAAGTGAATATTCGAGTCAATAGTTCTTCGATTCGTTCTTGGATGTCTAATTTCACCAATTCGAATTGTGTCTTGAGGTAATTACTCAAGAGGTCGATTAACCTATTGTTATCGAAAAATCCCATTTACTTTTGTTTTAGTTTAGCCTCAATCGAATGTTGCGTATGAGGTACTAAACGCAATCTTTCTTTGGAAATTAATTTTCCACTTTCCACACAAATGCCATAAGTACCATTTTTAATTCGCATAAGTGCCTTTTCTAGGTTACCTGCAAACTTTTGCTGACGAACAGCCAATTGGTTCATATTCTCTTTTTCAGCAGTATCGGCGCCATCTTCCATTACTTTAGAATTGCCTGCTGTATCATCTGTGCCAGGATCATTTTTTTTACTTAACGTTTCTCTCAGATACGTCAACTCGGCTTTTGTTTCTTCTAGTTTTTTAAGGATAATATCTTCAAACTCCTTTAATTCTTCTGCTGAATACCGTTGCTTTTCTTCGTTTCCCATGTTCTAAATAATGCTTAATCTGAATGTTGAATAAATATTTTGCTGTTGCAAGTATTTGTTAATCAGTGATTTAGTTTCGTTTCTTTTAATGGTAGCACAAATATAAATTTATCTAATTGAAATAGATAATTATTATATAAAATTGAATTAAATTTTTAAGATAGTAGATTCTTTTTCCATTGGTTTAGTCCTCTGATAGCCAGGAAGATAAACAAGATATATAGCACGCCGGTTCCCCATAATGCTTTCTGAAAATACATCAAAACATAGATGATGTCAATGATGATCCAAAGAATCCAATTTTCTATTTTTTTATTTATAGCTAACCAAGTTCCAAAAATACTTAGGCCTGTTAGTGTGGCATCTAAATAAGCAAAAGAAACTAAATTGCTTAGACGAGAATGTAGAAAGCCAACCACCAAGCCATAGGTTAAGGCAAATAGGACTCCGCCAAAAATTAGGCGATTACTGCTTTTTTCAGCTTTCCAATTTTGCTCTTCTTTTCTCCATTGAAAAAAGCCATAAATTCCCATAACTATAAAAAAGCCTTGTAATTCCATATCGGAATACAAGCCATTTTGGTAAAATAGTATACCAAAAAGCAGAGATCCTAAAATGTTCCAAATCCAAGCTGATAAATGCTGTTGAATGGAAAAATAGACTCCTAATATCGAGCAAAAAATTCCGCTAAATTCCCAGATATTGTCTTGAATCCATTGAATGATCATATTTTAGGCTTATTTTTTTCAAAGTAGGCACAAAAATGGCTGATCTGGCAAGTAGGGCACATAGGTTTTCTTGCCAAACAAATGTATCGACCATGTAAGATTAACCAATGGTGAGCGCGTGCAATGACTTCATCGGGTAAGTTTTTAACTAAGATTTGTTCCACTTTTAGTGGGGTGGTCGCAGTTTGTGGTACCAAACCTAATCTTCTGGATACTCGATAAACATGCGTATCTACGGCCATTGCGGGTTGGTTGTATATCACTGAAGCGATGACATTGGCTGTTTTTCGTCCTACTCCTGGTAGGGTCTGTAGATCTTCTAAAGATTCAGGGACCTCTCCTTGGAAAGAATCCATTAATTTTTGTCCCAAACCCAATAAATGTTTGGCCTTATTATTGGGATATGATACTGATCTGATGTAGTTGAATATTTCATCTACACTAGACTCTGCCAATTCTTTAGGACTTGGAAATCGATTAAATAAAGCTGGCGTGACTTGATTGATGCGTTTGTCAGTACATTGTGCAGACAATACTACCGCTACTAATAATTCGTAGGGATTACTGTAATGTAATTCTGTTTCTGCTTCTGGAAAAGAGCTCGAAAAATGATCTACAAATGCTTGAAATCGTTCTTTTCTTTGCATGAAAATGGCTTTCTACAAAGGTAAGAAAAATTTTAAGGCAGGATGCCCATCCATTAGGATTGAATGGGCATCTGATGCTTTGAGTAAGCTAAAATAGCTTCGATGGTTCTACTAGGGGGTTCTAGTAATGCATTGTCTAGTGACAATTTGACCTTTTGGAGGGAAGCCAATTCCGATTGGTCTTCCAAGCTTAAAACGGTTGAAAACCCTGGCTGGGGTTCGTAAAGGGTTTTGACTAGGTCATTTGGGGTAAAGTTTTGCGTCATAGGCATTCTCTTGTTTTTCTAGCATTTTTCTTAGGTTGATTAATGCATATCGCATTCTACCTAAGGCCGTATTGATGCTAACTTGAGTTTGTGCCGCTATTTCTTGGAAACTTAATTCTTCGTAATGACGCATCACAAGGACCTCTCGTTGTTCATCAGGCAGTTTTTTAATTAATTCTCTGATATTAACGATTTGATCCTCTTTTAATTGTATCTCCTCTGCAGAATCTTCTGCAAACTCAAAACTATTGAATACTTTTGATCCATCTTCTAAGACAATTGTCGGATACCTCTTATCTCTTCTGAAATAGTCGATGGCCAAGTTATGGGCTATTCTTACTACCCAGGGCAGAAATTTACCCTCTTCATTGTAGCGGCCCGACTTCAACACGTCGATTGCTTTAATATACGTTTCTTGCATAAGATCTTCTGCGATGTAGCGATCTTTAACAATTAAATAGAGGGTCGTGTAAACTTTTGATTTGCTTCTTTTAACCAACGTTTCAAACGCTTGGTCGTCGCCTTGGATGTACGCTGATACCAACGCTGCATCGTTAACTTGATTTTTGATCATAAAAATTCAAAATTGTTAACGTAGAGTTTTATCTCATGCAGGGTCTCCTATTGTTTGGTTGGCGAATTGATTTCGCTTCAAAAGTAAATAAAAGTTTTATAATTCAAAATCCTTCAAGCAAATTGATATAAAATTTTTAATATTAATTTTTCTCATTTCAAGGTTAAAAGAGTTATGCAAGCATCATTTTTTTAGTAGATTTGTCAAACAAACCAAAATGTAAACCCAATGAAAAAATTAAAAAATATTGCCATAGGACTATCGTTGGCATTTTTTGCTTTTACAGCTAATGCGCAGACTGCTGTTACCGATTATGCTGGTAATTATAAATTACAAGATAATCCATATGTGAAGTCAGTGAAATTGACATCTAAAGACGGAAAATTAGTCATGTCTGCAGAAGGTTTTCCAGATACTGAATTAGCAGCAGGTAAAAAAGCTGACGAATTTATTTTAGAAAGCATGGGTGCAACCATCACATTTGAACGTGTGAATGGTCAAGTGAGTGTAATTAAAATTGACGCACAAGGACAGGTTTTAGCTGGTCAAAAAGAAGCGGCAAAATCAGCAGGAGATGAATATGCTGGTTCTTTTAAAATGGCAGAAAATGAGTATGTAAAGAAAATTTTGATCGCAGCTAAGGAAGGAAAATTATTTTTATCTTCTGATTCAGGTGGTGCTGAACCAGCCGAATTAAAGCCATCTAAAGATGCTGATGTATATACAGCAACCATCCAAGGTTATGATGCAGATATTATCTTCTCTAGAACCGATGGAAAAGTAGCTGCCATCAAATTATCTGTTGGAGGTGGTGCAGTTGTATTGACTGGACAAAGAGACTAATTGAGATTTATTTCTCATCAAAAAGGGCAATCCATCGATTGCCCTTTTTTTATTGTCAGCCTGGCAGCTATATCTTGTAGCGTTTTCGATTAATACCTTGATAGCCAATAAATTAATTCGATTCTATCTTAGAAAATTGATATATCTCAATTTTATTTCTTGATGTAACGCAAGATGATTTCCCTTAAATATCCTCAATTTTGTATCACAAGGAACAGGAAATCAGCAAAGGCTGATTAGCTGATGATTAGCTAGGTGTTCTTACGAATGCCTAACCGCTTTTAATCGAGAATGATGAATTTTTTGGGTTCAATCATTTTAAAAGGATGTTTTTGTTGTTTAAGGGACGCTTTAAATAACAGAAATATCCTGAATCAATTGTCTTTTATATAGTTGAATCGTGTTTTCTAATCCATAATACAAGGCATCACTAATTAAAGCATGCCCAATGGACACTTCATCCAAGGGTTGAACATTGGCTTTAAAAAATGCTAAATTTTCCAAGCTTAAATCATGACCTGCATTAACTCCCAAGCCTACTTGATGGGCTCGAAAAGCAGCTTTTCGATAGGATGCAACAGATTGAGTAGGGTTATTAGGGAATTCTTCTGCAAAAGGTTCCGTATATAACTCTATTCGATCAGCCCCCGTGGTTTTTGCCGCCTCTACCATTTCTATAATTGGATCAACAAAAATCGAAGTGCGAATGCCTGCTGCCTTAAATGGAGCAATTAATTGAATCAATAAATCTTGATGTTTGACCGTGTCCCAGCCATGATTGGAAGTAATCTGACCCAGGGCATCGGGAACTAAGGTGACTTGCTCAGGTTTAACAGCAAGCACTAATTCAACGAACTTTGCTTCCAAAGGATTGCCCTCAATATTGAATTCCGTTTGAATGACTTTTTTTAAGGCATAAACATCGGCATATCGAATGTGTCTTTCATCAGGTCTTGGATGTACCGTAATTCCCTCAGCTCCGAATCGCTCACAATCTAAAGCCACCTGAATTAAATCCGGATTGTTACCTCCCCGAGAATTTCGGAGAGTAGCGATTTTATTAATATTTACGCTTAGTCTAGTCATGACATAAAAAAGGCCGGATAAACCGGCCATTTTATTAAATTAATTGATGCTTGGCCAAATATTCTGCAATCTGCACGGCATTGGTCGCTGCTCCTTTTCTTAAATTATCAGCCACAATCCAAAGATTTAAAGTATTAGGCTGGGTCTCATCACGTCGAATTCGTCCAACGAAAACTTCATCCTTTCCATGAGCCGTGATTGGCATAGGATATAAGAAGTTTTTAGGATCATCTTGTACAATCACTCCTTCTTCTTGTGCCAATAAACTTCTCACTTCATCTAAATCAAAATCGTTTTCGAATTCAATATTGACAGATTCTGAGTGACCACCAATGGTAGGAATACGAACAGTAGTAGCCGTTACCTGAATGGAGTCATCCATCATAATTTTTTTGGTCTCATTGACCATTTTCATTTCTTCTTTGGTATAACCATTATCCAAAAACACGTCGATATGCGGTAATACGTTTAAGTCTATTTTGTGTGGATAAACCTTGTCATATTCTGTTTTACCAGCACGCTCATTGAATAATTGATCCACGGCAGCTTTACCTGTACCAGTCACGGATTGGTAAGTAGAAACGACTACACGCTTGATTTTATATTTCTTGTGCAAAGGATTCATCACCACTACCATTTGAATGGTCGAGCAATTTGGGTTTGCAATGATTTTATCCTCTGGTGTTAATGTCGATGCATTAATTTCAGGAACCACCAATTTCTTGCTTGGGTCCATTCTCCATGCCGAAGAATTATCTACAACAGTAATTCCGGCTTCAGCGAATTTCGGTGCAATAGCTAGTGATGTACCTCCGCCAGCTGAGAAAATTGCTACGTTGGGTTTCATGGCAATAGCTGTGTCATAACCAACAACCTCATACTCTTTACCTTTGAAACTTACTTTTTTGCCGATTGAGCGCTCCGAAGCTACCGGAATTAATTCGCTAACCGGGAAATTTCTTTCCGCCAATACTTTCAAGATTTCGCCGCCAACTAAGCCTGTGGCGCCCACTACTGCAACTTTCATTGTATAATCGTTAAAATTGATAATTCCATGCTAATCCCATTGAAGCCCCTGAGCTTCCATGAGAATTGATTTGCAAACTGATTTTACTATCTGCTTGCGCTAATTCATTGTAGCGTTTCAAAGCTTTCTTGAAATGCTTAATGCTCACTGTACCCAAGTATAAGTTAAGGACAGCTGCACTTCCAACTACTGACCAATAAAAGCCATCAGATACCTGTCCTTTACTCAAAAAAGTGTACACAGAAAATCCTGTGGTAAAAGCAGAAATAATTTCTACACTTCTTTTTTGACGTTTATAAGTCAAAAATTCATAACTCACTTCTGGGTCTCTTGCTTCCAATAAGGGAATTTGCAAGGCCAGTGGACTTTCAATGATTTGCCTTTTATAGGTAAATTTTTTATTCCATCCTCCTTCTGTCTGTTCTATAGGATATAAATGAGGTTTTACTTCTTCTTGCCCAAATAATGTCAGGGTCAATAAACAAAAGGAAAACGACAGTAAAAGCCTGATTTTCACAGAAAAAAGTTTAAAGGAACGCAAAATTAGGGCTTATATCTCGAACAAGAAAGGATTTTTTGGACTAATTCAATGAATGGTATAAACTCTATCAGAGCTAATGACCACATCCAAAGGAATATCAAAAGCATGTAGGTCATCGATTTGCTCAACAGGTCCTTCCAAGCTTAGTCCAATTTTCAAACAATCAGGTGAACATTGTGCTAAAAATCGATCATAAAAACCTTTTCCAAATCCGACACGATGTCCTTGCAAATCAAAGCCCAAAAGCGGTACTAGTATGACTTCAATCGCTGAAGGTTTGACTTTTTCAGCAGATTTAGGATCGGGTTCCTTGATTCCCCAAGCAGATGAAATCCAAGAGGTCGAATCATTCACTAAATAAGCGCTCATTTTTCCATCTCCTTCCACTCTAGGGAAGGCCAATTGAAATTCATATGGAGCTTGGATAATCGTTTCATGAATTACTTGTGTATCCACCTCACGCTTTCCTTTAATGGATTGAAAACTAAGAACTAAAGTCCCCTTAGCAATGGATGAAAGGTAGTTAAGTACACGTTCATGCAATTGTTCATTACGCGTTTTCCATTCTTCCTGAGTCAAGGATTTTCGAAGGGCAAGGTGATTATTTCTTATTTCAAGTTTTTTCATATATCGACAAGAAACAAATTAGGAGAATAATGGCTTAAAATCAAAAGAAAAGCGCCAGCTAAATAAATCAGATTAATTGGATCGGGAAGGTGATGACATTACGATTTCAGCCCAAATTTTACTATTTTTGCCTCAATTTTGCCTAGCATATACTATTAAATCCCCTTTATACGTGAAATTCAAGGAATACAAAAATTTAGATTACGCGCAAGTTGCCGATGAGATTTTAAATTTCTGGAATCAAGAACAGATTTTTGAGAAGTCGATTTCCACACGTGCTGGTCATCCAAGCTTTACTTTTTATGAAGGTCCTCCTTCTGCTAATGGTACTCCTGGGATTCACCATGTCATGGCGCGCGCTATCAAAGATATTTTTTGTCGATACCAAACACTGAAGGGTAAACAAGTAAAACGCAAAGGCGGTTGGGATACCCATGGTTTGCCTGTGGAATTGCAAGTAGAGAAGGAATTAGGTATAACCAAAGAAGATATAGGTAAGAAAATCAGCGTCGAAGAATACAACCAAAAGTGCCGTGAAACAGTCATGAAATTTACGGGACAATGGAATGATTTGACTGAAAAGATGGGCTATTGGGTGGACCTTGAAAATCCTTATGTAACCTATCAGACGCCTTATATAGAGAGTGTTTGGAATTTGTTAAAGCGCCTGTACGACAAAGGCTTGCTTTATAAAGGCTACACCATCCAGCCATATTCACCTGCAGCAGGAACAGGCTTGTCCTCTCACGAATTGAATCAACCTGGTTGCTACCGTGATGTGAAAGACACCTCTTTGACAGCTCAGTTTAAGGCCATTCAGAATCAAAAATCACAATTTTTGTTTGAATTAAGTCAAGGTAATCCGGTCTATTTATTGGCTTGGACTACTACTCCTTGGACTTTACCTTCTAACTCAGCTTTGACTGCTGGGAAAGGGATAACTTATGTCCTTGTTAATACTTTTAATCCATATACTTTTTTACCTGTTCATGTGGTTTTAGCCAAAGATTTGGTAAAAAACTATTTTAATGCAACAGCTGAAAATGGGGATTTTGAAGCCTATGTAGCTGCTGAGAAAAAACCTCAAGCTATACCTTATCAAATCATAGGAGAATGTAAGGGAGCGGATTTAGAAGGAATAGAATACGAGCAATTAATGCCTTATGTACAACCTGCTACTCCAGCTTTCCGAGTTATTTTAGGGGATTTTGTGACCACTGAAGATGGAACTGGTATGGTTCATACAGCTCCGACTTTTGGTGCAGATGACTTCCGAGTTGCTCAGCAAAACGGTATTCCTGCCATCATGGTTTTGGATGCCAATGGCAAAGAAGTGCCTTTGGTGAATCGTCAGGGACAATTTGTAGAAGAAGTAAGTGATTATGCATTGGAGCCTGTTAAAGAAGCCTATCTGACAGAGGAAGAAAAGGAACAAGCAAGAATCAAACAAGGAAGAGATAAGTATTTATCCGTGGATGAGCGTATCGCCATTCAATTAAAAACGGAAAACAAAGCATTTAACGTACAAAAATTTGATCACCCATATCCACATTGCTGGAGAACGGATAAGCCTGTTTTATACTATCCTTTAGATTCTTGGTTTATCAAAACCACCGCTGTAAAAGATAAATTGATTGCTTTAAATCAAACCATTCAGTGGAAACCTGAATCCACCGGGACAGGCCGCTTTGGGAATTGGTTAGAAAATTTAGTGGATTGGAATTTATCGCGTTCGCGTTATTGGGGTACACCATTGCCGATTTGGAGAACGGAAGATGGTTCTGAAGAAATTTGTATTGGTTCTTTGGAGCAATTGACTTCTGAATTGGAAAAGGCTTTAAGCTCAGGAAAATTAAATGCTGATCAAGTCAAAGGAAACCAAGACTTTTTAGCTGCCATTCAAGCCGGCACAGCAGATCTTCACCGACCTTTTGTGGATCAAGTATATTTAGTGAGTGCTTCTGGTGCGGTATTATCTCGTGAATTAGATTTGATCGATGTCTGGTTTGATTCAGGTGCTATGCCCTTTGCTCAATGGCATTATCCATTTGAGAATCAAGAAGTATTTAAAGAATCTTATCCTGCTGATTTCATTTCGGAAGGGGTGGATCAAACCCGTGGTTGGTTCTTTACTTTACATGCTATTTCTAGCATGGTAGAAGATTCCGTGGCCTTTAAAAATGTTGTTTCTACTGGTTTGGTATTGGATAAAAATGGAAATAAAATGTCCAAGCGTTTGGGCAATGCCATTGATCCATTTGATACCTTGAAAAAGTATGGTGCCGACCCAACTCGTTGGTATATGATTACCAATGCTCAACCTTGGGATAACTTAAAATTCGATTTGGCTGGAATTACCGAGGTAAGAAACAAGTTTTTCGGCACTTTAACCAATACGTATAATTTCTTTGCTTTATATGCTAATTTGGACGGTTTTGATCCTGAAACAAATACCTTAGACGAGGCTAATTTAACAGAACTAGATCGTTGGGTATTATCTAAATTAATGCATTTAATTCAGGAAGTCGACGAAGCCTATGCCACTTATGAGCCTACCAAGGCTGGACGTGCCATCCAGGATTTTGTTTGCGACCATTTATCCAACTGGTACGTAAGACTTTCAAGAAGAAGATTCTGGAATCCAGAATCAACCGAGAAAGGAATAAACCCAGACAAGCAAGCTGCATATCAGACTTTGTACACCTGTTTAGAAACAGTAGCTCAATTGATGTCACCCATTGCACCATTTTATGGAGACTGGTTATTCAAAAATTTAAGTAATAAAGAATCTGTACACTTAACGGATTTTGTTCCAGTAAATCCTGCTTGGGTAAATCCGGAATTAGAAGCATCCATGGACTTGGCTCAACGCATTTGTTCTTTGGTTCACTCCATCCGTAAGGTGCATAAATTGAAAGTTCGTCAGCCATTGGCCCAAGTTTTAGTGCCTGTTTTACAAGAACAAGTTCGTGATCAAATTCGTCGAGTAGAGGATTTGATTAAATCAGAAGTGAATGTCAAGCAAGTTAATTATTTGGACGATGCCGCTGGGGTATTGAGTAAAAAAGTAAAACCTAATTTTAAGGCCTTGGGTCCTAAATTTGGTAAAGACATGAAGTTAGTAGCGGAGGCGATTAGCTCCATGACGGCGGAAAATTTACACGTGTTAGAAGCTCAAGGCTCTATTTTATTGAGTAATTTTTCCATTGAATTAGCCGACGTTGAGATTTTAACGGAGGATATGCCAGGCTACTTAACAGCCAGTGAATCAGGTTTAACCATTGCTTTAGATAGCCAATTAAGCCCTTCACTCGTACGTGAAGGTATGGCCCGCGAATTTGTAAATCGTATCCAGAATCTCAGAAAGGAGTCTGGATTTGATGTGGTGGATAAAATCAATATTGACGTATTAAAAGGTGATGTAGCATGGGAAGAAAGTATTCAGGAATTTGGTTCATATATCTGTCAGGAAGTTCAGGCTTTGAGCATTAATTGGAAAGATTCTTTGGATCAAGCCTCTGAAATTTCTATGGATGATACAACTTTATCAGTCAAAGTGACGGTTCATAAATAAGAAGCTATGGTATTCAATTCCTTGCAGTTTTTAGTCTTCTTTGGAATTATTACCAGTGCTTATTTTTTATTACAACCTAAGTTTCGTTGGTTCCTACTTTTAGCGGCCTCCTGTTATTTTTATATGGCATTTGTGCCCATGTATCTAGGTATATTGGGCTTTACTATCATCATCGATTATTTTGCAGGAATATACCTAGAACGCTTTCAAGGGCTGCAAAAAAAGCTTTTTTTAGCTGTGAGTTTGGCAGCGAACATAGGTGTTTTGGCCATTTTCAAATATTATCATTTCATAGACCAAAATGTAGTTTGGCTATCCGAGCAAATGGGTACGCACGTACAGCTTCCCGTGTTGGAAATGATATTACCCATCGGTTTGTCTTTTCATACCTTTCAAGCCATGAGTTATACCATTGAGGTGTACCGTGGACATCAAAAAGCAGAAAGAAATTTTGGGATTTACAGTTTGTATGTCATGTTCTACCCTCAGCTGGTAGCTGGACCAATCGAACGGCCTCAAAATTTATTGCATCAATTTTATGAAGTACACCGCTGGGATTGGAACCGAGTAAAATCAGGTTTGCTGCAGATGGCTGCAGGTATTTTCAAGAAAGTGGTGATTGCCGACCGCTTGGCTTTATTGGTAGATCCCACCTACGCGCATCTCCAAGATCAATCTAGTGGAGCCTTGGTACTGGCAGCTGTTTTTTATTCCTTTCAAATTTACTGTGACTTTTCTGGTTATTCCGATGTGGCTATTGGTGCTGCCCGTGTCATGGGTTTTAAATTGATGGATAATTTTAATGCCCCTTATTTTGCTAAATCCTTACCTGAGTTTTGGCGCCGCTGGCATATTTCACTTTCTACTTGGTTCAAAGATTACGTGTATTTTTCTTTAGGAGGAAATCGAGTTTCTGTTCCCAAATGGTATTTCAATATCATGGTAGTATTTGTACTGTCTGGTATTTGGCATGGAGCCAGTTGGAATTTTGTGATTTGGGGAGCATTACATGGTATTTTTCAAGTCATTGGATTGAGTATCAATCGAGTATTTCCTAGTTTAGCTGCGGAAGCACAAAAGCAAGTTTGGATTCAATGGGCTTACCGATTATTCACTTTTATTTTGGTGACTTTCGCCTGGGTGTTTTTTAGATTAAACCATTTTAGTGAAGTAAAGCTATTCTTTCAAACGCTCTTACATGGTAAATCAGACAGTTTACCTCTTGACCTAAACGTACCTGAACTTGCGCTGTCCTTGGGTTTAATTATCTCTTTATGTTGGTGGGAATATAGACGAAAAATTTTAGGTCGAATTCAGAACTGGCCCTTTTTATTCCAGTTTAGTTTATTGGCATTGGCCATTTATTTTTTAGGAGTATTTAGTTTGAAACAATTTATCTACTTCCAATTCTAACATGCGCAAACTGATAGCTTTTATCGTCTTGATTTTCTGTTCCGCTGTTCTCATAATCAGCAGTTCAGAAAAAGGTATGCACATGATTACTCAAGGTAGATATGCACGAAGTGATGCTTGGGGTGCAGATAAATACCGTTTTGGGGATCTGTATGGGATTTCATACTTATCAGATTTTCGCATTGAAAAAGATACTCATTTATTGGCTTTACCTGCATTAAAGGATTCGGTATTTCGCGACTATGACTTGACCATTTTAGGAGATAGTTATTTATATAGTTCCTTTCAAGTTCAAGCTGCTTATTTCAATCGGGTGAATTCTGTTCAGTTATATCGATGGTCAGATAGTCAACAACATTTAATTCCTGCTAAGTCAAACAAAAAGCAAGTCTTATTGATCGAATGTGTGGAAAGAAATATGTGGGACCGAATGAATTTGGCTGATGCTAGATTGCGACTTGATGTCCACCAAGAAAAATTATTGCCTATTGCAAAAACTAACAAGCAAATACTCATCGATCAGTTAGACCAATTTGATGCTGGTGTAAGAAAGGCTATTTATCATCCAACTTTGGAATCAAATTTGGATTTTGTCTTGTTTAATGTTGGTTATTTGGGTTGGATCAAAGAAATCAAAGCTGATTTCACATGGAAGGTTTTGGGCAGGACCAATCCGGATGTCCAAGTTTCACAAGATGGTAAATTTCTGTATTTGTCAGAAACAATCCATCCGAATAAAAGAGGGTCATCTTTTCGTCCCATTGAGCAGAAAGAAATTGATTTAATGGTAGGACATCTTCAAGAAATTGAATCGTATTATTTGTCGCACGGGTATGATCAAGTGATTTTTTCTTTGATTCCCAATCCAGTGGCTGTCCTCGAAACGGAAGCGAAAGCCACTAATTTAGCCATACAAAAAATTGTTCAGCACCCCCAATTAAAAGTTAAAATAGTAGATCCTAGCTGGTCATTGAAACAACAAGCTTCCTTGAATTTTTACCCATCAGATTCTCACTGGAATTTACGGGGTGCACAAATTTGGTTGAATGGCTTCAACCAAGAGCTCAATAAACTGCCTTAGTTATTTCGGAAACTGATTTTTATCTAGTTTAGGTAATAAGTTCAAGGCGTTTTTATAGTACACTTTTTTCAATACTTCATCGGGTAAACCTAAGCCATAAATACGCCAAAAAGCATGTCTTTTACGGTAGTATGGAAAGTATTCATCATCTGTTTCTAATAATCTAAAATAGGTGTAATACTCAGAAGTAGCCCAAATATCCTTTCCGAATAACACGCGATCCTGGTATTGAATCATGAATTTACGGGCATTTTTAGGTTGTCTACCTAATTCATGAATTACCGCCCCAATTTCTGTGTACATGTTGGGATATGTATCTAATAAACGTCCCAATTCCGCTAAATCATTTCCTCGCCATGCTAAGTGTGCTGCAATGAATTTGGTTTTCGGGTGTTTGCGGATAATATCAGTAAGTTCATCCATCACAACTTGCCAAGAAGGATATTTTGAAGCTGGACGAGCTCTTCCTGGGAATTGTTTTAATTCTAACCAACGTTCATTGGTTTTATCATGTACATCAAAAAATGAAATTGGTTCACCCGTATGAATTAAAACGGGAATATTCAATTCACCACATTTAGCCCAAACTGGATCTAATCTAGGGTCATTGGTGGATAATCTGTTGCCTTTGGAATCTTTAACTTCTAGACCTAAATCTTTATAAATTTTTAAGCCCATGGCTCCTGCTTTCACTTCTGCTTCTAAAGCCGCCACAGTCTTGACTGTCCAATCTGGACTATCAATATTGGCAAAACTTAAATTGGTAAAAACAACGACCCTGTTATTGGTTTTTTCTCTCCCGGCGCGAGCAGATTCTGATAAATATGCCGTTCCAGCAGCTATATCAGCTCCACGTTGAGAACCTTTGCCACTAAGGTTCACCATAACCCTCATGTTCAGACTATCCATTTGTTTCAATAGATAAGCCAAATCCTGATTGGGCATGTTAAATTGGTGATTATGAATATCAATGAAGGGATATTTCGCTTGTTTAATCTGATGTTCTGGCACTTTTAATGTAGAAACGGGGTCATACTCTTCAAAACTCATGGTTTTTTCTTGAGCGAACAAAGAAGTACTTATAAGCAATGTGCAGAACAATAGGTGTTTCATGGAATCAATTATTTTAACGAATCTATTCAATTCTGCTCAAATACAGCGCATTTCATTTAAAATTTTGAAAAGGATTCGGGGTATTTCGGTATATTCGAACTTTTATGAAATACCTCTATCCCATACTTTTAGTTTGCTTGCTTTCCAATTCTCTGTTTGCTCAGGAAAATGGGAAAAAAGGTAAGAAAGAAAGCTCCGCTTTTTCTCCTTCACGAGCAGAAGAGTGGATGGCGGAAGGCATGCGCCATTATTTGAAAGAAGATTATGATGAGGCCATATTAGTATGGGAGCAGCTTTTAGCTGAAATGCCTCAAGAGGCTTCAATTTCCTTTTATTTAGCTAAATGTTATCTGGCACAAGGCAAAGCCATCAATGCTTTGAAATACGCGCAAAAGGCCAATGAGCTTTCTCCTTATTCCTTGGATTATGGATTACTTTATGGGGATTTATTATTGCAAGAAAGGAAGTCTAAAGAAGCAATTGCCTGTTTTCTGAAACTGATACAATATGATTCTATGCAGCCTGATGTGAATCTTCGATTAGCTCAGGCATACCTTTGGAATAATCAAGGAGATGAGGCTTTAAAGGCCTTGAAATCAGCAGAACCATGGATAGGTGATTTTCCTGAAATCATCCGAACGAAGCAATACATTTATTTGAAAAATGAACAATGGGAGGAGGCTATTCAGGAAGGAGTAAGTTTTGTAGCCAATAACCCAGAAGAGCCATTATTCGCTTGGGAGCAAATGGAATATTGGTGGCATTTGAGTACCTGGAAAGGAGCTAAGTCTGCCTTAGAGCAATTATCGGCAGATTTTCCTAATGATGGCCAAGTAGCATTATTGAATGCCAATGTACGTGTTCATGAAAAGAATTTTGCAGAATCACTTTCCTTTTTGGACCGTTGTTTAGCAGATTCAGACATGCATATAGAGTTGTTTAGTCAGGTTACTTTACAAACGTTTGAATTAATGTCTGGTCAGGGAGATTGGGACAAAGCTTATGCCTTTTTACAAAGAGCAGTGGCAGCTTTTCCTAAAGAACCTCGATTTGTGGCTATGCAAGGCGATTTATGGATGAGTATTTCCAAGTTTCAAGAAGGTCAAAAAGCTTATATTAAGGCAGCTAGGAATGGGGGAGGGAAGTTTGAAGTTTGGACTAGAATTATTCAATTGGATTTTGAGATGAACGCCTTGGATAGTGTTCAAGTACATGCACAAGAAGCTTTAGAAGCCTATCCGAATCAAGGCTTTTTATGGTTCCAAATGGGTTTTGCCCAATACATGCAAGGGAAGAGTAAAGAAGCTCTAGCATCATTCGAATCGGCTAATCCCTATGTTCAAGAAAAAGATACTTGGTATGTACAGTTGTTCGCTTTGATGGGAGATGCCTATCATGCCACGGGGAATTACCGCGATTCTGATATGAGTTTTGAAAAGGTATTGGCCAAAAGCCCGGAGGAAGAACATGTTTTAAATAATTACAGTTATTATTTGTCGTTAAGAAAGGAAAAACTCGACAAAGCCGCTAAAATGGCCAAATTGCTAACAGATAAATTTCCTAAAAATGGGACTTATTTAGATACTTATGCTTGGGTATTGTACCAGCAAAAAGAGTATGCCAAAGCCTTACAATATTTGGAATTAGCCCTGAAAGATGAAAAGCAAAACAGTTCCACCGTTTGGGAACATTATGGAGATATCTTGTTTCGCCTAGGGAAATCGGAGGAGGCAGTCAAGGCCTGGGAAAAAGCAAAAAGTCTAGAAGGTGCCAGTCCTAATTTATTTAAAAAGATTGAGAAGAGGCAAATTATCGAAAATTGAGATAATTTTGTGTCGTAAAAAAAATCGCATGCCATATTTAAGCCACGGGAAAAATATTTTACTTTTTGGTTTATTCATCCTTTTTCAATCTTGCGGGAAAAAAGTTGTGAATACACCTGTTGAATCCGTGGCCCTTAGTGATAGCATCATGGCTAAAGATACTTCAGTAATCGTAGAGAAAAAGCCTGAAGTAGTGGAAGAGCAGCCTGTTGTAGAGGAACCTAAAGTGGCTACTGAGGATTTGAATTTTAATTACTTAAAAGCGAAATCTAAAGTACTTTGGAAGACCAATTCCAATTCAGATACCTACACGGTAGATATTCGAATGAAGAAGGATAGTATAATCTGGATGAATATTTCGGTTTCCATGATTACAGGTGCTACGGGTCTTTTTTCTAAAGATCGAGTTCAGTTTTTTCATAAAATCAATAATGAGTATTTTAATTTGACCTACGACAGTTTAAGTACCAAAATGGGTTTTAAGATTAACTATGAAATCTTACAATCTTTAATTGTAGGAAATCAACCATTCAAGAAGAATAATTCGAGAGTCATTCGGGAAAATGAAAACTATATATTGAAACAAGATGAAGGTCGAATTCAAATTGATAATTATGTAGGGCCCAACAGAAAATTGAAAAAACTTTTAGTAAATGATGGGCCTACAGAAAATAAATTGACTTTGGATTATGAAGATTTTGCGGCAATCAACCAGTTTTTGTTTCCATTTTCGAGTCAAATAACCTTAGATGTCAAGGACAAGGACAATAAATTGGTTAAAACTCTCATTAGTATTAAGTATTCAAAAGTAGAATTGTTAGATAGTCCCTTGGAATTTCCTTTTAAAGTTCCTGCCAAATACCTCAACAAATAAATCCTAAAACCTTGAAATACATTGCTTTTCTATTCTGTTTATTGCTTACTTTTTCCTTGGATGCCCAAGTGGATAAAAGAGAGCAATTGGAGCGTCAAAAGAAGGAAAATTTAGCCAAGATTAAAGAATTAAACAGCATCATTTCTCGTACCTCCAAGAAGAAGAAAGTTTCTTTGGGGAAATTAAACGTTTTGAAAGAGCAGATTGGGGTGCAGAAAAAGCAAATTGGCATTTTGAGTGAAAATCAAAAGCTTTTGGCACAAGAAGCGAATAAACTCCGCCAAGAAAGCGACATTCTAGCTGCCAAATTGAAAAAATTAAAGCGGATGTATGCTCAAATGCTATTTGAAGCACAAAAGACGTCTACCGTTTATAATAAGTTAAGTTTCTTATTGCTTTCTTCCAACCTGGGGGAATTTACTCGCCGTTTCGACTATTTGCGCCAATTTACCAGTAACCGAAAAGCCCAAGCCCATAAGATTTTTCAAACTCGTCAGGATTTGATGTCCAAAGAGCAACAAGTGATTTTTAAGAAAACAGAAGAGAAAAAGGTGTTGGTAGAGAAGGAAAAGGAGAAAAAGAATTTGGAAGTACTCAAAACCAAAGAGGATAAAGTCGTTACTGTCTTAACACAGCAAGAAAAGAAATTACGCATTGAATTAGAGCGCAAGAAATTGGCAATTCGGAAATTGGATAATTTGATTGCGGGAATTGTGGCTAGAGAAATTCAAAAAAGTCAGGAAAGAGAAAGACGTCTGCGTTTAGCCCAGCAAGCCAGGAAATTGGAAGTTAACAAACCGTCTTTACCCACTTTGAAGGGAGATGGGACTTTACCAAAATACTCAGAGAAGTCGAGTAAGGAAGATGCCAAATCTGAGACGAGAGTAGAAACGGCTGAGGACAAAAAAGAGCTAGCCAAGGCCAAGGTGGCAGAGAAAGTTGAAGTGGCAAAAGCTGAGCCATTAGAAAAGAATATATATTATATGAATGCGGAGGAGGCCAAATTAGCTAGTTCATTTGGAGCTTTGCGCGGCAGAATGCCTTTCCCTGTACCTTCGGGTTTCATTTCCGATCACTTTGGGGTACATAAACATCCTATCTTAAAAGGTGTGATGATTAATAATAATGGTATCGATATTCAAACAGCCCCGGGATCTCCTGTACATTCTGTTTATGAAGGAATCGTTCAGTCAGTGGTGAATATACCAGGTATCAATATGGTCGTAGCTATACAGCATGGAGACTATTTCACTGTTTATTCTAAGTTGGATAATGTTTCTGTTTCCACCGGACAACGTGTTCGTACTGGACAGCGAATTGGCAGTGTGGCATCAGATGATGATGGTACAGCAGAAATCAATTTTCAAGTATGGAAAAATACCATTCGCCAGAATCCTGAGCAATGGTTGAGAAGGTAATTAACTGAATTTGTAGGCAACTCTCAACTGGATATTACGTCCTTGGTCATCTGTATAATAGCGGAACCTATTTAAGTAATCCCGATACGATTCATTTAGTGCATTGGTAATGCGTATTCCAACATCCAATTTATTGAATTGATATCCCCAATTGAGTTGCACTAATTGATATCCAGCTGGTGGCTCAACATAGTCAGATCCTGCTTCTACACGGTTTTGTCGTGATACTTGAGTTAAGCCAGCACTGATGTATTGTTTGTTATGGTTGAATTGATATCGGATCAAGTATTCAAAGCGATCAGCTGGAATGTTGACCATGTATTCTTGGTTTTTGGTATTAAAGGCTCTTACCAAACTAGTTTTATGTTGCAAGGAAATTTTGGGATTGATGTGATAGGATATTTGGCCATCTAATCCATTGAATCGCGCATTGATTTGTTCATAAGTAAAGCCAGGGAAAATTCCTCGAAGCGTTACCACATACACAGCTTGGCCATCATTCACCATGGGGCGTAAATAAATAAAATCTTGAATATGGTTGCTGTATAAACCTAATTCGATGTCCCATTTCTCTAAATTATATTGGGTATTTAGACTTAGGTTGGTTGCGGTTTCCCCTTTTAAATTAGGTTGCCCAATTTCATAGGCTGCTGCACCATGGTGAACACCATTAGAAAAAAGTTCATTGGCTCCAGGCGCTCTAAAGGCTCTAGCTAAAATGAAGTGGCTTTCTAGATTATCAGTCCAGTGGTATTTTAAGCCTGCGCTACCAGATAAGCCTGTAAAGTTCTTTATATCTCGATCAATGATGAAAGAGTAATTTTTGATAGGACGGTGGGTTACAATCTGCTTTTGATCTAATCGAAGACCTAATTCCAATTCCCATTTTTCTTTGACCATTCTTTCAATGGCAAATAATCCCAAGTTATTTTGTTCGTAATTGGGTAAAAGACTGGTAATCAAAGTAGGAGAGTTTACTCGATTACCGGAAGTGATATTGTCTTGAAGGGAGAAGGTTAGACCGAATTGCCCTTTCCATAATTGACTAGAATATGCCCCATCCAATAAAAGTTCTCCATTCCAGGTACTTAGTTGAAAGCTTAAAGTATTGATGTTTTTACCAGCACGAAGGACATCTAGCTCTAATCGCTCATCCGTTTGATGAGCCAAGGTGAATCGTAATGCGTAGTTTGGTGAAACTTGATAAAAGCTTTTAAACTTTAATAAATCATGAATGACGTCTTGGTTTGGTCGATCTATATTACGAATAAACTCAGGTGGAGTAAATTGCTCTAATGGTCTAGACAAGGCAATGGATCTTTCTAAATCATTCACGTTTCCAATATGAGAACCCAAGAAGATACCCAAAACAGTATGGAATCTACTATAGAATAGATCGGCTCCAAACTGCCGTGATTTATAGCCTATTTGACCAGAAAAATTTTGCTCTTGTACACCAGTATTGGCCAAATAATAATTAGCCGAATGAATGTTTCCTCCATTTTTGATGGTTCCTTGTACACGCCAACCCCATCCTTTGGCTCCAACGAAACCACCCTCTAGACTTCCAGAACCAACCCATTGGCGGCCATTGGTGAAGTAAATACTTTGCAGCTCACCTTTTATGCCACTGGTATCTGGGAGTGCGTTAGGTTCTAACATAACAATACCACCTATAGCATCTCCGCCATACCTTAAACCAGCAGGTCCTTTTATCACTTGAATATTTTTGCTGACAAATGGATCAACCTCAGGAGCATGTTCACTACCCCAATTTTGACCTTCTTGGCGTACACCTTGATTGAGGATGATCACCCGACTGGAGTGCATTCCGTGAATGACAGGCTTAGAAATGGTGCTACCTGTTTGCAGGCTTTGCACACCTGATATGCCCTTAAGCATTTCTCCCAAATTAAGACCATCTCTTTCTTTTCTTTCCTCTGAACTCAAGGATCCGCGCATTTGAGCGCTAGTTTCATTTCTTTTGCCACTGACCACCACCTCTTGCAAATGTTCATCATGCGTATGAAGTGCAATATTTTCCTCATGTTGATCAGTCAGATTAACTTTGATTTCTACTGGATCATAGCTACTCATCTCACAAACCAAAGTATAGGAACCTGGACAGATTTTCTTAATGGAGAAAAAACCTAAGGAATCGGTTTGAACAGCGAAATTGGTGCCTTTCAAATAGACATAAGCACCTTTTATTTTTTCACGATTTTCGATGGAGGATACTTTTCCTTGAAGTGTGCAAAAACAGTTTTTCTGCGAATAAGATTCGTGAAAAAGCAGAAGCAAGAAGAAAAATAATACTAGTGATTTTAATTTCATGCGCATACCATCTTTTTCAGATGGGGATTTAAATATACACTCATTTTATTTTTTAGCCCAATTGCATAGGTAGATAACCGATGATTGAGCTTTTTGGGACGACCATTTAGAGGGTTACAGCGATAATTTTTTTTAATAATAATTTGTTTTGTTTAATCTTTTTATAAATTTGTTAAACAAAACAAACACAACGTTTATGACAGCTCTTGAATTTACGTATCAGGTTGGAAGCTTTTCTAAGTTTTTGAAACCCTTTGCATTACGTTTAACAAAAGATCTGGATGATGCCAACGACTTGGTTCAAGATACCTTGGTGAAGGCTTATTCCAACCGTGAAAAGTATGCAGAAGGTACCAATCTAAAAGCTTGGTTGTTTACCATCATGAAAAACACATTCATTACCCAGTACCAGCGCATGGTACGTCGAAATACCTTTATTGATACCACTGAGAATTTACACTTCATCAACTCACAAGAATCTTTGCAAACCAACGGAGCTTTGTCCGAGTTTGTGCGCGAAGATTTAGAAAAAGCTTTAAACCAAACGGATGAGATGTATCGATTGCCATTTTTAATGTATTTCAGAGGTTTTAAATACCATGAAATCTCGGAAGAATTGGACTTGCCTATTGGCACAGTAAAAAATCGAATTCATATTGCTCGTAAGGAATTAAAGAAAAAATTGCACATGTACGCTTAAAATTTCAGAATTGATTAGTTTTTTGGTTAACAGAAGAAACAAGCAAAAAGTCAGATTTTATCTGGCTTTTTCTTTTAGGCATCACAGGTCTTTTCAAAAGATGGTTATATTTGTTTAGGTTCGATTAATTGGATAGGATGAAAAAGAAAAAGGTAATTGTAATTGGTGCAGGTTTTTCAGGAATTTCAGCGGCTACCGCTCTAGCTGACCGTGGATATGAAGTGGAGGTATTGGAAAAGAATGCAGAACCTGGGGGACGTGCCCGTGTTTTTAGGGAAGCTGGATTTGTTTTTGATATGGGTCCAAGCTGGTATTGGATGCCAGATATTTTTGAAACATATTTTGGAAAATTTGGCAAAAAACCTTCCGATTACTATGAGTTGAAACGATTAGACCCATCCTATTCTGTTATTTTATCAGACTCTGAGGTAATTGATATTCCAGCAGATTTGGATGGAATTAAGGCCTTGTTTGAATCATATGAAGAAGGAGCTTCCAGCCAATTGGACAAGTTTTTAAATCAAGCAGCCTATAAATATCGAGTGGGAATTCAGGATTTTGTTTGGCGTCCATCCGTTAAAATCACCGAGTTTCTAAGTGCAAAACTACTAGTTGATGCCATCCGCATGGATGTCTTTTCTTCATTTTACAAGCATATTCGTAAGTTTTTTAAGTCGAGCACCCTTTTAAAATTGATGGAATTCCCCATCCTATTTTTAGGAGCCATATCGCAAAATACACCAGCGATGTATAGTCTGATGAATTTTGCCGAAATAACCATGGGAACTTGGTATCCCATGGGAGGTATGCACCAAATTGTAAATGGAATGGTGGCTTTGGCAGAGGAAAAGAAAGTGAAATTTACTTATAACGCGGAAGTGAAGGGCTTTGAAATTGTTAACAAACATGTTCGGGCGGTAAAAACAGCGAAAGGTTTAATTGAGGCAGATATGGTGGTAGCTAGTGCAGATTACCATTGGATAGAACAATTGTTGGGGGAGGATTTTAGAAATTATTCCGAGGAGTATTGGGATAAACGTGTTATGGCTCCTTCGTCTTTGTTGTTTTATTTAGGTATTTCCAAACGTCTACCCAAACTAAAACATCATAATTTATTTTTTGATCGCGACTTTTCTGTGCATTCACATGAGATTTACACGGATCCATCCTGGCCATCAGATCCTTTATTTTATGCCAGCGCTCCTTCTATTACAGATCCATCAGTAGCGCCAGAAGGTTGTGAAAATATCTTTTTGTTGATTCCTGTTGCCCCTGATTTAGAGGATACAGAAGTATATAGAGAAAAGTATTTCCTTCAATTAATGGACCGTCTGGAAGCTTATTGTGGCGAAAATATTCGGGATTTTATTGTGTATAAACGCTCTTATGCTCACCAAGATTTTATGTCTGATTATCATGCCTTTAAGGGAAATGCTTATGGTTTGGCCAATACCTTAATGCAAACAGCTATATTAAAACCTAGTTTGAAAAATAAAAAATTGGATAATCTCTACTATACAGGTCAGTTGACCGTACCTGGACCAGGCGTTCCTCCTTCCTTAATTTCTGGTTTAGTGGTTGCTAATGAAGTAGATAAATCCCTAAGAAAATAGCATGACCCAGATAGATTTATATCAGCGTGTTTCTTTGGCTTGTTCCAAATTGTTAACTAATGCCTATTCCACTTCCTTTTCATCAGGAATTAAGACCTTATCTAGTCGCTTTCATGATCCTGTTTATGCGATTTATGGATTTGTTCGATTGGCAGATGAAATTGTAGATACCTTTCATAATCACAATAAAAAAGTCTTATTTGAGCGATTTAAACAGGACACTTATTGGGCTTTAGAAGAAAAAATAAGTTTGAATCCAATTTTGGAATCCTTTCAACGAGTTTATCATGAATACGGTATGGAGCAAGAATTAGTGGATGCATTTTTGTATTCCATGGAACTTGACCTATTTGAAACTCAATATGATGAAGCAGGATATAAACGATACATTTACGGATCGGCTGAGGTGGTAGGTTTAATGTGTTTACATGTTTTTTGTCAAGGAGATAAATCCCAATACTCCACCTTAAAATCAGATGCATGTGCCTTGGGTTCAGCATTTCAGAAAATCAATTTTTTGCGTGATATCAAATCAGATTTTGAAGAGAGGGGAAGGGTGTATTTTCCGCATATCGACTATCTGACTATGACGGAAAAGGATAAAAAGGAAATAGAAGCGGATATACAATTGGATTTTGATGCAGGATTGCGTGGAATCAATCGATTGCCAGAGGAAGCTAAAAAGGGTGTACTTTTAGCCTATTTGTATTATACCCAGTTATTTGAGAAAATAAAGAAGGCACCTCTAGAGCTAATCAAAGAAGAGCGTGTCCGTGTACCTGATATTCAAAAGTTATGGATATTTATCAAAATGAAGTTTGGTATAGAGTAATACTGGATTAGAGAATTGCTTATTAACAAAAATGTCAACCCCTAGAGGTTGACATTTTTGTTGTTCCCAAAGGGGAAATTAGTTTTTAGAACCTGTAACTGCTCCAGCCGCCTTTTTAGCATTTTGTGCTTCTTGCATTGGGTTGGCTTGTCCAGCACCATAGTTTCTAGGTTGTGCTTTAAATAATTGAACTCGCGTAGGTTGAACCGGTTCACGTGGGAATGAATTGTCGTCCGTATCAATATCTGCAATTTCATAATAAGGATCTAAGGTCCATTTAGCCACTTTCTTGCTTGTTGGGATAATCTTTTTCGCTTGAACATCATTCAAACGCCAGATTTCTGCAGGGAAACGCATTACTTCTTCGCTTCCATCTTCAAAAGTCAATTTAACAATTACTGGCATGGGTAAACCACCTTTATTTTTAAAATTAACCACATAGAAATTCTTTCCTTCAGCTACCAATTTGCGCTCTTCATCGGATAAAGATGATAGGTAATCTTGGTATTTTTTCTTCTCTGCATCCGAAGTCGCAAAACGATCATAGCTATTGTAGAAGTCCTTCATGTCAGGTTCTTTCTCCACAACTGTTTCTTTGATATCTGTTTTATTGCGGATATTCGAAATAGTCTCTCTTTTAGCTGTAAAATCTGCCTTGTCTTTTGCTTTTTTGGCAATAGGATCTTGGTTATCAATGCCATACCAATCCACTGTTTCAATCGACTGATTAACTGGCTCCGTTCCGTAGAACCATCCTCTCCAGAACCAATCCAAATCCACTCCAGAAGCATCTTCTAAGGTACGGAAGAAATCGGCAGGGTAAGGTTGCTTGAATGCCCAGCGACGAGCATATTCTTTGAAGGCATAATCAAATAATTCACGACCCATCACCGTCTCGCGCAGAATATTTAAAGCCGCGGCTGGTTTAGCATAGGCATTGTTTCCAAAGTCCATGATGTTTTCAGAATTAGCCATCACTGGAACTTGATTCTTTGAATCCAAACGCATGTAAGGGACAATACTTTGAGCTTCACCACGTCTGGCTGGGAAATTACGATCCCATTCTTGCTCCGCTAAATATTGGCAGAACGTATTTAAACCTTCATCCATCCATGACCACTGTCTTTCATCTGAATTGATGATCATTGGGAAGAAATTGTGTCCAACTTCATGAATAATAACCCCGATCATACCATTCTTAACATTTTCTGAATAGGTACCATCAGCTTCCGGACGACCACCATTGAAAGAAATCATAGGATATTCCATGCCACCACCTAGGGTAGCATGACAAGAAATAGCTACTGGATATGGATAGGCAACTGTTCTTTTAGAATAAGAACGTAAGGTATGCGCTACAACCATGGTGGAATATTTTCCCCAAAGTGGATTACCTTCTTTCGAATAATAGGACATTGCCCACACTTTTTTACCTTCTACGTCCACTTGCATTGCATCCCAAATGAATTTACGGGAAGCCGTAAAGGCAAAGTCACGTACATTGTCTGCCTTGTAAATCCAGGTTTTTTTCCCAGAAGGTTTTCCTTTTTCAGCTGCTTCAGCTTCTTCTTGATTGACGATTTCAACCGGGCGAGTGGCCGTTTTAGCTTTATCCCAACGTTTTAATTGGTTGGCGGTCATTACTTGGTTGGGATTCAACAATTCTCCACCTGCACCCACAACCATATCATTGGGTGCTGTGATAGCTACTTTATAGTTTCCAAAGTTCAAAGTAAATTCCCCTTGACCCAAAAACTGCTTGTGCTGCCAGCCATATACGTCGTTGTACACCGCCATTCTTGGGAACCAATGCGCAATGAAATAATTGGCATTGCCATCTTTAGCAAAAAACTCATATCCTGATCGACCGTAGTATTCTGTGATTAAATAATTCCAGTCAATAGCAAAGCTTACACTTGCCCCTGATTTTACGGGTGTAGGCAAGTCGATACGCATCATAGTTTGATTAATGGTGTAGCGTAAAGCATTTCCTTTGATGTCCTTTACTGCTGTGATTTTATATCCATAACTTTTTGGATCTGTTAGTTCTTTAAATGCAGAGGCTGATATACCATTTTTGATATCACCCGTTTTGGTGGTGCTCCCAGCTGCGCCTTTTTCAAAAAGGTTTTGATCTAGCTGCAACCATAAATAAGGTAATTCATCAGGCGAATTGTTGAAATATGTAATGGTCTCAGAACCAGTGATTTTTCTATTGATATCGTCTAATTCGACTTTGATGTCGTAATCTGCGCGTTGTTGCCAGTAATCTTTACCGGGTGAGCCACTTGCAGTACGGTAACTGTTGGGTGTAGGCAGAATGGATTCTAATTGTTCGAATCGATTGTTAGCATTGTAAGTTCCAGCTGCTGATTGGCCAAAAACAGGACTAGCAAAAAGTCCTAATAATAGGAAGAGGAATAGTTTTTTTGTCATTGATGAGCTCTTTTTTCTCAAAAATAGAAAAAAGATTTTACTCTTTCTTCATCAATTAGAAAGCCATCCTGGATTACTCGATAGGACGGACTAAAAAAAAAGACAGATAGCTATTTTAGTCTTGGGTAGATTTTGTAGTTTTGAAGCTTATAGATATAAATTAAACTGTTGAACCATGAGTGTGATTATAGGCCAAAAAGAATATTTCAAAGGCATCGAAAAAATTAAATTTGAAGGAGTAGACTCAGATAATCCTTTAGCATTTCGTTACTATGATGAAAATAGAATAGTAGCGGGTAAAACCATGAAGGAGCACCTTCGTTTTGCTATTGCATATTGGCACTCATTCTGCGGTGACGGTTCTGATCCGTTTGGACCAGGTACACATCATTACCCATGGGATGTAGCTTCTGATCCACGTCAACGTGCGGCGGATAAAGCAGATGCAGCATTTGAATTCATTACTAAAATAGGAGCTCCGTTTTATTGCTTCCATGATGTGGATGCCATTGATCAATCTATGGATCCAAAAGAGTTCAGCAGTCGGGTTGAATTTATCTCAGACATCTTTGCTAAGAAACAAGCAGAAAGTGGTGTACAATTACTTTGGGGAACGGCTAATTTGTTTTCTAATGAGCGCTATATGAATGGCGCTTCTACCAATCCTAACTTTGAAGTAGTAGCACATGCGGGTGCTCAATTGAAATCTGCTATAGATGCAACCATTAAATTAGGTGGTCGTGGATATGTATTCTGGGGAGGTAGAGAAGGATATATGTCTTTATTGAATACGGATATGAAACGTGAGCGTGAACATTTTGCACGTATGTTACATACTTGTGTGGAATACGCTCGTAGAAATGGATTTACAGGGAAGTTCTTCATTGAACCAAAACCATGTGAGCCAACGAAGCATCAATATGATTATGATTCTGCTACTGTGATTGGATTCTTGAGAGAGTTTGATTTATTGTCAGAATTTGGTTTAAACCTAGAAGTAAACCACGCAACTTTAGCGGGTCACACTTTTGCTCATGAATGCCAAGTGGCTTCTGATAACGGCATGTTGGCTTCTATGGATGCAAACCGTGGCGATTATCAAAATGGTTGGGATACTGATCAGTTTCCTACCGATATTTATGAGTGGGCTGAAGCCATGGCTATTGTTTTACGTCAAGGTGGATTAGCTGGCGGTGGTATCAACTTTGATGCGAAGCGTCGTAGAAATTCAACGGATGCGGCTGATTTATTCTATGCTCACGTAGGTGGAATGGATACCATTGCTCGCGCTTTATTGATTGCGGATAAAATTTTGACTCATGGAGAAATGGATCGCTTGAAAGCAGCACGCTATGCTAGCTTTGATTCGGGTAAAGGAGCAGAATTCGAGCAAGGAAAATTGAAATTGGAAGACTTATATCAAATTGCTACCGAAATTGGTGAACCAGCTTTGATATCAGGTAAACAAGAATATTTAGAAAATTTATTGGGCAGATTTGTCTAACAAAATGAAAAAAATACTCTTTTTATTGCTGTTGATATACAGCAATCTACAAGCAGCAGGGCCGAAAGACCCTGCTCTTTTTTCAAGTGCCAAGCCCTGGGCTTATTGGTGGTGGCCAGGTAATGCTGTTTCTGAAAAAGGAATTACGCATAATTTGGAAGCCTTCGCCAAAGCAGGTTTTGGAGGTTTGCACATCATTCCCATTTATGGAGCCAAAGGATATGAAAAGCAATTTTTGAATTATCTAAGTCCTGAATGGAATAATAAATTGGCCTTTGTTTTGAAGGAATCCAAAAGATTACATTTGGGTATTGATTTAACTTTAGGAACGGGATGGCCCTATGGAGGTCCTCAAATTGGTATTACTGAAGCCGCCAAAGCCTATAAAATTCAAACGCTGAATTTGTCAGCGGGCGAAACAGTGGCCAACATTTCAGCCACATTGGATAAATTCCCTAATTCCCAATTAGTGTCCATTACCGCGTATGAGGGTAGTAATTTTCAAGAAGACTTATGGCCAATATATCAACAAGGGAAACTATCTAATTGGAAAGCAAAAACATCTAACTCGGTTATTTATCTGATTTATCAAACCTTAACCCAACAAAAAGTAAAGCGTGCGGCACCTGGTGGAGAAGGATGGGTGATGGATCATTTTTCACAAGAGGCTTGGGATGTGTATAAACAACCATTTGCTTCCGTCCTAAAAAAATCACATGCACCTCTAAGAGCTATTTATACGGATTCTTATGAAGTGTATGGTGCAAATTTTAGCCCACGTATATTTGAGGAATTTAAACGAATCAATGGCTACGATCTTCGTCATTATTTACCGGTTTTAGCCTCAGCTAAAGCAGAGAATGAATTTCAAAATCAAGTGTGGGCTGATTATCACCGTACTTTGGCTGATATGTTACTCAATCAATTTACTAAACCTTGGTCCAAATGGATCAAAAGCCAAGGTTTCTTAAGTCGTGATCAGGCACATGGTTCTCCGGGAAATTTGATTGATTTATATGCTTCGGTAGATATTCCAGAGACTGAATTTTTTGGTAGCAAGCCTTATACCATTCCGGGGTATCGTATTGATCCAGATTATGATAGTGTGCGATTTGGCATACCTGATTTGAGAAATATTAAATTAGCTTCATCTGCAGCTGATATCATGGGTAAAAAGCTGGTTTCTTGCGAAACAGCTACTTGGTTAGGAAATCACTTTAAGGTTTCCTTATCCCAAGTGAAACCTATTATTGATGAAGTTTTTGTAGGTGGCGTGAACCATGTTTTTTACCATGGAGCTACTTATTCTCCTCCTGAAGTGGCTTGGCCAGGTTGGTTGTTTTATGCGAGTACCAACTTTAACCCTCAAAGTCATTTTTGGGGTGCTTTACCTGAGCTAAATAAATACATCGAAACATGTCAAAGCATGTTGCAGAAGTATCCGACAGATTCTGACTTGCTTTTGTATTTTCCCATGGAAGATATTTGGCACCAAAGAAATGCATCTGGTAAAACACATGCCTTGGATTTACATGCAAATAGTCGAGATTGGATGATTCAGACTCCTTTTGGGAAATGGTCTAATGCCTTGCAAAATCGTGGTTTTCAAGTGGATTATGTGTCTGATTATTTACTAAGTACCTTGCAGGTTGTATCCCCTAAAAAATGGAAGGCTCCTTCAGGAAATACCTATAAAATGTTGTTGATTCCTCCAAGTACGCATTTGTCTTTAGAGACAATGGAATTGCTATCAACTTGGGTAAAACAAGGAATGCCAGTGTATTTTTTAGAGCATATTCCTTCAGTGGCTAGTACTTGGAATTATACGGAGGAACAAAAAGAGCGCTGGAATAAGGCTAGAGAAAGTTTTCTCTTAAGAGTTTTATCTGATCCTGCCGATGCACTAACTCGTCATGCGGTAACAAAAGAGACTCTAGCTGAACAAGGGCTTTCTTTTATTCGTAAAAGAACAGAAAATGGTTTTGCCTATTTTGTAAGCAATTTATCGAATCAATTTACAGAGGGTAATATTTCACTGGCTAAATCTAGTGCGAGTATAGAAATTCTGAATCCTTTAACTCAAGAAGTTAAGAAAATTAAATTGCCAAAATCAAAGCTACTTTCTCTTGTGTTAGCACCTGGTGAAAGTCGGATTATCCGTACTTCAAATACGTTTAAGGGAGGAGCTCTAACTGCATTAATTGAGAAAAGTGAAGTTGTCATTCAGCCTAGTAGTAAGATTCAAGTGGATTTTGTTCAAGGTGCACCCGCTTTGCCCAAGTCTCAGCAATTGGATGAGTTGAATTATTGGACTAAAGAATCCTCCACGCATCAGTTTAGTGGAACCGCGAAGTATTCCTTTGATTTTGCAATGACAGCGGAAGAACTTAAATCAGCCAAGGTCCTTCATTTCGATCAAGTGCGTGACTGGGTCAAGGTGAAATTGAATGGAAAAGATTTGGGAATAGTTTGGTCTATTCCATTCCAAATAAGCATTCCTTCAGGAATATTGAAAGAAGAGAATCATATTGAACTGGAAGTAACGAACGTGTCAGCCAATCGAATTCGGCAATTGGATAAAGAAGGGGGTAAATGGAAGAATTTCTATGAAATTAATTTTGTGGATATTCGCTATAATCCATTTGATGCATCCAACTGGCCAATTACGGATAGTGGACTTCAAGGAAAACTATATTTCAGCAATCGATGATAGTCCCAGTAGAGCATTTAGTTCAAAAGATGTACTCACTACGTCATGAGGAGAATGCGCATTGGATGAATAAATACATGCGGGAACAATATCCCTTTATAGGTATAAAGAAACCTCAAAGGAATCAGCTATTGAAAGAATGGTATGCCCATGAAGGAAAAGGCTTAGATTGGTTTCAAGTTTCCAATGAACTATTTCGATTAAAGGAAAGAGAATTTCAATACATCGCTTTGGATTATCTTCTGTTTGAGAAAAAAAATTGGGACGAACGTATTCCTCAATTGGTAGAAGATTGGATAGGAGATCAATCTTGGTGGGATGTAGTGGATGTTTTAGGACCGCATGTGATGGGAATTTATATAATGAAACATCCAGAACAACGAGATTGTTGGATTCAGCGGTGGATGGCCTCAGGTAATTTTTGGTTGCAGCGGGTTTGTTTGTTATTCCAATTGACCTACAAAAAAAAAACGGACCTTAATTTGTTAGGGATTTTAATCCAAGACCTGTCTAAAGAGAAAGAGTTTTTTATCCAAAAAGCCATTGGCTGGTCATTAAGGCAATATGCCCGGGTGGACGGTTTTTGGGTCAAGGACTTTGTTTTATCCCATGAATTGGCACCGTTGAGTAGGAGAGAAGCGCTCAAGCATTTATAAAAAAAGCCTTGTCGAGATAGTGAGTCCGACAAGGCTTTTTATTTTTATCCATTCAAAACTTTTAAGCTTTATTCCTTTTTTTCATCAAGGCCAATTCGTGTGCAGTATCGTAATAACTACGCAAATTCGACCAATCGAAGGTGTCGGAAATACTCTCCACCCGGTTTCTTTGAGTAATTCTTTCTCTTTGAGACTGCTGTGTGAATTTGAATAAATTGTTGGCCAACTGCTCCACAGACTCTTGATATGTTTGAGACTTGCGGTTGACAACACTAACACCCCATTGTTCATAATCACGCATGATTTGCATGATATAATCCCCGAAACCTGATAAATCAGAAGTTACAGTAGGTACACCTCTAGCCATACATTCTAGTGGAGTGTAGCCCCAAGGCTCATAATAGCTTGGGAATACTCCTAAATGACAACCACGAACGAATTGACTGTAATCTAATCCAAATAAGGGGTTTGTTGAAACAATAAAATCTGGATGATAAACAATTTTAACTTTGTCATCCGGGTTATTCAATAAATTAGTTCTGTGCAAATTTCGGATGATATCATCTTCTTGTTTCAATAAGTGGGTGACCACTTTAGGCCTTGAAGTAGACTTCCAAGTTTGAACAGTTCTTCTTAAACGAAGTCGCCAGTATTCATCCACAAAATTATTTAAATCAGGCAGTTGCAAATTGTTGGAAGAAGCAGCCGCTAAAAATAATTTTTCTCCTACTTCTTTTTCTATGGCTGAGCAATTTTCTCTGATTTCATCCAAAACAGCTCTTGAATGTAATACTTCAGGGTCAATGGAATGATAAGGCTGCTTGGTCACAAAGAACATGACCACAGTCTTTTTGGAACCAGAATCCTTCATTTTTTGATTTAAGGAAGCAAGTGCATCCAATGTAAGGTCATAGCCTTTATTGCTGTATTCAAATCTACCTGAGGTAAATAAGTATAAAGTTTGATCTAGGTCAAAAGCTTGACTTTGGAAAAAATGTCCCATGACAAATTCAGAAAGATTCTGTTTGTACTTGGAATGCAAATTTTGGTGTTCGTGTAATGCCGCGAAACGTTGAATGTTTAATCCATTCGGTAGGATGAGTTCAGGAATTCGACCTAAAAAATATTGACATTCCTTGGCTGTAATGTCACTAACTGTGGTTAGAACATCTGCTTTTTGGGCAGCTTGTCTTTCAAAGCTTGCTTGTGCCTCAATGCCATAATTGACGGCCTCTTTGTACCAGTCAAAGGTGTCGATGACGTCATAGAAATTGGGTACATTGCCAGCTAAGTACCGCCCAAGCATGGTCGCATGCGTAGTGAAAACAGTTGAAATCTTAACTTTTTCTTTCTTTAAATCAGGTAAGCAAGTGGAGGCCATCCATTCATGAAAATGAACGATTAGATCTTTTTTATTTTGATTTTCCTGAGCCCATTTACTGATGAAAAGACGAATTAATTCTCCCAAGGCAATGGTTTGATTCACCAATTCTTCTACGCCTAAAGTAGAAATCTTGTGGTTTTCCCAAATTCGACCTTTGATCGCATTGATTTGATCATAGATAGAAGCTATATCAAAAAGGATGATTTTGGGTTTTCCGGTTATCAACCAATTTCCATAATGAACTTGGTAGCCTTGTTCTCTCATCCACAAAATAGCTCTTTCCATGGGAGTGTCTTCTCCTACAGGTAAAGCTTCAAATTCTGCAGCAGCCGTTTGGGGGAAATAGGGGCCTAATAATGCATAATCTTCACCCCATTTTTCTACCATCGAGGGTACTTTGGTACGTATTACGGTATATATACCTCCAACCTGATTACATGTTTCCCAAGCTACTTCAACTAAGAACTTCTTTTTAACTACGGGCTTTCTTGTTTTAACTTCGTTCGTCATAGTGAAAATGATTTAAGACATGTAAGAGGCACTTTCAATTACTTCCGTTTTACCATTTTTGGTAATAGTGAAATTAAAGCCTTTTTGGATAGCATAAGCGCCATATTCCCCTTTTTTATTCATGGCTAAATAGCCAACTTGAAATTCTTGATATTTATATCGCTTAACAATACGCATAATTGCCTCTTCGCAAGCTTGTTGTGGACTTTTACCTTGTCGCATGAATTCCACAATGAGAAATGAACCTAAGGTTTTCATAACAAATTCTCCAAGTCCTGTGGCGCAGGCTCCACCCACCTCATCGTCGCAAAATACGGCCCCACCTATGATGGGGGAGTCGCCAACCCGACCGTGCATTTTGAAAGCCATACCACTTGTGGAGCAGGCCCCTGCAATTTCGCCAGCTTTTCCTAATGCAAGTAAACCAATGGTGTCATGTCGTTCGATATTAACTTTTGGCTCATATTTGGCTTGTTTTTTCCATTCTAACCAAGCTTTCTTTGATTTTTCAGTCAATAAATCTTGCTTCTTGAATCCCTGAGATAAGGCAAATTCCAATGCTCCAGCTCCGGAGAGCATGACGTGAGGTGTTTTTTCCATTACAGCTCTAGCCACAGAAATTGGGTGCATGATATGTTCCAAAAAGGTAACTGAACCAGCATTACCTAAATGATCCATGATGCAGGCATCCAAGGTCACATGACCGTCTCGATCAGGATAACCTCCATAACCCACCGTTGTTTCATTAGGGTCAGATTCGGGTACCCACGCACCTGCTTCTACACCATCCAGCGCTTTACCTGTTTCCATGATTTTTTGGTAACCAGCTTGGGTTCCTTTTTCATTTTTCCAAGTAGCAATGATGATAGGTTCTGGGACGGTAGCTTGTTGTTCTAATAATGCCGGACTCGCTAGTCCTAACATTCCAGTAGTTTGTAAAAATGATCTTCTTTTCATTCAAATTTTATGGCCTCGCCCTCGTAAGAAATAATTTTGTTTGTTGATTGAATAACAAATGTGTAAAATTGTCTTTCCAAAGTAAAAAAAAATCTTTGAATTTTCATCTTCAAATTCGTGCCCAACGCATCAATGAGACAATTTAAATCCTTTTTCCCTTTAATCGTAACCTTGATTTGGACTTATGCACTGCATACCAATTGGGGAACCTTACCCCCGATGGGTAAATTGTTAAGTCCTTTCCATGGTTTCTGGGTCAATGCAGAGAAAGCAGATGCTTCAGAACAAACAGAAGAGAACCTACAAATCCCCGGACTAAATGAGCCAGTTCAAGTCTTGTACGATGAAATGGCGATACCTCATGTTTTTGCTAAAAACGACCATGACTTATATTTGGCACAAGGATATTTGACTGCCAAAGACCGTTTATGGCAAATGGAATTTCAAACTCATTTTGCAGGCGGCAGAATTTCTGAAATTGTGGGTTCCAAAGGAATGGCTTCCGACCAATTTCAACGCCGTATGGGAGCAGTTTATGGTGCAGAACAGTCATTAAAAGGTATGGTAGAAGATCCTTTGGCGAAAGCGTCCTTAGAGGCTTATACAGCTGGGGTGAATGCGTACATTGAAAGTTTAACGGATAGAACTTTACCTTTGGAGTACAAATTGTTGAATTACCGACCAGAAAAATGGGAGCCTTTAAAAAGTGCTTTATTTTTAAAGAATATGTCATTTGTTTTGGCATCTGGGACTGATGATTTAAGAATGACCAATATTTTAAGAAAATATGGTCGAGAAGTAGCGGAACATTTATTTCCCAATTATCCATTCGAAGAAAGTCCTATTATTCCAGAAGGAACACCATTGGATTTCAAACCATTACCTATTCCAGCTGCGCCTGCAGATTTTATTGGATTAGGAAGCACAATGAAAACTCCGGAAAAAGACCCAAACACGGGTTCGAATAACTGGGCGGTAGCTGGCAACAAAACTATTTCTGGTATGCCAATTTTGGCCAACGACCCGCACTTAACCTTGTCTTTGCCATCCATTTGGTATCAAATGCAATTGGTAGCTCCAGGGATAAATGTCTATGGTTCCACCATGCCAGGTTCACCAAATGTCATTGCTGGTTTTAACAAGAACATCGCTTGGGGAGTTACCAATGTGGGTTCCGATGTGATGGATTGGTATCAAATCAAATTCAAGGATGCTTCCAAAAAGGAATATTGGCACGATGGCAAATGGAAAAAAACTACCATGCGCATTGAGCGATTTAAAGTAAGAGGCGAAGATGATTTTGTGGATACTGTATTTTTTACTCACCATGGTCCAGTCGTTTATTTAAGTCACGAAAAACCATTCCGTTCGAATATTCCAGTAGGACACGCATTAAAGTGGATAGCCTTAGAAAAATCGAGTGAGGTTTCAGCCTTTTATCAACTGAACCGTGCGGCTAATTACGATGAATATAAAGCTGCAATTACTCATTTTTCTGCTCCTGCGCAAAACTTTGTATTCGCTAGTAATCAAGGGGATATTGCACTTTGGGTGAATGGTAAATTCCCTTTGAAATCAATTTTACAGGGTAAATATTTATTGGATGGCACGGATCCAGCGGCAGATTGGAAGGGCTATATACCCCATGATCACGATCCTCATGTAAAAAATCCTCCAAGAGGATTTGTAAGTTCAGCTAACCAGTTTTCAGTGGATAAGAACTATCCTTATTATTTGGGATGGCAATTTGCCCCTTCGGAACGAGGAAGAAGAATTAATGAACGCTTAACTGCCATGAATAAAGCAACTGTCGATTCCTTGCGAGGATTGCAAAACGATAATTTCAACATTCGAGCTCGTCGATTATTACCCTTATTATTACCTCACATTAGCAATCCCACTCCTCAATTGGCAGCGGCTTTGGATGTGCTTAAAAAATGGGATTTGCAAAATTCCAAAGAGTCGATAGGAGCCACCATTTTTGAAAATTGGGTGATATTATTGCAGTCCTCACTTTGGGATGATGAATTCAATGCGGATGAAAAGGCCCCAATGAATATTCCAACAGTTGATCGTACGCTGAAATTAATCATTGAAGAGCCGGGGGCAATTTGGTGGGATAACGTGAAAACCAAAAACAAAAAGGAAAGTATGGCTGATATCATTCGTGCCTCTTTTCAAGCAAATATAGACAGCTTAACCAAGCTTCATGGTCCTTTAGGGACTGATTGGGTTTGGTATAAACATAAACAAACGGGTGTTAGACACTTAATACCAGGTATGGATGCATTGAGTAGATTGAACATCCCGATTGGTGGTGGAGGGTCTATTGTAAATGCCTCAACGACCAAAACGGGTCCATCGTGGAGATTGGTAGTGGAATTATCCAAATCAGAAAACCCAAATGCTTATGGAGTTTATCCTGGCGGTCAGTCTGGAAACCCTGGTAGCTCTCACTATGATGATTTAATCGATACTTGGGCCAAAGGAGAATTAAGGCCGCTTTTATTTTTGAATCAAGCGGACCAAAAAACCAATCGAATTCGTAAAAAATTGATTTTAACTAAGTAATTATGGCACAACGTAAAATGAATACAACTTTTGCCCTCACAGTAGTGCTCATCATGGTTATAGTAGGCGCTATTGTTCAAACATATTTGCCATGGTATTCCATGGGGATAGCCTTTGGTATTATTTCCTTCTTTTTAGCATTGCCAAGTAAATCAGCCTTTTTGATTGGTCTAGGTTCAGGTTTTGTATTGTGGGCATTCGCTGCAGTGTGGATGGACAGTCAATTCCCAAGTACCTTACCTTCACGGATGGCCCAAATTTTACCTGTGGGCGGAAGTGTAGTAGTTTTATACTTGCTGACTGGAGTATTTGGTGGATTAACAGGAGCTTTATGGTCTTGGGCAGGTTCAAAATTGAGAGGAAATCATTGAAAATTGTAATTTTTTAGGACAACTGAATAAGACCTTGTATCTTTACGTCCTAGTCATTTTTAAACATTATACCCCGTGAAAAATCTTCATTATGCTTGGTTAGTAGTTTTAACTTTTGCCATTGCTTATTTGTACTTTAAACCATCAGGTTCTTCAGCAGGAATTGGTGCGACAACCACTGACGGAAAGAGAATCGTTTTTGTTAATTCAGATTCATTGTTGAACAATTATCAATTTTACAAAGACGCTCAAAAAGAGTTTGAAAATAAAGGATATCGTTTGCAAGTTGATTTAGGTCAAAAAGAACGTGCACTTCAAGGTGAATTGCAAGCTATCCAACAACGTGCTTCTGCTATGACTCAAGCAGAATTGCAAGCAGCAGATATGACTTTGAAAAAGAAAGGAGCTGAATTGCAACAATATAGCCAGCAAAAACAAGCTGAGTTAGGTCAAGAACAGGCTAAGAAAAACGAAGAGTTATACAATAACATTCGTGAATATATCACTAAAGTGAACAAAGAGAACAAATACGAATTCGTTTTGGGTTATTCTAAATTAGGTGGCGGTATTTTATTTGCTGATGCCTCTGTAGATGTGACTCAAAAAATGATTGAAGGTTTGAACAAAGAATACGCTGCCAAAAAAACAGGTAAGTAATCTTTTAAACTCGAAAAAGCCACGCAGTGAATCTGTGTGGCTTTTTTATTTGTATTATTATGGCAAGAGAAAAAATTCAAAAGAAAGTTGAAATCCAGAATAGAAGGGCTTCTTTTGAATATGCTTTTTTGGAAACCTGGACAGCAGGATTGGTTTTGACGGGTACGGAAATAAAATCCATTCGTCAAGGTAAAGCCAATCTAACAGATGCTTATTGCCTTTTTATGCAAGATGAATTGTATGTGAGAAATATGCATATTTCCACGTATGAGGAAGGAACGCATTTCAATCATACACCACTTAGAGATCGCAAGTTATTATTGTCAAAAAGAGAGCTGAAGAAGCTTCAAAAGGAATTAAAGAATGTGGGTTTGACCATCATACCCACCCGTTTATTCATCTCGGATAAAGGATATGCCAAGTTGAACATTGCATTGGCAAAAGGTAAAAAGAGTTTTGATAAACGAGAAGATATTAAAGAAAAAGATGTCAAGAGAGAAATGGCTCGGCAATTGACTTAAGCTTTATTTCGAAAGCGTTTAGCAATTTTTACGGCCGCCATAATGAGTATACCAAAGAGGGTAAAACCCAATAAGCCATAAAGCCAATCCAGGCTATTTTTCCCTACCACCAAAAAGACCACCGATACCAATAAAATGGTCGCAATCTCATTGAATAGGCGTAGTTGTGGCCCAGAAAACATGAAATTCTGCTGCCGAAATTGATAGACAATGTGACGACAATAAAAGTGGTAGATGGTGATTCCAACAACAAAGGCTAGTTTTAGGTGTAACCAGGTATGCTGAGTAAATCCATCCCACCATTGGAAGTAAACCAAACTAAGTCCTGTTATCCAGGTTAAAAACATGGCAGGAATCATGATAGCATTGAATAATACCTTCTGCATTTTTTCAAATTGCGTGGAAAGAATACTGCGTTCGGGCTCCTGTTTATCCTGAGATTCAGCATGATATACCAATAGACGGGGTAGATAGAACAATCCAGCAAACCAGCTAACCACAAATATAATGTGCAGCGATTTTATAATTGGATAGATCATGGTCTTTGGTAGCGTTTGAAAAAACTATTGACTTTTAACTGAATGACGCCAAAGATAGCTTCTTTAAAAATATTGGCGGACATTTTACTTTCTCCTTTTGTACGATCGGTGAAAATGATGGGAACCTCCACAATCTTGAAGCCATATTTCCAGGTCGTGAATTTCATTTCTACTTGGAATGCATAACCAATGAATTTGATTTCGTGAAGAGGAATGGTTTCTAGTACTTGTCTACGGTAACATACAAATCCTGCCGTAGCATCTTGGATGGGCATGCCAGTAATAAATCGAACATAAAAACCGGCAAAATACGACATCAAGACACGCCCAATTGGCCAATTGACCACATTAACACCATTGATATACCGTGATCCAATAGCCATGTCTGCACCTTGATCACAGGATTGATATAATCGAACTAAATCATCAGGATTATGAGAGAAATCAGCATCCATTTCAAAGATGTAATCGTATTTCTTTTCAATACAGTAATTGAATCCCGCAATGTAGGCAGTGCCTAATCCCAATTTCCCTTGACGTTCAATTAGGTGGATTCTTTCAGGGAAAGTTGATTGAATTTGTTTTACTACTTGAGCAGTCCCATCTGGAGAGCCATCATCTACAATTAATAAATCGAATAAGGGCTCCAGGCTCATCACCTTTTCGATAATGGCTTGGATGTTTTCTATTTCATTGTAAGTCGGGACGATGACAATCCTCGAATTCATAAATTTATTTTTTTGGGTAGCAAAAACATTCAGTAATATGGTCGTTAACTAGGCCCGCAGCTTGCATAAATGAATAGCAAATAGTTGGACCAACGAATTTAAAACCGTGTTTCTTCAGGGATTTGCTCATGGCTAATGAGAGTTCCGTACTGCTAGGCAATTCTTGATGACTGAAGAAGTGGTTTTGTATGGGGGTGAAACTCACAAATTCCCAAATGTAGCGGTCAAAGCTACCAAATTTTTCCTGAATTTTGATAAATGCTTGCGCATTCATTTTAACAGCCTGAATTTTTAATCGATTTCGGATAATTTTTGGATTTTCAAGACATTCCTGCAGTTTTTCATCGGTCCATTGGGCAATTTGATGAAAATTAAAATGGTCAAAAGCCTCTCTGAAATCCTCTCTTTTTCGCAATATAGTGATCCAGCTTAATCCAGATTGAAAACCTTCCAATATCAGTAATTCAAACAATTTTTGGTCATCATGAAGAGGAACTCCCCATTCCGAATCATGGTAAGTTATATAAAGTGGGTCGGAAGAAACCCAGGCACATCGAGTAGGATTCGTCATTATTCTGGAATTAGGCTGCAAGCAAGTGAAATTATAAGGATTTGCCTTGTTAAAAACTGATAAATTCTAAAAATCTGAATTCTATTTTAAGAAGGCCCAAAATCCTAGGAATTATTTTTTACCTTTGGCATTAGATAAGGGTGTGTAATCTTTTCTAAAAGATTGTCACTTAATAGGGAATTTGGTTTAAGCCAAAACTGTCCCCGCAACTGTAAGTTTTTGTAAAAACATTTATCCATCAAAAGCCACTGGAATTTCTGGGAAGGCAGATAAATGATGAAAACGAGTCAGGAGACCTGCCTTTTTCAATTCTTGATGTCGCATTACGGAGGATGAGACGAGATCGAGCGTTCGAGTATTTTTTAAATTTTATAGCCGAGAGGCTAAACATCATGTTTTATTTTAAATCGCAATGCTTGGCATTGGGGGCGATTTTATTCCCTTGCGCCGTAGTATTTGCTCAGCAATCTGCTGAATCATCATTGTTGTCTGAGGTACAGGTAAGTGCACCAAAGTATCCTCAAAAATTAAGTCAAACTGGCAAAGTGATCAGTTTGATAAGTCGAGCCCAACTTGACCAAATGACAGGTAAAAGTTTGGCTGAAGTGCTGCAAAGTCAAGTGGGAATTTCAGTAAACGGAGCGCGGAGTGCACCAGGATCTAATCAAGAAATTTATGTTCGTGGAGCTAACACAGGCCACGTCTTATTATTGATTGATGGTTTTCCTGTCAATGATCCATCGCATATTTCACAAGTGATGGATTGGAACTTGTTGGATATCAGTTCTTTGGAGCGGATAGAAATTTTGAAAGGAGGACAGTCCACTTTGTATGGCTCAGATGCCATGGCTGGGGTAATCAATTTAGTGACTCAAAAAACCAGTACAAAGCAAGTGCAAGGAAATGTTCAAGTGCAAGCAGGAACTATTGGAGAGTTGAATACGACGGCACAAATACGAGGGTCAATTGCTAAGAATCAGTGGAATGTTCAGGTTCGAGATTTTGTAAGTCAAGGGTATTCTGCTGCGAAAGACACTGTTGGAAATTATGAAAAAGATGGATTTCGACAGCAACAAGTACATCTTGCTTGGTCGCGACCTATGGGTCAAAAGTCATGGTTAGAGGTTTATTATCAGTGGAATGGTAATAAGAGTAATTTAGATGCGGGCCCATTTGTCGATGAAAGAGATTACACAGCCAAGGCAAATTCAAGCTCCATTCGTTTACAATATCAATATAGAGGATTGAATACCAGTTGGTATTTACGTGCATTCCATGAAATCATACACCGTGAATTTAAGAATGACTCCACTTTCATTGCAGCGAATGCCTGGACAAATTTTTCATTTTCTACATATCATGGTAAAAGTCAAGGGCTTGAATGGTATGGAAAGTGGTCCTTGGGGAATGAATTTGTATTGTTAGCAGGAACGGAATATCGATACCAGAATACTTCACAATCGGATTATTCAATTAGCGCTTTTGGAAGGTATGATTCACCATCTTTAGCTCCTGAAAAAGCCAATCAATCCATTTGGGCGACTTATGCTACGCTACAAAAGAATTGGCAAATGGGAGGAATAGAAGTAGGTACACGTTGGAATAAATCATCCAACTTTGGAGATTTTACTACTTTTAACATCAACCCATATGTGTTTTTGTCGACAGAATGGAAATTATTTGCCAATGGTTATACAGGATTTAAGGTACCTTCTCTTTATCAATTGTATTCACCTTATGGGAATAGTGCATTGAAACCAGAATTAGGGTCAACTATTGAATTGGGTATTTCTTATTTGAATGCTGATTGGTCGGCGAGGGTTGTGGGGTTTCAGAACCAGGTAAGAGATGGTATTGTTTTTCAATCTAAGAATGTAGATCCTTATGGTCAATATGTGAATGTATCAAAGCAAAGTACTCAAGGGCTAGAATTAGAGGGAGCTTACCGTAGGGGGGCTTTTAATTCTTCCTTGAATTATACCTTTTTAGATGGTTCAATGACGAATAAGTTTGCTGGAAAAGATAGTACCTATTCTTCATTGATTAGGCGGCCAGCACATGCCTTAGTATTGAATTTTGGACTTCGTTTAACCAGTCATTGGCAGGTTTCTTTATTGCACCATTGGCAGGCAAGAAGAACAGATTTTGTATATGATGAAGCATTGTTTTCAGTCGTAGCTAAGGAATTAAGTCCTTATGTTTGGGCAGAATTACAAAGTAGTTTTGAATTGAATAAACACTTTCATGTCAATTTAATCATTAAGAATCTGTACAATCAAAAATTTATTGAATCTTATGGTTACGCGACCCAGCCATTGAATGCTGTTTTGGTGTTAAAATATAGGTGGTAGAACCAACGCTGTCAAGGTTTTAAACCTTGACAGCGTTAGGCAAATTTATCTTTTTTTCGCTTTTCAAGAAGGCGTAAAACTGATAAAATGTTCAAGATATCAATGAATTGATATCTTGAACATTAATCCAATAAATTGAAAGATTTATTAATATAAAATTGGCAATTTTACCAACGTTGTCAAGGTTTTAAACCTTGACAACGTTAAAGATTTTAAGGCTTAAAACGTTCATAAACATCTTTGCCAGAAACGGGATCTTTACCAAATAGTTCAATGTAATTTACGGAAGGCATGAATTTGCTTTCATCCACACTAACAAATACACGTTTTAGTACTTGCAGTCTACCATTGATGGGGAAAAGGGCAATAGGTGAGCCTTTGGGGTCAAGCTTTACAACAAATTTTCTTTTACGGTAAGCTAAAAAATAGCCTTCATAAGAAGGTTCTGTTTCGCTACTTATTCTATTTGTGTAAAGACCATATGCCAAGGTTTTTTGAATGGAAGATAATTCTTCTTGTTGACCTTTTTCAGCATATCGAATCCAATAGGTGTGAACGGGGTTTTTGGCATTCAAAGCTTTACTTGCTGTTAAATTGGCATCATACACCACCACATTCGTATTTGAACTACGCTGAATGTAGAACAAGCGAATTGCGCTTTCTGGAGGAGTAGGAAATGTTTCCCGTGCAGCTAATGCAGGTAGTGTACCCCATATTAGCCACAGGAAAATGCGAATAAAAGCAGAAGGTAGGTTCAATGTAAAGCCTCGATGATAAGAGAAAGGATTATTGTTTTTCCATTTTTTCAACGATTTCTTCTGAAATACCTACGCAAGAAAATCCTCCATCATGGAATAAATTTTGCATGGTTACTTTGCGAGTTAAATCGGAAAATAAGGTAATGACATAATCAGCACATTCATCAGCTGTGGCGTTACCAAGAGGAGACATCTGATTTGCATATTCATAGAATGCATTGAAACCGCTAATTCCTGTACCTGCTGTCGTTTTAGTAGGTGATTGAGAAACGGTATTAATTCGAACACCTTTGGCTTTACCATAGTGGTAGCCATAAGAACGAGCAATCGATTCTAACATGGCTTTTGCTTGAGCCATATCTGTATAATCTGGGAATGAACGTTGTGCCGCAATGTAAGAAAGGGCTACTACAGAACCTCCTTGAGCAATAGCATCTTTTTTCTGAGCTACTTGAAGCATTTTGTGGAAGGAAAGAGCCGATACATCCAATGATTTTAAAAACCATTCGTAGTTCAAATCTCCATACTCACGTCCTTTACGGATATTGGTACTCATTCCGATGGAATGAAGAACGAAATCGATTGGGCCACCTAAAAATTCGATGGACTCATCGTATAATTTTTCTAAGTCTTCAATCGAAGTAGCATCTGCACCGATTACTTTAGCACCGCATTTTTCGGCTAGGTTATTGATTTCGCCCATACGCATAGCGAGTGGTGCATTGGTCAAGGTGAAAGTGGCTCCTTCTTCGTGAGCTCTTTCTGCAATTTTCCAGGCGATGGAATCTTCATTTAATGCGCCAGAGATAATACCTCTTTTTCCTTTTAGTAATTGATATGCCATAAGAAGCGATCTAGATCGATTGAAATTTTGTGATTTTGCTTCCAAAGTAACGAATTTTTTCTCAGAATAGAATGGATTTATCCATCTCAAATAGCATTCTATTTGCTGAATGGGTTGTTATTTAGAAAATTATGCGTAAATTGCAGAGGAAATTTAAGAAATGAAGAGGGGTTTTTAATCCCTCTTTTTGTTTTCAATTGAAAAAGCATGGGTGATTTATCAGAGAAAATTAGGGAATGGTTGTTGGCTTACGTGGGAGAGGGTCCTATTTTTTTAGTGGATTTACAAGTTTCTCCAGGTAGTAAACGTAGTCTAGTTACGATATTGGTTGATACTTTAGAAGGAATATCCATTGATGAATGTGCCTTGTTGAGCCGTAAATTGGCTCATCATATCGAAGAAAATGCTTGGATTGAGGAAGCCTACAATTTAGAGGTATCTTCTCCGGGTTTAGATTTTCCATTAACGCAAGGTTGGCAGTTTCAGAAAAATATTGGTCGCAAGGTCAAAGTTTGGATGAAAAAAGAAGGGCAAGTAGAGGGGGCATTGCTGGCTTATAAGGAAGATTCAATAGAGATATTAACAGAGAAAACGCTGAAACATCGCGTGATAGTGGCTAAGGAATCTACTTGGTTTCCTTTGGCAGAAATAGATAAAATTAAAGTACAAGTGTCATTTCAATAAAAAAAGAGAGATAGCAATGAACAGTGTTGAATTAATTTCGTCATTTGCAGAGTTTGCTCGGGAAAAGAACATTGATAAGCCGTCGATGATTGCGGTTTTGGAGGATGTGTTTCGTACCATGATTCGTAAGAAATTTGGTTCCGATGAAAACTTCAATGTGATTATCAATCCCGAGAGTGGCGATTTAGAGATGTGGCGTACACGTGAAATCGTGGACGATAATTCAGAAGATATTTGGGATTTTGATAAAATTCCATTGTCAGAAGCGAAATTAATCGAGCCCGATTTTGAGATTGGTGAAGAGGTAGCTGAATTGATTAAACTAGAGGATTTCGGTCGTCGTGTGGTTCAAACAGCACGTCAGACTTTGATTCAAAAGATTAAGGATATAGAGAAGGAAAGTCTTTATGATAAATATAAAGATTTAGTAGGGGAATTGGTGAGCTCAGAAGTATATCAAATTTTGGGTCGTGAGTTAATCTTATTAGATAGCGAAGACAATGAATTGATTTTGCCAAAAACAGAAATGATTCCCAAGGATCGTTTCAAAAAGGGTGAAACAATCAAAGCGATTATTCATAAGGTGGAAATGGCAAATGGTACACCTCGTATCATTCTTTCCCGTATTTCACCTGTATTTTTGGAGCGTTTGTTTGAACAAGAGATTCCAGAAATTTATGATGGTACTATCACAATTCGTAAGATTGTTCGTGAACCAGGTGAGCGTGCAAAAGTAGCTGTTGAGTCCTATGATGACCGTATTGATCCTGTTGGAGCTTGCGTGGGTATGAAAGGATCACGTATTCATGGCATTGTTCGTGAATTGCAGAATGAAAATATTGACGTGATTAACTTCACTGACAATTTAGAGTTATTGGTAGCTAGAACTTTAAGTCCAGCTAAATTAAACTCAATGACCATTGATAAAGAGCGTAAGCGTATTTCGGTATTCTTAAACTCGGATCAAGTTTCCATGGCGATTGGTCGTGGTGGTCAAAACATTAAATTGGCAGGAAAGTTAGTGGGATATGAAATTGACGTCTTCCGTGATGTTCCTAAGGACGAACTAGACGAGGAGGATGTAGAATTGAATGAATTCTCTGACGACATTGACGCTTGGATTTTGGATGAGCTACATAAAATTGGTTTGGATACAGCCAAGCAGGTTTTAGCTTTATCTAAAGAAGAATTGGAGCGTAGAACGGAGTTGGAAGAGGAGACGATCGAAGATATCTTATCGATTCTTCGTGCTGAATTTGAGTAAGTTGTAACACATTGAATGAATTATAGTATTTTGTAATTTTTATGGCAGAAGAAAAGACAATGCGATTGAGCCTTGTAGCAAAACAAATAAACGTGGGGACGTCTACGATCCTTCAGTTTCTTTCTGCTAAGGGTCACAAAATTGATAATAACCCAAATGCCAAATTAAATTTTGAGCAGCTTAGCTTATTGGCTAGAGAGTATGATGCGAATCATATTTTGGAAGCCTCTGAAGCGCCTAAAAAAGCTGTTGAAGAAGTAGTTGCGCCTGAACCTGTTGTGGTTGTGGAGAAAAAACCTGAGCCAGCCCCTGTCGTAGAGGTTGTTGCTCCAGCTCCAGAACCCGTTAAAGTTGTTGAAGTTCCCGTAGTGGAGGTTGTGAAACCTGAACCCACTCCAGAAGAGGAACCTAGACCAATGGGTTTAAAAGTGTTGGGTAGAATCGATTTAGACAAGAAAGGCCATCCTATTGCGCCAAAGCCAGTTGAGAAACAAGTGGAGGCGCCGAAAGTAGTAGAAGAAAAAGTGGTAGAGCCTATTGCTCCAGTAGTACCTGAGGCAAAAGTAGAGCCCATCCAAGAAGTGGTTGAGCCTGTTAAAGAGGAAATTAAGCCTGCAGTAGTTCCTGTGGCAGCAGTTGTTCCTCCTGTAGTAGAATCAACAACTCCTGATATTGAGTTAATTGAAGCAAAAGGTGAGACTTTGAAGGGTCTTACAGTGCTAGGTAAAATTGAATTACCTACTCCAAGTGATCGCTCTGGTGATAAAAAACACAAGAGAAAACGAATCATTAAAGAAGAAAAGAGACCTGTTTCCAATGATACAGCGAATCGTCCGGCACCAGCAGGAGGAGGCGACTTCAAGAAAAAGGATTTCGGAAAGAAACCAGCAGCCCCAGGTGCTAAACCAGGAGGACCCAAGGAAGAGCTTTCTGATAAAGATATTCAAGAGCAAATTAAGGCTACCATGGCTCGCTTGCAAGGTGCAACCAACAAGCAGAGTTTTGGAGCAGATAAGAGACGTGTTAAGCGTAGAGAGCGAGCAGAAGCAGATGAAGCTCGTCAATTAGCTGAAGACGAAGAATCAAAAATCTTAAAAGTAACTGAATTTATTTCAGCAAGTGATTTAGCTTCTTTGATGGATGTATCTGTCAATGAGGTGATTTCAACTTGTATGAGTTTAGGTATGTTCGTTTCGATTAACCAACGTTTGGATGCCGAAGCGATTACTATTATTGCTGATGAGTTCGGGTTTGAAGTGAGTTTTATTTCGGCAGAAGAAGAAATTGATGCTGTTGAAGTTGAAATCGAAGATGATCCAGCTGATTTAGTTCCAAGAGCACCGATTGTAACCATCATGGGTCACGTAGACCACGGTAAAACATCTTTATTGGATTATATCCGTCGGGCTAAAGTGGCAGCTGGTGAAGCAGGAGGTATTACCCAACATATTGGTGCTTATTCAGTTCAAACAGAATCAGGTAAGAAAGTTACTTTCTTAGATACACCAGGTCACGAGGCGTTTACTGCCATGCGTGCTAGGGGAGCTAAAATTACTGACGTTGTAATTATTGTTATTGCGGCAGATGATTCTGTGATGCCTCAAACAAAGGAAGCTATCAACCACGCAATGGTAGCTGGAGTACCAATCGTATTTGCTTTCTCTAAAGTAGATAAGGATGGAGCCAATCCAGATAAAGTTCGAGAGGAATTAGCGGCTATGAATATGTTAGTGGAAGATTGGGGCGGTAAATACCAATGTCAAGAAATTTCTTCTAAATCTGGATTAGGTATAGATGATCTTTTGGAAAAGGTATTGTTGGAAGCGGAGTTATTGGATTTAAAAGCAAATCCAAATAAAAAAGCAGTTGGTTCTGTTATTGAAGCAGAATTAGATAAAGGCCGTGGATATGTAACTACGCTATTAATTCAAGCTGGAACATTGAATATTGGTGATATGATGTTGGCTGGAGATAATTATGGTCGTGTTAAGGCTATGTTTGACCACCACGGTAATAAAATTAAAAAAGCAGGTCCTTCTACACCAGTTCAAGTATTAGGTTTGAATGGAGCTCCTCAAGCTGGAGATAAGTTACTTTGTTTAGAAAATGAGCGTGAAGCTCGTGAAATTGCTAACAAGCGTGAGCAAATTTTACGTGAGCAATCATTACGTACTAGAAAACACATTACTTTAGAAGAGATTGGTCGCCGTAAGGCAATCGGAACTTTCCGTGAGTTGAATGTGATTGTAAAAGGTGACGTGGACGGTTCCGTAGAAGCTTTGTCTGACTCTTTATTGAAGTTATCTACAGAAGAAGTACAGGTTAGAATTATTCATAAAGGGGTGGGTCAGGTTTCTGAATCTGATGTGGCTTTGGCTTCTACCTCGGATGCTGTGATTATAGCATTCCAAGTTCGTCCATCGGTGAATGCCCGTAAATTGGCTGAAGCTGAGCAAATTGAAATCAGAAACTACTCCATTATTTACCAAGCGATTGATGAAATCAAGGCTGCAATGGAGGGAATGTTAGCTCCTACCTTTGAAGAAGTCATTACTTCGAATATTGAAGTGCGTGATGTATTCAAAATTTCTAAAATTGGTACAGTTGCAGGTTGTTACGTATTGGATGGAACGGTGAAACGTGCTAATAAGATTCGTGTCATTCGTGACTTTGTAGTGGTTCATGAAGGTGAAATTTCAGCCTTGAAACGTTTCAAAGATGATGTAGCTGAAGTTAAGTTTGGTTACGAATGCGGTTTATCCGTTAAGAACTTCAATGACCTAGAAGTAGGAGATACCATTGAATGTTACGAAATGAAAGAAGTTAAGCGAACTTTGAAATAAATAGTAATTTCAATACATGGGATAAAACAAAAGGCCGATTCGAAAGAATCGGCCTTTTGTTTTAAAAACTTGCTGTGCTGTAAGAATCTTATGATAATATTTGTTTGATATTAGCTGTCTTAAGGAACACAATTACCAACGAAATAAATAGTCCAAAAAATAAGAATCCAAAAGTAATTAAACTTCTTTTTGGTTCAGATTTTTCAAGGGCAATCTGAGCTGGCTCCAACACTTTAAAAACAGGTGTTTCTCTTTGTATTTTAACGGCTGCATCAGCCATTTGAGTACTAATGCTTGAATAGATGTTAAAAGCTAAATCAACTTCATATTGTAATTTTTTTTCTTGGTCTTTAGCTACCTGTAAAAAAGTATTCCTATGCTGGTCTTTGTATGTTGATAATCTACTCAAAGCATTGTCATATGTTTTTCGAGATTCTTCATGACGAGCTTGCAGAAATTTTAGTTCTTTTCTTGCTTTTTCAGTTCGGTAATTGGTAACGTATCTAGTTAAATAAGTTTGAGTAAAACTAGTTAAAGTGGCAGCAGCTACAGGGTCTGTTAATTTAACAGTTATAGTTACCATTCCATTCTTTTTGTCTGTCTCAGCTGAAATTCTATTTTTCAAATTAAGTATTCCAGCTAATTCTTTTTTATTTAATTTGATTAATTCGGACGATAAACCTTCTTTTGGGAGAGCAGTGCCCATTTCATCTACATTATTTTCTTCAGATTTAGAAGCAAATAATTGAATAGGAGGTAATTCAGGAGAAGTAATTAAATAGTCATATACGCTTAACCATTTCTTCCGTTTTTGAACATAAATATTACTTTTTAGAGCTTCTTGAAGAAAAGGAGTACTCTGTAGTACACTAGGATAAATTTCTGGTCTAATGACATCTACTCCTGATCCGCTGCCTAAATCAACTCCTGCTAAACCAGCCAAGGATTTAAGCCCACCAAGATTGCCCCCTCCTGACTTTGAATCTATTTCGGGTAATAGTTTTACAGTGGAGACATATTCGTTAGGTTGAGTTAATGAGTATACTGCTCCAAGGGAGGTAAATATTACAGTAGTAATAATAATTAAAATATAATTTGATTTTAATGCTTTTATGATTTCTCCTATATTAATGGAGATTTCGTCCTGACTATCCATTAAATTATTTGTATCGTTTCCTTCTCTCATTAATTAGGCCTATTTAGATAATTGATTAACCAATGTAATGATGGTAAAAGTGAATGAAGCTAAACTAGAAGTTAAACCGATTACTTCAGCTGTTGTTAATCCCTTTTTTGCCCCTGGAGGTATACCTTCTACAATTATTTCTGAACCTGGAAGTACTTTTGGATATATTTTAAAGAATAAGAATTTCTTAGTTTTACTTGAAATTCCATTGGGATTTTTAACGTAAACAAGTTTTTTTATGGCATTTGAAGCAAACCCCCCTGCTTCAGATATGTAATCGTCTAAAATATATTTTTCTTTATAAGTTACTGAAATGGGATTTTGTACTGCTCCAGAAAGCTTAACAGTTTGATTTATTCTCGGAATGAATAGAGAATCCATTGCCATTAAATACATGTTATTCTTGGAATTAGGATTTTGCATAATTTCCTTTAAATCAATACCAACTACTTCTGAATTTCGGTAAAATTGTGCACCTTCTAAAAATGCACCATCTTTAAGTCCTCCAGCTAAATCAGCAAAATCAGAAATTCTTTTATTATTATTTTTCAATGCATAAACCCCTGGATAATTGACCATTCCTTGAATGGAGATATATCGCTGGTCTTCATAGTCGGGAGATCTACGAATAGACAAGATATCAAATGGAGTTAGGGTAAACTGATTTCCTTCATCGGAAAGTTGAAGATTTCCGTCGATATTAAAAGTTTTAATATCAATTTTCTCATCGGAAATATTTCCAACACCATGAGTTACAACCCTTCGAGCTAATTCTAATTTTGAATAACTGGCTCCATCTTTGAATCCTTTTGCCAATAAAATTAAATCACCCACTTTCATTCCCTCCTTAAATTCGAACTCACCTTCTTGATTCACCTCACCAAAAACACTGACAGTTCTTTTTTCTTTTAAACTTGAAACGGTAAATACTTTGATAATATCTTCTCGCTGAAGTGGTACATCGGCCATTTCACCACGTAAAATTCTTCCTAAATCAATGGAAATAATTTGAGGTTCAAAATTTTCTTGTCGGCGGGTAATCGTAGCTCTATTTAAAAAAGCATCTTCTCTTGTTCCTTCAGCTCTTTTGATTAATTCTTTTACGGTATTAACTCCAGATTCCAAGGCATACATTCCGGGTCTGAATACAGCTCCTTCAATTTCTACTCTATTTTCAAATCTTTCTATAATAGCACCAATAACGTATTTATCGCCATTTTGAGGTAAAAAACTTGAAACTTCATCTTGAGTAATATTCAATAGTTTTAACTCTCTAGATGTGTTACGGGTGACAGGAATCGAATAAGTATATGCCTTGTTGGTAAATCCACCAGCAAAGCGTAATACATCCTTCAATGTTTCTCCCTTGATTGTTTCGAATATCATAGGTCGCTTTACTTCACCAATGAGTTCCACTCGGGTTTCATAATCCGAAATACGGATAATATCTTGATCTTGTAAATGGATGTTATCCTTTTGGTCAGCCTTGAGCAAAAAGTCATATAAGTCTAAAGTTCGAATGACTTTATTAGCCCGGATAATTCGAATATTTCTATAAGAACCATTGGTACTGGGCCCGCCAGCTAAATATAATGCATTAAAAACAGTGGCAAGAGAAGATACCGTATAACTTCCAGGAAACTTTACTTCACCAGTTAAAGTAACTTTGATACTTCTTACGTTTCCTAAAGTAACTTGTGCAGATGATCCGCTTCCTGGTTTATTTAATCCTTGGTATAATTGACGAAGCCTTCCAATGATTCTATTGGATGCAGCCTCTATACTTAAGCCATTGACATAAATTGGGCTTAAATTTAAGATTTTTACTGTTCCTTCTGTACTAACTTTAACTTTGAAATTATCTAACACATCCCCAAAAATATCAATATTTAGCTCGTCTTCAGGACCCAATAAGTAATTGCTTGGAGTGGCTATTTTAAGATCAGGTTCGAAGTTTAATGATTCAACATCAAATAAATCAGACCCAAAAATCTCTTTTTCTAAAGCTAATGACCTTTTTAATTGTAACTCTTTATACAACTTAACTAAACTATCATTATATACATTTAAGGGTTGAGCAAGAAAAATTCTTTCTTCCGTTGTGAAAATTTGCTCCTCGATCGATTTTTTACCATTAGAATTTTTATTAACGTTGAGATCGTCTTTGTTCGAAGTATTTTCTTTCGAATCAATACCGTTTTTATTTTCCTCTTTTTTCGATTTACTCAATTTCCCATTGGTTACTCTTTTTCCTGGGTTTTCCTGTGCTTCAAGTTTATTTCCTGTTTTTGAATTCGAGCTATTGGTAAGATTATTTATCTTTTCTCTCATTTTTGCAATGTCGGAAGCTGTATATCCTTGAGCTATTGCTGCTTTTTCAATTTGTGCTTCAGACATTCCACTTGCTTGAGCCTTTTGATAAAAAGCTGCAATTTGATCCTCTGTTAAATCTTCTACATTCTTTTTGCCTTGTGTTGTTGTTTGGGCAAATGCTGCATGATTAACAAAGCAAAATAAAAGCAATATGACGAATAGGAATTTTTGTCGTGTTTTTTCTAATAATTTCATAGAGGGATGAAAATGAACTTCTATATTTTACAAATTTAAGTCTTTTTTTATTAGAGAAGGCCCATTTAAATTAGTATTTACTTAAAGGTTTTTTGTTTAAAATTTCGGACAAGCCAAAGTTCTTTTAATTTTTAGATAAGGTTTTTTCAGGGATATATCCCAATCAAATAAGTAGGCTACCGAAATCTCATGGGCTCCTCCTGAAGGTAAGCCCAGTTTTGAAATGGTTAAATCATAAGAATATCCTACCGAGAAATTATCTTGTCGGTAACCAACCAAAGCCACTATGGATTCCCGACTATTCATGATTCCATCACTACTTTTTTTAATAGGTACTCCTCGGTACCAAGCTCCCAATACAATAGGTGAGAGGGTTAGGTAAGCTCCTACATCCAACTGATCAAAAGTACCTTGATGCTTGTAATTCAATACAGGACTGATGCTTTTTTCTGTATTTCTAGCTCGATATGAATTTTGCTCAAAATAACTATCCTCCAACTTTATTTTCGTTCCAACCTGAATACTGAATTTCATAGCTACAGGTGAGTTGATGGTAGAAGTTCTACTAGAAAGTGATTGATTAGGAGTATTTAAATGATGTACCGATAAGCCCACCCAAGAGTTTCTTAGATTTAACATGGTGCCAGTTGAAAAGTCCAAGTAATTGGTAGAAGCCCCATTTTTTTCCCAATTTTTTAAAATAGGGTCATCGCTATTTTGGCTTATACTCCCATTGACAAACTGATCTCCAAAAATTAAATTGGAATAATCTAATCCTCGATTGACATAGGAGCTTTGAATACCGACCGATATGGAACTTTCTTCTGCCAAATTAATGTGATAGGCATACTGTAAACCAATCGAAGTCGTTTGAAGATTTGAAAATTGCTTATCGGTGGTCATAACCAAGCCTACGCCACTATTGATGCTAGAAAAGTTGATATCAGCTGTTAAAGAGGAAAATTGGTAACTTGAACTAAGATTAGGCCATTGGTTACGGTGATTGAAATTAACCTTTGACGTATTATTAATACCTGCAAATGCTGGTGAAATTAATAGCGGTGCAGAGTAAAATTGAGAAAGCTGTGGATCTTGTGCAAGCATTTTCACAAGGCCCATGAAAAATGCGCCTAATAGGTATAATAAATTACGGTATGATCCGAGTTTACGTCGCATAGCCTAGCAATTTAGTACTTAGCTTTTCAAAAACCAATATTTTACGTTATTTTGTGCTTAATACACATACTTGCCTACCTCTTAAATGATTAAAAAGTATCTGTTCCTTTTTCTGGTTTGGCTAGTTTCTTTCCGTGCTTTTTCGGATCCAAAAATTGTTTTTCGCAATAATTGCCTTACTCAATGTGCTAGTTGTGAAAAAGGGTCAAATCCAGATATGGCGACAGTCTTCGAATTGACGGAGCATTTTCCCACTGGTACCACTTTTACATGGGATTTTGGAGAACCTTCTGCGCCTGGGGATAAGAAAAGTTCGGCTACCGGAGTGCACCAATATTGTTCTCCAGGAACATATACTGTCAAAGTAACTATTCAAAGCCCCCTTCCGAATACCCCTCCTTTGATTTTAACTGAAAGGGTTATTATTGGACAATTACCCAACATCTATTTAGGGAAGGATACTTCGGAAGTAAAAAAAACGATTTGTTTAGGTCAAGAACTCGTTTTGAATGCATTTCAAAAAGTAGGTAGACCTTCCTATCCCATTGAAGTTTTGTGGTATCCCAAAGGGCAAACTACGGACACCATCAAAGTTAGAGAATCAGGTTGCTATTCCGTGAAGATTACCGAACCTCAATCTGGATGTTCTGCCGAAGCGAAAATGCAAGTGGAAATTTGTGGCGAAACTGATCCCAATCAAGTTTTATTAAAAGCTCCACCAGCTTGGTATTTTGGAAGTAGTGCAGGGGTAAAATTTGAAAATCCGGATAATCCAACGCCCACAACCGGCCGTATCAATGTACCAAACGGTGTGGCTGTCATGACAGATCCTACCAACAGCATCATTTACTATACGGACGGACAAAAGGTTTTTGATCGAGATAATAATCCAATAACTTATACCAAAGATCCTTCGGTATTAATCAATGGGGATATTACGAATTCTCAAGGAGTGACTACCATGCCCAAAACGTCCTGTAAGGGATGTCAATCTGAGTATTATATCTTCACATTGAAGAAAAATGCAGCCAATGAAAATCAGATTTATTACAGTATTGTGGATATGAAGCTAAATAAAGGTAAGGGAGGGCTTTCTGTAATCAATCAATTGTTGAGTCCAGTTCCCAGTACCGAACGTTTAGTTGCCTCCCAAGGTGGATCAGGTTTTTATTGGTTGATTTCTCAAGATGCCAATAGCAATACCATCCGCACTTTCAAGGTTTCAGATGCAGGAATTTCTGCTCCAACCATTACGAGCCCATCGGGATCAACCAGCCTGACTAGTTCCGCGGGGTATACCAAAATCTCTACAGATTGGAGTAAAATGGCGGTTGTTGTACCGGGTCCGCCAACCAACAAATTGGATTTGTTTGATTATGATGCTTCAGGAGATGGAAAACCTACCTATCTGACCACACTTAACTTAGGGGCTTCACCACCTACTATTTATGGTGTGGAATATTCCCAAGATAAAAAAGTGCTGTATGTATCTATGCAAGGAGATGGTCGTGCAATTCATTCTCAAATTTTGCAATTTAATATTTCCACCAACAATGCCGATACCATTTTGGCATCCAAGAAAGTACTTTTAGATACGGTAGCTAAAATAGGAGCTTTGCAAATTGATCCTGTATATAATACCATCATTTTCGTTGCTATCGAAGGGAGCTCTACATTAGGTAAAATCACACAAACCAATGGATTGTTGTCAAGTACAGACACGTTAAAAAGAGCCAAATATGAACCTAATGCGGTTACTTTTCCTACCAACGTAACTAGTCAATTAGGCCTTCCTCCTTCCATTCCTTCACCACCAAATCCGAGTAGTCCGCCGAGCATTAAGCAATCCTGTGATGGAACGACTTTTAGTTACAAGGTTGATAAAAAACTTTGTGATCCGATGAACAATGACAAAATTGTTTGGAAAATTTATAAAACAACTTTAGATCCTTTTCCCACAAGCACGGGCTTAACGGTGCCTTTGAACCCTGCTGGGACACTTTATTATTCGTATGAAGGGGATGTCATGAAGCATAAATTCAAAGATGCTGGTAAATATGTGATAACTGCGTCTATTTCTAATGTTTGTGTGAAGGATTTTCTATTGGATGCGCAGGAATTTGATATACAAATCATGGAGCCTCTGAGCTTAAAAGAAGAGTATAATAGTATTTGCAAAGACAATGCAAAAGTCAAATTAGATAAGCTTCCACCCCAAAAAACCTTGACTTTCGAATGGAGTTCAAAAGACAAGACTCCAGAAATAGTAGTTCCTAAACCTGGAGGTTCTTATGAAGTAGTAGTAACAGACACGGCTACTGGTTGTTCGGTTACGAAGAAAACGCAAGTCAATTTCTTAAGCAATGAGTATTTCTTTCCTAAAAAGGATTATTTCATTTGTATGGATGAAGTGAATCCTCAAACCATCTTACAAATAGCTGGGAATAGCCGAGATTTTACTTTTGCCTGGACTCCTAATTCCGCCATTATTAGCCCCTTGAATTTAAATTATGCTAAGATCAATCGAAATGGTACCTATCAGGTCGAAATCAAAGATGCTGATGGTTGTTTAACATCCAGTACCTACGCGGTACCCGATAAATGCGAACCATTGATATTTGCCCCATCTATTTTTACGCCCAATGGTGATGGAAAAAATGATACCTTCAATCCAATTCCTAAAAATCCAGCAAGAACCCAGATTGTGAATGTTCAAATATTTAACCGCTGGGGAGAAATGCTTTTTTCAAAGCAAAGTTCTAATTCAGCAGAATTATCGTGGGATGGAAAATTCAATGGACAATTAGTTCCTCCCGATACTTATGCCTGGGTAATTCAATACCAATCTACTCCCGAAAATTTCCCAGAAAAAGGAATTATGACCATGCGAGGAGCCGTGGTAGTGGCGTATTAAATCAGTTAATTGATAAAGATTTTTAGGGGACAATATGGAAGGAATCTCATTCGTTCTTTTTCAAAATGTCTGAAAAAAAACAACGCTGTCAAGGTTCCAAACCTTGACAGCGTTAAGCATTTTAAACAAAATTTTAATAAGCTCTCACTTCAATTCCTTTCATGAAATTGACGAATGCTTTATTTACAACTTGATTTCCTCCAGGGGTAGGGAAATTACCCGTAAAATACCAATCACCTAAATGATTTGGACAAGCAACATTTAAGTTGTCCACTGTTTGGTAGATCACTGAAACTTCTGCTTTGATATTTTTAGGACGAACAATGTCTGCGATTTTATTGGAGATTTCTTGGTCCGTAAATGGAGCATAAATGGCCTTTACAAAGTTTTCTGTGTGGGCTGTGCCATTTTCTAAAGCAACCAAACACTTCAAGTTTACTTCATCTAGAATACTTTCCAATCCTCGCTCTTTTAAAAGTGCTAAAGCCGCTCTAAAAGCAACAAATTCTTTCATCTTCGACATGTCAATACCATAACAATCTGGATATCGAATCTGTGGAGCAGAAGAAACAATCACTATTTTCTTAGGAGATAATTTATCCAATAAACTCAAAATGCTTTTTTCCAAAGTCGTACCTCTTACTATGGAATCATCAATCAAGACCACGGAATCAACCCCTTTATTAATCACCTCATAGGTCGTATCATACACATGAGAAACCATGTCGTCTCTTTGTTCATCACTGGTAATAAACGTACGTACCTTGACATCTTTTGAAATCAATTTCTCAACTCTTGGGCGGAAAGTTAACATCTCTTCCAATTCCTTTTCAAATAGGATACCACCCATAATGGCCTGCTTTCTCTCTTTCGCTAAATGGTCTTCTAAGCCATCAATCATCCCTAAAAATGCAGTTTCAGCCGTGTTAGGGATGTAGGAGAATACAGTATTTTTCAGGTCATTGTTTACCTCTTCTAAAATTTGAGGAATCAATAATCGACCTAATTTTTTACGCTCTGAATAAATATCTGGATCTGAACCTCGGGAGAAATAAATGCGCTCAAAGGAACATGATTTTTGTTCTAAACGATCAATGAAAGGGGCTTCTTTTACTGAACCATCCATGTCAATAACCAAGGCTGAACCAGGAGTTATTTCTTGAATCTGGTCATACGCACAATTGAAGCTGGTTTTAATGGCCTGCTTTTCAGATGCCACTACTACCACTTCTTCATCCATGTAATAATATGCTGGACGAATTCCTGCTGGATCACGAGCTACAAAGGATGCTCCATAGCCAGTTAAACCCACCATGGCATAGCCACCATCAAAATCTTTGCAAGAACGTTCTAAGACCCGCACTAAATCAATTTGCTCAGCAAGAATATCCGATAATTCGGGATTTTCATATTGGTCGCGGTATTTCAAAAATTGTCTTTGGTTTTCTTCATCCAAAAAGTGACCAATCTTCTCCATCACCGTCACTGTATCTACTTTCTCCTTTGGGTGCTGCCCTAAAGAAACTAATTTGTCAAATAAATCATCTACGTTGGTCATGTTGAAATTACCCGCCATCACCAAATTGCGACTTCTCCAATTACTTTGACGTAACATCGGATGACAGTTTTCTATTTCATTTTGTCCATGTGTACCATAGCGTAAATGGCCTAATAATACTTCTCCAGTAAAAGCCACATTTTCTTGCCACCAAGCTGCATCATGACTCGGGTCAATGCCCGTTTCACGTTTCACATCTTTGGCTAATTTTTGTGCTTTCCTGAATTTCTTGTTGATTTTTCCGAAGATATCGGCTACTGCTTGTGGCTCTACTGAGCGGTACCGACTGATGTATCGGTTTCCTGGGTTAACATTGATTTTGATATTGGCGACTCCTGCTCCGTCTTGACCTCGATTGACTTGTTTTTCCATCATCAAGTACAATTTGCTTAGGCCATAGGTCGGCGTTTTGTACTTGTCCAGATAATACTGAAAAGGCTTGCGCAATCGAATAAGGGCAATTCCACATTCGTGCTTTATTGAATCAGACATTTGGTATGCGTTTCAGAAGAGGTTTTTACTCAAAATCGAATACAAAACTAAGTAATAAAAATGATGGCTCAACGGAAATGTACATTATTTATTTCCTTATTTCAAGAAATTCCAAATAGCCGTAGGGGCCAAGAAACTACTTAATATAAATACCACCAATACCGCGTAAACCCACATATTTCCTTTTTCGTTCCAAATAATCACTTGATCATCTTGCGTATTTTTCTTGAAATAGAGTTGGTAAGGAATCTTTAAATAATAGAAAATTCCCAAAGCTGTGGTAAAAATAGCCGTTACCAATAAAACCAAGGTTAAAATTTGAGAGCTATTTTGATATTTTTCCCATAAAAATGAAAAATAAGTAACCTTCGCAATGAAGCTTCCAGCAGGAGGTAAGCCAGCTAAAGCCACCATTCCAATCAATAAAAATAAAGATGCTAAGGGTCTACTTTTAGCCAAGCCACTCCATTTTTGTAAGTCACTGGATTGATAAGGGCTAGAAGGAGCTTCATCAATTAAATAAAATACTAAAAGGGTACTCAGTCCATATATCAAAGAATAGAATAATAGAACTTCGGTGGCTTGCTGAATAGGAAATAACCAAGCCATGGCCATAAAACCTCCATGAGCAATACCTGAATAGGCAAGTAATCGCTTTGAATTTCTTTGTCCCAATGCACCTAAATTTCCTACCAATAAAGTTAAAATAGCTAAAAAAGCTATGGGTACTTCCAATGATAGAGGTATAAAATGCAACAACCGAATCCCCAAAAATGTAACTGCAATTTTAGGGGCCGTTGATATCCAAGTCATCCAAGAGGCTGGTAAACTCTCAATCACATCAGGGCTCCAAGGGTGAAATGGTACCCAAGCTAATTTGAATAGGAGGGAGCTAGCCACCAAGGTGAGTGCTAATCCTACTATATATGGATCTGAAGTAGATAATCCTCGACTAAATTCAGGACTGTTGATGTGCATCGTTCCCGTGATGCCATATACGAAGGAAATTCCATACAATAAAAGGGCTGTACTTGCCAAACCAAATAAGACATAGGGTAATATAGCTATGGAACCTTCAGCATCTTTTCGTATACCTACTAGCAAATAGGTCCCTAAGGAAATCCATTCAATACTCAAGAATATACTGAGCCAGTGACTACTAATGGAAACCAACAATGCACCAGCTAAAACGGATAAAAAACCCATTTTTTCTTCAAACTGGAAGCTTTTTTGTTGGGCTTGATTAACTAAAATTAAAATGATAGCCAAAAATAGAAGCAAAGCATTGATGGAATTACTTCCGGCATTAATCCAAAATAAAGAAAAAGAGGCATATCCTGACATGCCCGTGTACATGCGTTGAATGGCCAGGACAAAGGCTAGTAACAAACCAATTTGGGTAATGAAATACCGCCAAGAAGTTGAAAATTTAGTTGTTTTTCCGTGAAGAAATAACTCAGCAAAAATCCCAACTAAAATCCAAACACAAAGAAGCAACTCAGGTATCATCAGGTAAAGTCCTTGGCTGATACCTTCAAGTTTTTGTGGTAGGGATTGCAGTATTTCAGGGGAAAACATAGCGTAAACTTACGGCTTTTTGCCTATTATTTTTTGACTTAAATAATACGCTGTGGGATTATTTTCCAATTTGACCATTTCTTCAGGACTTCCTTCAAAACAAATTTGACCACCTGCTTCACCTCCATCAGGTCCTAGATCAATGATATGGTCAGCGCATTTAATCACTTCCATATTATGTTCAATAATAATAACACTATCTCCTTGCTCCACCAAATCATTCAGGGCTTTCAACAATTTCTTGATATCATGAAAGTGTAATCCCGTAGTAGGTTCATCAAAAATGAACAAGGTTTTTCCTTTGTTTGGATTTCCTTTTCCTAAAAAACTAGCCAATTTCACACGTTGGGCTTCACCTCCAGATAAGGAATTCGACGACTGGCCTAATTTGATATAGCCGAGTCCAACTTGAAACAATGGATCAATTTTTTCCGCGATTTTAGGTGTTTTGCTTTTGAAAAACTCTACACCTTCCTCCACTGTCATGTCCAGAATTTCGGCAATATGCTTGTCCTGGAATTTTACATCCAATATTTCTTGTTTAAACCTGCTGCCCTGACATGATTCACAGACCAATTTAATGTCGGCCATGAATTGCATTTCAATGGTAATTTCACCTTCACCTTGGCAAGTTTCACAACGGCCCCCTTCCACATTGAAAGAGAAATGAGAAGGTTTATATCCCCTTGTTTTGGCTAAAGGTAATTCAGCATACAGAGCACGTATGGCGTCATAGGCTTTGATGTAGGTGACTGGATTAGAACGTGAAGATTTACCAATGGGCTGTTGGTCTACCATTTCCACACCTGCAATCTGCGAAACACTCCCTTTTAATTCTTTGAATTTACCTGTTTCTTCAGTACCCAATTGCAATTGGCGCAATAGGGCAGGATATAAAATCTTACGAATCAATGTCGATTTACCTGATCCGCTGACTCCAGTAACCACTGTCAAAATCCCCAATGGAATCTTGACAGATACATTTCTTAAATTATTTTCACTGGCTCCTATGATTTCAATATGGGCCAGGCTCTTTCTTCGGAAACTAGGAATTTCGATGCGATCTTTTCCTTGCAAGAATTGCATGGTATGACTGCTGAGGTCATGTCTTGTCAAGGCTTCTTCTAAATTTCCTTGGAACATCAGCTCTCCACCATGTCGACCAGCTTCTGGACCAATATCAATGATTTGATCTGCCGCCCTCATGATATCTTCTTCGTGCTCTACAACAATAACTGTATTGCCCATTTGTTTGAGCATCAGTAAAACCGAAATTAGTCTTTCCGTATCTCTTGGGTGCAAACCAATACTTGGTTCATCTAAAATGTACATGGAACCAACCAAGGCACTTCCTAATGAGGTGGCCAATTTAATGCGTTGAAATTCACCACCAGACAAGGTAGAGCTCAGTCGGTTTAGTGTTAGATACCCTAAACCTACCCGATTCATGTAGTCCAATCGATTTTTAATTTCAATTAATATACGGCGGGCGACTTGTTGGTCTGCTTCACTGAATTGTACTTCATCAAAAAAGCTTTTGACCTTAGATATGGGCCAAAGTACCATATCAATGATGGAATGGCCATGAATTTTAACATAGGCCGCATCTTTTCGTAACCTTGATCCTAAACATTCAGGGCAGTTTGTCTTGCCTCGGTAACGTGAAAGCAAAACACGGTATTGGATTTTATAGGTTTCTTTTTCTAAATGGTCAAAGAATTGAGTTAATCCGGCAAAGTATTTATTTCCTGTCCAAAGTAACTGTTTTTCTTTGTCCGTCAGGTCTTTATAAGGACGATGAATTGGGAAATCAAAGCTCACTCCATTGCGAATCAATGGGTAAAGCCATTCACTCATACGTTCACTTCTCCAAGGCGCTATGGCCCCTTCATAGATAGAAAGTTCTGAATCAGGAAAAACTAAATCAGGGTCTAAGCCTAATACTTTTCCATAACCCTCGCAGTTTTTACATGCGCCGTAGGGATTATTAAAAGAGAATAGATTGAGACTTGGTTCTTCAAAAGCGATGCCATCCAATTCAAATTTGTCGGAGAAAACTTTTCTATTTTGACCTTCTAATTCAACCCAACAAATCCCTTCTCCTTCAAAATAAGCCGTTTGAACTGAATCGCCTAAGCGAAATTGAGTTTCTTCATCATCGGCCTTACTAATTAGGCGATCTACCAATATGGCCAAATCGGACGAATTTTTATCTATTTTTTTCAATAAAACATCGTCTTCCACCAAGTCTTCCAAATTCAAAATATCATCGCCTAATTTTAAACGCGTATATCCTTTTTGAATTAAAAGCTGACATTCATTCTTCAAACCACGTCCTTCATGACGCAGCAGGGGAGCCAGGATAATGACTTTCTTTTGAGGGAATTGCATAATCCAATCCACAATGACCGAAACAGAATCTTTTTTAACTTCTAATCCAGAAATAGGAGAATAGGTCTTCCCGATTCTGGCAAAAAGTAATTTGAGGTAATCGTAAATTTCGGTGGTTGTACCAACAGTGGATCTTGGGTTTTTGGTATTGACTTTTTGTTCAATGGCAATGGCTGGTGAAACACCGCGAATATAATCTACGGCAGGTTTTTCCATACGGCCTAAAAACTGACGGGCATAGCTATTGAGACTTTCCACGTACATACGTTGGCCTTCTGCAAAAAGCGTATCAAAAGCCAAAGAAGATTTTCCTGAGCCAGATAATCCTGTAATAACCACTAATTGATTACGAGGAATGGCGACATCCAAATTTTTTAAATTATGGACACGGGCACCTTTGATGATGATGTGTGTTCTAGGGTCTAAATTTTCTATTCCCTGCTTAGCTACCAAACTCGAATTCGGATGATTCATATAACAAAATTATCCTTTAATTTTGTTAATCGTATTTTCAACATCATAATCCACGGATTTTTTCGTTTTTACTCAAAAAAATATTCATGAAACATATATTCTTACTTTGTTTTTTAATCTGTGTCGGTGTGGTATTTGAGTCTCAGGCTCAAGATCCCGTGGTTATCAAAGAAGATGGTGCCAAAGGTGATTTGGATGTTGAACCCGATGTGAGCGAGTTAACCTTTCGTCAACGTTTACATTTCGGAGGTGGATTGTCAGGTTTGAGTTTTGGAAACCCGACCAGTATTGGTGTTTCACCCATGGTAGGCTATCAATTGGCCAATAATACCATAGCTGGTGTAGGTTTGACTTATCAGTATTATTCTGTCAATTATGGAGGAAATATTGGAAAACTAACTAGTAATCTCTTGGGAGAGCGTATTTTTATCAGACAGTATATTCCAACTTTGACAGCCTTATTAGGTCAAAGTTATTTAGTAGGTCAAGTGGAAAACTATTCCAATTTATCAGATAGCAATGCCAGTAATTATTATGGATATTCCAATCCTGTTTTAGTGGGGATAGGGATAGGTTCTAAGTTGGGAATTAACCTATCTGTTATGTATGACTTAAATTATAGCTCATCTTCGGGTAAAGTATCTCCATATGGTTCCGCATTAGTAGTTCAAGTGGGAGGTTTTTTCTTTTAATTTCCAAAACATTTTTAAGATTTAAAGGTATACTAGCTTGAAATAGGCTATGCTGAAAGAATCTGAGAATTTTCATTTTTTTAATGATGATTCTCAGTTTTTTTCTCGCATAAATGCTTAATTTCGAACTAATGTTTTACCCTAATCATCCAACCTTACAATGACTGAACCTCTTTTGGTTGAAGACCCCAACCGATTCGTACTTTTCCCAATTAAACACAACGATATTTGGAAGTTTTATAAACAAGCGGAAGCTTCTTTTTGGACTGCAGAGGAAATTGATTTACAACAAGATTTAGCGGATTGGAAGAAAATGAATGACGGAGAACGTCATTTTATTTCCCATGTATTAGCATTTTTCGCTGCTTCTGACGGAATTGTGAATGAAAATCTAGCCAACAACTTTTTGAAAGAGGTTCAATATGCGGAGGCTAAATGTTTTTATGGTTTTCAAATCATGATGGAAAACATTCACTCGGAAACCTATTCCTTGTTAATTGATACCTACATTCAAGAACCAAAAGAGAAAGATCGTTTGTTGAGAGCTATCGAAACTATCGATTGTGTTAAGAAAAAAGCGGAGTGGGCATTGAAATGGATTGAGAGCGAAAGCTTTGTGGAGCGTTTGATTTCATTTGCTGCTGTGGAAGGTATCTTCTTTTCAGGATCATTCTGTTCCATTTTCTGGTTAAAGAAACGTGGTTTAATGCCAGGTTTATCGTTCTCTAATGAGTTGATTTCTCGTGACGAAGGCTTACACTGTGATTTTGCGTGTTTATTGTACACCGATCACATAAAAAATAAAGTATCTCAAGAGCGTGTTTATGAAATTATCACGAATGCGGTAGAGATTGAAAAGGAATTTGTAACAGTAGCATTACCTGTTTCCTTGATCGGTATGAATGCAGATTTGATGTGCCAATACATTGAATTTGTAGCAGACCGTTTGTTGGTTTCACTTGGATGCAAGAAGTTTTACAATGCCACGAACCCATTTGATTTCATGGAAATGATTTCTTTACAGGGTAAGACTAATTTCTTTGAAAAACGTGTGGCTGAATACCAAAAATCAGGTGTTATGTCAGATAAGGACACCATGTCTTTCAGCTTGGACGAAGATTTTTAGTCGATATATCTTTTAATTCAAATGAAATGCCTCTCTTTTGGGAGGCATTTTTTTTACCATCTTTCCAAAATCATCGGAATAACTAAGCCTATAACGATTCCTGAAATGACGAGCACCCATGAAGACATTTTGATTTTGCTAAGTCGAATTAACAAACTTGAAATGATTAAAATACTGATAACTACTACGATTTGACCTATTTCTAAGCCTATATTAAAGGCAAATAAGGGGCCAACGATGGAGCTTTCTTTTCCTAATAGGCTTTGTAAGTAATTGGAAAAGCCTAAGCCATGTATTAATCCAAAAATACCCACCAACACGTATTTTAAAACAGAATTCTCTTGTCTTTTAAGTCCAGAATCTTTGAAACTGAAATTTCCGATGGCAGAAAGTAAGATGGTACAAGGAATCAAGAATTCAATCCAATGCATGGAAACATGAATCCAACCTAAGGTAGCTAAAGCCAGCGTCAAGGAATGGCCTAAAGTAAAAGCTGTGATAAGAAAGAAGAGGTTTTTACTGTCGGAAAATCGATAAATGCAGGTAAGAGATAGGATGAAGAGTAAGTGATCTAAAGCTTGAATATTTAATATATGCTGAAGTCCAAGAGTTAAATAGGTATTAAAATAGGTCATTATTGCGTGGTTTTTGCGTAAAATTATTGAAATTCAGGAAAATAATACCAATCGACCTATTTAAATATGTCTAGTTTTGACTACATCATTGTGGGTGCAGGAACAGCAGGTTGTGTTTTAGCCAATCGCCTATCTGCCAATCCCAATAATACGGTTTTATTAGTAGAGGCAGGGATTAATAACCGTGATCCTCGAGTGGAAATGCCTTCTGCTTATTCCTTGCTGCAAAAGAGTCATTTGGATTGGAATTTTTACACGGAACCTCAAGCCATGCTAGGGGGGAGAAAAATTTACCAACCAAGAGGAAAAACCATTGGAGGAAGTAGCGCCATCAATTGCATGGCTTATATCCGTGGCAATGCGGCTGATTTTGATGATTGGGCGGCAGGAGGATGTGCAGGTTGGTCTTACAAGGACTTATTGCCTTACTTTAAAAAATCAGAAAGAAATACATTTTTTAAGAATGAATACCATGGTCAAGATGGACCCGTAACTGTCAGTAATGCGGTACATATTAGTCCTTTTGGTAAGGCATTTGTGGAGGCTTGTCAAGAGGTGGGTATTCCTGAAAATATGGATTTTAATGGAGAAAAGCAGGTCGGGGCGGGTTATTTTCAATTCAATATCCAAGATGGTGTGCGAAGTTCAGCTGCTAAAGGCTTCATAGAACCCGCATTGAAAAGACCTAATTTAAAAATCATCAGTCAATTTCATGTAGCCTCTTTGCTAATTCAAGGAGAAACTGTAGTTGGAGTTCAGGGCTATTATCGGGGAGGAAAGAATTTGACAGAATACCGAGCCAGTAGAGATGTTATTTTGTCAGCTGGATCTTTTCAAAGTCCACAAATCATGCTTTTGTCGGGCATAGGAGATGAAGCTTACTTAAAATCTTTTGGCATAGCCTGTCGACATCATGTAGCCCAAGTGGGTCAAAACCTTTCGGATCATGTGTTTATTAATATGAATACTCGAGCCAATACACAAGGTGAATCCTATAATATGGCATTGAATTTGAAGAATTTTGCTACTTATTTGATGAGTCATCAAGGTCCATTGTCATCTAGTCCATTAGAAGCCTGCGCTTTTTTTGATTCTGTACATCAATCTCCAAGACCTGATTTGCAATTTCATTTTTCCTCTGCTTGGGCTTATGATTTGTATGATAAAAATAATCTGCCATTGTCGGATGGATTTACGGTGTTGCCCACTTTGTTGAAACCTAAAAGTAGGGGATATGTCGGCTTACGTTCGTCTAATCCATGGGATGCACCATTGATTGACCCACAGTTTTTGACTGATAAGGGAGGAGAGGATTTAGCCACTTTGGTGAGAGGAGTTAAAATGGCCAAAGATATCATGTTATCCCAGGCCTTTGCACCCTTACGTTTACAGGATCAAGTTAATTATCCAATTGGATCGGATTGGTCGGAGGAATTTATTTTGGCACATATTCAGAAGGCGTTGGAATGTGTCTATCATCCGGTGGGAACCTGTAAAATGGGAAATGATCAAGACGCGGTGGTTGATTCATCGAATATGCGCGTACGTGGTTTGAAGGGACTTCGAGTAGCGGATGCATCGGTGATGCCGGAATTAGTAGCTGGTAATACCAATGCTGCTGTCATGGCCATTGCTGAAAAAGCTGCAGATTTGATTTTAGATTTTGATTTTGAGTAAGAAAATGCTGAATATTGTTTTTATGTTTAAAACACGAATTATGAAAAACCTATTATTAACATTCGCGTGCTTTTGCACGACCTTTTACCTTATGGCACAGAAAGCTGATGTGAACTCTTTGAGAGAGGCGGAATTGAATCGATTTAAAATTATGGTAGCCCAAGATGGTGCAGGATTAGACAAAGTATTGCATAAAGACTTGGTCTATATTCATTCCTCGGGAACCCAAGATACAAAAGCTTCTTACATTGAATCCATCGTTTCTCAAAAAACCATTTATGCGATCATTGAACCAGAAGAATTCACGCAACGTGTGTATGGAAATATTGGTATCAATACGGGTATAGTTAATGTAACTAATAAAAAGGATGGAGCCTTTTTACCTGTCAACCGTTTGAAATTTACCGATATTTTTATCTTTGAAAATGGCCGTTGGCAAATGCTTTCTTGGCAATCCTTGAAGATTAATAAGTAATTCGCAGTTCTTCTGCGAATGCTTCCAAAGCTTGATAAATGAGATTTAATTCCTCATTTTTTATGCAATAAGGAGCCAAAATATATAGTGTATTTCCTAGGGGTCTTAATAAGATCCCTTTTTTTATGAAATATTGGTAGGCAATATCACGGAGCGGGTGCATGTAGCCAGTGGCTTCTCCAACCTGTAAATCCAAGGCTAGGATGGTTCCCTGTTGCCGAATATTGTGTAAAATTGGATGATTGCGCTGTGAATCAGCCCAATGTTTATGCGCGAGCATGATTCGTTCAATATTGACCCAAGTTTCTTCTTTTTCCATTAAGTCCAAACTTGCATTAGCCGCAGCACATGCCAGTGGATTGGCCGTGAATGAGTGGGAGTGAAACAAGGTCTTTTTGCGGTCGTTGGACAAAAAGCTATCAAATAATTCATTAGAGCAACAGGTTACTCCCATGGCCATCATGCCTCCTGTAAGGCCTTTTGATAGACAAACGATATCTGGTTTTTCTTGCAAATAATCCATGGCAAACCATTTTCCCGTCCTGCCAAAACCCGTCATGATTTCATCGGCTATGCATAATAAACCATGCTGATGGGCTAGTTGGATTAATGTATCTAGAGTGCTAGGCTCATACATCAGCATTCCACCGGCACCTTGAACCAAAGGTTCAAAAATAAAGGCGGCATATTCATCAGGAGCTGAGGCTAATTTGGATTTCATATCCTCAATACAGGCTTCTGGGTTATTCGGTTGGGTAATGAATTCCACTTCGAAAAGCATGTCTTGGAAGGGAGCATTGAAAGAGCTGGGAGCTCCCAAACTCATAGCACCGAAGGTATCTCCGTGGTAAGCGTCTTGTAAAGCTAGGATTTTTCTTTTTTTGGTATTTCCTTGATTGTGGAAAAATTGCAGTGCCATTTTGATACCTACTTCCACGGCCGTACTTCCATTATCGGAGAAAAATACTTTTTGGAAATGCTTCGGCAAATGTCCTAGGAGTCTTTCCGACAAAGTAATGGCTGGTTCATGGGTGAATCCAGCAAAAATTACTTGTTCTATTTTAAGAGCTTGTTCGTAAATCTTTTGGGCCATGTAGGGATGCCCATGTCCATGGATGTTTACCCACCATGAACTGATTGCATCCAAGTATTTTTCTTCATTTTCTCCATACAACCAGCATCCTTCTCCTCTAGTAATGGGAATGGAAAAGGGTTCTATTTGGTGTTGAGTGAATGGGTGCCAAATGACGGCTGCATCCCTTTGAACGTATGAATTATAAATGGACTTGTTGGGCATAATGATCTATAGCAGCTTCATTGATGGATTGCTCTTCATTGACGCGTAAAAGTAAAGGCAATTGCGTGTAATTGAGAATAAATTTTTCTCCAGATGTATTTTCTGGACCATTAAATACAATACCTAAAACAGGTATGTCTTTTTGTTTTAGCAATTCAAAACTCAATAAAGTATGGTTGATGCTTCCCAAATAATTTTTGCTGACTAAAATAACAGGAGCATTGAAGGATTTTATTAAGTCGATGTTGGTTTGTTGATCGTTGATAGGGACCATTAAACCTCCAGCTAATTCAATCACCAATGAATTTGAGCTTTCGGGTTTTTGGAATTGGTTTAATTCAATGGTAATTCCATCCAATTCTGCGGCAGTATGAGGAGACAGAGGTTGGCTTAGTCGGTAGGTAGAAGGCCAAATCGTTAATTTGGGGTGTTTTACCCATTGCTGAATCCAATAGGCATCTCCTTGGTCCAAATCTCCAGATTGAATAGGTTTCCAATAATCGGCCTTGAGGGCTTTCGTTAAGATAGCGGAAACAACAGTTTTTCCGATTTCTGTTCCAATTCCAGCTACGATGATAGTCTGACTCATATATTTGATTCTAATAATTGAATTAAATCAAGCATGTCCTGTTCTTGTGTAAGGGCACTTAAGGTAATCCGAATGCGTTCTTCACCCTTAGGAACAGTTGGATATACAATTGGTTTTAATCCGAAGCTTTTTTCTTGTGCTATTTTGGCTATCCGCCTGACTTCTTGATTGCCTGGAACGATGAACGATTGAATGGCACTTTGACTTTTTCCCCAATGAGGATGTGAACAATGTTTTTGAAAAAAGGCGATGTTTTTTTGTAGTTTCTCCCGAAGTTCATCCTGTTGTTGGATGAAGTGCATGCTTGTAATTAAAGCAGAAACATGAGCTGGGCTAGGGGCTGTGGAATATATGAAGGAGCGTGCAAAATTAATGAGGTATTCCCTTAAAGCTTGAGAACCTAAAACCACGGCACCAGCATTTCCCCAAGCCTTACCAAAAGTTATCACACGAGCGAAAACTTGATCGACAAGGCCTAGTTCCTGGACTAATCCAGCACCTTTATGCCCATATACTCCACCTGAATGGGCTTCATCAATGATTAATTCGAAATCGTAATTTTGTTTTAGTTCAACTATTTGTTGAAGCGGAGCTTGATCACCATCCATAGAATAAATGGATTCTACCACCACCCATTTGGTTTGATTTGGGTATTTAGCCAATTCAAGGGCTAATTCCTTACAGTCGTTGTGTTTAAATATGACTTTTTTACCTTTCCCTAAACGAATACCATCGATGATGCTGGCATGTAGAAGTTGATCACAAAATACCACATGATCTTCTTGGCTGATGGAAGAGAGTAAGCCTAGATTGGCTTCAAACCCAGACCCAAAGAGAAGAGCGGCTTCCGCTTGGTGCATTTGAGCACAGTCATTCTCAAATTTTTCGATGAGTGAATTATTGCCAGATATTAGTCGAGAACCGCTTGCTCCATTGATGGGAATTTGTCCATTATTTTGAGCTAAGAAATTTTCAAAATCTTTGATAATCAATTGATTTAGATCTTGATTTTTGGCGAGACCGAGGTAATCGTTTGAGCAAAAATCGATGAAATGATCCACGTGTTGAAGGCTGCGTAAAAGGCCATTTTCGCGACGGATTTCTAATTGATCCAATAAATATTGTTGGATGTTGCTCATGATATTCAGGCAATAAAAGTACAAAAATAATGAGCCCTAGCGGGTAAATACTAAAGATATCCCCCAATTTTGTCCAAAATATTGATTAAACGTGTAAAAAACTTAGAAAAGGCTTGACAAATTCAGCGATGTGACGTAGTATTGCACTGCGCTTCAATATCGTAAGCGCTCTATTCAATATTCCAGATTCCATTCCATCTATTGTTTGTTTCAAAATTTTGTAGATAATCTGCTTTTAGGCATATCACAAAATCCTTTTGAAAAGGAATCGGGACTGTTATTCATTTAAGATTCATCATTTCCCATTTTATGGAAGAGAAACCGATCAGGAGAGTAAAAAAAGTACAAGAAGATTTACCTGCTACTGAGCGCCCGAAAAGGCAAAGAATTAAAAAAACTGGAGAAGATCAAGATGCTTCAACACCTAGTTTTCAACTAGATGATGCTGCACCTGTTGTCAATACACAACCAGAACAAACTACAACACCTGTTGCCACACAAGTAGAAGAACCCATTGAATACGATGCCATCATTCCTGCGGATGAATTTTTGGTAGATACTTCATTTGTTACTGGTGAAGAAAATGGGGCTGAGGCTCGTTCGGCACAAGGAAGTCCAGAAGATTTAAAGAAATTGCCTAAAGAGGAGGCGCCTGTTACTCCACAGCCACATTTCAAACGTTCGAATTACAATCAAGTTATCAAGGAATTGGATGGTTTGATTGAAAATGAGGGAGTTTTAGAAATCATGCAAGAGGGGGGATACGGATTTATGCGTTCTTCTGACTACAATTACTTAGCTTCTCCAGATGATATTTATGTATCACCTTCACAAATCAAAATGTTTGGTTTGAAAACAGGAGATACCATTAAAGGGAGTATTCGTCCACCTAAAGAGGGAGAAAAATATTTTGCTTTATTAAAGATTGAAACAGTTAATGGTAAGACCACGGATGAAATTCGTGATCGCATCAACTTTGAATATTTGACCCCTTTATTTCCAGAAGAAAAGTTGAATTTGTCTACTTCGGCAGATAATTATTCTACACGTATTTTGGATTTATTTGCCCCAATTGGTAAAGGGCAGCGTGGTATGATTGTGGCACAACCAAAGACCGGTAAGACAGTCTTATTAAAGGATATTGCCAATGCCATTTCTCGTAACCATCCGGAAGTTTATTTGATCATTTTATTGATTGATGAGCGCCCTGAAGAGGTAACGGATATGCAACGTTCCGTACGTGCCGAGGTAATATCTTCTACTTTTGATGAGCAAGCGGAGCGTCACGTGAAAGTAGCTAGCATTGTTTTGGAAAAAGCAAAACGTATGGTAGAATGTGGCCATGATGTGGTTATTTTATTGGATTCAATCACTCGTTTAGCCAGAGCGTACAATACCGTGGTACCTTCTTCTGGTAAGATTTTATCAGGTGGTGTGGATGCCAATGCTTTACATAAACCGAAGCGTTTCTTTGGTGCGGCTCGTAATGTGGAGAATGGAGGTTCTTTAACCATCATAGCTACCGCATTAATTGAGACTGGATCAAAAATGGATGAGGTGATTTTTGAAGAATTTAAAGGAACGGGTAATATGGAATTACAGTTAGATCGTAAATTGTCTAACCGTCGTATTTATCCTTCTATTGATGTTACGGCATCGGGTACCCGTCGTGAAGACTTATTAATGGATCCAGCGGTATTACAGCGAGTTTGGATTTTGCGCAAGCATATGTCGGATATGAATTCGGTGGAGGCTATGGAATTCTTGCAACAACAAATGAAAGGTACCAGAACGAATGAGGAGTTCTTGGTATCGATGAATCGATAAGATGACTATACTGCCTAAGGAATTATTTTCTTTGGAAAAAACCAATCACATACAGCCTGTCTGGTTTGTAGGTCATGGTAGTCCAATGAATGCATTGGCTGATAATCCTTTTACGCAACATTTAAATCAATTAGGAAAGACCGTTTTGGAGCAAAATACTCCCAAAGCGGTCTTAATTATTTCTGCCCATTGGTTAACCCGAGGGACTTTTGTACAAGCTAGTGCAAAGCCTAAAATCATTTATGATTTTGGGGGATTTCCTCCAGCATTGCACACTTTTCCTTATCCTGCTGTAGGAGATTCGGAAGAGGCTAACTTGTTGGCTACTCACAGTGGAAAGATTCATGCAACAACTGAGTGGGGCTTAGATCATGGGGCATGGACTGTTTTATGTCATTTATTCCCTAATGCGGAACTTCCTTGTTTTGAGGTTTCTATAGATTATGGACAGCCTTTGGAATACCATGTCAGTTTAGCACAAGAATTACAGTTTTTGCGAGAAAGGGGTGTTTTGATATTAGGTAGTGGGAATATCGTTCATAACTTAAGAGCAAGTATGGCCAATTTGGGAAATGGACGTGAAGCTTTTGGCTATGATTGGGCACAGGAATTTGATGCTTGGTCAAGTCAAAAAATCCAAGATAAGGATTTGAAAGCCTTAATAAATTACGAAGGAGCACCGGGTGGGATGGAATCAGTTCCAACACCAGACCATTATATACCGATGTTATATTCCTTGGCTTTAGCTAGAAAAGGAGAAGATGTCCATTTTACCTATGATGAATTGGTTTATGGAGGGATTTCTATGCGTTGCTTTGAAATCAAATAAATATTACGATTTCCAGTTTGTGAAAGTCTGCTCAATAATGTGGCAGGCTTTTTTTATGTCCAATTCGCTAATACAAAGAGGAGGAGCTAGACGGATTTTATTTCCATGAGTGGGTTTTGCCAATAAGCCGGATCGCATCATGGATAAACAGATTTCCCAAGCGATTGGGCTTTCCTCATCCGTATTGATTTCAATGGCACAAAGTAGACCTTTTCCTCGTACGTCTCGAATGAGTGGACATTTTTGGGATAATTCCTGTAAAAAGCTCATCAATTGAAGGCCTCTTATTTGGGCATTTTGGACTAAATGCTCATCTTCTAGGATATCAATGGCCTCGGAAGCAATTGCACAGGCAAGGGGATTCCCTCCAAAGGTAGAACCGTGCTCTCCTGGTTTTAGCGTTAGCATAATTTCATCTCGACAAAGCACGGCCGAAACAGGCATGAATCCACCGGAAAGAGCTTTTCCGAGAAGTAATATATCGGGTTTTACATTTTCATGATCACATGCTAGCCAAGCGCCAGTTCTACCTAAACCAGTTTGAATTTCGTCAGCAATGAATAAAACATGGGCAGCTTGACAAAGGTCAAAGGCCTTTTCTAAATAGCCATCATCCGGTAAAATGACGCCTGCCTCACCTTGAATGGGTTCGACCATAAAACCTGCTACATTGGGGTTTTTTAGAGCAGATTCCAACGCAGATAAATCATTGTAAGGAATTTTGATGAATCCAGGTAAAAATGGCCCAAAGTTGGTATAGCTTTGTGGATCATTGGATGCTGAGATAGCGGCTAGGGTTCTACCCCAAAAATTCCCTTCTGCTACAATGATTTGAGCTTGATTACTAGGTATTCCTTTTACTTCATAACCCCATTTACGGGTTAGTTTGATGGCAGACTCTCCGGCTTCAACACCTGTATTCATGAATAAGACTTTGTCGTATCCAAATAAATCAGCAAGCTTTTTTTCAGCTAAGCCTAGTTGGTTATTATGAAAAGCTCTTGAACTTAAGGTTAATTGTTGTGCTTGTTTCATCATGGCATCCAATAATCTCGGATGGCAATGACCTTGGTTGACAGCACTATAAGCAGAAAGGAAATCAAGGTATTCATTTCCATCCACATCCCAAACCAAAGAACCTTGACCTTTTTCTAAAACAACAGGAAGTGGGTGGTAGTTGTGAGCGCCGTATTTTTCTTCTAAATCAATGAATTGTTGGCTGGTCATGGAGAAATGTGGTTGTTGTTAATTGGAACTGGATTTGATTGTACTTACTTGTGGTCTTTGCTTGGTATTAATTAGTTTGAATTGAATTTGGTTCTATTCGGATGGTTTGAATTTGGTTATTCTGCTCAGATTTGACAACTTTTAAAAAGTTGTCAAATCTAAGTGCCAAACTTTAATGCAAGATCTAAATGCTAAACCTTAATGTTAAATCTCAAATCTCATTTTATAAAACAAAGGTTCCATTTTAATTGCTAAAATGGAACCTAAAACTTGATATTCTTAATCAGTTAATTGAATTTATAATAATTCATAAATCCCTGCGACTCCTTGTCCACCACCAACACAGGCAGTGACCATCCCGTATTTTTGATTTCTACGTCGCATTTCATTGAATAACTGAATGGATAATTTAGCGCCAGAACATCCTAGTGGGTGACCTAAGGCAATTGCACCACCATTAACATTCACACGACTAGGATCTATTCCTAGGGTTTTGATAACAGCTAATGATTGCGCAGCAAAGGCTTCATTAAGTTCAATTTGGTCAATATTGTCTAAAACTAATCCTGCCTTTTTTAAGGCAATAGGAATTGATTCTACTGGGCCAATTCCCATCAAGCTTGGTTCTACACCTGCCGTGGCATAGCTGACCATTCGGGCTATTGGCTGTACATTTAATTCTTTGAGGAATTTTTCAGAAACGACCATAACAAATGCCGCTCCATCGGATGTCTGAGAAGCATTTCCAGCGGTTACTGTTCCACCCATCGCAAAAACCGGTTTCAATTTTGCTAATGCTTCTAATGTTGTATCTGCTCTTGGTCCTTCATCTTGACTGACAATGGAAGTACGCGTCTTTTTCTTTCCTTCTTTGGCATCGAAATAATTTTCTGTTACACTGATTGGAACAATTTCCGAAGCGAACCTGCCATCTTTGATAGCTGCTAAGGCCTTAATGTGCGATTGATACGCAAAGTTGTCTTGCTCTTCCCGCGTAACTTCATATTTTTTACTTACCGCCTCAGCCGTTAATCCCATACCAATGTAATAATCGGGATGTTCCGAAGCAAGGTCATAATTCAAAACCGTTTTATGACCTAACATAGGTAACATAGTCATGGATTCTGTTCCTCCAGCAATGACACAGTCGGCCATGCCTGAACTCACTTTTGCTGAAGCTAGCGCAATCGCCTCTAGGCCAGAACCACAATAGCGATTGATGATAAATCCTGGTACATTTTTAGGCAATGACAAAAGAGATATGTATCTCGCCATTTGCATTCCTTGTTCTGCCTCAGGTATAGCATTTCCTACAATAAGGTCATCTACCCGACTAGGGTCTAAGTTCGGAATCTGAGCTACAAGATGCTTTATAACTTCAGCAGCTAATGTATCAGGGCGAACGGTACGAAAACCTCCTCTATTGGCTTTGGCTACAGCTGTTCTGTAACCAGCAATGATATATGCGTTCATAATCAATTGATTTTGAATGGATTAATTTCTTGGTGGTTTTCCACCGTTTAATAGACTACTGATACGTTCTAATGTTTTCTTCTCTCCTGAAAGTGACAAGAATGCTTCTCTTTCTAGATCTAATAAATATTGCTCTGTCACCAATTGAGGACTATCCAAATCACCGCCGCAAATGGCATAAGCTAATTTGTTGGCAATTAATGAATCGTGTTCAGAAATATAATTTCCCATTTTCATGCTGAATATTCCTGCTTTGAAAAGTGCTAAGCCTTGTTTTCCTTCTACCCAAACATCCGAACGTTGTTGTTTTTGAACATATCCTGCATCTGCTAAAGCTAAAGCTTCTTTTTTGGCTTCGGCAATGAGTTGACTACGGTTCAAAACGATACGATCAAAAGGACGTATGTAATTCATTTCTTTTGCCTCATAAGCGGAAGTACTAACCTTTGCTGTTGCGATATTCATAAAGGCCTGTTGCAGTCGATTTAATTCAACATCTCCAGCTTGACGAGCATCTCCCATGCGCATGGCCATTTCTTTGGTTCCACCACCTGCAGGAATTAAACCTACACCAACTTCCACTAAGCCCATGTAAGTTTCTGCATGTGCCACTAATTTATCTGCATGTAAGCTGATTTCACAACCACCTCCTAATGCTAAAGTATGAGGAGCCACCACCACTGGAATGGATGAATAACGTACGCGCATCATGGTGTTTTGGAATACCGCAATCATGTTGTTGACCTCATCAAATTCTTGATTAGCTGCAAACATGAATAACATACCCAAATTAGCCCCAGCAGAAAAAGCTTCAACACCTTCGTTCCCAATCACCAATCCACGGTAGTTTTTCTCAGCTAGATCGATGGCCTTTTGAATTCCCTCCAAAACACCTTGACCCATGGTATTCATTTTCGAATGAAATTCTAGGCATATGATTTCATCACCTAAATCAACAATGGTAGCATCGTCGTTTTGATATACAATCTTATCGGGCTTTAAGCTGCTTAGGAAAATTTGGTTTTCTATTCCCTCAATAGCTCGGTAATTTTTTGAGCTAAGGTCATAGTATAAACGTTTTCCTCCTTCATTTTTATAGAAAGTGGTGAACCCATTTTTTACCATTTCTAAGACCCAATCCGCTGCCTCCATGCCATTTTCGTGCATCATGTCTAGGCCTTTTTGTACCCCAAGTGCATCCCAAGTTTCAAAAATGCCCATCTCCCAACCAAATCCTGCACAAATGGCTTGATCTATTTTTACCAAATCATCTGCAATTTCTGGGATTCGATTGGATGCATAACGGAAGCCATCTAAAATGGTTCTTCTGTAAAATTCACCAGCCAAATCTTTGCCAGAAAGAAGTATTTCAAAACGCTTAGGTAAAGCGTCAATGGCTTTGGAGCGATCTAATGTTTCGAAGGATACTTTTTGAGCAGCTCTATATTCAAATGTTTGCAAATCAAGGCTCAAAATTTCTGTTTTACCTTGAGCATTTTTTATTTTTTTATAAAAACCTTGTCCCGTCTTATCTCCCAACCATTTGTTCTCCATCAATTTCTGGAGCATCTTGGGTAAGATAAAAATATCTTTGCTTTCATCATTCGCTACGGCTTTGTATAAATTATTTGCTACATGAACCGTTGTGTCCAAACCTACTACGTCCGATAAACGGAATGTTCCTGATTTTGGACGCCCTACCACTTTAGAAGTAAGTTTATCAACCTGCTCCACGCTAAGACCTAATTCTTCCACCACTTTCATTGTTTGCATCATGGAATAAACTCCAATCCGGTTGGCAATAAATGCTGGGGTGTCTTTACATAGTACAGTAGTTTTTCCTAGATTAGTTTGACCAAATCCCAATAAGAATTGAATGACATCGGGGGAGGTGTGTGGAGTAGGAATAATTTCTAATAATCGTAAATAGCGTGGCGGATTAAAAAAGTGTGTGCCACAGAAATGTTTTTGAAAGTCCTCACTTCTTCCTTCTGCCATCAAATGAATCGGGATTCCTGAAGTGTTGGAGCTGATCAAAGTTCCTTTAGTACGGATAGCATCCACTTTTTCGAACAAGGATTTTTTAATGTCCAAATTCTCCACAATAACTTCCATGATCCAATCTGCCGAAACGATATCTTGTAAGTTATCATCAAAGTTTCCAAGTTTGATTCGTTTAGCGAAATCATTCACGTACAAGGAAGCTGGCTTCGATTTTAACGTTTGTTGAAATGCTAAATTGACAATCCGATTTTTTACGAGTGGATGTGTCAAACTCAGGCCTTTGGCTGTTTCTTCAGCAGTTAGTTCTTTTGGCGCAATGTCCAGAAGCAATACATCTACACCAATATTGGCAAAATGACATGCAATTCGGGAACCCATGATGCCAGAACCTAAAATGGCAACTTTTTTGATCGAACGATTCATTTGAATTATGTTTTTATTAAAAACGAAAGCGCGTAAAGTTAATTAAATTTCGAAATGTTATGCAAGCATACTAATTTTTTTTGATAAAAAAATCCACCCTTCCGCTAAACCTCGACAGCGTTTTAAACGCTGTCGAGGTTAACGAAAAAATAAAAAATTATTGCTCCATATAACTGGTAATCGGTTCGCAAGCACAGACTAAGTTGCGATCACCGTAGGCCGAATCAATGCGAGATACGCTTGGCCAAAATTTATTTGCTTTCACATAAGATAATGGGAAAACGGCTTTTTCTCTGCTGTATGGGCGATTCCATTCACCTACCAACACCACACTTTGTGTATGTGGCGCATTTTTCAATACATTATTGAGCTTATCAGCTTGTCCATCTTCAATTTCTTGGATTTCCGCACGAATACTCAACAAGGCATCACAGAAACGATCTAACTCTTCTTTGTTCTCTGATTCTGTTGGCTCAATCATCAATGTTCCAGCTACTGGAAATGAAAGGGTAGGAGCATGGAAACCATAATCCATTAATCGCTTGGCAATATCCTCTGCTTCTATCCCTACACTAGCTTTGAAAGGTCTACAATCCACAATCATTTCGTGGGCACAACGTCCATGTGAACCGGTGTACAGAATAGGGAATTTAGATTCTAAACGCGCTTTAATGTAATTGGCATTTAGTATGGCTGTTTCAGTCGCACGAGTTAACCCTTCTCCACCCATCATCGCAATGTAGGCATAAGAAATGGCTAAGATACTTGCGGAACCCACAGGACCAGCAGAAACAGCACCATGACTGCTAGCCTCAACCGAGTCTGTCATCACGTGGCCGGGTAAAAACGGTACCAATTGCTTCGCTACACCAATAGGTCCCATGCCAGGTCCACCACCACCGTGAGGAATACAGAATGTCTTGTGTAAATTCAAGTGACAAACATCCGCACCAATCGTCGCAGGAGAAGTTAATCCTACTTGCGCATTCATATTGGCACCATCCATGTACACTTGACCTCCATTTTCATGGATGATTTCACAAATTTCTTTGATGGACTCTTCAAAAACTCCGTGGGTACTTGGATAAGTGACCATCAAGCAAGCTAAATCATCTTTGTGTTCAATAGCTTTAGCTTTCAATTGTTCAACATCAATATTACCATTGGCATCACATCCCGTAACAATCACTTTCATTCCCGCCATCACAGCTGATGCAGGATTGGTTCCATGAGCTGAAGAGGGGATTAAGGCTACATTACGGTGTGAATCCCCACGAGAAGCGTGGTAAGCACGAATAACCATTAATCCAGCGTATTCACCTTGAGCTCCTGAGTTTGGTTGCATGGACATGGCAGCAAATCCTGTGATTTCACATAACCAATCATTTAATTCCATGATTAATCGTTGATAACCCCGAGTTTGACTGGCTGGAGCAAATGGATGCATTTTTCCAAGTTCAGGCCATGTAACAGGAATCATTTCCGTAGTAGCATTTAATTTCATGGTACATGAACCTAATGAAATCATGGAATGCACCATGGATAAGTCTTTGGATTCCAAGGATTTTAAATAACGCAACATACCATGTTCGGAATGATAGCGATTAAAAACATCATGACTTAAAAAGGTAGATTGACGAGTTAATTTTGCAGGAATTCTCCACGTGATGCTCATCTCTTCTCCTCCAATACCTTCCATTTTAACGCGTTGGAAGAAACCTAGAATTTCAACGACATCTTCTTCTTGCGTGGTTTCATCCAAAGCAATACTTAATTTGCTATTGTCGTTTCTGAAATAGCGGAAATTACGCTCAGAAGCTTCTGCCAATTCTCTAATTTCTTCGGTTAAATCCCCTGTATTGATTGTAATTGTATCAAAATGATGCGTGTTTTCTAAAGTAAAACCTAACTTCTGTACACCCGCAGCAAGTAATTCTGTTAGACCGTAAATTTTTGTGGCTTTATTTTTCAACTCCTCTGGACCATGGTAAATAGCATAGGCTGCAGCCATGATGGAAAGGAGTACTTGCGCTGTACAAATATTGGAAGTTGCTTTTTCTCGACGAATATGTTGTTCGCGTGTTTGAAGCGCCATACGCAAAGCCCTATTTCCTTCGGAATCGATGGACACTCCAATGATGCGGCCCGGTATATTTCTTTTGTACTTTTCTTTGGTCGCAAAGAAAGCGGCATGTGGTCCACCAAATCCCATGGGTACGCCAAAACGCTGAGAACTACCCACTACTACATCGGCTCCCATTTCACCTGGAGGAGTTAGTATCGTTAGGGCTAATAAATCAGCAGCAACCACCACTTGAATTCCATTTTCTTTAGCGGATTCAATGAGTGCGGTATAGTCAAATACCTCACCATTACTGGCAGGGTATTGTAAAACGATGGCATAATATTGCGCATCTGTTACATCAATTTGTAAGTGATTACCTACCACTACATTAATTCCGAGAGGTTCAGCTCTCGTCTTAAGAACATCAATGGTTTGCGGTAAGCATAACTCAGATACAAAAATCGATTCTGCTTGATTTCTTTCTGCAGGTCTTTGTCCATGTAACATGGTCATAGCTTCTGCAGCAGCAGTTCCTTCATCCAATAGAGAGGCATTCGCCAATTCCATTCCAGTCAAATCTATGATCATGGTTTGGTAATTCAACAACATCTCTAAACGTCCTTGCGCAATTTCCGCTTGATAAGGTGTATAAGCAGTATACCAAGAAGGGTTTTCTAAGATATTCCGTAGAATAACAGAAGGTACGATGGTGTCATAATATCCTAAGCCTATATGGCTTTTGAATATTTTATTTTGTCCCATAATTTGTTTGAAATCACGTAAAAATTCAAACTCTGTTTTGGGATTTGGTAGTCGTAAACCTTGCGCTAAACGTATAGGTTGAGGAACAGTTTGTTGAATTAAAGTAGTCAGACTATCTACGCCAATGGTTTTTAACATGGCCGCGATATCAGTTGGATTAGAATTGTTGTGACGCAATGAAAAATCTTCCCTGTATTTGAAATTGGGGATCATAGGATGAAGGCGAAATTTGTGTGAAAAAACGTTGTAAAATTAAACTTTTTATGGGATTTATTTTTCAATTCTTATCTTGCGAACTTAATTTTTTCCTCAACAAAATGAAAAAGACTTACTATTCGGTTTTAGCACTTTTTTTAGTTGCAAAACTTATTCCTTTGAGCCTCTTTGCTCAATCAAATCCAGTGCCATATGCCTATACGATTAAGGCTGAAGATTTGAAAAAACATTTGACTTTTATTGCTTCTGATAGCTTGAAAGGAAGAAATACGGGTTCAGCAGAACAAAAAGTAGCTGCCAATTACATCGCCAATCATTTTAAGGCAGTTGGATTAGCTCCAGTGCAAGGCAGTTATTTTCAAAAAGTTGATTTAGTCAATCGTGCTTGGACAAATGTAACAGCCCAAATCAAAGGGAAATCCTATGGCTATTTATCTGATTTTATGGCCTATGCTTTAGCTCCAGTTGCCGCAGGCTCAAAGATTCCAACTGTTTTTGCAGGATACGGTGTACAACAAGGCGCCTTTACCGATTTTGATAAGTTGAAAGCCAAAGGATCCATGGTCGTAGTTATTGATGGTGAAGCCAAAGATCAAGCAGGAAACTATATACTTTCTGGATCTAAAGACCCTTCCCCATTCGGTAAGGCAACAGGCTGGAGAGAAAAAATGAAATTAGCTCAAGCGGCTGGTGCTACAGGTTTGATTGTCATTACGGATAAGGATGAGAAAACATTTAGTGCTCAGGTAAATCAGCGTCAGGCTATGATGAAACGTTTTGGTAACGAGCGTATGGTTTTCAAAGAAGTTACTCCAAATAAAGATGCCGAATTCCCTGTGATTTTGATTTCATCAGCTATGGCCGCTCAATTATTGGGAACGGATGTAGCGGCACTTGAAGGTTTTAAAACCAAAGTTTCAACTGAAAAAAAATCAGTAGCTAGTAAATTTAAAGCTGGAACCATTGAGTTGAGAATAGAAAATACGGAAAGCCCCGTTGACACCTACAATGTAGTGGGATTTTTAGAGGGAACGGATAAGAAATCGGAGGTAATTGTGATTACCGCCCACTATGACCACATTGGTATTTCTGCTGATGGTCGTATCAATAATGGAGCAAATGATGATGGCTCAGGTACGGTTACTGTGATGGAATTGGCTGAAGCTTTTGGTAAAGCGGCAGCGGAAGGGCATCGTCCACGTAGAAGCATCTTGTTTATGACCGTTACAGGTGAAGAGAAGGGTTTGTTAGGTTCTGAGTATTATTCGAACCACCCATTGTTTCCTTTGGCAAATACTGTTTGTGATTTGAACATTGATATGGTGGGTCGTTATGATGATGAGCATGTGGGTAAACCAGATTATATCTATGAGATTGGCTCAGATAAATTATCATCTCAGTTACGTGCGGTATTGGAAGAGCAAAACAAGAAGCACATTGGTTTAGATTTGGATTATAAATACAATGACCCTAATGATCCGAATCGTTTTTATTATCGTTCTGATCATTACAACTTCGCCAAGCATAAAATTCCAGTGGCATTTTTCTTCAATGGCGTTCATGATGATTATCACCAACCAGGTGATGATGTAGAGAAAATTGAATTTGACCAAATTCAAAAAGTAGGTCGATTAGTTTTCTACATGGCTTGGGAAATTTCTAACAGAGAACAACGCTTGCCAGTGGATTCTAACAAACCATAAATGCATAATAAATATGAAAATAGCCTCAAATATCATTTGAGGCTATTTTTTTTTGATGTGTTATCAATATGTCAATGCATGAAAAAGGTAGGTCGTATTCAAGTATTGACAAATTTTTCTTTATTTCATTAACAATGTTGGAATAATACTTTTCATCGTGTTTCTTTTTTTTCATAAAAAAAATAAAAAAAAACAGAAGAAATAAGGTTAATCCTAAGACGAATTCTGCTTCGCAGAATCGATTTTCTCTCCGCTTACGGCTTAAATCTTTGACGCTTTCGCACATTTCCAATGCGCAAGGTCAAATATCCGCCTGCCGCTTCGCTCAAGCTCCGTTCAAATCTTTCGTTGGGATTAACCTTTACAATGTAGAATAATTCATCATCTATAATCCAGAATGTATAATTTTCTGGACAAAGGCTTCATGTGTCTTCTGCGCCTGAATGATAAAATCATTCTCTTTCCAATCTCCAATCACGTTTTCCATTTCTTTTTGGTTATGGAACATGGCTTGTCGGAAAGGATCTTGGAAATCTTTGGCACGTGAACTTTCAATGCCCTTAGCAATGAATCCAGATACTTCGATAGCCTTATTTTTCCATTTCAAAATGAATGCTGAATCAACTATATTTTCTGTTTCAATGATTTGTAATGCAGCTAAGGCATTTTGGAATTTAAGGTCAGGATACTGCTCTGCCTGATCTTGGTAAAACTGATGTACTTGGCTCCAGGCATTAATTTTACCTGAACGAATATTTGATTTCAACATATCAACAGCCTTGGAAGGGAACAATTGTCCACCAAGATTTTCCCAAGAAGATATTGATTTATTAGAAGCATTCTCTAAGAGCGTAATGGCAGATATCGAGGGATTTCTTTCTTGTGCTAAGAGCCATTCTTGAAAGGCATGATACTGGATTAAATCCTTAAAAATATGGTAAGCGCGATAACTTTTGGCAATTTTACTCTTGCGTTTGGAGTTTTCAATTCCAGTTGCCCAAACATCTAAATTGACGTTTTCGTTGGCTGGGTTTTCTAACCAATTTTTACCTGCTGCTTGCGTCTTTTCTGGAAGAGCATCGCCCACCCAAGTTTCTAATAAGGTTAAGGCTTTTAATATTTCTTCGATGGTATCTGGCGCTAGGAAATCATATTCCAATAGCATGTTTTTGTTAATCCTTTGATCGCGGTTGGCAAATTTCCAGGCATTCCTTGCTAAAGCATAGAGATTATACTGGAACCAATAAGCGGCAATGATTAATAAGCCTCCCGAGGCATCGTCGTTGCCAATCAAAGAAAAAGGCAATGGGTTTTGAATTTCCGCTGGATAATTTCCCTTTGAAATAAGATTGAAACTTGCAAATTTAGAATTATGCTTTAAGCTAATGGAAAGACCTGGCCAAAAACCTCTTCCTGCTTGTAATTCCCCATCTGCACCCCGACTGTTATGGTTGGAACCCAGCGTAGCACCAGCCGCCATATTGCTTTGTCCTTTGATGATTGCCGCACAAAGAAAGGAATTGTTATGGTGCTGTTCATGAGCAGGGAAAATAAGTGCATTCAATACCTCACAGCAGGAAATGGTCGAATTACTACCTAAAAAAGAGTTAATTAATCGGGCCCCGTATTTCAACTGAGAATGGGCAGCTAAAATAAATCGGACTGCTTTAACACCGTAAAAAATCCGGCAACCCTCGTGAATGATTCCATTGACAAGTTCACAACCTTCTCCAATTTGAGTATTGGCTTCAGGGTATGAAATGATGGTCAAGTTTTTTAATTTATTGGCACCCTTAATGTAGGTGTCAGAACCCATGTTCACATCCTTGATGATCCCTGTATTTTTAATCACAGTACGGTCTCCAATTTGACCGTAATAGCCCCTTTTACTAGAAAATTCAGCTTGAGTCAATGCTTTATATTGTGCTTGAAGCACTTCATCATCCCGATCTTGGGTCCATAAATAGGCATCCGCAGGTCGCATGCCCACAAATGGAATCACTTTTCTACCGCCGTTTTCATTTCCTAGTTCTAACCAAATTCGGATACGTTCCTCTTCTCCTTCCTTCACAATACCATTTCCAAACTTGGCGGTTGGCGTAGTAGCTAATTCATTAACTTGCAAAATCATGACTTCATTTCCAATTTGATAATTGGACAATAAATTTACCCGGTCAATACTGACATTGTCGCCAATATCACTACTGATGATGGTGCTGTTATAAATACCAACAGGCATTCTCAGGTTTTTAAATTCCAGATAGACATGTTCTAAAATACCAATTCGGATGATGCCAAAAAACCGACAATTTTTAATGAGGTGCGGGTTAAATCCGGGTTTCACCTGGATATCTTTCCAGTTTTCTGCTTCGTTAAAATTAGCTTCTAAGATTTCAATTTCACGAGCAGCCAGAGGGCGGTAGTCGGAAAGATTGATATTTTTATTGCGTAGATCGAATTCACTTTCTCCCTCTTTCAAATAGGTTTTATTGACAAATTCGTAGCCTAAATGGGCTATGGGTTTCTTCTCTATTCGATTCATCTTTCGTAAAATTCAATGGGTAAAAGATCAGGGTCACTGGTGAAGGTAAAGCGTTTTCCTGTAAATTCATCGATTCGGATATCTTCACAGATAAGGCCTTTTTGTTGTAAAATATGCACCGTATCATCCAAATTAGATACTTCAAAGGCAATATGTCTTAAACCGCATGCCTCAGGTCTAGATATACGAGCAGGAGTTTCTGGAAAGGAAAATAACTCGATGAAATAGACTCCTTGAAAGCTCAGATCTAGCTTATACGAATCTCTTTCTTTTCGGTATACTTCTCGGATCTCCTCAAATCCTAAAATTTCCGTATAAAACTGTTTGGATAGTTCATAATTGGAGCAGATAATAGCCACATGATGAATGCCAATAAGGGGGATTTTTTGATTCATCATCTTTGGGGACTAGTTGCAACGGCAATTTTTGAATCAGCGGTACCATAATATAAAAACCAGCGAGATTTAAAGGGAACCAGGCCTTCCACAAAACAGACTTCATTCACTTCTCCTATTTGTTCATACACTTTATTTGGCCAAATGAAGGGCTTATTAGAGCGCTGAATCAACTGGTATGGCCTTTCTAAATGGAATAAAGCTTGGGCTGCGCTATAGGTGAATTTGGGTAATTTAGTATCATTGAAATTAGCCGCATTACTGCTATTATAAATCAATAAAATACCTGATTTTTGCATTAATGCATAGGGGCCAGGTTCCACTAAGCGACTGTCGAAATAGCCTTTTCTAGGTTGCAGTACCGATATTCTTTGTTTGTTTTCAGCATCTTCCAATACATTCCATTGAATTAGGTCTTTGGATTGAGCCATGAATAAATCGGTATCACCAAAGTACATCCAGTAGGAGCCATTTATTTTCGTGGCAATCATTTTTGAGCCTACTTGTTTGACAACGATGGCGCCAGATTTCGACCAAAGGTCAATGTATTTAGGATCTTTCAACATGGGGCCCATTTTTTTCCAATGGATTAAATCAGTCGAAGTGGCAAAGCATAAACGGGCTGTTTTTCCGTCATAAGAAGTATAGGTAATTAGATAGCTTCCTTCTTCTGTTTGAACAATACGCGGATCTTCAATTCCTCCCGGCCATTCGTATTTTTTAAATGCATCTTGTTCTGGGAAAAGAATGGGTTGAGGCATTTTTTTGAAATGAATACCATCATCACTAATGGCTAAGCCGATGCGGGAAGTACCTAAAGAATCTTGGGCTCTGTAAAGTAAATGCACTTTTCCATCTTTTATTAAAGCTGTAGGATTGAGTACATTTTTATTTTCCCAGCCAACTGTTTTGCCTTGAACGGGGCAAAAGAACTGCTGTTTTAAGTCAGGTTTTAGGATGGGATTCGCCGCATCTTGCTTGGTGAAATTAGTTATTTGCCAAGTATTTGTGCTTTTATTTTGTCCCAAAGAAATAAGGGAACAAAGATAGATGGATAGTCCAAAAATATAAGAAGGGATTTTATAGAGTAGATTCATGTAGTATGGTGAGAGTTTAAATTTACTAAAATGCCTGTTGAAACGTATATTAAAAGGTAATTTTCGGCAAATTATTACCGAATGCTTCTTGTCAAAGAAGCCTACAGGTCAGCATTGACCGTAAATTTCTAATGAATTCATGCATTTGATCAAAGGAAAATTTTAAATTGGGTTATCATACCTATAAACATAAAAATGGAAAGACGAGATTTTTTACAATCCTCCTTATTGACAGGCTTAGCCACGGGCATGCCCTCAATTCAAGATAAAATTTTGGCACCTAAATTACAGCCAAAAATTAAGTTAAGTGTTTCCAGTTATTCTTACTGGCATTTTAAGGGCGATAAATTTCCGATTGAAAAGGTGATAGATGATGCGGCAGCTTTGGGATTGGAAGGGATTGATGTCTTACACAGACAAATGGAAAGTGAAGACAATGCCTATTTGCAAAAAATCAAGAAGCATGCATTTTTAAATGGAATAGCCTTGACTTGTTTATCCATTCATCAGGGATTTGTAACTCCCGATAAAGAGGAATTAAAAAAACATGTAGATCATACGATTCATTGCATTGAATTGGCCTATAAAATGGGTATCCCTTGTTTGCGTTTAAATACGGGACGGTGGAATACCATTAAATCCTTTGATGATTTAATGAAAAATAGGGGTATAGAGCCTATTTTGCCAGGTTATACGGAAGATGATGGATATAAGTGGTGTGTGGAAGGTATTCAACGATGTTTAGCGAAGGCAGAGGAATGTGGAGTGTTGTTGGCACTTGAAAACCACTGGGGATTAGGGTCAACGCCTGAGGGAATGTTGCGAATCCATGATACGGTTAATTCTCCTTGGTTGGGTTTATTGATGGATACTGGAAATTTCTTGGAAGATCCTTATGACAAATTGGAGAAAATAGCTCCAAAAGCAAGTTTCGTTCAGGCTAAAACCTATTATGGAGGAGGCGAATGGTATTCTTTGGAATTAGACTACAAGCGAATTATCAATATCTTAAAGAAAGTAAATTACCAAGGTTATATTTCCATCGAATTTGAAGGCAGAGAAAATGCCTATTCGGGTGTTCGAAAAAGTGTTGAATTACTCCGAAAAGCATTAGGATAGTTATCAATATCTTGGACAACAAATCACTTTTTAAATCGTTCGCTCTGAGACGCGCAACGCTGTCAAGGTTCCAAACCTTGCCAGCGTTAGGCCGGAGCGAAGGTTTATTTTTTCAAAACCAAGGTGTAAGAATCCGAAATCATCTCTTTCAATGTGGCGAAAGCGATTTGACCATTGACTACAATGGTATTCCAATGCTTTTTATTCATGTGGTAACCCGGTAACACACTATCTGGGAATTCTTCTCTTAGATCAATAGCCCGATCAGGGTCACATTTAACATTAAATTTCACTGGGATTTCATCCAAGGAAAGTAGCAGAAACATTTTATTGTTGACCTTGAACACCAAGTTGTCTGGGCCAAAAGGAAGACTTTCCTCTGTATTGGGTAAACTCAGTGCGTAATCACGAATTTCTTCTAGGTTCATCAGGTGCATCTGCCAAAACCTTGGCATAAGGGAGTTGGGCCAATTTTTTTATTTGATAATAAGTGTCCAATCCTCCTGCACTTACACTTTGGGCTAGCTCCAAATCAATATGTCCATCAGGCAGAAGAATGGAATCTTGAATGGAAATATATTGGATTTTGCCGACTAATAAAACGGTTTGGTTTGATTTGATCAAATGTTCTTCTTCCCAAGTTAATCCAATTTTGACTAAACTATTCTTCACAAAAGGTCCATCAAATTCAGGGATGCACTCTTCTTCTATGCCACAGGCATCAAATTCAGATTTTCCCCAAGGATATCTAGCAGATGTCTGATGAGCCTGCGGGACCATGGAAAGTGGAATTTGATTTAGAGTAAATCGCTTATTGGCTTGAATGTTTTTATAGCTATGACTATCAGCACCAACAGGTCTAAACAAAACGCCCATCATGGCAGGATTCGCCCCAATGTGGATCACATTACTAAAAATGGCCAAATTGGATTGATGTTGTTCATTGTATGTTCCCATTAAATGAACCGCCTTAGCACCAGTTAGATGATTAATCAAGTTCGTCCGAAACGACTTATCCATCGACTCGATGTCGGCTAAATGGGCTATCATGAGTTTAATTTTTGAAAATGGAGGACGCTATTCCTTGATTGATCTTGTAATTAGAAAATTTCACTGTGATATCGCCGGTTTTAGCTACTTGTTTTTGCGTATCTACTGTTTGGGTTTTATTGATATCTACCACAACGCCTTTGGGAACTTTGAATTTTTTGACATCCACCGTAAAAATAAGTTGCTCTGGTAAACCCCATTTGGCCTCTGTACCGTAAGCATAATCCGTACTTACTGTTCCATTACTTCTCGATGTGATTTGAGATTTCAAGACCAAGTTATTGTTTTTATCTATCCACAATTTGGCCAAAATAACATCTTCGCTTTCTCCGTTGGGTAACAAAGTGATGATTTCCGTTTCCTTGTTTTTAATCAATTCTTTGCCTGTACTGATGGCGTTGAATTGATCTTGATGAGCCAACAATTGAGCTAAATCTCCAAAACCTTTTTTAGGTAAAATGGCTATGCCCTTTGATTTTAAATGAAATTGATCTTTTTGTTTAAAATACAATGTTGCATTGACAGGAAGAATCTTGATCAAAGGGATATTCGATTTGATATTCAGATCAACTGAATAATCCTTGACTAGGCTCCATTTTTGTTGAAGTGCCTGAATGGTTTTTTGCGCATCTTGTCCTATGACTTGGAAAAGCGAACAGATATAAAGACAGATGGTCAATAGAATTTTCATTAGGCGCTGATGTCTTTTTTGTTGAAGGTATACATGGAAATGCCTAAGAAGAGCAAAATATGAGCTACCAAAATAATGACAGATTTAATGATTTCCGTTTTGGGTAGTGGCTCTTCAAAAAAGTTTCTCCAAGAAGCCATGTGGGTCGTAAATAAATAGGGACGAATGGAGTCAAATACAGAAACTTCTAAGGTACCAATGATGGTGAAAAGTATGATAATGGACATGGTTGCCACAATGGGGCCAATGGAGTTTTCTGAAAAACAAGACAAACATATCGACAAAGATGCGACTGTCAATAAGGCCAAAAATGCCACCGCAAATCCGCTGAGGTACCTCCATAGGACATCGTGCTCTTGTAAAATCACTAGGCCGTCGGTATTCAAAACTATCAAATCACCTGTTCCGAAAAATATTCTTCCAAATATCAGGGCCATAATACCTAACCAAATGATGATGCAGGCCGTATAAACAGCTCCAGCAATAAACTTAGATAGTAGGAGTGTAGTCCGTGAAATGGGTTTCGTCATCACAATACGGATGGTTCCCATGGCAAATTCTCCAGAAATCAAGTCGCCGGTGACCAAGGCCACCAATAAGGGAATTTGAACCAAAAGCATTTGTAAGATGATGAAGGCTATCAGATTTCCATTAAGCAAGTTGCCTTCAAAACTTAAGGTTTGTTCAAATGAGGATGTGACAAATGATAAAATCGATAATCCATCCGATTTTAAGGCGAATAAAATGACCCCTACCAACAGCGTAATTGCCCCTATTCCCAAATAGCTTCTGGGTTTGGCAGCAATCTTGATGAATTCATTATATACGCTTTTAAATAGCATCTTGTTGGACAATTTTAATGAAATAATCTTCCAAACTGCGTTTGGACTCTAAGGAGTAAATGGCAATTTCATGTGAATTCAAGAGCTGACTGATGCTTGGCACTTGATTTCGATTCAAATGAAATTCTAATTGATTTTCTCCTTTTACTTGTATTGGAATATCAGGAAAAGCATTTTTCAGTACTTCCAATGCTTTTTGTTGCGGTTCAACCTCCAACCGAATGAAGAGGTTTTCTGTAGACATGAGTTCTTTCACGGAACCTTCTACGATGGATTTTCCTTTGTTGATGATGACCATCCGATTAGCAATCATTTCGATTTCACTTAAATCATGTGAAGAAAGCAAGATGGTTTTTTGATGTTCTTCTTTTAATCTCAAAATCAAGTTTCTGATATCTATGATGCCTTGGGGATCTAATCCGGTGGTTGGTTCATCCAAGACGATCAAATCGGGATTGTGCAATAGCGTTTGCGCTATTCCTAACCTTTGCTTCATACCATGAGAAAAACCTCCCACTTTGTCGTGTTCTCGACCATTCAATCCCACAAAATCCAACATGGCATATATTTCTTTTTTGCTGGAATAGGTTCCTGAAATTCGGGCAAAAATATCCAGATTTCGGTAAGCGCTTAGGTATTTATAAAAATCGGGTTTTTCGACTATGCTGCCCGTCCTGCGTAAAATTTCTTCACGATGGTTTTTGATAGGCAAATCAAATAAACGAATATCTCCTGAATCGGCTTTTATTAAGGATAACATGCAGCGCATGCTCGTGCTTTTTCCAGCCCCATTGGGTCCTAGAAATCCAAAAACATCACCTTTGAAGACCTGAAAGCTAACATCCTTCACCGCTTGGAAAGTGCCAAAGCTTTTGGAAAGATGTTGTATGGATATGATGGACTCAGGCATGTAGGATGGAATATGCTTTTCTAACTAGCATTCCCTTGATATTGTTTTAAGAATCAAATTCTACAACCGCCTTGATGACTGCTTGCGCAGGATCTAAAAAGGATTCAAAATGAGTAGATACATCTTGAAATTTAGTGCGATGAGTAATGAAGTCTTTGGTATGTATTAAACCTTTTTTCATACAATCCATCACCCATTCAAAATCGCTTCGTGTGGCATTTCTACTACTCATCAAAGTTCCCTCTCGCTTGTGAAATTCTGGATGGGAGAATTGAACATGGTCTAATTGTAAACCTACCAGAATGTATTTACCTCCGTGAGCCATGTACTGAAAACTAGAATCAATAGCTTTTTTATTTCCTGTGGCATCAATGATGACTTGCGGCATATCACCCTGAGTGATTTCTTGCAAACGCGCCATCACATCCTCTTGACCCACTTGAATCGTATGTGAAATTCCCACTACATTTCTACTGAATTCCAATCTGCCTTCATTCACGTCTAAAGCAATCACTTGTCCGCCCGCAATGCGCGCCATTTCCATCACTCCTAATCCAATAGGTCCAGCACCCACCACCAAGACCCAATCATTCTTTTTTATGTCTGCTCGTCGAACCCCATGGGCACCGATAGACAAAGGTTCTAATAAGGTATATTCGTCTAGGCTGAGTTGTTCGTCATAGACCAAAGCTTCAATAGGAACTTGCAAATATTCTCGCATAGCGCCATCTTCATGTACGCCTAGTACGCTAAGTGTCTGACAGCAATTGGTTTTACCTTGTCGACAAGCCACGCATTTTCCACAAGAATAGTAGGGAATGACACTAACGTTGGCTCCGATGGGAATTTTAGATCCAGAACTAATCTCCACGATTTCACCTACAAATTCATGTCCTAAGATACGAGGGTAGGAAAAAAAGGGTTGTGTCCCTTCAAAAGCATGCAAATCTGTTCCACAAATACCCACTTGTTTAATCTTAAGAATGGCCATGCCATCTTTCAATTTGGGTCTTTCAGACTCTTGGTATTTCCATTCAAATGGGGTGGTACAAACAAGTTCTTGCATAGCTTTTATCTCAATTTACGTTTTGCCCAACGCTGTTCTAACATTTTGATGAAGTAGCCGCCCACCACACTTCTAGCTTGGAAACCTACTTGTTTGCCATTAGTCGTTTCATGCCAATCGCTCAAAGGCACGCGTGATGAACTTTCTTGCATGAATTGATAGATAGGATGTACCAAAGCCTTGAATTCTTCGGGTTTGTCAGAAAGAGTGGCAGTCCACATGATCCAATCACTTTTGGTATAGGTTTTTCTACTGTCCAAAGGCAAACCGTAGGTGTTTTGCTTTTTCAAATAGTAAGCCATTTCTTTTTCGTACACATATCTCGGGAATAGATTGAGTCCTAATAATTTGTCCCAAACAAGGTTATACTTTTGACTCCAGGTATTGTTTTTGTTGAAAGTCAAGGCATAATGATCTCCTTCATCGGCCATTTCCATCCATTTTAAGGCATATTTTTTAGCAATACTTTGCATGGAGTCAGCAGTGCTTTTCAAACCCATTTGTCGGGCCATTTGAGCGTAAGATCCAATACCTACAATCGCTTTGATGGATAGATTTGCATTGCGGTCCAAATGTCCTGCAAAATCATCCGTACATAATTGATTGGCAGGATCTAAACCGTCCTTGACTAAAAAGTCCACCCAGCGGGTTAGGGTAGGCCAATGTGCTTTGGCGATTTGTGTGCTGTTTTCTTCCTTGCAAATAGCCGCAGTTAACAGAATCATATTTCCTGCTTCTTCCACCGGCATATCTTCCGGATAGGTTTGTCCATTCGCCAAAGGATAGGTACCAATGTCATGTGCCGGGAAAGGTTTTTTCCATTGGCCACTTTCGCTGTAATAAATCAAAGGCTCAACCATTCCACGCAGTAATTTAGTATTGTATATAAGACTCAAAGGGGCAGAAGGATAAGTGACATCCACCGTCCAAATTGAACCATTACTGAAGTTTTCTTTTTGAGGGAAAAGCACCTCATTTTTTTCTCCTCGAACTAATTTATGTGCCGCTAGTGATTGTCGGTAGGCAGCAACACAAAGTTCCACATATTCTTTTCCTCCGGCTTGAAGCGCTTCTTGATATAACTGTTTGTCGAAGTTTTTACATTGACTCAGAATACTCGGATATTCTTGCGCAGCTCTTAGAAGCAAATCATCCATGCTGGCAAAGTTCTTTTTCCACCAAGCTTGTAAATTTTTCTGGAAATACTGAATGGAATACAAATCATCATAAGCCAGCATGATGCTCGAATTTTGATTGGATTTAGTGGCGTTTACATCCCATGAGGCAACCAAATAATCCGTACTTCCTGATTCGCCGGAAGGTTTTTTGCCATCGGCAAGGCTCATCAATTGAGATTGAGAAAGCGTCTTTAATTGCTGCTTAGCTTGATTAGTCGCTAAATAGGCATATCCCCAGTCGATTCGAACATCGTCGCCCACTTTATTGAGTACTTTTTGTTGACTGAGCCCCGTTTTCAAATAGCGAACATTGCCTTTTTTGCCCGTACTTACTTGGACCATTTGTTCTTTTTCATTTTTAGCTATATCCGAAGACAGGCCAAAAGTGATTTTGGTTTTATGCGTTTTATTATCTGTGGATTGTATGCCAAAATTGATGTAAGAAACAGGTCTTGAAAGTAAATCAAGGTTGGATGCTAAGAGCGGAGAAAGGAAATTCACTTGTAATTTAACGGGTCCACAAGTGAACTGGTAGCTTGTCTGCGTAGCGGTGATTTGGACGGAGTTTTGTGTCGCTAGGTTCGACTGAGTGGAGCGAGTTTGTTTAGCAAAACCGGCATCTAGCCAAGAATTTCCTACGGGATTCATGCAATGAATAGCCAAGATGTTTTTGCCTTTTTTTAGCTTGCTTTTAATGATATCACTAAGTGGATAGTCTTTCAATTGCTTGGTATGGCAGTTTTCGCACGAATAAACAGGGTATCCGTTTAGGTAAACTTCCACGTCATCATCATGGCGCAGTTGAAGGATTAGTTGATCAATGTCGATGTCTTGTAAATCAAAGGCACGTCTTACCCAAATGTTTTTGGTGTTCCAAGGCGTATTCCATTTGTTATCCCAACCTTTACCAAAAGGTAGTTTGCCTTTATTCCAATAGGTATCATTGAAGTGGGAAGTCATCCAATCCTCGGCAGGTTTGGTTTCCGTGTATTGCACCTCGATTGGCTGATTATTTTCGGCATGGGCAACAATGCCTGTGGAGGGATATTGCAAGGCACCCAGGAATTGATAGGTTTTTCCGTCCACTTCCAATAGGCCCACTAAAGATTGATCCGAACCTGTCCAATGCCGCGTGACAGACTGATTCAATTGATCTGTAAAAGACCAAACACTGAAATAGGGGTCATGGGTGATGAGCGGATAGGCAGGAGCTTTATTGACTTGTGCTTGGGCAAAAAAGCCAAACAACGCTAAACTAGCGAACAGGAAAAATGATTTCATAGGAAAGGTTTACGAAATTAAAGATAGGAAGATTCCAAGCATCTACAAAAGTCTAAAAAAATATCGATCTACTGATAATCTGTTGGGAGATCCCCGTGATTTTGACTGAAAAATGCTAGGTTTGCACCTAACGCTGTCAAGGTTTTAAACCTTGACAGCGTTGGTGGAAATCCTGTGAATTCCGCTTTTGCCATGCCCTTCGGAACATGTCGAACAAGCATTTAAGCTAAAAAACGTTGGCTGAGGTTCTCGAAGCCAACGTTTAATTTTCAATGAGGTTCTCAATTTGCTGAGGCTCTCGAAGCCAACCCTTCCAAACTATTCCACCGTCACACTCTTAGCCAAATTCCTTGGCTTATCGACATCCAATCCGCGTAATACGCCGATGTAGTACGACATTAACTGGGTAGGAATGACCGTTAATAAAGGCGCTAATAATTCATCGGTTTCTGGGACTTCCATCACATGATCCGATACGCCTCGGATGGCCGTGTCGTCCGGATTGATGATGGCTATCACTTTGCCTTTGCGGGCTTTGATTTCCTGTATGTTGCTGACAATCTTATCGTAATATTTGTCTTTGGTAGCAATGAATAAAGTTGGTAAGGTCTCGTCCACTAAGGCGATAGGGCCATGTTTTACCTCTCCCGATGGATATCCCGAACATGGGATATAACTCACTTCTTTCAATTTCAAGGCGGCCTCCAAGGCTACCGGGAAATTATAGCCCCTTCCTAAAAACAAGAAGTTATTCGCTTCAGCATAAACTTGAGCGACTTCTTTTATCAATTCATGAGAGGATAAAATCACCTGAACCTTCTCTGGGATTTGAGACAATTCCACTAAATAATGCTTGTAATCCGCATCGGATAATGTTTGCTTGGCTTTACCAATTTTCAAAGCCATCATGGCCAACACGGTTAATTGGGCCGTAAAGGCTTTGGTACTAGCTACGCCAATCTCCGGTCCTGCATGAGTGTAAGCTCCTGCATGGGAAAGTCTTGCGATAGAGGAGCCTACCGCGTTCACTACGCCAAAAATAAAGGCTCCTTGTTCCTTGGCTCGTTCGATCGCCACCAAAGTATCTGCCGTTTCACCACTTTGGGAGATCGCTATAATCACATCCCCAGAATGTATGATGGGATTACGGTATCGGAACTCAGAAGCATATTCTACTTCCACAGGAATCCGACAAATCGTTTCGATCATGTATTCAGCAATTAGGCCAGCATGCCAACTAGTTCCGCAGGCCACAATGATGATGCGTTTCGCTTGGGTGAACACCGATAAATGTTGGTCTACACCCGCTAAGGTTAAACTTAAGCTAGCTACATCCAGTCGACCTCGTAAACAATCCGTTAAACTGGCTGGCTGATCAAAGATTTCTTTCAACATGAAATGATCAAAGCCTCCTTTTTCAATTTGAGCCAATTCCATATCCAATTGTTGGATATAAGGTGTTACAGGCTCATTACCTAGATTTTTTAAGATGATGTCATCTTTGGAAATAATAGCCAATTCATAATCATTGACATAAATAACACTCTTGGTATATTCAATGATGGGAGAGGCGTCTGAAGCCAAAAAGTGTTCTCCTTCTCCTACACCAATCACTAGAGGACTACCTTTTCGGGCAGCAATTAATCGGTCTGGATAACCCTCTTCCAATACAATGATGACATAGGCCCCAACCACCCTTTTCAAGGCAATGCGCATGGCCTCTTCTAAGGTTGAATTATTATTGATTTGAATGTCTTCAATGAAATTAACCAATACTTCAGTATCAGTCTCACTTTTGAAAGTATAGCCTTTTTGGATTAATTCAGCTTTTAATGAGGCATAGTTTTCGATGATGCCATTGTGCACCAAAGTGATTTTGCCACTATTGGATTGGTGTGGATGGGCATTGGCATCAGTAGGTTCTCCGTGAGTAGCCCAACGCGTATGACCAATTCCAGCATGTGCTTCTTGTAAAATAGGGGCATCCCAAGTCTCTAATTCACTGACTCTACCCTTCTTTTTGTAAGATTCAATTTGTTTGCCAAATAAGGCAATTCCCGAACTATCGTAGCCTCTATATTCTAATCTTTTTAAACCTTTTAAAATGATAGGATAGGCTGCTTGATGACCTATATATGCTACGATTCCACACATGCGATATAAAATTTATAATTGAATTATTTCTCTTTAGGCAATTGGAAGATAATTATCCGAACCGCCAAATTACCCAAATTTCATTTATTTTACCAAGTTTACTGGTATTAAATTACCGATTGGAGATTTCAATAATAGTACTTTTTTTATATGTTCGCTAAATGGCTTAGAGCAAATGCTAATGCTTTTTCAATATCTTCATTTTTCCTTAAAATGATACCATAGGATAGCCTATTTTCTTATTTAAAGGTCCAAATAAGGTATTTATTTTTTCTTTTTCTTCTTGAATAGACAATCTTCGGGTTTCGATTTAACGAAGTACGTTTTATAATTCAAGGCTTCTGGATTCATACAACCTTCCAAATTCAGGATTTCAATGTTCTTGAATTCTACCGGATGACTTTCGCTTTGTAATGAAATACTTCCTTCTTTGATAAGCTCACCAGATTTGCCAAAAATCACATCTTGCCCACTTACATTTCCACCTCCTACTTGTGGTCTCTGATACGCTAAAACCTCTTTACCATTGGAATAATGACGAATCAAAGAATCCCCTAAAACAAGCACCTCCGCCTGTACCCACTGATCCCCATGAAAGGTATCTGATTGTGAATTAATGCAATGAGGAGTAAATAACTTGCCATTCATTTCTACGTTAGTACCTGGGGTACATAAATTACAAGTAGTTCTTTTATCCTTACCGTTGCCTCCCAATAATTGTACTTCAATGGACACCGGAAAGTCTTGTTTCAAACCCATGCTTTCAGCGGTTTGCCCATGCACCATGATACCACTATTTCTGATAGCCCAACCTGGTCCTTTGATGGCCTGTTCTCCTACAAAGCGGTAATTCAAACGGATACGGTAATAGCCGAATTTTTTCTTGTAAAACAAGTGACCAAATCGTTCATCAAAATTGGGATAGGCCGCAGAATCATAGCGTACAACTAATTTTCCATCCTCCACGCGAAAGGTATTTCCGTAATTGACTCCGGCAGGAGAATTGCGGATTTTAGGTGTCCAATTATTTAGGTCCTTACCATTGAACATGGATTCCCAAGCTTCTTTGGAAGCATTTTGGGCTTGTGATTGGAAAGCAAAGATGCTTAGGAGTAATAATAATTTAATTTTCATGTTTCAATAAGGTTAAAAAATGTTTGCCTAAAATTCGGCCTTGGGTTTGTCCGGCTTCTATACCATCCATGTAATGAATTCCACCGTAAAAACGGGAAATACTAGCCTCTTGAGCAGCCGCTTCAAAAGAAGTAAAAGAACGGTCATGGATGTCATAACGTTTTTCTACAGTATCTGTATAGGCAAAATTAGGACCAAAGAAATGGGTTAAGACAATAGCCGCTGTTGTAGAAACCGTGGAATGTCCACTCGGATATTCTGGGAAAGGTGGTGTTTGTAAAAAGGGCTTCCAAGTTGGGTCGATTAATTTGCGGATGGCGGTTTCCGGTCTGATACGGTGGCTGTGGTATTTTTCTCTCCAACATAACCAAAAGGCATCCATTAAACTGGTTGCTAGGGCTGTTCTGATGGCTAAACTTTCTCCAAATTTTAATTGCTTTTTGGCACTAGCTATTCCCGCAATACCCATCCAATGGGCTCCAGGAGATATTTTTTTCATACCAATCAATAAATGGCCTTGGTCATTCAGTGCAAAGGGATTACAATCCCAAAAGGCTGCAATTTTTAGATTTTCTTCCGACTTGTTTGCCTCATAAACCGCTTTACTTAAAGCATAGAAGTTAGAGGAATTGGATTCTGAATAAGGAGCTGGTGCAGGAATTTCCTCTATCTTATTGGTGTCTAAACTAAAACTTCTTATGCGATAAAAGTAGGGTTCAACCGCCGGGAAATATCCTGGAGGCGTACTATACCAAGAGCCAGCCGTTTTCTTGGGAGTATACTTTGGGAAATTACTGAGTTTATTATAGCCATCTGCTTTGGCATAGGCTAAAATAACCTTTGCCACAGCTTGCGCTTTTTGGGTAGAACTTTCAATTACTTCATTTGATAAACCTAATTGACGACATGAATCAATATAACGCGATTCAAATTCTTTCATTCGGCCACCGGAAGGTTGCATCTTTTGAGAGACTTCCATCATGGCCAATACGGCTGTGAATTCTGGGGCTTCTAGGGATTTATCTGGTGTGAAAGAAGGATAGGCGTTGAACTGTTTTTGAAATGCATTCAAGCTTGAATCCGCTTCCGTCATGACCTGATAGCCAGCTAAACAAGCATAAGAGAAAAAGCGCATGGCCAATGGTGGATTACTGACATCATGAATCATCATTTCAGTCATTTCTTGGACCACTTTATCTATTTCGGTCCCCGAAAATTGGATTTTCTTAGACTCTGAAGTACAAGCCCAACAAGCCAAAAAGGATAGAAAGAGGATGATTTTTTTCATCATTTTGTCGCTTTGTATTGTAAGATGCCTCCTTGGTTGATTCCTATAAACAATTGTTTTCCCATTACTTGCATGGACCGAACATCTCCTTGTAACCAAAGTCCTGTTTTCTTAGGGGAAAGGGCCTCATAGCTTAAATTACCTTTGGATGTCAAGACTAAACCTGAATTGGCATCCATTTTACCAATCCGTAATTTGGCATGGTTCATATTACCAGCTAGCACGATATCCGCATCTTTTTGCCCATCTTTAGGTAGGACTGCGATGGCGTAAATAGGGGAGGATTGTGCTTCCCAAGGTAATTTGACGGATTCAAATTGACCTTTAGAATTCAGTTGAAAGAGAGAGGTTTTTAATTCAGTAGCTTTCCAAACTTGCTCTCCTTTTTGCTCTTCTTCCGTGATAATATCCGACAATTTAGCTTCAGCAAAACTTTGATAATCCGTAAATCGAGTACGCATGATACTCATTTGATCCAATAATTCATCCCTTGTCATGAAAGGTACAGACTCACCTTTGACATAAGTACATAAAATAGGATCTATGGAGCCATTTTGGTCATAATCCTTGTAATGCAGTTCCATAGCTTGCTCAGTTGACGCTTTCCATTGACTGTTTAGACCTAAATTACCTACCAATATTTCTTTCTTCCCATCCCGATTCAAATCTTCGATTCGAATGCTATTCCATAAACCTTGAGGAGAGTTTTCAAAGAATGTCGATGTGCTTTCTTCAAAGGCTTTGTTATTCAGCGTAAAGATTTTGATAGGCATGAATTCTCCCACCAAAACCAACTCTTTCTTTCCATCTTGATTTAAATCGTCCCAAGCGGCGTCGGTCACCATTCCAGCGTGTTGTATGGCGGGAAATTGTGCGCTAATATTTTTGAATTTACCAGCACCTTGATTGAGTAGGACAAAGGAGGCAGGACATTCGGGATATTTACCTGGAATCACTCGTCCACCTACGAATACATCCAGTAAGCGATCTTGGTTGATATCAATGATTTGAATACAAGATTTACTGACTCCTAGACTAGGTAATGGAACAGTTGATTTTTTGAAATTCCCTTTACCATCATTGATATACAAGCGATCAGCCAGTTTGGCATCATTTGCTTCCATCAATCCATAGCCACCACTGACAACCCATAAATCTAGATCACCATCTCCATCAACATCAAAAAACTGGGCATCACTATCCTCAAAACCATTGTCTTGACTCATGGCTGAAGGCACTCGTTTAAATTCTCCAGTGCTTTGTTGAAGGTATAATGTAGCACCTTTGCCAGCTTGATTTCCAACAAATATATCTTCCAATTTATCCCCATTGACATCACCTGTACTTTGGCATGGACCTACATAAGATAAAGGAAGAGTGATTTGGGTTTGGCGTTTAAAATCATTGAATTCCTCCTGTGCTTTCTCAAAGCTTTGTAAGGTTTTTACTTGAACAAATAGCGGGCTTTCTGAATTTTGGCTTTTAGAAGGAAGGACTTTCGCTTCGGATTCTTTTAAAGTAATTTGGCTGGCAACCACTTTTTTGATCACTTGGGATTTACCTGAATTCCAAACGATTTGAACGGAATCAATAGGTGCATTACTTCCTAAACCTACATGCAATATTGGAGACACACTTGATTGATATCCTCGGTATAAATTTTGTTCAAAATATTGGTTTTTACCACCTTGATAAACCCAGATTTTGGCCCCTAAACCAAGGGTATTTAAGCCGTCTCCTTGAAGTTTAATTTGAAGGTTTTTATTCTCTTTTTTGAGTTCGTTACTTTTATTCTCAAATATGAATGCAGGTTTATTGATGTTATTCACAATCAGCTCTAAGTCGCCATCGCCGTCCAAATCAGCATAGGCAGCGCCATTACTATTGGAGGTATTTTCCATTCCCCAGGCTTTGGTTACGGAATTGAACGTACCATTCTGCTGGTTTTTAAACATGTAATTACTGATGTTGGAAGCAGGCATTTTTTGAACTAATTCCAGCACGTTTTGTCTTTGGATGGATGCTTGATTGTTTTGAACATAATCTCCCATGTATTTAAGGAAATCCAGGTTGGTATAATCCCTTAAATACCCATTGGTGATGTACAAGTCTTTCCAGCCATCATTATCATAATCTGCGAACAGTGCACTCCAGCTCCAATCCGTATTGGAGATTCCAGCCAATTGTCCCAATTCATGAAATTTAGGTTCTTGAGTAGTAGGGTCAATGCCTTGGTTGACTTGCAACATATTTCTCATGTATTGATGGCCAAAACCCACTGCCACATTGAAATTAAATTTCTCGTAGTTATCTGGAGCCATCAAATTCTTTTGTCGCAAATTATCTTCAGGCAACATATCCAACGTGAATATGTCAGCCAGGCCATCATTGTTGATATCGGCAATGTCATTTCCCATAGAAAAATGGGAAGTATGTCCCATGCTTTTCTGAATGACGTTTTTGAATTTTTTCCCTAGTTGGTTGATGTATAAATAATCGGGAATGGTATAGTCGTTGGAAACATAAAAATCCAACCAGCCATCGGCATTGACATCCGATATACCCACCGCTAAGCCATAAGATAGGGTAGAGCTAGTAATCCCTAAGGATGAGGTAACATCGCTGAATTGACCTTTTTGTTTTTGTTGATAGAAGCGTAAACCACTGTTAAGATCTTCTTTTTTTAGCAAATCTGCAGTGCTGGCTTCATCCAATATGGGTAGTGATTTAGGATTGTGATTCACCAAAATCATGTCGAGATCTTGGTCTTTATCGTAGTCAAAGAAAACGGCCTGAGTGCTATTAGCCGGGCTATCTAGGCCATATGCGGCTGCTTCATCTTTAAACAAAGGGACGCCAGCTGCATCATTTCCTTGATTGATGAATAACTGGTTTCGTTTTTTATCTGGAGGTAAATTTCCAGAATAACAGAGGTAAATATCTAATTTATTGTCGCCATTGATGTCCACAAAGGAAACCCCTGTTTTCCATGGGCCTGGTCTGCCTGTAACGCCAGCTATTTCGGCTACTTCTTTAAATACCAAGTTCCCTTGATTCAGGTACAAATGGTTGTTTTCCATATTACTGGAAAAATACATGTCTTGTTTTCCATCTCCATTCAAATCCCCTGTCGCTACTCCGCCACCATTGTAGAAGTATTCATACATCAGGACATTGGTATTTAATCCTTCTTCAATTTTGTTTTCAAAATTGACATGACTTTGTTCTGGACTTAATAATTGGAAAAGTTGAGGTTCAGGATTGCTCTCTAAATCTGTTTTTGCCTTTTGGCAAGAAAAGCTAATGATGACAAGTAGGAGAGCAAAATAATTTTTCACGTGACAATGGATAAATAATGAAAAAAGGAAATGGTAAAGCATTTCTACTTTACCATTTCCTTACAAATATACTAGATTAATATCCAGGATTTTGAACCAACTTATTATTACGGTTCATTTCATCACGATGGATTGGCAAGAAGTACATCTTGTCTAACCAAGTTCTGTTCTCTTTACCTGGGTCCATTTCAACTACTTTATATGAATAATCAAAGCTGCTTGGATCATACTTATAAAGTGATACTGTTTTTCCTGGCTTCAAAGAACCAAACACGTTGATGATTTTCACTTTCGCACCTAAGGTGTTGGTAGCAATCATCCAACGACGGGCATCATGGTAACGATGCTCTTCAAAGGCCAATTCCACACGACGCTCGTTGCGATAACGCTCACGTAAAGCACTGCCAGATTCTGTTACGGCTGGCATACCTGAACGGAAACGAATTTTGTTCAACCAAGCACGAGCTTCAGCATCTTGACCCAATTCGATACAAGCCTCAACATAGTTTAAGACTGCTTCTGTATAACGGAAGAAAGGCCAAGGGATTTGTTGCCATGTATTTTGATCAACAATTCCAGGATTAGGGTCAGTGAACTTACGGAAATAATATCCAGTGTAGCTACCATTCCAATCCTCTACTGTACTCTTACGAGTATCTAAACCGAAGTAAGATACTTTTCCAGAGCCAGAAGAAAGTTCATATTGACCTGTTTGAATTTGGTTCATTGGATCTTTTGAAGCTACGTCAGCAGTTCTAGGCTTCCAGTTTGCACCATCATACAATAAAGTCGCATAGAAACGTGGATCACGATTATCATATGGACTAGCTGCATGGCCTGGGTTAGACCAAGAGAACTTAGAACCATCCATCATTTCGTAATCATCTACGAAGTTTTGAATAGGAGCATTTCCAGCCCAGTTGTGGTATCCATTTGGACCATTAAATAAACCGATACGACCACCATTTTCTTGTTTAGCATTGATGAAATAGCGAGCAAAGATTAATTCTTTTTCACCACCATTTTTTGCTAATGAGTTATTTTGATAGTTCGTAACAGCATCATTTTTCTCTGCTGGTGCAGATAAGTTCAATGCATTACCAAATCCAGGTAAATCCAATACAGCCTTAGCAGCATCTTTGGCTTTTGTCCAACGAGCCGCGCGGTCGCCAGAAGTATAGGCTAAGATTGCTGGAGTAGCAAATGCAGCCATAGCAGTTGACTTAGATTTCGCTGTTGTAGCATCGTATAAATCACTAGCTCCATATAAAAGGATACGTGATTTTAACGCTAAACAAGCAGCTCTACTTCCTCTTCCTGCTGCCAATGATTTACCATTCAATAAAGCTGCTGCTTCATCGCAATCTTTCACGATAAAGTTGATACATTCTTCCATGGTATTTCTTTGAGTAAGGAAGTCTGAATCCGTTAAAGCATAGGCTTTATCAACGATAGGTACACCACCATAATAGCGAACTAATTGGTGATAAAAATAAGCACGCATGAATTTAGCTTCACCTGTTAAACGCTCCACTAAGGCCGTTGGGAAGGTAGTCGCTTTTTTCAAATTAGCTAAGGCCAAGTTACATGCACGAATACGTGTGTACATGTTTTGCCAGCTAAGTGTACCATTCACCCAACCAATATCTGCTGGGTTAGAGCGTGATTCCGTGATGGTAGTAATACCACGTCCCGGGTGAGTAAAGGATGCTTCGTCCGTTAGGGAAGCAAGCATTTGCTCGTCAAATCCACCGTTTCCTAAACCTCCGTACAATTCTGTTACGAATGCCTCGGCCAAGTTAGGGTCAGTCCAAACAACCGATTCCGATAGTTGGTCCAGCGGCTTTGTATTAACAAAATCGTCATTGCAGCTGGTTAATACGGTACTAAAAAATGCTAGTGCAATGATTATGTTTCTTTTTTTCATAATGAATACGATAGTTTATGAGTTAAAAAGTAGCTGTTAAACCTACGTTTATGATTCTTGACTGTGGGTAATACTGTCCAGTAGCATTAGATGATTCTGGATCGTATACTTTCAATTTGTCAAACGTCAATAAGTTCAAACCATTCGTGTAAACACGGCAGTTTTTCAAACCTATTTTAGCTAAAGCAGAAGCTGGAATGTTGTATCCAATTTCTAAGTTTTTCAAACGAATGTAGTCAGTACTACGTAACCAATAGGTATTGTTATTTGAATAGTATTGGTCACTACGGTTAGCGATACGTGGATGCTCGCTGCTTGGATTTTCAACTGTCCAACGATTTTTGTAAATATCCAAAAGGAAGTTACCAATGTTTCCAGATTCACCAGCACTTACATATTGTTGTGCACCGGCTGCTCCTTGGAACAAAATCGTCAAATCAAATCCTTTGTACTGAGCACCTAAGTTAAATCCACCTTGGAATAAAGGCAATTGAGTGAAGTCATTACGTACTTGATCATCTGGAGTGATTTTTCCATCACCGTTGTAATCCTTGTATTTCATGTCACCCGGACGTAAGGTGTTCACGATAGCTTTGTAGTTGATGGTGTTCGCATCAATTTCCGCTTGATCTTTGAATACTCCATCATACAAGTATGCCTGATAAGTATACATTGGCTTACCTGTAGTTCTTTGCCACTCTGGTGCACCTGGAGCTTCATCCCAGAACAAGATTTTGTTCTTAGCATAACCACCATTTAAACCTACATTGAATGTCAAATCACCAATTTGGTCACGGTATCCTAAAGTAAAGTCAAATCCTTGGTTAGAAACCTCTCCAATGTTTTGTGCTGGAAGAGTTAAACCCGTAGACTGTGGTACAGAAGCATTTTTTACCCAAAGGATATCAGTTCTTTTGTTGTAGAAATAATCTAATTCAAAAGTCAATTTATTGTTGAATAAAGCTCCTTCTAAACCGATATCCGAGTTAGTTGCCACTTCCCACTTAATGTTATTATTCGGGATTTTAGTTTCAAACAAGGTCTTCGTTTCTACGTTTCCAATGATGTAAGATCTAAATCCATAAGTAGACAAATACTGGTAGGTAGCGATTTGGTCATTACCCATTTGTCCCCATGATCCTCTTAACTTCAAGTAGTTGATTACTGGCAATTCGTTTTTGATGAAATTCTCTTCAGACATCACCCATCCTGCCATAACACCAGGGAAGAAACCATAACGAGTTTCTGGAGGGAAAATATCAGAACCATCATAACGCCATAAGAATTCAGCTAAGTATTTCTCTTTATAGTTATAAGCCACACGACCGAAATAGTTCAAACGAGCTCTTTCATAAGCACCACCACCATTGTTTTTCTCTAAGTCACCACCGGCGAACATTTGATCCAAAGCAGTCGAGATGAAGAAACGGCGATACGCATTGAAGTTATCACCATTGATAGTTTCACGGTTAGTTCCTGCCAAAACAGTTAATCCATGATCATCGAATTTTCTTTCATATGTTAAAATACCACCCAATAATACGTTTAATTGAGATTCATTACCTAAAGTTAAACGAGGTTCAGCTGGTCCACGCTTACTAGCTACTAAGACTGGAGTAACTCCATCAGCTTCGAAGCCAGTTCCTTTTTCATATAATGTCCAAGGTGTCTCCCAACGTTTGGTATCTCTGAAACGCTTATCGATTGCTGCAGTTCCAGTAAATTTCAAACCTTTGATGTATGGGATTTTGATATCCAATTGACCATTGGTTTGGAAATAACTTTGCTTGTCGCGGTCATAACCCGTTTGGTTTGTTGTAATAACCACTGGGTTTTCTCCATTCTCAATATCTGGACCCGGACGACCATCTGGCCAGAATGCTGGCTGGTTTGGTTTTCCACGCATTTGCATACGGAAAATAGCACTCGCTGGTTTTGTAGGAAAGCGACGGTTTTCCTCACGTCCTAAAATACCCACTGATAAGTTGACATTTTCATTGATTTTCGCATCTAAATTCAAACGAATATCATATTGTTGATATCCAGTAGCTGAATTTTTATAGAATGCGTCTTGGTTTTGGTATCCCAAAGAAGCCAAGTATTTGATGTTCTCACTACCACCACTCATTTGTACATTGTGACGAGATTGTGGCGACCAGTTCTTTAAAGTAGCACCATACCAATCTGTGTTCGGGTGTAACCATGGATCTGATCCATCGTTGTACAACTTGATATCGTTAGGTGAATATGGAGCCTTACGTCCATTGTAAACGCCAGTTTCTTTGTATGCTTTAGTTGCATCTGCCCACTGGCTTACAGGCAATTGGTAAATATCCAAGTCATTTAACATGCCGGCATATTGCGCTGCATTCGCTAAAGCTGGAACAACAGTTGGCTGTGAAAAGCCTTGGTTAAACGAGTAAGATAATTCTGGTTTTCCAGATTTACCTTTTTTCGTTGTGATCAAAATAACACCGTTCGCTGCACGAGCACCATAGATGGCGGCAGAGGCGTCTTTCAATACGGAAACTGACTCAATGTCAGCTGGGTTAATACGGTCTAAACCACCCGCTCTGTTTGGGATACCATCAATTACGATTAAGGCATCACTGTTATTCAAGGTGTTAGCACCACGAATACGGATAGATGAACCATCATAACCAGGCTCACCACTACGGTTAACTGCAACCACACCGGCCATTCTACCAGCCAATGAGTTACTTAAGTTAACACTCGGTGACTTCTGTAGTTCATTTCCTTTAACAGAAACCACAGAGCCCGAAACGGTTGCTTTTTTCTGAACACCGTAACCTACTACCACTACTTCGGATAGACTTTTGGCATCAGGTTTTAAGCTAACATTAATGACACTCTGGTTTCCTACAGTTACTTCCTTAGGTTCGTAACTCACAAAAGAAAAGAGTAATTTACTTTGAGCGTTGGTAACGTTAATGGAATACTTACCATCAACATTGGTCGTAGTTCCTTTACTTGTTTCTTTGAGGATGATGTTGACACCGATGAGCGGTTCGCCTTTTTCATCAGTAACCGTACCAGTTACTGTAGACACTTTGCCTTGACCCATGGAAATCCATGACATCGACAACAAAAATGCCAAAAGCAAAACCGCATTACTGCTAATAAATTTTGTTTTCATACAAACGATGGTTAAATGGTTAATCGACACAATAGGTTTATTGGTCGACGTAATAATTCATGAAATATAAGCCAACTTTTTTGAAAATTTACTCCTTTGAAAAAATCGAAAAACACATATTTATCTAAAGGAAAGCTTTATTTGGCGGTAATTTATTAGAAAAATGCAATAAATAGTATCATTAGTGATGTAATCTACATTCCGATGTGTACTCCTAACTTAGCTTTTTTCAGCTACTTACGTGACTTTTGAACGCAGGTGTATATATGTTTAGATTTTTTCCTACTTCAAATTTTTCAAGAAATAGGTCAATTCTATTTTTTAATTTTTTTTAAGAATTTGGTGTAAAGTTTTTTTACATCTTGTTACGAAAAGTCTAAATTCCCCTAAATACCTCCTAATTTAACTCAAAACCACAATTGCAATCCTTCCTTCATTTTGATTTTTCTTCATGGATTAACCAAGATTTTGGGATCGTCTTCTTGTTACATTCAAGCTATTCTCAGCCCGGGATATTCACCCATGAACATCCAATTTACATTTAGCCATCGATTATCTTATTGATTTTGAATTAGATGCATTTTATTATTTAAAATAATTCTAAATAATACCATTTCTTATTTGGAATTACTCTAAATAAGAAATAGCTTTGTTTATTATTTATAATTAGTCTACATAAAATTAATACATAAAACATGCCTAAAAATAACTTAAAACTGCATTTTATCTGGCTTTTTGCCTCCTTACTTGGATTTTCTTCCTGTGAAAATAGTTCAGATGTTGTCCCAAATCTTCGATCTAAAGTAGATTATAGTCTTTTAACTCCTTCCACTCCCTACAAGCAATATTTCATCGATGCAAAAGGTGATACAACTGTTGATTTAAAATCAGGAAATACGCGATATAAGATGTTTGCTGCACTCAACTATTATTTGGGTGCCGCAGTCCGGGATAACAAGGCTTTGGATGCCAATTTAATGAAAGCAATGTATGCCAATAGTGCCAATTCATTTACCGATATAGCTAGCTTAAAGATTGTTGGAACAGATTTAAACACATCTGGTTTGGCGTTAAGAAATAGCACAGCTTCTTCTAAATCCACTTCAGAAGCAGAATTAGCCCGTACTCGTTTGGATGCTTTGTTTGTTGAAATGGCCACAGTGAGTAATTCTTTCGCTACTACTGCCTCCAAAGGAGTAGCTGGTAAACTAGGAACCTATTTAGTAGATTCTAAAGGGATTGAGACCGCTCAAATTATCCAAAAATCATTGATTGGAGCTTTGCAACTAGATTATATTGGTAACGTGTTGCTTACTACAGGTTTAACCGCAGACAATTATACCCTTGTTTCGGGTAAAAAATACACAGCTTTAGAGCATAATTGGGATGAGGCTTATGGTTTATTGACCTTAAATCCCATCTATTTAGCAGGTTCTACAGATGCCGTTCGTGGTACATCAGAATCATTTTTAGGTTCATACATCTGGGAATACAATAAGGCTAGTTATGCTAATTTTCATTCAGCTTTTTTGAAAGGTCGGGCTGCCATTGTTAATAATGATTTGACTGAATTGAAAAAGCAAGCTGCTTTCATTCGAACTGAATCTGAAAAAGCCATTGCTTCTGCCGCTGTGGGATATTTAGCCAAATGGAAGACAGGTACCACCGATGCAGCTCGTGCACATGCTATTGGTGAAGGTTTGGGTTTTATTTATTCTTTACGCTATTGTACTTCATATAATGTAGATGCCAAATTTTCAGATGATATTCTAACAGCCTTAATCAGTTCGCCTAATGGATTTTGGGATCTAACCAATGATAAAATTAACGCAGCTTCTGCTGCAATCAGTACCAAGTTTAAATTATAACTCAACACCAAGGCCGTGGATGGATTATATCCGTGGCCTTAATTCACATGCTTTGCCACATGAAAAAGTATTTATTAATAGTATTGACAGGTTTTATTTGGGCTTGTGGAAGTAATGGGACAGGTACGGAAGCCCCTACTCCGCAAGAAGATGGAAAAGACAGGAAGGCCATTTTAAGCCATCTGGCAGATCATATCATCATTCCTGCTTATGCTAATTTCAAAGTGAAATTGGATGCCATGCAGGCCAAATCTGATCAATTTGTCAATCAGCCTACGATGAATAACTTAACAGCCTTTCGTTCAGCTTGGACCGAAGCCTATATCGAATGGCAAAAAGTGGAATTATTTGATTTTGGGCCAGCAGAAAAGCAAACCATTCGCAATTTTTATAATATTTATCCAGCTAGTGAAAACGGGATTTTGGCTAATATAGCTGATCCTTCTGCTAATTTAGAAGTTCCTGCCTCCTATGCACAACAGGGCTTTCCAGCTTTGGATTTTTTAATCAATGGCGTAGCAAAAACCGATGAGGAAATTGTCGCATACTACTCCAGCTCAGCGGAAGGAGCCAAAAGACTAGCCTACATCAAACGATTAACAGGACGAATGGCATCCTTATTGGATAAAGTAATTACGGAATGGAATACTAGCTATCGTGAAACTTACATAAGTAAAACAGGTTTGGATATTTCCTCTTCTACTTCATTAATGATCAATGGATTTGTACTGCATTATGAGCGTTTTATCCGCTCGGGTAAATTTGGTATTCCTTCAGGCGCTATGTTAAATGGAGTCATTGCACCTGAGAAAGTAGAAGCTTTCTACAAAAAAGATATTTCCTTGATTCTTGTCAAAACTGCCCACCAAGCTTATGTTGATTTTTTTAACGGTAAAGCTGTAAAATCGACTTTGGAAGGTCCATCCATTAAATCCTATTTAGATGCTTTGAAAGCGAAAGACAGTGCTACTGGTAAAAGTTTAAGTGAAATTATCAATGCTCAGTTAGAAGCCACTAAAGTAAAATTGGACGTATTAAGACCCAATTTATACGAAGAAGTTAAAAGCAATAATCAAGCCATGGTGACAGTGTACAATGAAATGCAAAAAACAGTACGCTTGTTGAAAGTAGACATGACTTCGGCTATGAGCATTACCATTACATACACGGATAATGATGGGGATTAATCAATACCTAAAAAAGACTACTTCGGTTGCTCCATTGGCAGTATTCCGAATTTGTTTTGGGTTAATGTTATTGGGGAGTATGATCCGCTTTTGGAGCAAAGGCTGGATAGAAACGTTGTACATCAAACCAACTTATTTTTTTACTTTTTATGGTTTTGAATGGGTTAAACCTTGGGGTGAATACACCTATATTCTATTTTTTATTTGTGCTTTGAGTGCGTTCATGGTGGCTATTGGGCTGTTTTATCGAATAGCTACCATTAGTTTATTTTTTAGTTTCTCATATATTGAACTTATCGATAAGAGTACCTATCTCAACCATTATTATTTCATAAGTTTACTTTGTTTGATCTTGGTTTTTCTGCCCGCTCAGGTCTATTTTTCTGTAGATACATATCGCAAAAAACATATCCGGGCTCAATTCATTCCTCAGTGGAATATAGATGCCATTAAATTGATGATGGCCATTTTATATTTTTATGCTGGATTGGCCAAAGTAAATAGTGATTGGCTTTGGCATGCACAGCCATTGAGTATTTGGCTTCCAGCTAGAAATGACATGCCGATTATTGGTTTTTTATTCAATTTTACCTGGATTCCCTATCTTTTTTCTTGGTTTGGCTGCTTGTATGACTTGAGTATCCCTTTTCTACTTTGGAATAAAAAAACAAGAGTTTGGGCTTATGCTGCGGTGATAGTATTTCATGTGCTGACTGCTCTATTGTTTCCTATTGGAATGTTTCCTCACATTATGATGGTGGCAGCATTGATCTTTTTTTCTGCAGAATTTCATCAAAAAATTATTGATCGATTGAAGGCATTTCTCCAATTACCTAAGGAGAACCAAGCGATTCAATCTACTTATACATCATCTCCATTTCTACCTTGGGGCTTTGCCTTATTTTTTGGGTTCCAAATTTTATTTCCTTTTCGCTATTTGGCTTATCCTGGTGAATTGTTCTGGACGGAGGAAGGATACCGTTTTTCTTGGCGAGTGATGCTGATGGAAAAGGCAGGCTATGCACAGTTTACAGTAAAAGGTGCACCAGGCCAGCATGCTGTGGTAAATAATAATCTGCATCTAAGCACTTTGCAAGAAAAAATGATGAGTACTCAACCTGACATGATCTTACAATATGCTCATTATTTAGCCGGATTCTATGCCAAACAGGGTTTCCGTTCTCCTCAAGTGTATGTGGATTCTTATGTGGCACTGAATGGCCGATTAGGTAAACCCTTGATAAATCCCAAAACTGACTTAGCCCAAGAGCATGATTCTTTTTCTCATAAAACATGGATATTACCCTTCAATGATACGATCAAAGGTTTTTAATACAATAGTATTTTGTTTAGTTGGATTTGGGCTGATGGCTCAATACCGAATTTCAGGTAGAATATTAGCACGTAAAACAGGTCTTCCCATAGCTGGATCTCAGGTGTTTCTCAATCAAGGAAGTCCCATGACTCAGACGAATGAAAAAGGAGAATTTCAATTAAAAAATATCGGTAAAGGGTCCTACATACTTCGTACTTTGGTTCCAAATTTTCAGTCCATTCAACAAGCAGTCCTCATTCAGAATAAGGACATTTCTATGGATATATTATTGGATTCTTTGAATGTGACCTTGAATGAGGTGGTTGTCACTCAAAAACAAACGGATTTTGGATTTACTCGGATGCGTGCGGTTGAAAGTATGGGTATTTATGAGGGTAAAAAGACAGAGGTAATTTTGCCTGATCAACTGGTCGCCAATTTAGCTACAAATAATGCTCGACAAGTTTTTTCTCGTGTGGCCGGATTAAATATATGGGAAAATGATGGAGCAGGTTTGCAATTAAGCATTGGAGGAAGGGGATTAGATCCCAATCGGACCTCTAATTTTAATGTGCGACAAAATGGCTATGACATAAGTGCCGATGCCTTGGGATACCCAGAAAGCTATTATACCCCACCGATTGAAGCAGTGGGGAGGATTCAAATTGTTCGTGGGGCAGCCTCATTGCAATATGGGACCCAGTTTGGCGGCTTGATTAATTTTGTGATGAAGAAACCGGTTTTGGATAAAAAAATAGAGTTAGTAGCCAGGCAAAGTGTAGGTTCTTTCGGTTTTTACAATGCATTTACGAGTGTTAGTGGCACACAAAATAAGTTGTCGTACTATACTTTTTTTCAATACAAAAGAGCGGATGGCTGGCGAGCCAATTCCGATTTTGAAAGCTACAATTTTTATGCGGATGTCGACTATCGATTTTCTGATAAAACCAGTGTAGGGATTGATATTACGCACATGAATTATTTAGCGCATCAGCCGGGAGGATTAACAGATGCGATGTTTGCCGAGAATCCTCGTCAAACGAATCGAGAAAGAAATTGGTTTAAAGTAAATTGGAATTTATGGGCTTTACATGTTGATCATAAATTCAACGCCCAAAATGAAGTGAATCTCCGCTTGTTTGGACTTTCGGCCTACCGTAAATCGATTGGTTTTAGACCCAATCGAGTGGCAAGTGTAGATGATAATTCAGAAAGAGATTTAATCACCGGTGATTTTTCTAATTGGGGGGCGGAGGCTAGGTATTTAAAACGCTATTTTGTGGGTGAAAAATTGTTTGTCTTTTTAGCTGGATCCCGCTATTACCATGGCTTTAATCACAGTATTCAAGGATTGGGTAGTCGGGGCAAATCCGCTGATTTTGATTTCATCAACACGAAAGAAGGCATAGCCAATGATTATCGTTTTCCTAACAATAATACGTCCTTATTTTTCGAAAATATTTTTTATTTAAGTGATAAATTCTCCATTACTCCGGGTTTGCGATGGGAGTATATCCATACTCGTGCAGATGGATTTTATGGGAATATTCAATTTGATTTAGCAGGAAATATCATTTCAGCCACTAGAACAAATGAATCTCGCACGAATGAGCGATCCTTTGTTTTGGGAGGAATAGGTTTTAGTTATAAGCCTAGTTCTCATTTAGAATGGTATAGTAATGTTTCTCAAAACTATCGATCAATCACCTTTAGTGATATGCGGATTGCGAACCCTTCATCGGTTATTGATCCAGATATGAAAGATGAAAAAGGTTATTCGGTGGATTTGGGTCTAAGAACTTATGAAACAACCATCTACAATTTTGATATCAGTGCTTTTTATTTGAACTATAATAATAGGATTGGTGAAGTGCAATTTTATGATGCAAATAACCGCGTTTTAAGGAGGAGAAGTAATATTGGGCAGGCAGTAATTATGGGAATAGAATCCTATGGAGAAGTTGATCTGCTGCGCTGGGCATTGCCTGAAGAGCAGGAATCAAGTGCTGTTATTTTTGCCAATTTAGCCTTTATAAAATCGGAATATAAGGCCAGTCAAATTGCTGGAATTGTTGGGAAGCAGGTGGAGTTTGTACCTAATCTCAATTTGAAGACAGGCTTGAGGATTGGAAATAAAAAATGGAAGGCATCTTTTCAATACACGTATTTATCCGATCAGTATACAGAGGCCACAAATGCTAGAGATGGAGGAGTTTCAGCTGTAGTGGGTTTAATACCAGCCTACCACATCATGGATGCGGGTGTATCTTATCAATTTAGGCGGTTTAAGTTAGAAGCCAATATCAACAATTTGGCTAATTCTATGTATTTCACTCGTCGGGCTACTGGTTACCCAGGTCCTGGTATTTTGCCATCTGATGGTAGAAGTTTTTACCTAACCATTCAAGCGAAATTCTAACGTTGTCAAGGTTTCAAACCTTGACAACGTTGGGAAAACGTTTTTTGTTTCCACGTTATTTCATCTTTCAATTCGATTATCTATTACTTGATTTATCATTAGAAAACTTCTGTTTTAAGGATAATTTTTACCAACAAACTGATAAAATCGACCATCAAGAAAGAAGGGGAGATAATGGCATGGTTTAAATCAAATTGAACTTGATACTTTTACAAAAAATAAAACCTGCTATGAGATTTTTCCTAATTTTTGTAACAGCATGCTGCATGGGAATTTCATGTAAAAATGCCTCCGAAAATATCACGCCAACTTCGACGGCAGCTGTACCTGAAGTATATTCCAAAATTTATGGGGCCACATCCATTACCAATGATGGAACTTATATTACCATTAAAACTACGGGTGTCCCCGATCATAAAAGTGCTTATTTCGCCAGCACAAACGCATTGTATGAAGCTTTCACAGGGAAAACATTTGGCGGCAATAATTTTGCTAAAAATCCCAATTCAATCTCTGCACAATCATTTACTTTTAAAATACCTGTAAATCCACAAGTGGATGCCGCCCACAAGGCAACACCCCTCGGCCCGATTGGCGTAGCGTTGAATGGAGTTCCTTTATTTAATCAATATGCAGGGCCGAGCCAGCCTTTGACAAACGAAGTGAATGGTTTTGATCAATATTGGGGTCACCCACAGCAAACAGGATCTTACCATTACCATGTTGAGCCCTTGTATTTAACCATGGTCAAAGCAAATAAATCTGCATTGCTAGGGTTTTTATTAGATGGATTTCCAGTATATGGACCTGAAGAAGGTGGCCAAGTGGTACAAAATTCGTCTTTAGATGCCTATCATGGTCATTCACACAGTACCACGGAATACCCTAATGGGATTTATCACTATCATATCACCAGTACTGATCCTTATATCAATGGAAGTGGATTTTACGGAAGTGCGGGGACTGTTTCTCAGTAGTATCTTAGCAACATTTCTTTTAAACTGTCAACCTAAAGAAGAAATTCGTGTCAATGCCTCCCAAGTGAAAGCCGCATGGGTAGCAGGAAGGATGACTGTGTCTACTAAGGTGTTTTCAGGGGAATTATTCCAAATTTTTCCTCAATCAATTGATACAGCCAGCATAGAACATTATGTAAATGGTCTTGAAGATGGGATTTGGAGAAAGTATTATCCCTCTGGTCAGTTATATGAAATTAGAGCCTATGATCATGGTAAGAAAACAGGTACCTATGAGGCTTATTGGGAGAATGGCAAAAGAATGCGGGTTTTTGAATTCGAAAATGATGAATACCAAGGACTATGCAGAGAATGGAATGAGGGAGGTCAATTAATCAAAGAAATGCATTATGAAAAAGGACATGAGCAAGGAGCTCAAAAAATGTTTTACGATAATGGGAAAATTAGATCCAATTACTTGGTTTTGGAAGGCCGACGTTATGGGCTTTTGGGCACAAAAAACTGTCGAAATATTTCTGAGAAAGTCTTTAGTAATTAGTCTTTTTGCTTCTCTTACAGCTTGTCAAAGTGAGGATAAGGTTTCCAGCATTCCTTATTATAATAGTCCAGATTTCAGTCCTCAATTTTTAGACAAAGTAGAAGCAAAAGGCAGAATCAAACATCATATTGATCATTTTTATCTAAAAGATCATCATGGGAAGACATTCTCACAAGATCATGTCAAAGGTAAAATTCATTTGGCTCAATTTATTTTTACTCGCTGTGGAAATATATGTCCCGAGATGATTTCCCAAATGAAGATTGTTGCCAAAAAATTCAGCTCGAATCCTCAAGTAGAAATGTTATCTTATTCAGTTACACCTTGGATAGATGATGTGCCTACTTTAAAGAAATTTGCTGAGGAAAAGAAAATAGACGCACCTAATTGGCATTTATTAACTGGCTCAAAGTCAGTAATTTACAATTTGGCTCGAAAGTCTTATTTTGCAGAGGAAGAGCTAGGATATACCAAAGATAGTACCGAATTCCTTCACACAGAACATATGATTTTGGTGGATCGAGAGGGAAGAATTCGGGGAATTTATAATGGGACACTGCCATTAGAAGCAGAACAGTGTGTTAAGGATATGGAAAAGTTATTGTCCGAAAATTAAAAATCGTTTGATTTAGAGGAGTAAAGCAATCGTTTATTTGTCAATTTTTATTTCCTTTGGACAAATAAACCTATTTACATGATCGGCCAAGAATTTAGGAATGCCCTGCGCATGGGTAATCCTCTCTATGGAACACTGCTTACCTCCACTTCTCCTAAAAGTTTCGATGTCGTATTGAGCTTGCACCTAGACTTTGTCTTTTTATGTGCAGAGCATGTGTCTTATAATCCCGAAACCTTGAGTTGGATGTGTCGTGCTTTTAAAGCAGCAGATATTAATCCCGTAGTTCGAATTTTAGAGCCTAGTCCTTATTTGGCAACTCAAGCTTTAGATGCTGGAGCTGGAGCCATCCTCGTACCTTATGTAGAGGATGTAGAGGAAGTTTTGGCCTTAGTTGGAGCTGTTAAATACCGTCCTTTAAAGGGTAAAAAATTAGCAAGGATACTGCATGGAGAAGAAAAACCCACAGAGGAGTTATCTCAATATCTACAAAAACACAACCGCAACAATTCCTTATTGCTCAATATTGAAAGTGAATCTGCTGTAAAAAATTTAGCCAATTTAGCTCAAATTTTGAGTTTAGATGGCCCTGGTGTGGATGGTTTTGTCATTGGTCCTCATGATTTATCAACGTCATATAATATGCCTGAAGATTATCGTTCAGCTGATTTCATGAATTTGACAATTGCCCTAATTCAACAAGCGAAAAGTTTGGGTGTTGCGGTAGGTGGGCATACAGGATATCGCGGTAGCTTAGATTTGCAAAAAGATTGGGTCAAAGCCGGGGCAAATATTATTTTACACTGCTCGGATATGCTTTTGTTTGCCGATAAATTACAGTCAGATTTGAATGAACTTCGAAAAATTCAGGGAGCAGAGCAGATTACTCAAATGAATTCAGAAAGTATTTAATAATTCCCAATTTCAATTAAAATCTAAACCTCATACCTTAAAAACATGAAAATCATCCATTTTCGAATTCTTTTCTTTGCCCTAATTTTGACCTTACATCATGGCTTATTGGCTCAAATGATTGATTTTTCAAAAGCGAGTATCATTGCATCTTCTCAAATTGCATCTCCATTTAGAGAAAAAATGATGACTGTCTTGCAAGAAGAAATTGCCCTGAAGACTAGTCTGAAACTAAGTAATAATCCAAACGAAAAATCGGCATTATTCATCTTGGCTATCCATGGTAGCGGAAATGTTAGTTCATATTCATTACCCACTTTGAGCCAAGACGCACAAGCTTCTATTCAAAAGGAAGGGTTCCGTATCATACACCAAAACATAGCTGGTAAAGACGTGCTTTGGTTGATTGGGGCTGATCAACGTGGATTATTGTTTGCTATTGGAGAGTTTTTGCGCACAGCAGATTTAAGTAAGCAAAAAATTCTATTTGATAAAAAGTATGAAAAATCAAGTGCTCCAATGTATGCCATTCGTGGCCATCAAATTGGTTACCGAAATACGGCCAATTCATGGGATGCCTGGGACTTTAATCAGTTTGAACGATATTTTAGAGAGTTAGCCTTTTTTGGGACCAATGCCATTGAAAATATACCTTTTCAAGATGGGGCAGCTAGTCCCCATATGAAAATCAATCGGGAAGAGATGCATATCAAAATGAGTCAGATGTGTCAAGCCTATGATTTGGATTACTGGGTTTGGACCCCAGCGGATGTTGACTTAGCCGATCCCAAAAAATTCCAGGAAGAACTTAAAGCCCATGTGGATTTTTACAAAAATTGCCCTCGATTGGATGGAGTCTTTTTCCCTGGAGGTGATCCGGGCGAGAACCACCCTAAATACGTTTTACCCTTCCTTAAAGCAGTGGCTGCCGAATTGAAAAAATATCATCCGAAGGCAGGCGTATGGCTTTCTTTACAAGGTTTTAATGATGAAGAAGTAAATTATTTCTATGATTATTTAGCTCAAAATAAACCGGATTGGTTTACGGGGATTGTAACAGGGCCTAGCAGTCCTGATCTGGCAGCCACCCGTTTTCGATTGGATAAAAAATACTTGCATCGCCATTATCCCGATTTAACCCATACTGTGCGTTGTCAATATCCTACGGAGAATTGGGATCAGGCCTTTGCCTTGACAGAAGGTAGAGAAGTGACTAATCCACAACCTGCCTATTATGCTAAAATACATAATCGATATGCCCCTTTTACTGATGGGTTTTTATCATATTCAGATGGGGTTCATGATGATGTCAACAAAGTGATATGGAGTCAGATGGCTTGGAATACGGAAAAAGAAGTGCGTCAGGTGATGGTGGAATATGCTCGATACTTCTTTGGGAATTCGGTAGCTGAAGCAGCTGCGGATGGTATTTTGGCATTAGAAAGAAACTGGGTAGGTGCTATTGAAGAAAATGGAGGGATAGAAACCACCTTTGCTTTTTGGCAAAATTTAGAAAAGTCGCACCCTGAATTAAAGGCTAATTGGCGATGGCAACAATTAGTAATGCGTGCCTATTATGATACCTTCATTAAAAGAAGAAAATTATATGAACAAGGTTTGGAGAAAGAAGCGAATGCGGTATTAAATCAAGCAGCCAAATTAGGTGCTGAAAATGCAATGACCTTAGCCTTGGAAAAGGTTAATCAAGCAGATCAAAAGCCTGCTGCTCCCGAGTTAAGGCAAAAGGTTGTGGATTATTGTGAAGCATTATTTCAAACTATAGGTTTACAAACAAGTGTTTCCAAATACAAGGCTAGTGGAGCTGAACGAGGAGCTATTTTGGATTTTATTGATTATCCATTGAATAACCGTTGGTGGCTACAGGATGAATTTGAAAAAATTCGTAAAATGCCCAATGAAAATGCAAAATTGGAACGTTTACAGATCATCGCCACATGGGAGAATCCGGGTAAAGGCAGTTATTATGATAATATTTCAGATCAGTTAAAAGGCCCTCGAGTGAAAACGAGAACTGAGGATGCAACGGATGTGGCTTGGTGGGATAATGGTCTAAGCAGAAGGCGCTTGTCGACCCAATTATTTCAAAATTTTCCTCAATTGGAATATGCTGATTTAGATCCTCAAGCTTCCTATACCATTCGTATTTCTGGGCAAGGTGATGCGCTACTGCGTGTTGATGGGGAAAGAGTTCGCCCTGTCATGTACAACAAAGGGGTAGAGGAGTTCAAAGAATTTCAGTTGAATCCAAAATTTATCAGTGATGGTAAAATATCCATTTCCTTTGATGAACCAGAGGAATCACATTTAAATTGGCGTCAACATTCCAAGGTATTTGATATCTGGTTATTGAAGAAGTAATCAGATAAAAAGACCCTCCAAAAGAGGGTCTTTTTCTTGTAATATGGAGTACACAATTTAAATAAATACTTGAAATTGTAAGGTGAGGCTGTTTAGTCGATCCCCTGCACGTATATCCCCTTGGTTGACTTGATAGTTCGGTCGGTTTTGGAAATCTAGGCTCAACTTTGACTTATGTCCTTGGATGAAATAATTCAAACCTGCATTGAATGTAGTGGTCGAATTATTTCCTAAACGGTCATATTGGGCAAATGTGGCTGAAACATAAGGCATAAATCGATTGGATAATTCTGCATGGCTGGAAGGAAGTAAGTATCCAATTTGGGTATATACTACGGATCCAGTACCGAACATAGGATAACTATTTCCATAGACTGGGCCTTGTCCAGCTATGGAATTGGAAGCGTTTAAGCTAGTTCCAGTGGCGGGGTTCATAGAACCGTTATAGCGTAAATAATTCGTTCCGTAATTGGTATTGAAGTAGCCCAAATAAGCGGATAAGGCTGCATGATTTTGTAATGGAATGTCTACAAAACTTTCTACTGCAAAATGCTTCATATCTTGATAAAGAGTGTCTCCTTGAGCTGATTTTTGCCACATGGCATTGGGTTGATAAGCACCTCCAATGGCTAAATTCACTATTTTTTTGGCACCTAAATGGGTGCCTGTCATATAAGGTGTCGTATGGTTTTCGTGCTCAAAGAATTGATATATCAAATAACCCTGTTGCTGTAAAGAATGCCCTTTTTGAGAAAAATTGGCATAGTTAGAACTAATAGCTGGAGGTGTTTGTCCATTGGAAGTAATGGGAAATGGATCACTTAGAATATATCGATAATCCCAATGGCCGATTTGTCCACGAGCGTAAATGCTTAGTTTTCTGGAAAACTGATCTATTTGATCTACTGTAGTTTGGGCAAACACAGGTACGTCCATGGTCATAATAGTACCAATACTGGGTTGAGAAAAGCGAGATATGCCAGAAATGATACTTAAGCCCCCTCCAATTTTCAATTGGTTGCCTGAGGATACTAGGTATTCGCCTATGGCATCATGGAAAAAAGGAGCAATTTTTCGATTGCCTGTTGCATTGTATTGTGCATTGAAATTATTCTGTCCAAATTGAAAATACATGAAGGTACGGTCGGTTATTTGTCCGTACAATTGCATTCTAGTTCTCCTCAATCCAATGTCAAAGGATTGTGTTCGAGGACTTCCATTTATACTTGTACCTGGGTTGTTTTCATTGAACCTAAACCAAGCTTGATTTAAAAAAGTAACTTGAAAAAACCTTGAACCTGATTCATTGAGCTTAAGTTTAAGTGCTTCTGTATCAGGTGTTTTTTGTGCTAATGTGCTAAAGCAGGCAAGCAAGCTTACCCATAAAATGATGTTTTTTTTCATGGCGGAAAGTTTGGTTAGAACGGATTTATTCCATTCAAATAGATAAGAAAATAAAAACGCGAGTGTTTTTTGAATGATAGATGTTAGTCTATATTCGATAATTACCATGCTGCTTGAATATAGCAATGAAATGAGATTTGATAATCGCAAAATTGTTGGAAAGCGGGATTCGAACCGGCGTTTCCGAAGCATAATAGGCAAAAACTACAGGTTGATTCGGGAGGGTAGAGGAAACAGAGTCTTGTTCATCATGGATGTCTTCTGAAATTTCTTCTTCCTCAATGGCATTGAGCTGCTGAGATTTACTGGGTAAACTTTGACTAAATTTGGATTTTACAAAGTTATGGTCCGAGTGAGCCAAAGCACTTTTACCTACGAAAGTTAAAACTAACGAAGAAAAAATAATCAGGAAAATTTTCATTTTCTTGTTTGACATGGCCCAAAATTGCATTTGGAATTTGAATAAATCAACTAATATGGCTTTTTTTTAAAATTTCACTTTGTTTTAGCAAATATGATTTTTTACAGATTATTCGTCATTTCGAATGAAAAAACTACCTGAATTCATTTCATGCGCCATTTCTTCAATGGTTTGATGGTCAAATAAATATATGAAATTCTCTCGAATAGGTTTGTATTGATCGTGCATTGGACAAGGATTTTTTTCTGAACAACGATTTAACCCTAAGACGCATTTGTCAAATAGCTCTCCTTCTCCCATAACTTCAACAATTGATTTGACAGATTTTTGTTTGGCAGACTCCGTGATAAAAAAGCCTCCATTGGGTCCTCTTACTGAGCTGATGACTTGATTATTTAGGGTTAATTTTTGTAAGATTTTAGCTGTAAAAAATTGAGGCGATTGGATCGCATCCGCAATTTCAGCTAAGCCAAGCTTTTGTTGTTCCGAACTTTTTTGAGCAATAAAAATCACAGCTCTTAAAGCATATTCCGTTGCTTTTGAAAACATAAATTCTCTTTGAAGGCTCAATTTAGTAAATAATATCCATCAATATAGGTCTTTGAAGAAGCATTTGAAAGTGTGAAAATAAATAAATATATAATAAAGGATAATATTGTCCTTTATTATATATTTGCTTTCAGATTTCACCATTAAACAAATTAACAGATGCCTACGATAAAAGAATTTACCTTGGTAGTGCCTGACCTAGAACCTAGATTAAAGCACTCCACTATTTTTGAACATTTTGATCAATTGGACGAAGGAGAATCATTTTTAATCCAAAATGATCATGATCCTAAACCTTTGTATTATCAGCTTTTAGCTGAAAGAGGGAATCAATTTACGTTTGATTATATCGAAAATGGACCTATCGAATGGTTGATTCGCATTCAAAAAACGCCTAAGCCAGCAGACTTGCTGACATTGGGAGAATTCGTGAATCAAGATTTTCGACTAGCTTCATTTTTCTCTCAAAAAGGTTTAGATTTTTGTTGTGGTGGTAAAAAGACTTTGAAACAAGCCTGTACTGAGAAGTCTTTGGACTATTTGGATATGCTATTTCAAATAGAAGAATTTAAAGCGGCCTCGCGCCAAACAAGTGTGCCCTATCAAGATTGGTCCTTGGACTTTCTAGCGGATTATATTGTTAATACGCATCACACTTATGTTAGAAAACACTTGCCCGATATTCAGTTTTTTGCTGAAAAAGTCCAGCGCGTTCACGGTGATAGGCATCCTGAATTGATTCGAGTATATCAGTTAGTGATGGAGATAGCAGAAGAATTGACGATGCATATGATGAAAGAAGAGCAAGTTTTATTTCCTTTTATTAAAGCCTTAACTCTGGCTAAGAAGACAAATGAAAAGCTCGCGCCTGTTCATTTTGGAACCGTACGTAATCCCATTCATATGATGGAAATGGAACATGAGCAAGTAGGTCACAATTTGGAGAATATTCGTACCCTGACTCAAAATTACCTTCTACCAGAAGATGCTTGTGGAACTTACACAGTTCTTTTTCAAATGTTACAAGCTTTTGAGGAGGATTTACATATTCATATTCATTTGGAAAATAATGTCCTTTTTCCGCAATCATTGGAATTGGAAAAAGAATTAACGAATTGATATGCAGCAAGGTAAGAAGTTTCTGAGTGATTTGAAATTGTATTCAGATTACTACAAATGGTTAGAACCCCAAGGTCGCTATGAGCGCTGGGAAGAGGCATGTGAAAGTATCATGGATGGTCACCGCATAACATACGGGAGCTGTTTAGATGAGTTGGAACCGTATTTGGAATCGGCATTAGAAAGTATGCAGAATCAAACAGTGTTAGCTTCTCAACGAAATCTACAATTTCGTCATGATCAAATTCAGCAACATAATACTCGAATGTATAACTGTACGTCAGGTTATATTGCTAGAAATCGAATTTTTCAGGAGATTTTCTATTTAGGATTGTCAGGATGTGGTTTTGGAGGAGGATTGCTAATTCCCTTTGTCGATAACTTAAGTCGGATACAAAAGCGGATCAAAGGAACCAAGACTTTTGTTATTGAAGATAATATTGAAGGTTGGGCAGATGCCTTAGGGGCTTTGATGTCATCTTATTTTGTTGATAAACAGCCTTTCCCTGAATTTGCGGGATATGAATTGAAATTTGATTATTCTCAAATTCGACCTAAGGGGGCCTATATCAAAGGTGGTTTTAAGGCTCCAGGTTCGGATGGCTTGAAACAGTCTTTGGAAAAAATAGAGGACTTGATAGAGAAATGGATCAGTATAGAAGGGGAGAAAATTCGTCCTATTTTGGCCTTCGATATCATTTGTCATGCTTCCGATGCCGTACTATCAGGTGGGGTTCGTCGGTCCGCCTTGAACATGATTGTTGATCCTAATGATATGGAGATGATTCATGCTAAAACAGGGAATTGGCGACAAGAAAATCCACAAAGAGGTAGGAGCAATAATTCGGTAATTTTGCTGAGAAATCAAGTGCAACAAGAGCAATTTGACTACATCGTGTCGCTTAATGATGGCGCAAATGATATTGGTTTTGTATTTGCCAATAGTTGGTTTGATATGTTTAATCCTTGTTTTGAGATAGTTAAAATCCCCATTCTTTTGCGGACTGATTTTTCTCAAATAGCCTATGAAGAGCTTAGCGATTTTATTGCGCAGCATCAAGATAAATTGGGAATTCAAGGATGTAATTTATGTGAAATCAATGCCGAAAAATGTGAAACGGAGGAGGCATTTTATCGAGCTTGTATGGATGCGTCAATCTTAGGCACCTTGCAAGCGGGCTATACTTCTTTTCCTTATTTGGGTTCCGTTACGGAACAAATTTTTCAGCGAGAGGCTTTGTTGGGAGTGAGTATAACTGGTTGGATGAATAATACATTTTTGTTCAATGCACCTATGTTGCAACGTGGAGCTCAGGTGGTGAAAGATACCAATAAGGTAGTAGCGGATATTATTGGAATAAATCCTGCGGCTAGAACTACTTGTGTCAAACCTTCTGGAAATGCATCGGTGGTTTTAGGTACTGCAAGTGGGATTCATCCTGAGCATGCTGAAAAATACTTTAGAATCATGCAGTTGAATAAGGAAAGTACCACGGCCAATTGGTTAGTAGAAAATATGCCTTTTCTTTTAGAAGAAAGTGTTTGGTCCAATACAAAAAGTGATTTTGTTGTCTTTGTTCCTATTTTGAATTCCAAAGAAGGTCTTTTTAAGAAGGATATGAAAGGAGTGAAGCATCTGGAAATGATTCAATTGGTTCAAGAAAATTGGGTGAATGCAGGAACCAATAGAGAATTATGTGCCTATCCACACATGAATCATAACACGAGTTGCACTGTCATTATGGATAATAAAGAGGAAATTATTGACTATATCTGGCAACATCGTGAAGCCTTTACAGCTGTTAGTTTTATCTCAGATTATGGCGATAAAGATTTTAATCAAGCGCCATTCACTTCTGTGTTGGAATTGGACGAATTGGTGAGTCTATATGGAAAAGGCGCCATATTTGCTTCAGGATTAATTGTTGATGGATTACATTATTTTGACAATAACCTTTGGCAAGCATGTGATCTTTTATTGGACCCTACGATGGTCTTGACAGGTACACGAGAACAAGTGTTGTTAAGAAAGTATTGGTTAAATCGAGCCAATAAATTTGCAAAGAACTATTTTAATGGTGATCTAAAACAAATGATTTATTGCGTCAAAGATGTTCATCTATTTCACAAATGGGAAACCGTAACGAGAGAATTTAGAGAGGTGAATTTTGGAGATATTTTAAATCAACCTCAATATAAAGATATTGGAGAAATGGCTTCAATGGCCTGTAGTGGAGGTTCTTGTGAGATAACTCATATTTAAATAAAAATCAAAAAAGAGGATGTTGATGTCAATATCCTCTTTTTTTATTTTTATTGATGAATTAATAAGCGCTCCATCCACCATCAACAGTTAGTATTTCCGCATTCACGAAACTAGAATCATCGCTAGCTAAGAACAGAGCAGCTTGTGCTATTTCCGAAGCTTCCCCGGCTCTCGGGTTGAGTGCTAGACCAGTCATAATGCGGTCATTTACTAAAGGTGTAATTTTAGACATGTCAATGGTCTCACTGATACTGGTATTGACGGCACCGGGTGCAATTCCATTGCACCTAATTCCTGATTTACTGTACAAATACCCCGTACTTTTAGTCAGTCCTACTAAAGCATGTTTACTAGAAGTATACACTGCCCCCGCGGCTCCTCCTTTTAGTCCACCAATGGAACAAACATTTATGATATTTCCTTTTCCTTTGGCCAAGAAAATTTGAACGGCACTTCTCATGGCCTTGAATGGTCCTTCAAAATTGATTTTCATGACTTTCTCTAACATGCTATTTTCCACCTCACCCACAGGTTGGAAATGGTCCATGATACCTGCATTATTCACCAAAATATCCAAGGTACCATAGGTGGAAACGGCTGAGTTAATGAGGTTGTCTATATCAGATTCAATACCCATATTCGCTACTACCGTTGTAATTTCTCCACCTGCCGCTTTAACATCTTTAGATAATTCATCTAAGCGAATGGGGTTTATATCTCCAGCAATGACCTTCGCTCCTTGTTGTGCAAAAAGTATGGCAATGGCCTTTCCCATACCAGCTCCAGCACCTGTAATAATGGCAACTTTATTTTCTAGCTTTTTCATGTGAATTGATTTTCTGAAAATTACCCATTTAAAGATGAAAAATTAGCCAATTTTGACAGCTATTTGATTTTTAAAGGATGATTTTGATTAGCTTTTGACTAGTGATCAACAAAACAATAGTGCGAATTGCTATTGCCATGTGATTGGAAGAAAGGGAAATTAGATTGTTTGAAGCCTTAATTAACCCCGAATGAAATTTAGAACACGGAGTAAGAATAAGAACAATCTATAAGCAATTATTATGAACTCAAAGCTAAGGAAAATAAGGAAATTTTCCCAACGCTGGCAAGGTTTGGAACCTTGACAGCGTTACAACGAATGCCATTTTATATATATTGTCCAATAACTTGATAATGAATTATTTGATACATTCGTATGTTTAATTCTACCTCAAAACCCCATTATTATGTCGACAGAAAAAAAATTATTTTCAGAGACTCAAAAGTTTAATCAATGGTGGCTTTGGGTCATTTTAGTTGGTTTTTGCGCCTACTTTTTGGTAGGGGCCTATAAGCAATTATTTCAAGGAATTGCTTTCGGAGATAATCCTATGAGTAATGAAGGGTTATGGGTTACAACTGGCATTTTTGCAGCAATTGTCATGCTATTCTTGAATTTGAAATTGGAAACATATATTGACTCAAAAGGGGTTTATGTGCGCTTTTTCCCTTTTCATTTTACTTTCAAATTTTTTGCCTTTGAAGAATTGGAAAAATCGTATGTTAGAAAATATTCTCCAATTTGGGAATATGGTGGTTGGGGGCTTCGATATGGAATGTTTGGGAAAGGTAAAGCATTCAATGTTTCAGGCAATCAAGGTTTACAATTGGAATTCAAAGATGGAAGTAAGCTATTGATTGGTACACAAAAGCCAACTGAAATAGCAGAGGTTTTGACTCATTTAGGAAAGAGTTAATGGATTATTTCACCATCGTCATTTACTAACATCATCTACCATGTTCTGTAAGTCAATCCAATCACAACTTTTGGCTTCAGGCAATTTCTTTTGTATTATTAAGCTATGAAAACTTCTATCAACAATCTAACTTCTCGATTAAGCCAACTAGTGATTGGTTTAAGCCTGATGGCCACACCTTTGTTGGCCCAACAAAATCAATCTTCTACAGTCAATGCCATAGTGAAAGAGGCAACAGAAAATTCTCAGCTTAAACGCATGGCTCATGAACTCATTGATGGGATTGGTCCTCGTTTAGTAGGCTCCACTAAAATGCTTCAAGCAAGTGATTGGGCGATTAATCAATATAAAGAATGGGGAATCGATGCTCGAAGAGAAAATTACGGAACTTGGCGCGGATGGGATCGAGGAATCTCTTCGATCGATATGGTTTCTCCTTGGATCAAATCATTAGAAGGAACTCAATTAGCTTTTAGTCCAGCTACCAAAAAACCGAAAACGGGTGAAACCATCATTTTAGCGGATGTTGCTGATTCTATTGCGTTTAAAGCTTGGCTTCCCCAAGTGAAGGGAAAATTTGTTTTGATTTCCATGCCCCAATTGACGGGAAGACCTGATTATAACTGGCAAGAATTTGCGCAGAAAGAATCCTTTGATGCAATGAAAAAGGAGCGAGAAGCTCAAACCGAGGCCTGGAGAAAACGAATCTCAAAAACGGGCTTAACTAATGCCAAATTGGCTTTAGCTTTGGAAGAAGCAGGAGCTGTAGGTATTGTTTCAAGCACCTGGTCCAATGGTTTTGGTGTAAATAAAATTTTCGCTGCTTTTACTAAAAAAATCCCAACAGTTAGCGTTGCATTAGAAGATTATGGCCTATTATACCGCCTTACTGAATCGGGGAATCAACCCAAAATAAAAGTCAATACGCAATCCAAAGAATTAGGGACCGTACCTACTTTTAATACTCATGCTGAAATTAAAGGAACGGAAAAGCCCAACGAATATGTCATGCTTTCTGCCCATTTAGACTCATGGGATGGCGCTACTGGGGCCACTGATAATGGAACTGGAACATTGGTGATGTTAGAAGCTATGCGCATTTTGAAAAAGGTTTACCCCAATCCTAAACGGACGATTTTGGTGGGACATTGGGGAAGTGAAGAGCAAGGTTTAAATGGGTCTAGAGCCTTTGTAGAAGATCACCCAGAAATTGTGGCTAATTTACAAGCATTATTTAATCAAGATAATGGAACTGGTCGAGTGGTAAATTTAGGTGGTTCTGGTTTTGCAAAAGCAAAAGATTACCTAAGTAAATGGTTGGCAGCTGCGCCAGATACTATCAAAAATCGGGTTAAAACGAATTTCCCGGGAACTCCTGGCGGAGGCGGATCCGACTTTGCCTCATTTGTTGCGGCTGGTGCTGCCGGATTTAATTTAAGCTCCTTGAGCTGGTCATACGGTATGTATACCTGGCATACCAATCGAGACACCTATGATAAAATTGTCTTTGACGATGTGAAAAGTAATGCCATCTTAACTGCCATTATGGTGTATATGGCTTGTGAAGAACCAGAGAAAATTTCAACCGAAAAAGCAGACTTGCCTGCTGGACAAAAATGGCCAAGCCAAGTGAAATCAAAGCGAACTGAAGGGACAAATTGACGAATTTTATGGGCTGGAAATCCTTGAAACAACTATAGATAAACCATACAAAACCTAATGCCATGAAAAAAATCCCGATTCTCCTATATTTACTTTTGTCTGTTTTCTTGACGCTAGCTCAGCCTACAGAAAAACATATAAAAGTTCAAGTATCAGCTGATCACCCCGATTGGTTATACAAGCCTGGAGAAAAAGTGAATTTCTCAGTATTGGTTTCTAAAAATGGCAGTCCCATTCCTCAAGTCAAAATTCGTTATGAGATCGGACCTGAGAAACAAGATCCATGGAAAAAAGAAACCCAAGTTTTGGCTAATGGATCTTTGCAGGTCGATGGAGGTACCTTATCAGCTGCAGGTTTTCTTCGTTGTGTTGTCATAGCTGAAGTAGAAGGAAAAGAGTATAGAAATCTAGCTACGGTTGGTTTTTCTCCCAATTTATTGCAAGCAACTGTGGCTAATCCGACAGATTTTGATGCATTTTGGGATAAAGCCAAACAAGATTTAGCCAAAATTCCGTTGGATGCTAAAATGACCTTGATGCCCGAAAGATGTACGGAGAAAACCAACGTATATCATGTGAATATTCAGAATTACAGGCTAGGTGCTCGCTTGTATGGCATCCTTTGTGTTCCTAAAAAATCAGGAAAATACCCTGCATTATTGCATGTTCCAGGAGCAGGAGTGAGACCTTATTCAGGAGATATTGCCAATGCTGAAAAAGGAATAATCACCCTTCAAATTGGAATACATGGAATACCTGTTAACCTGGATCCGTCTGTCTACACCGATTTGGGAGCAGGGATTTTGAATGGTTATCCAACCTATAATATGGATGATAAAGATCGTTTTTTCTACAAGCGCGTCTATATGGGATGTGTTCGAGCCAATGACTTTTTAACTTCCTTGCCTCAATTTGATGGACAGAATTTGGCAGTAACTGGCGGTAGCCAGGGTGGAGCATTGTCAATTATTACAGCCGCATTAGACAATCGGGTAAAATTTTTAGGAGCCTATTATCCAGCATTATCTGATGTGACAGGTTACCTGTATAATCGAGCAGGAGGATGGCCACATTATTTTGATAAGAACAGTCGGGCGGTCAATGAAACCAAAGCCAAACTAGAAACCATAGCCTATTATGACGTAGTTAATTTTGCTCGCCGCTTGAAGGTTCCAGGGTTTTACTCATGGGGTTTTAATGATGAAACATGCCCTCCAACTTCTATGTACGCGGCATACAATGTTATTTCAGCCCCTAAAGAGTTGTATTTGGCTTTAGACACCGGCCATTGGAATTATCCTGAGCAAGTAGAGAAAATGACGAATTGGTTAACGAGTAATTTGATTAAGTAGTTCTTATGATTTTCTTTTAACTTTGAAAGACCATGTCAATAAAAATTCTGCCACCACGACTCCTTCTTGGTTAGTACCGGTAGACTTACAAACCATTTTAGTTCCATCGTTGCTCTGAATGGCTTCTTCAATGGTTTTTAATATTGCTTCACCATCTTCGCAGGTAAACAAAATAGTTCCCGAGGCTTTCTTGATAAAGGAAGCCTCCATTTTTTCTACCAACATACTGATGGCAGGTTTTCTTTCATAAACCTGGGAGAAAGCCAACATTCCGCAACTCATTTCAGCGGCCATAGCCTCTACCGCAAAATACATGGAATTGAAAGGGTTTTGGTTGAACCAGGACTTTTTCACCCGAACCACACAAGTTTTTTCATCAAAATGTTGGATATTCAAGCCTGCCCAAAAAGCAGCGGATAAGCGCTGCAGGATAAAGAATTTGAATAAAATGGGATTTCGGATGATTCTTTGAAACTTGTGGAAAGATGGATTCATAAATTGGAATTATGCTGCTAGGGAAATAAATTTGATAAATAGCAAGGCGAGAAATCAAAGTTGATCAATCGTCAAATATAAAAATATAACTAGTACAATAAATGTAGAACGGAAGAATGCGTTTCATTTTTGTATTAATAATTCTTTTATTCTAATCACATGAAACGAGTTTTAAAAATCATCGGTTGGACTATTTTTGGTTTAGTAATTAGTCTTTTTGCACTGGGTGCATTGTTTATGTATAAAGTACAAAATGGCTTCCCCGTGTCATATGAGACGGAAAAGCCTGTATTGAAGTTAACAGCAAATCAGCCAGCGATACTTTTATTTTCAAAAACTACGGGCTTTCGACATGGTGAATCCATCGATGCTTCTAAGCCCATCATTCAATCAATGGCTAACAAAAATGGATGGGCTGTTTATGAAACAGAGGAAGGTGGTGTATTTAATGAGGAGCAATTAGCTCAATTTAAATTGGTGATATTTAATAATTCAACAGGAAGAGTCTTGAATGATGAACAACAAACTGCGCTAGAAAAATATGTAGAAAACGGAGGTTCATTGATGGGAATCCATGGGGCAGGAGATAATTCTCATCATTGGGATTGGTATGTAGCCAATTTATTAGGAACCACTTTCTCCCATCATCCCTTGAATCCTCAATTTCAAAAAGCGCAAGTTCATTTGGAGGCAAGTGTGGATTCCAGTTTACAAACGAAGCTTCCAGTGACTTGGGAAGGGAATGACGAATGGTATGTCTTTTTTGATCAACCCAAGGACGCTCAAGTAGTGTATTATATTGATGGAGAAAAGATTTTACCTAGTGGAAATATGCTATGGATGAAAGACAAAAACTTCGGCATGGGAAAACATCACCCAGTAGCTTGGCATAAAACCGCAGGAAAAGGAAAAACATTTTATACGTCTATGGGGCATTCCAAAGAAGTATGGGCGAATCCTGCTTACTCTAACTTAATTGAACAAGGTATACTTTGGTCTATTGCTCAATAGTGGGTGTTAAAAATCAAAACGGGTCAATCAAAGATTGACCCGTTTGTATATAATATCATTAACCTACAAAAATCTTATTGACCCATTTGCATACCATCTTGGTTCTGATTGTTGTTTCTCTTCATGCTGTTCATGTTAAATTGGCCAAAACGAATAGACAAAGTAAGACGAATCATTTGAGGGTTTGACAATCGATAGTATTTCTGAGAAAATCCTTCTCCGTATGAATAACGAGTATTTCCTCTTGTTCTGAAAAGGTCATTAGCTGCTAGAGTCAAGGAAGCTAAATCGTTTTTCAAGAATGTTTTCTTGATGGCTAAATCAACACCATAGAAAGGCTCAATGTATCCTTGTGAGGAGCTTTGTGCTTGTCCCATTGGACCTCCACCGCCACCACCACCTTGTCCTTGGTTTTGTGTAATCGGCATATTGGTTTTTCCTTGGTAATCCATAGAAAGTTGGATAGACCATTTTTTAGGTAATTGGAAGGTATTGTTGATTTTACCAAATACGGTCCATAAGCCATCTGTTATCTGTGCTTTTTCGATGTTAGCCGTATTAATCTTCGAATTATACATGTTGATATTCGCAGTTAAATCCCACCAGTTTTGAAGTTTGTTGGTATAGGTTCCTTCAATACCAAAATTGATGCTGGAATTGGCATTTACAAACGTGTTGATTAAATCTAATTTACCACTGATTGGGTTGATTTCTTGACTTAAAAAACGCGTAATTAAATTGTCAGTATACTTATAATAACCTGATAATAAGAAGGTAGCAGATCCTTTAGTTTTGCTGTAAGAAAGTTCACCTGAAGTAGTAAATTCTGGAACCAAGTCAGCATTTCCTCTCGTAATATTCAAACTATCACTATAGTCTACGAAAGGAATAATTTGAAAGAAGTTAGGGCGGCTAACACGTCTTGTAATGCTTAATTGCAACTGGTCTGTTGGTGTTAAATCTTTCTTTAAGAAGATAGAAGGAAACAAGCTCAATGGGAAACTGTTGCTGAATTTTTGGTTTGTATTTAATAACTTTCCATCGTAACTAGAACTTTCTGCACGTAAACCGATTTTGTAAGAAATTTTATTTGCTGATTTTCCTGAAACGGATACGTAGGCAGCATACACATTGTTTTTGTTCTCGTAATTAGTCGAAGCAGAAGGAATGGTTTTATAAACGTCTGAACCTACCGCTTTCAAGGTATTATTGTTTTCGTTTACCAATTCAAAAAGCTGAGCTCTTACTCCCATTTCAATCGTACCTTCATTTTTCAAAGGTCTTACATAATCCGTTTGGAATGTCATGAAATTATTGCTTCCTGAACCGATGTTCTTTTGAATTTGAGTACCAGTGATATTTCCATTATTCAAATAATTGGTCGTATAAGTCGCATCATTTTTATTCGTTCCCCCAAAATAGTTGAAGTCCATGCTTAGCTCTTCTCCTGCTTTTGGATAGGTATGCTTAAATCCTACTTGCAATCCACTTGGGTTAAACTCCCTTGAAGATTCAGATAAGCGGTTACTGAATGTGGTAAAATTATTTACCATACTCGTGATTTTAATATCTTCTGTTGGAGAGAATTTACCCCCACCACCAAAGAATCCAGCTAAGGTTAAGGTTGTTCTGTTTGTAGCGGCATAATCAACACTAAAACGTGGGAAAAACATGGATCCTTTGTTTTTACTGTTGATATCTTGGTAAACACTTGACTCCACTCCACCAATGTTACTATTTCTTTGACTGTTTCCTTCGGTGTTGTTTCTCATGTTCATTTTCATGCCCATCAAAGTCAAACTCCATTTGTTTTGTTGATAACTGAAATTCCCCATGAAACTGGAACCGCCAAAACGGTCAGCACTTAAGTTCAACATTCCATTATAACCATTCTTTTTATTTTTCTTTAAAATGATGTTAATGATACCAGCCATACTACCTGAAGCATCGTATTTAGCAGAAGGGTTAGTGATTACTTCCACTTTTTCAATGATATCTGCAGGGATTTGATCCATGCTTAAACTTGTAGGTCTACCATCGATAAATAAGGTAGGATTCGCATTTCTTACTTTCACATTTCCATCGATATCCACTTGTACGGATGGAATATTTCTCATGACGTCTACTGCAGTTCCTCCAGATGTCACCAAGTTTTGCCCTACGTTGAAAGATTTTTTATCAATGTCCATTTCCAACAAAGCTTTTGTTGAAGTAACCACAACGGCCTCTAATTCCTTAGAATCAGACAATAATTTGATGTTTCCTAGGTCTTTTTCAAATGCAGCCATCATTTTAGCCATGACAGCTGGATCAGGTGCTTGTCCAGGCTTTCGCGCTGAACTTGGATCCATTTTAGGCATTTCAAATTGTACAGGAGCTTCGTAGTTTTTATATCCCACAAAGCTGATTTTTAGTTTTAAACGAACATTTACGGGAATTTCTTTGAAGTTGAAATCTCCGTTTAGTTCAGCTTGTTGTGCTTTTACCAAAATATCTTTGTTTTGCTTAGTAGCTGGGTCAACTACCGTTTTTAGTAAAACAACGGATGCAAATTCTACGGGTTTTCCTTGCTCATCAACTACTTTACCGAATACGTGACCACGATTAAAGTTAGGAGCATTTCCTCCTGCACCAGCAGGTCCTTGTGCAAAACTGAAAAATGATATCAGTGCAATGATGGATGTTAAAATGGAATTTTTCATGGGTTGATTGTTAAATTTTTTATCTACTTAGAGGTATTCTTTATTTTCAATTTCTGGGTAGATCGTTATGCTTTGTTTTAAATTTTTATTTAGGGTCTAATCGGTGGTTTTCTTCTTTTTAATTGTATCGCAAAGGTACATTGGCCAATTTGGTTTTAATTTTTATTCTTCGCAGCAGGGAAATGTATAGATGAAATATGTGATTGTTGAGAAAAGAAAGTTTCATTAGAGAACGAAAATTGGATTTGTACTAATTTGTGCTTTAGATTTCAAGGTAGGAATAAAGTCGTTTTAGAGACATTTAGATTTTGCTTTCGCAGAAATAGGAGTGTGCTACTGACTGATTTTCTGTCCTTGGTTTAACAAAGGTAGGGATGAAAAATTGAACAATTTACTTATGGTCTAAAATTGTGTCCAATGGTTTAAATGAAATTTAAGGATTTGAATTTTTTATTTGAAATTTTTAAAATCCCTCTAATTTAGAATTATTGGTCGTTTTTGCGCCTAACCTTGTTTTGATTCGAATCATTGAGGTTTACATTTATCAATCATGCGTTTCATTCATTTGCTTACAAATAATAGGATATTATTTAGTGGGATTCGTTTGGTAATTCGTAGCTTAAAAGGCAGATTTCGTCGCATTTTACCAAAGCTTTAACAAGTCTTAACAATAAATTGTTGTTGGGTAAGAAAATACATTGCCTTTGAAAAGTGATAATTTTCTTTTCGCTATTTCAAATTTAATGTCCGTATTTATTGGTGCAAGTATCATGGATATAAATACAAAAACCGACCCCAAAGGAGTCGGCTTTTCCATTCAACCATTTCAATAAAACCTACTTTTTATATACTAAATCAAATCGATCCAAATTCATTACTTTGGTCCATGCTTTGACAAAATCATTCACAAATTTACTTTGAGCATCTTTGGTTGCATAAACCTCTGCTAGGGCTCTTAATTCTGAATTGGATCCAAAAATCAAATCAGCACGGGTTGCTGTAGCTTTGGTAGCTCCTGTTTGACTATCTGTTCCTATGAACTCTTCTTTGGTATCGGAATTGGGTTTCCAAGTAGTACCCATTTCCAGTAAATTAACAAAGAAGTCATTGGTCAAGGCATCTTTTTTGTTGGTAAATATACCGTGCTTAGATCCATTGTAATTGGTATTCAGTGCTCTCATTCCACCGACTAAAACGGTCATTTCTGGTGCAGTTAAAGTTAAAAGCTGTGCTTTATCAATCAACAATTCCTCCGTCGAAAGGGTATAGCGTGTTTTTAAATAATTGCGGAAGCCATCTGCCATAGGTTCTAGTACTGCAAATGAGTTTACATCTGTTTGTTCCTGACTTGCATCCATTCTACCCGGTGTAAAGGGAACTTGAATAGTCTGACCCGCATTTTTAGCTGCTTTTTCGATGGCGGCATTTCCTCCAAGAATAATCAAATCAGCCAAAGAAACTTTCTTTTTTCCAGAGCTAGCATTGAAATCCTGTTGGATTTTTTCTAAAACAGCTAATACTTTTTCTAATTGCTTTGGATTATTGACTTCCCAGTTTCTCTGAGGTAACAAACGAATGCGAGCTCCATTGGCACCACCTCGACGGTCAGAACCACGGAAAGTAGATGCTGAAGCCCAGGCCGTACTCACTAATTCACTAATGGATAGACCTGAATTCAACAATTTGGTCTTTAGATTGGCGATGTCTTGTTGGTTAATCAATGGATGATTCACTGCAGGAATAGGGTCTTGCCAAATTAAGGCTTCTTTTGGAGCTTCTGGTCCTAAATAAGTGGAACTAGGTCCCATATCACGATGCGTTAGTTTGAACCATGCTTTGGCAAATGCTTTGGCAAACTCCTCTGGATTTTCTAAATATCGCTTGGAAATTTTTTCATAGGCAGGATCCATGCGTAAGGAAAGGTCAGTGGTCAACATCGTTGGCAATTGCTTTTTATTGGGATCAAATGCATCAGGAATGATGGCTTTGCCATTTTTTGCCACCCATTGATTGGCTCCAGCCGGACTTTTAGTTAATTCCCACTCATTGTTGAAAAGGATTTTTAAGAAACCAATTCCCCATTTAATTGGAGTTGATGTCCAAGTAACTTCCAAGCCTGAAGTAATGGCATCTTTTCCTTTACCTGATTGATATGTGCTTTTCCAACCCAAACCTTGTTCTTCTATTCCCGCAGCCTCTGGGTCTGCACCTACATGAGTAGAAGGACCTTTTCCATGTGTTTTTCCAAACGTATGTCCACCGGCAATCAAAGCGACAGTTTCTTCATCGTTCATTCCCATTCTGCCAAAAGTCTCTCGAATATCTTTGGCAGCAGCTACTGGATCTGGAACGCCTTTTGGACCTTCTGGATTAACATATATTAGGCCCATTTGAACAGCAGCCAATGGATTCTCTAATTTCCTATCTCCTGAATAGCGGTTTTTATCATCTAGCCATTTCTTCTCAGAACCCCAATACACATTGCTTTCTGGTTCCCATACATCTGTTCTGCCACCGGCAAATCCGAATGTCTTGAATCCCATTTGTTCTAAGGAAACATTTCCTGTTAAAACCATTAAATCTGCCCACGAAATCTTATCTCCGTATTTTTGTTTGATGGGCCATAGTAATCGACGGGCCTTATCTAAATTGGCATTGTCAGGCCAACTGTTCAATGGAGCAAATCGTTGCTGACCTGCCCGAGAACCTCCACGGCCATCACCTGTACGGTACGTTCCTGCACTATGCCATGCCATGCGGATAAATAAAGGTCCGTAATTACCGAAGTCAGCAGGCCACCATTCTTGAGATTTAGTTAATACCTCTCCGATATCCTTTTTTAAGGCAAAGTAATCCAAGTTATTGAATGCTTTGATGTAGTTGAAGTTGGGCCCCATAGGGTTCGACTTTTCAGAATTTTGACGAAGCATACTTACATTAAGCAGACTAGGCCACCAATCTTTGTTGCTAGTACCCGCTTCTTTTGGGGCTGAAGGATGCGCTCCAGCTGCACTGTGGTGCGGATTATACTCTTGCGCCTGTAATACCGTGGAAAATAATAATCCACTCAATAAGAACAGTTTTTTCATGATAAATTGATTTTGTGATTTTATTTTAATTGCTGATAATGTGAAATTAGGCTTATTGGACCGATAGAGAAAACTGAATTTTTCTATATTTGTCATAGATAAAATCTATATTTATGAATATCCATCAATTAGAATACATATTGGCAGTTGACCAATTTAAAAGTTTTAGCAAAGCTGCAGATTATTGTCATGTTACTCAGGCGACCTTGAGTGCCATGGTAAAAAAACTGGAGGAGCAATTGGACATTGTTATATTTGATAGAAAGGCTAATCCCATTGTAGTTACAGAAAATGGGAAGGAGATTTTAGTTCAAGCCCTGCAGGTTGTTGCACATGCTCAAGCCTTATTGGCATCTTCTAAATCCATTAATAGCAAAATAGAAGGACGGCTAAAATTGGGTATTATCCCCACTATCGCTAATTCATTGATGCCCATTATCCTAAAGCCGATTTTAGAGAAATACCCTCAATTGGTATTGGAAATTTATGAAGTAACCACCCATCAGATGATGAAAAATTTGCGAGAAGGCAAGTTGGATATGGGAATTTTAAGTACACCCATAGCATCGAATGACTTGGAAACGACTTTATTATATGAAGAGCCGGTGCATGTATATGGCTATCTGGACCATGGAAAAAAGACTATTAAAAAGGAAGAATTATCCAAGCAACGTATATTTTTATTACAAGAAGGACATTGTTTGCGGGATCAAATTATTCAGTGGTGCGACCTGAAAAAAAATAAGCATTTGCCTCCTAACTTATTATTTGAGTCAAATACATTTGATACCTTATTGAATTTGGTGGATGAATTTCAGGGAATGACATTACTTCCTGAATTATATTTACGAAATTTGAGTGATCAACGGAAGTTACAGGTATTAGACATGGTAGGAGGAGAAATTACTCGTGAAGTAAGTTTGTGTTTTTACCGACCATATGCTAAGTGGAATATAATAAAACAGCTTTCCGTGGACATTGCCCAATTAGTTAATCAATTTATAAAGAAGGATACTGTTTAATCTACAGGATTCAATTGGAAATGAGTTCAAGAAGTAAAAAGAAATACCTATTAGTTTTAGGTAGAGAGGCGCTAGATCGGGATAGCTCTTTATACCAAGAGGTCTTAGGTAATTTGGAATTAAATGGATTTGAAATAGTGTTTGATCCCATGGATCGAATTCGTTTTGCCTTCATGCGAAAAATAGGACCGGGTAAATTTTTAGGAAAGCATTTATTACTACCTATTTGGCGATCTTTATATGTAGTATTTGTTCAAAGGCAGCTGATTGACTTCCTATTGTTTGTTTTTAATCGAATTTCGAGTTTGGAATTTCGTACTCGGGTAGCATCAGCATACATTAGAATCCTATCAAATCATACCTCGCATTTGGTGGTTTTGGCAAGGTCTGCCGGATCCATCGTCATCAGTAGTATCGCCAATCAGATTGAAGTAGAACATATTTTTTGTTTGGGATATCCATTCAAGCATCCAGAGGAAGGAGATGCCGAATTTCGAACAGCACATTTGGCGGAGATACAAAAACCCATGGTGATTTTTCAAGGAGAAAGAGATCCATATGGTGGAAGGGAAATACTCAGCCACTATCGCTTATCCTCGCAAATACACTTGTCATTTATAGATGTAGATCACGATTTTAATTTGAATGAAAAGGATTTGTTTTTGGTGACTTCGGAAATAGAAAAAGTATTATCAAAATGTACTTGATGAAATGTATTAAACGGTAGTTTCATATAGATTATACCGTTCATAATTCAATCCGTTAAAATTTGTGCCAAATACTCTTTTGGTAGTAAACCTGTTCTTTTTTTGACGGCTGCAACGAATGAGGTTCGGGAGGAGAAACCTAAAGAATTTCCGATATATTCAATGGAATATTTATCAAAATTCGGGTCTTTGTTTTTTAAAATATCGAGGTAATTGATACGCGCATCATTTACAAATTCATTGAAATTTTTGCCAAATTCTTGATTTAATACTGGTGAAATCAAATAGCTAGGTATTTTAGTTTCTTTAGACAAATCAGCTATGGTATATCCAACTTGTAAATAAGCATGTGTGTTTTCAAAATGCTCCAGAATGGTTAGAAGGATATTTCTCCCTTGGTGAATTCCAATGAAATTTTGCTCTACTTCATTTTCTTCAACCGACTTGGCCTCTTGGATTGAACGTAGCGGTTCCTGCACTTGAATCCAACCGATCATCCCATACAATATTTTGGGTTGGGTGAATAAATAAAAACTGATTAGTAGGATTTCAGATAGAATACATAGTAAAATCAGATTTCCTACAAATGCACCAGATTGTAATAAAAGTAGGGTATTGATGAAGGCTACTATACTTCCAAAGAACAAAAACGAGATGAGAATCCACAAAAACCGATAGATATGAATATTCCGCAAGATTTGAACTTGAGGATTTAAAATCTTTTTTCTCCAGGAAAGGAGTAATTGGATGGAAGCTATTATGTATCCAAGTAAAGTGCCTAATCGAAATACAGCAGCCAAACCAGGAGGGAATAAACCTTCTGGCTCTTTCAGGTATATTTTTACATTGGATAAATTGTATTTAACGATTTGATATTGTTCTTCAGGAGAGAGAAGAAAAAATGGAATACGATTAATCATGTAAATCAACATAGGTAGAAACAAAAGATAGTCTTTCCAAGCCAGTTTATAAGATTGTTTCAGTACTGATTTTACATATAAAAAGGCAAATGGTCCTATACAAAATGGCGCCCAAGAATATATCTTAAAAAATGAAGGGTATTTTAAATATAAATTAGTGGCAGGAAGACTATTGCCAAAGGTAGTGATCACAAAACTTAAGATTAATCCTGCTAAAATTTTGGAACTCATGGAGGGGACAGTCTGCCCAAAAAGCAATATCATACTGACAATCAAACCGATTGTTGAGATGGTTAAACTAATTACTAAAAGAGTAATATCTGTCACAGTGTTTCCTAGTTCAAATGAATTCTTTCAACCTCGCTAAACTTAGCGAAAATACATGTAGAATTAGAGAACTTACCCATTTGAAACAACTTGAATTGGGTAATTGTTTTGTTTTAACTGCAATGATTGGACAAATTACTAGTCCATATATTTATGTTGAAGATTAGAGAGAGAGCGGTGTAAAATTAGCGTAATTTCAATAAATAACAGGGTTTTTAGGGGGTATTTTGTGGTTTTAATGCTACAGAATTGTTCATATTAGACGATTATGAACATTGTAAATTCATTAGATACTTAGCTAATTGGTACATTTACTATGTTTTTTATGGGTTCAAAATCCTAAGAGAGTTTTGAATCGTATGATGAAAAATTTTAGTACACAGAGATTTAAAAAATCCTTTGACCCATAGTCAGAGGATTTTTTGTTTTTGCACTCATCATAACAAGCTAAACTTGAACATATTTCCGAAGTCACTACTTCTTATCAATCGATAACGCATAGCACTATATGTATATCTATAATTGAGTCAAATATTCTTTAGGTAACAAGCCTGTTCGTTTTTTTACTGCCGCGATGAACGATGTTCTGGAGGCAAAGCCTATGGCATTTCCAATGTGTTCCAAGGAGTAATTGTCGAAATAAGGGTCATTGTTTTTCAGTACTTTCAGGTATTTGAAACGGGCATCATTAACAAACTCATTGAAATTATGCCCAAACTCCTGGTTAATGACAGTAGATATTAAATAGGAGGGGATATTGATTTCTTTGGATAGGTCAGCGATGGTGTAACCCATTTGAGTAAATGGGGAATTGGTATTAAAATGATCCAAAATAGTTAGCAGAATGTTTCTACCATGATGAACACTAATGTGGGATATGTCATCATCATTTTCTTGTACTTCTTCAGATTCTGACAATGATCTGATGGGTTCATTCATCTGAATCCAACCCGTCATGCCGTATAGGATTTTTGGTTGGGTCAATAAATAAAAACAGATTAAAAGTATTTCAATCCAAATGAAAAAAAGGATAATCCTGCTGACCGGTATATCAAATTTTAGTTGAATGAATACCCCCAATACAGACGCGATTGCGCCTAATAAAAGAAAGGAGGTGTTAATCCAATGAAAGCGATAAATGTCCTTATTGGCCTCTATTTGCACTTTTAGGTCAAAAATCTTTCTTTTCCAAATGATTAATTCAAAAATAGTTCCAAAGATAAAACCGAGTAAAAGGATAAAACGAAAGATGGGAGCCCAACCAACAGGAAGTAATCCTTCGGGTTCTAAAATATATAAGGATACATCTCGGTTTGTGCTTTGAATGAATCGGATTTTTTCTTGGTTGGAAAGCAAATAGAATGGTATTCTATTCAACATGTATAGTACCATGGGTAGGAATAAAAGCCAGTCTAATCGTGTTAATCGAATGGATTGTCGGAGTACTGTTTTTACATATAAATAGGCAAATGGCCCAATGCAGAAAGGAGCCCAAGAATAAATCTTATAGGAATTTGGGAAATTCAAATACAGATTAGTTAATGGTAAAGCATTGCCAGTAGAAGTCAATGCAAGCGATAATAACAAACCGGCTAATAGCTTAGAGTTCAAAGAAGGGACCGTTTGTCCAAAGTATAAAATCAAACTAACAATAAGCCCTATTGTAGAAATGATTAATGTGGTTAGTAAAAATGTAAAATCACTCAATTTTATTCTATTTATATGTACGTTACAATTCACCCTCATCTAATGAAGAGGAGAAGCATAAAAAGTATCTATATAAGTAGAACCAGGTTATTAAAAGAATATGTTTATACGCTTTTTATGATACCTGATATGGTATAAGCTGAATCAATTTATTAGGAATATATTCTTCACAAATGATTGAGATTGATGCAAAAATACAACTTGTTTGACTATTTCAACACTGAAGTGCAAGTAAATTGAGAAAATCTATTGTCATGTGATTGTTCAAAATCGGCCAAAATGAACGACAAGCATTTTTTGACATCAATATTGAAGGCTAATTTTGAACTCACTTTTTTAGGTCTCTAAATAGAGAGATAGTTTTTGAGATTTATTAAAGGAACAGAATAGAACACAGTGATTTGAAAATCCTTTGACCACTCGTCAGAGGATTTTTTGTTAAACAAGGAGCTATGAAGTTTTATACTTGCTGATCTAAATCGATTGATTTTTTTCAATGCATGACAATAGTAGAATTGAGATAATGCTCAAAAAATGTCTATTCGAACTCCTTTTTTTAATTAATTTGGTATAAATTCACCAATGTTCAATTTTGACATCCCCCAAAAACATATCAATCAAATTTGTTTCTGTGTAAATGCTTTTCAACTCTTTTGAATTTTTACTATTTCTTCCCCTTGTATTTACGCTCTATTGGTTTGTATTTAATAAAGCCTTACGCAATCAAAATGTATTAATATTAGTAGCTAGTTATTTCTTTTATGGCTGGTGGAGTTGGGAATTCATGCTTCTTTTAGCATTAAGTACCCTTTTAGATTACCTGTATGGATTTTATGTAGCCTCGCCGAACAAAATCAAATCTAAAATTTTTCTTTGGCTAAGTATCATCAACAACTTAGGGATTTTAGGCGTTTTTAAATATTATAATTTTTTTGCCACTCAATTTCAACAAGGTTTTGAGCGTTTGGGCCTTCATACTAACCCCGTTTTACTTCAAATAGCCCTACCCGTAGGTATCTCATTTTATACCTTTCATGGTATGTCGTATGTATTTGACATTTATCGTGGACATCAAAAGCCGGTATCTAATCTAGTGGATTATGCAGTTTTTGTATCATTTTTTCCTTTGCTGGTGGCAGGGCCTATAGAAAGAGCGAATCATTTATTGCCTCAGGTACAAAGGAAAAGAAGCTTTAATGCGACCCAAGCCATAGAAGGGTGTCGATTGATTCTTTGGGGTATGTTCAAAAAAGTGGTGATTGCAGATAGCTTGTCTTTAATCGTCAATGAGATTATTCAAAATTACCAGTCATATCATGCTTTGACCTTACTTTGTGGTGTACTGGGTTTTAGTTTTCAAATTTATGGCGACTTCAGCGGTTATTCTGATATTGCCCTTGGTACAGCCAAACTTTTCGGTTTTGAGCTGTTGAATAATTTCAAGTTTCCTTATTTTTCTCGGGATATTGCAGAGTTTTGGAGAAGATGGCATATTTCTTTGTCTTCATGGTTCAGGGATTATTTATACATTCCACTGGGCGGTTCCAAATTGGGGAAAATAAAAGCTGTAAGAAATACCTTCATCATATTCCTAGTCAGTGGATTTTGGCATGGTGCTAGTTGGAATTTTATCATTTGGGGAGGAATTCACGCCATGGGATTTTTGCCATTATTATTATTAAATCGAAACCGTCAATATGTTTCGGATGGGGTTGCCCGGGACCGTTCTTGGCCCAGTGTAAAGGAATTAATTCAAATGTTAAGCACGTTTACTTTCGTTTCTTTTGCCTGGATATTTTTTAGAATACAGCAAGTAGATGTGGCCCTAGATTATATCAAGAATATGGCAATGGATGCATTGAATCATCCTGAGCAATTCACCCAAATCCCTCATGGAATACGCATTGTGATTTATATCCTTCCACTGATAGTATTGGATTGGTGGTTTAGGAAGGATGAACGAAAGTTGAAAATTACCCATTCTAGACTGATTAATTATGGTATGTATGTGATATTAGCCACTATCACTATCATTACTTATTTGAATTTAATTCATCAACCTTCGACATTCATCTATTTCCAATTCTAATGAAGTCATTTATCTACAAAGTGTTTTTTTTAGCATTGCTGTCCATGGTTTTGGTCACGGCTTTGAAGTTGGCTAAGCCTAAAAATTACAATTCCGCCATGGTAGATAAATTGCTGTTGTTGAAGAAATATCAGCACCAAAGAAAGATTGTTTTAATTGGAGGTTCATCGGTGGGGTGGGGAATTTCTGCCAAGCAAATCGAAGATACAACTCACTTACCGACTATCAATTTAGGACTTCATGCGGGATTTGGATTGATGGATTTTCAATCATTTGTTCAATCCATGATTCAACCAGATGATATCATCATTTTTTCTCCAGAATGGATTTTTTATGAAAATCCCAATTACCATGATCCTGCTACACTTCAGGATTTATACAGTAATTCGGCGTATTTAGACCTAACGGAGAAATCGACCTATACCAAGTTTAGTAGTCTATTTTTAAGGCGAGTGATGGTATTGAATTATGTTGAATTACATCCAGAAAAAAGTCCATATCGTTATGATTGCATGAATAAAAACGGGGACATCGTGAGTCACTGTGGTCTGAAACCTACGGGCCCTGAAGATTATGTAATTTCTTTTGAACGTTTCAATTTTGAGCAATTCAAGCAAGCTTTTCCTTTTGTTACTCGACCGAATACATTCATAGTATTTCCACCTACTCAGAAAAGGATTTATGTGAAATATGTGGCCAAATTAAATCAATTACAAGCCATTTTGTCAAAGCATAACTTGCATGTGGTAAATTCTGTAGAGGAGAATGTTCATGAAAGTTCCGATTTTTTTGACCTTCAATATCACTTAACTTGTGAGGTTCGAGAAAAGAGAACGGAAACGATTATTCAATACTTGAGGGCATTTTTGAAAACAACACCAAAGTAATATTCTCAGCTTATTTTGTGAAACCAAATGATTGCACATATATTTGCAACTGAATAGTTTCATAAGCTATGTATTTAATATGAGAAGAGATATTTTTCAAGCCATTGCAGATCCCACGAGAAGGGCAATTCTCACCCTTATTGCATGGCAAGCGATGACACCTAATGCCATTGCTGAGAATTTTAATTCCTCCAGACAAGCAGTTTCCAAGCATTTGCGCATATTATCCGAATGCGAATTAATTAAGCAAGAACATCAAGGAAGGGAAATATATTATTCACTTGAAGTTGATAAAATGAAGGAAGTTGATGTTTGGCTGGCACAATTTAGAGCCATTTGGGAAAGTAAGTTTAATCAATTGGATGAATTATTGGAAAAAATGAAAACACAAGCTGAAAAATAGAACAAGATGGAGACGAACTTATTATTTGAATTTACAGTCAATAAATCAGAAAAAACAGTATTCATCACTCGGGAATTTTCAGCTGAGCTCTCTTTGGTGTGGGATGCATTTACCCGAAAGGAACTTTTAGATCAATGGGTGGCCCCCAAACCTTGGTCGGCCAAGACTAAATATATGAATTTCGAAGTAGGGGGATGCAGGTTTTACGCAATGGTCAGTCCGGAGGGATTGGAACGTTGGTCTATGCAAGAATATACTTCAATTACTCCCAAAACGAATTTTAAAATGTACAATACTTTTGCCGATGCAGAGGGAAACAAAGAATTACCTGGGTCAGCTTGGGAGTATTATTTCAGTGAGCAAGATGGCAAGACTAGAGTCCATATCATTATAGTAAACGAATCACTTGCTCGTTTTGAAAAGATGATCGAGATGGGATTTGAACTAGGCTTTAAAATGAGTATTGATAATTTGGAGCAATTGTTAGTGACTTTAACGCATAAATGATCTTATTTTATAACCTTTATTACATTAGGTTGTAGTGTTTATTTAATTCTACATTTTTGCTTACTGTAGAGTTATTAGAAATGCTTTTTTCTAAGTTTGGAATTCTAAACTCATTATTTGTCTTTCATATAAAGTTGCGATAACTCAATTTTTAATTAAAAGGAGGTATATACCTTTGTATCAAGTTTTTTGAGGTGATAAGTCTCGATTAACAATTAATAAATAGGATGGAAATCATCCCCTCCTATTGCCACTAAAATTTGATAATACATGTGTTCTATTAAAAAAATAGGAATATATAGCTTATTCCTATCACCACTAATTGTGCTAATTATTTTTTGGTACATTTTCAGTATCGATATTCCTTGGTATGATGATGTCATGGTCTTGGCATTTACTAGGAATTGGGCAATTAGAGGCTTTGATTTTTGGATAATCAAGCAGTTGTTTGCTCATTATAATGAGCATATTATAGTTATTACCAAATTGTTCTTTTGGCTAAATTTCAAATTGTCAGGTTACGTCAACCTGTCCTATTTGGTATTGCAAGGGATGATGCTTTATATAGCATTTATTTTACTTTTTATTAAATATACATCTAGTAGAGGTGTATATTTAAAACTTATGACTGTTTTTATGTTGGCAAATCTTACATATGATGAAGGATATTTGTGGGCAATGAGCAGTATTCAAAATTTTGCTTCCTTATTATTTACCTTTGTTGCCATTATCTATATGGCTAAAAGTAAAATTAGTTATAGCTTTCTTTTTCTTTGTTTGGGATTATTATCCTCCGCGCAGACGCTAGTGTTTATTCCAGTATGGGTTTTAGGAGTTCAATATAGAGGAAAGATTACTTGGAAAATTGTAGGTCTAATACTTGCTGTGTTAACTTTTTATTTTTCAGGATATCAGAAAACAGGTATTCAGCCTGATATGAATTCTATTTTAGTTTCATTTGATAAAGAAAGAATTATTTCAATTCTTACTTTTTTTACACCACCTTTTGGGAGTATCGGAAAGACTTTTACCCTCATATACTTTTGTTTTGAATGCCTGTTATTATTAATAGTGTATTACCGAATAATTATTGATTTCAAGAGCCAACAATTCACTGAACGAAAAATCATTATTGCTTCGGTATTAATTTGGTCATCGTTGATTATGTTAGTGACTGTCATTGTCCGCGTTGAAATTGAATCAAGGTATCTGATTTACCCTATTTTAAAAACAACTTGTATTTACTTGTATCTTAATGAAATGAGTCCCTCTGTTAAATTGAATAAAGTAATGTTCACTATGTCCATCTTTTTTTACCTAAGCTCTTTCTTTCCATCCATTGTAAAGGCAAAGAACACCCATTTAGCAATGGCAACCTTGAAATTTAACTTACTTAAAAACCAAGCGACATTTTATTATGGTACAGATGATGTTGACTCAAGAAAAGTTAATCCATATGTTAGTGAATTGAAAGCAACAAAGCTAGTAGAAATACCGAATCGACTAAATGGTAGAATTTTTAGCCACTTATTACTTTTCAATCAAATTTCAAATGAACAAATTAAGTCAGTTAAATTCACTAGAGAACTGAGTTCGTCTATAAGTCAAAGTTTAAGCAAGTCCAATTTAATTGTGAAAAATTTTCAGGTAGATTCAATGAGTCCTTTTATTGTATATCAAAAAGAACTAAGGACAAAAAATTGGTTTGAAACCAATTTCATTCTATTGAAATCTAGAAATAAGTCTTTGCTTTTTAATTTTAAACGCAATGTTCCATCTATTATTCAGTTTGCTCAGGACCCCCAATATATAAATCAACTTATAATTTATAAAAACATGGTACCATATGGCCAATATGATATGTATTTGCTCGGCAATTCAAATTAGTTTCATGATTTGAATAACTTCAAGTGAAACTTCTAGTTTTTTGAGTTAGTATATTTTTCAGAACTTTATTGGTCATCCATTATATGCTATTTAATAAGGAACCCATCAGGTTCCTTTCATTTAGTTCACCCTTAAGGATTCGATTCGAACGCGACCCCGGCCTTATATTAGGTACCGGAAACCAAGAATAGATTAATTACTCAATAACCTGTGACTCTTGGATTGAACTAATTATTTGATGTGTATCAAATATCTATTTGTTTGATTTTGCTACACAAATCTTCTTCACAGGTATAAAAAATAGAGAGAGTTTCATTGAAAAGCCCTCTCTATTTATTTTGTGACCCCGGAAGGAATCGAGTCGAACGCGACCCCGGCCTCATATTAGGTACCGGAAACCAAGAATAGATTAATTACTCAATAACCTGTGCCTCTTGGATTGAACTAATTATTTGATGTGAATCAAATCTCTATTTATTTGATTTTGCTACACAAATCTTCTTCACAGGTATGAAAAATAGAGAGAGTTTCATTGAAAAGCCCTCTCTATTTATTTTGTGACCCCGGAAGGAATCGAACCTTCATATTAGGTACCGGAAACCTACATTATCACAAAACAGGTCTTTATTTGGTTTAAAGACCATATTTAGGTCTTTTTGTGCAGCAAAATGTTAGTTTTTATGTGTTTTGCTACACAAGTGCTGCACAAATATTAAAGTTTAAAACTTCGTTTAAATTGAAGGAAGTAAACTATTACCTCTTTTTGATTTGTGCTCCCCTTACAGACGAAAGATGCAGCTTCGGGGAACTTTATAAGTTCATAACCATTAGAAAACTAATGAGTTACGTTTAAGTCTCAATACAAAGATAACACTTTTTGAAAAATTAACCATTTTCTAATTTTTCTTAATTGGATTCGATTAGCAACATTTTTTGTCCTGTTGTATTGGTGGACATGGTACGCTTCCATAACTACAATAAACACAACAATCACCTTGTAAAGGTTTTAATTTTGTTTTACAGCTTTCACATTCATAAAAATACTGACATGCATCTGTTGGCATTGTTTCCTCTTTTTGGTGTCCACAGTTTGGGCAAGTTATTACTGATTGTAATTTAATATCCATTATTATTTAATTTTACTTTTTAGTGATTTATACCCTGTGGAATTGATAGCTTTTTCGATTTCTGTTATACTCGTTTGTTTATTGTCAAACTTAACAATTGCGTTGCCGTTCTCATAGGAAACCAAAACTTCAGCAATTCCTTTTAGTTTACTAATCTCTGTTTTGACATGATGTTCGCAACTTGAACAAGTCATCCCTTTAATTGTAAACTCAACTTTTTGAGTTTTATACTCCTGTGTAATAATTGAACTATTATTAACTTTTGGGAAAAAAACACTAGCATAAATTGGAAATGATAAGAGCAGAATTGCAATAACTGAAACAATTCCTAAAAATGATTTTGTTTGCATAAAATTTTGTTTTTCGTCTATTTCACATTTACAATCAATTTGCTTTTTCGGTTTTAGTTTTTGATACCAAGCAAATCCTAACACAAAAATTGTTAAACCAATTAAATATGGTCTAAATGGTTCAACCCAAGAAAAGGTTGAAGCTAGTCCGCTAGTTCCTGCGATGAGAGCCAATACAGGGGTGATACAACATAATGAAGCCGCAAACGCTGTCAAAAGACCTGTACCAATTAGTTTTTTGTCGGTTTTCATATTGTTTCTAAAATTTTGTTATCGTAGATTATTTTAAAAAATGGTTTAAAGAAAAGGTCATATTCTTTAGTCATTGAGTAATAAATCGTTTGTGCTTCTCTTTCGGTTTTAATAAGATTCTTGTCTTTGAGTTTTCGCAAGTGTTGAGAAACTGCCGAAATAGTCATCCCTAAAATATCACTTAAATCACATACACAAAGTCGATTTTCTTCATAAAGTAGAAACAAGATTTTAAATCTTACACTATTCCCAGCCAATTCAAGTCCGTTGGACAAATAATCAAACGACCCTTGGAGTTCTGAAACACGTTCTTTACAGCGAAGAATTTGTCTAATGTCTGCTTGTTGTCTTATACAAGAAGGTTTATCCATAATGCGAATATAGTGAACATTTCTTATTTAAGTAATTGCTAAAATAAGCAAAAATAGGTCTGAAATAAAAATTCTTATTGAAAGTGGTTAAACAAATCACTAAACCTGCTACTTGACTTGAAACAAAAAAATCGATGAATAGATGAAATAGAGGTGGATTTTAAAAAAAATAAGTCACCATTTCTGATGACTTTTCTGTTTGCTCCCCTTAGATACGAAAGATGCAACTGTAATGCGATGATTGAGTATGTGACAATCAGGAAATTGAAGGGTTGAAATTTGTGTAATTCCGTAAATTGGAGGAAGTTTATGACCCCTTCCAACGATGAAAATTAACAATTTATCCCGCAAAGAACTCTATGACATTGTGTGGTCAAAACCGTAATTAAATTATCATTAAGTTTGAGTAAATCAGAGTCGGATACCACAATCCTTCTCTTCTTTCATAAATATTACTAATTAATAGGAAATCCAAATCTGTAATAATTTGACGATTGAATCAAAATAATATTGAATAATTAAACAAATTCGTACTTTTAAGTGTTTTTAATTTTATGACAAGTAAAGTGTACATATTGCTAATGATTTCATTTTTCGTGTGTCTTATGGCACCTAAAAATGGGTATGCATGTGGAACTAATTCAAAAAAAACGGATAAATCTTGCTGTATTCAGGATAAATCAAACAATAGTAAGAAAAATAATTGTTGTGAAAGTCATAAAATGACAAGAGAAAGTAAAGATAAAAGTTGTGGCGGAAACTGTAATAATCCAAAATGTAGTTGTCCAACTTCAATTGGCCTCTTTGCCTTACAGAATAGGGTTGAATTAAATAGAGAAAACAGATTCTCTGAGATTAATAGATTAAAATCTTATTACAATGAAACCTATAGTTCTTCGGGTTTCGGCTACATTTGGATTCCTCCCAATATAGTATAATTCAATACTTTGTAGGGATAGGTATGTCCCATCGAAAGCAATCCTTGCTTAATTGTAAAGTATTTTTAAAATCTAAATTTTTGAAAAATGAAATCAATAAAATTATTGATGGCAATGTCATTATTGCTGTCTATCACATCGTGTTATGCGAAAATAGGAAATGTTAGACTACCTGAATTTAATTCGTTTATCAATGTTGGGTCTCCGCAATTGGTTTATCAGGAGATGTCATCGCTAATTGATAAATCAAGTGAAGTGTCACAACTCAAAGCCCTTCTTGACAATTATTTTGAATTAAAAGATGCATTGGTTAAAACCGATGGAAACACGGCATCCCTAAAAGCTGAAGCATTGCTAAAAGCTATTAACTCCATTAACAAGGAATCATTAGCAAAAAACGAATATGATGAATGGATAAAGGTTATGAAAGAATTAGCATTTGATGCTGAGCATATTTCAGAAACTAAGGATGCAGGACATCAAAGGGACCATTTTATTAGTCTCTCTAAAAACATGTACTCTATAGCAAAGGTTACTAAACAGGAAGAACCGGTATATTATCAATTTTGCCCAATGGCGAATAAAGGAAAGGGTGCAAATTGGTTAAGTAAGGAAAGCTCAGTTAAGAATCCATATTATGGAGCTAAAATGTTAGGATGCGGTAAAACGGTTGAAACAATTAAATGATGAAGCTATATATTAAAAATATGGTTTGTCGACGCTGTGAAATAGTGGTGAAGTCTGAGCTGGAGAAGCTTGGGCTACACCCTCTTTCGGTAAATTTGGGAGAAGTGGAGTTGGAAGAAGACAATATAAAATATCTAAAAAATGAATTAAATGCAGTTTTAAATTCATTTGGCTTTGAGTTAATTGATGACAAAAATAGTCGATTAATTGAACGGGTTAAGACCCTAATAATTGATTTGATTCATCAGAAAAACAATGACCTACATATCAATCTTTCAAGTTACCTATCTCAAAATCTAAAGCATGATTACAATTCATTAAGTAGTCTTTTTTCTTCTTTTGAGCAAATAACAATTGAGCATTTTTTTATAAAACAGAAAATAGAAAAAGTGAAAGAATTGTTGATGTACGAAGAAATGACATTAAGTCAAATTGCCGACCAACTTAATTACAGTAGTGTCGCATATTTAAGCAATCAATTTAAAAAGGAAACGGGTTTTACACCCTCAAACTTTAAAAGATTAAAAACAATTAAACGGAATGGGATAGATAGGATTTGAAATCCAAAATTTTACAATTTTTCCTTAAAATAAAGTAATACGATAATGGTTTTTAAAGTAGAACTTTCCATTACAAATAATTCAGTTAAACTATTTAAACAATATAAAGTTGAAAAATTTATTAATTGCCTTGATGCTATTTACTTCGTTTTGTTCCTTAGCACAAACTAAAGTGCCTTATGTTGATTACAAGGGGCATATTTATTATCAAAATAAACAAATTGGTAATTTAACAAAAGAGGGCAGCCTTGATAATAATGGAAAGGTTGTTACGAAAGTTAATGGTAATGGAGAGATTATCGATTCAAATGGAAAACAGCTTGGCAAACTGGCTAAAGGTAGTTCATTTGTGTATTATTTTAATGATAAAACCGAAAAGTATACAATCGGCAAGCCTTCTCATAATGGCATGTGTGAAGTAAAAAATAGTGATGGGCAAACAGTTATGCTTCTACACAATAATTATAAACAACAAGTCGCGTGTGCGATACATTGTTTACATGAAAATCATTGTATGCCTTCGGATGCCGAGCATAAGCATAAATAATTTTTTTGATGCATGTCTATTAAATGAGCGTAACCATTTTCGGTTACGCTTATTTCAATTTTTTAAATAATGAAACACACATATCAAATAACAGGTATGACCTGTAGTAGTTGTGAAACTAAAGTGAAATCAGCGCTGCAAATGATTGAAAATGTGACTGAGGTAGTAGTTACTAAGGCTGATAATTCAGCCACAATTACGATGAATAAACACATTCCATTATCAGATTTACAGCAAGCATTAGACCCCAAGTATACGATTTCTGCCATTCAATTTAATGAAACAGAGGAACTAGCAAAATCATGGTTTGAGACCTATAAACCTATTTTGTTGATTTTCTTTTATATAAGTTTGGTTGTTGTATTGGTACAAATTAATAGTGAACGATTTAATATTATGATGGCTATGCAATATTTCATGGCAGGCTTCTTTTTGGTTTTCTCGTTCTTTAAATTTTTGAATCTTAAAGGATTCGCAGAAAGTTATGTGATGTACGATGTATTAGCAAAGCGAATACCAATTTGGGCTTATTTGTATGCTTTTATAGAAGTTAGTTTAGGGATGGCTTATCTAATTAATTTTAATCCGCTAGTGACTAACATATTCACCTTTACTGTGATGAGTTTAAGTATCATTGGAGTTTTGCAGTCAGTTTTTAATAAAAGGAAAATACAATGTGCTTGTTTGGGAGCAGTTTTTAATCTGCCAATGAGTACAATTACAATAATCGAGGATGCATTGATGATAGTCATGAGTGGCTACATAATTATTAATATATTTTAAACATGAAATGGAACCCATTATTCGTTTTTTATAAATCGAATTCAATAGTTATCATATTACTTTTATTTTCATTAAATCTTTATTCTCAAAAAACGGTTCGCTACGACCTATACGTAAAAGACACGTTAGTCAATTTTGCAGGTAAAGAAAAAAGAGCGATTGCAGTTAATGGTCAAATACCAATGCCTACTTTAACATTTACCGAAGGTGATACGGCTGAAATACACGTTCATAACCTACTTAAGGAGGAAACCTCATTGCACTGGCACGGGCTTTTTTTACCAAATAAGGAAGATGGAGTTCCCAATCTTACACAAATGCCCATTCGGCCTAATACAACTCATATCTATCGTTTTCCAATTATCCAAAATGGCACACATTGGTACCATTCGCATTCAGGATTACAGGAACAAATAGGAATGTATGGCAATTTTGTCATGTTAAAAAGACCGAATGACCCAACGTTTAGAAAAGGGATAGACGATTTACCTACCCTGCCAATTGTTTTGAGTGAGTGGACCAATCTCAAACCCGAGAACATTCACAGGATGCTACATAATGCAAACGATTATCCTGCATTGAAAAAAAATTCCGTTCAAAGTTATGGCGAAGCTATCTCCGCTGGACATTTTAAGACCAAGTTGCAAAATGAATGGAAGCGGATGTTAGCGATGGACGTGAGTGACGTCTATTATGAAAAAATATTCATGAATGGTAAACCAAGTTCTGAACTTAAAAGTATCTCAGGAAAAGAATTAAAAGCAGGAGATAAGGTTAGGTTAAGGATTTCAAATGGGGGCGCATCATCCTATTTTTGGCTGACTTATGCCGGTGGCAAAATTACAGTTGTCGCAAACGATGGCAACGATGTAGAACCTGTAGAGGTCGACAGATTGATTATTGCAGTTTCTGAAACGTATGACATTTTGGTCGATATTCCTTCAGAAAACAAAGCTTTTGAGTTTTTAGCAACTACTGAAGACCGCACAAATTCTGCTTCTATTTTTATTGGGAACGGAGTAAAACAATTAAAATCACCTTTACCTCGATTAAAATATTTTGAAGGTATGAAGATGATGAATGACATGATGAAGATGAATGGCGAACTTGATGATATGGGTATGGCTATGAGTTTAAATCAAATGGATATGAATGTGGTGATGTATCCCGAAATAACAGGTGATGCTGATGCTAAACAAGATGATAATAACCCAAATCGTTATAATGCTAATGCGCTAGGAGATATTATTACTTTGAATTATGCGATGTTGAAGTCTCCGATTATCACAGCTTTACCCAAGGAAGCTCCAGTCAAAGAATTGTACTTTAAACTATCCGGTAATATGAATCGATATGTTTGGAGTATAGATAATAAAGTCGTTTCAGAAGCAGATAAAATCTTAATTAAAAAAGGAGAAAATGTTAGAATTATTCTCTACAATGGTTCAATGATGCGTCATCCGATGCACCTACATGGGCATGATTTTAGATTACTCAATGGTCAAGGAGAAAATGCTCCTTTGAAAAACATCGTAGATGTAATGCCCATGGAGACAGATACATTAGAATTTAATGCCAATGTTGAAGGAGATTGGTTTTTCCATTGCCATATTTTATACCATATGATGAGCGGAATGGGAAGAGTATTAAGTTATGAAAATCAAAAGCCAAATCCTTTGATTCCCAATCCTAAACTTGCCCAACGTAAATTATTTATAGACGACCGTAAATTTCATTTTATGGTAGAAAATGATGTTGCCACCAGTGGGAATGATGGAATGGCAATGTTACAAAGTACTCGTTGGAGTATTGGGTCAGAATGGCGATTAGGCTATCATGATTTTCATGGATATGAAGTAGAAACACATATCGGTCGATACATTGGTAAAATGCAATGGTTAATGCCATTTATTGGTTTTGATTGGCGTTATAGAAAGTTTGGAATAGATGAACATGAAACAAATCTATTTGGTCAGTCAAATAGTAAGGACCAAAGAAGTCTTTTTACTGTCGGTGTGAATTACACGCTGCCATTGCTTATAATTGGTCAAGCTGAAATCTATCAAGATGGAAATGTTCGTTTTCAACTTATGAGGGAAGATATGCCTATTACGAAACGACTTAGAATGAGTTTTATGCTTAACACCGATAAGGAATACATGGCAGGATTTCGTTACATCGTAAACAAAAACATGGGCATTTCATCTCATTATGATAGCGATATGGGATTTGGTGCTGGAATAACTTTTTCTTACTAAAATTTAATAAAAGTCTGTTGAGAGAATTCAAAATGAAAGTTTAAATTAAACGAAAAACAAAATCATGAAAAAAATCATCGTTTTAACGCTTTTGGGGGCACTACCAACGGGTGTTTTTGCCCAACACGAAAACCACCAACCCAAAGTCGATACTAGTATGACAGCAGTAAAACCCAAAAGTCCTAAAATGACAGCAATGGCTATGATTGGGACAAATCACATACATATAGAATATGGTTCACCGAGTGTGAGAGGACGGAATATTTGGAATGGATTAGTTGCCTACAATCAAGTGTGGTCATCGGGAGCGCACAAAGCTACATGGATAGATTTTGGTCAGGATATAATGGTTGAAGGTAAAGTTATTCCAAAAGGCAAATATGGATTTTTTACTATTCCTGATAAAGAAACGTGGACTTTGATTTTGAGTAAAGCATGGGATATGCATCTGGCTGATGATTATAAACAAGAAAATGACATCATTCGAATTAAGGTAAAACCCATCAAAAGCGATAAGTTAGTTGAAGCACTTATGTATGAAGTATTGCCGACCATGGCAAACGAAGGCAAGATAAAATTGAGCTGGGAGTTTTTGAGCGTTGAGTTTCCGTTTAAGAATAGGTAATTGAATTTATGGAAAAAAATGACGAAAATTTAAATGTTTTCGTCATTAAAAATACTTTCTTAACTATAAGGACTATTAAATAAATAGAGAATATTAATACTTAAATAATAAAGGCATCGCGTTCAAGAAAAGTCTTTGGGGAGTGAATATGAGTCGAACATTTGACTCAGGCATCTAACCTTTATTAAAATACATTTGTTAATTTGATTTAAAGAGAGTTAAAGGGCTTTTTTGTTCATTAAATTGAAAGAAAAGTGTTCTTTGCTAAACAAATGATATAAACTCCATTGAGGATTAACTTTTCTTAACTTAAACGCTTTGCAATAAATAAATTAACTTTGAAAAAATACTTTTATGTATGCCTAAGAACTTCTTTTTTATCATTTGCTTGTATTTAGTTAGTCATTCATTGTTTTCTCAAAATGAAATTCGATTCAAAGTATTAGACAAGGGGACTAACCTTCCTTTAAGTGGTGCTACTTTATATTGTAATCAACTAAAATCTGGCAAAATTACCGACAGTTTAGGTATTGCTTTATTTAAAGACGCTAAGAGTATATGTACATTTTTCTCAATTAGAAATATAGGTTATCAGGAAATAGAATTTGTCATTGATAGTACAAGCCATGATAAGATAAATTATGTCTATTTAAGTCAGGCTAACGAAGAATTAGAAGAAATCTTCGTTAATTCCACTCGGTCAAGCAGAACTATTGATGATATACCAACGCGTATTGAATTCGTGGGTTTGGAATACTTAAACTTTACACAGGATTTTCAAAGCCTATTAAAAAAGTTGCAACTGGACTTAGTTTTACTATTCTAATCACCTTTTTCCCCATATATGATTACATCTTATGAATTAATTTATCTGCCTTTTGGATTAGAACCTACAATAAATGAACAAAATCAAATAAATACCCCCATCGGTGCTGCTACTAATAATTGCTGTGATTTATGTAATGGGACAGGAGGAACTGGTGTTATTGTATCGATTGGTAATGATTATTTTACTTTGGAGCGTAGAGATGGTAAAAGAGAAATAATAAAACTTACTACACAAACTACCATTAAAAATTCGGCCGGCCCAGCAACCAATACAGATTTAAAAGTTGGAGATAGGGTTACCATAGTTACAGATGATACCGAAACAGCATCACTTGTATTAGTTTGTGGAATAATAAATAAACCATCAGTGTTATTAAAGTAACATCCAAAATAAAATACAAAAAACCCTCTAGTGACCTCGAACTACAAAATCCAACAGTATCACTAATCTTTTGTTTAGTTAATTCAAAGACCATATTTGGGTCTTTTTGTGTAGCAAAACGGTAGTTTTTTGGTGTTTTGCTACACAATTGCTGCACAAGTTTTAAAGTTTGAAACTTCGTTTAAATTTAAATGAAGCTAACCAAAATGTTAATCCAATCGAATTTTAGGAAAAGTGTTTAAAGGTCGATATGTGCTGTTTTCCTTTTCTGAAAAAGGGGGTACTTACAATATTGAATACAATATAATTTAATAATTATTGATATTTGTGGTGAAGTATGAAATCATGCGAAAAATTTGAATGATTTTTATTTCGAGGATAATATCACTTATAAAACAATCTTGGAAATTTAAATTCATATTAAATATGATATTGTTGGTTTTTCCATTTAAAAGTTTAATATTGCCATAATGAAAATTTCTACATTAGCATTAAGTTTTTATCTATTGACGTTGTCATGTTTCGCATGCAACGAGTTAAATCTGTCTTTTTATAGTAGTTTTCAGGTAGTGAGTGCGGAAAATAATCATAACCATAATGAACAAAATTCAGAGGCATGTACGCCATTTTGTAACTGTTCATGCTGCCCGTCATCGGCATTTTATCAACCCATACAGCACTTCAATTGGGTTATAATATCATTTCAGTCGGTAAAATACCCTATTTACAATTCCTCTTTTCATATAGAGGTTTTCTATTCAATTTGGCAACCGCCTAAATTAGCTTAATTACTCCTTTTATTGAAATTGTAGAATAGCCATAGAAATGTCATGTATGGCATTTTTAATTAATCTTTTTCCATTATATAATGGCAAAAAGAAAAAAATCCAATAGGCAAAACGGTCGTTGGGTTTAAGAGTATTTAAGTACAATTTTATAACCCTTTTATTGTATCATTTTTTTAGCAGCTTTTGCCAAAAGGAGTATGCATAAATACAGTCATATTACTAAATAGAAAAAAATGTTTCAAAATATAATTCAGTTTTCAATAAAGAACAAACTTATAATTGGTGCATTCACGTTGGTACTCATTATTTGGGGCGTTATATCCGCTATGCTGTTGCCAATTGATGCTGTGCCTGACATCACAAATAATCAGGTACAGATAATTACACAAGCCCCAACATTAGGCGCAGAGGAAGTAGAACAGTTCATAACTACTCCTATTGAGCTCGCGATGGCCAACATTCCCAATGTAATTGAAAAGCGGAGTATTAGTCGTAGTGGTATTTCGGTAATCACTATTGTGTTTAAAGACAATGCCGACATCTATTGGGCAAGACAGCAGATAAGCGAACGCCTCAAAGAAGCAGAAGCACAAATTCCACAGGGATTGGGTGAACCCACCTTAGCACCCATCACAACAGGTTTAGGCGAGATTTATCAATATATCATTCATGCTAAAAAAGGTTATGAAAACAAATATACTGCTACCGATTTGCGTACTATGCAGGATTGGATTGTCCGCAGGCAGTTAGCTGGTACAGAGGGTTTAGCAGAAGTGAGCGGCTGGGGTGGCTATGTAAAGCAGTATGAAATTGCTTTGGATAACGAAAAGCTCAATGCAATGAATATTACCATTCCTGAAATTTATAAAGCCTTAGAAAGCAACAACGAAAACACCGGAGGCAGCTATATAGAGCAACGAAGCAATTCCTACTTTATTCGTGGTTTAGGCTTAGTAAAATCGTTGAGTGATATTGAAAAAATTATTGTGAAGACTATAAACGGAATACCCGTTTTAATCCGTGATGTAGCAACAGTACAGTTTGGTACTGCCACCCGTTACGGAGCAGTTACAAGAAACGGTGAGGGCGAAGTAGTGGCAGGAATTACACTCATGCTCAAAGGTGAAAACTTTGCACAGGTAATCGCCAACGTTAAACAGCGAATGGTACAAATACAAAAATCATTGCCTGAAGGTGTAGTAATAGAACCATTCATTGATAGAACCGAATTAGTGAACAGGGCAATGGGTACAGTAGAAAAAAATCTAATTGAAGGTGGTTTAATTGTAATATTCCTATTGGTTTTGCTCTTAGGTAATTTAAGGGCGGGTCTTATTGTAGCTTCTGTAATTCCTTTAGCGATGCTCTTCGCCATAATACTGATGAACCTGTTTGGCGTAAGCGGCAACCTGATGAGTTTAGGAGCTATTGACTTCGGGCTTATTGTAGATGGTGCGGTAATCATAGTAGAAGCAATTGTACACAGAATTTACATGAGCAAGCATCATCATATTGGTTTGAATAAACTTTCACAATCACAAATGGATGATGAAGTGTTTCAAGCTGCGTCAAAAATCAGGAGCAGTGCAGCATTTGGCGAAATCATCATCTTAATTGTTTACCTGCCGCTTTTTGCGTTAGTAGGCATCGAAGGGAAAATGTTTAAGCCAATGGCTCAAACTGTGGCTTTTGCAATATTGGGTGCCTTCATACTTTCATTAACCTATGTGCCAATGATGAGTGCTCTTTTTCTAAGTAAAAAAACTACGCATAAAAAGAATATTTCCGATAGAATAATTGGCTTTTGTCAAAAACTTTATGAACCTATACTGAGTTGGGCTTTACGCTGGAAAAAAACCGTTGTGTTTACAATGGCAGTATTGTTTACTGGCAGCATAATATTGTTCAACAGCTTAGGTGGTGAGTTTATCCCTACACTGGAAGAAGGCGACCTCACAGTTGAAATAAGGATGGAACAAGGCACATCATTAACACAGGTGGTAGAAACATTCAGCAAGGCAGAAAAAATATTAAAAGATAAATTCCCCGAAATAAGACAGGCGGTAACAAGAATAGGCAGTGCTGAAATACCTACCGACCCTATGCCCATCGAAAGAGGCGATATGATGCTTTCCATGAAGCCGAAAGAAGAATGGACATCGGCAAATACCCGTGAAGCCATGATGGAAAAAATGGAAGAGGCACTAAGTATTTTACCCGGTGTAAGTTTTGAAATTACACAACCCATGCAGATGCGGTTTAATGAACTCATTACAGGCATCAAACAGGATGTGGCAATAAAAATTTATGGTTCCGATTTGGAAATCCTGAATGCACAGGCAAATAAAGTGGCAGAGCTTATCAAAAATGTAAAAGGAGTAAGTGAGCCCTTCGTAGAAAAAGTAAGTGGACTGCCTCAAATACAGGTGGTATACAACCGTGATAAAATTGCCCAATACGGGTTAACCATCAGTGACGTAAACATGGTGCTGAAAACTGCTTTTGCAGGTAATGTTGCAGGTGTGGTGTTTGAAGGGGATAAACGGTTTGACATGGTGGTGCGGTTACAAAAAGATTTGCGTAAAGATTTCAGTAACATTGAAAATCTATATGTGCCATTACCATCTGGAAATAAGGTGCCTATTAACCAGGTAGCGGATATTTCATTTAAAACAGCACCCGCACAAATTAGTCATGAAGATGGCCAACGCAGAATTTTTGTAGGCTTTAATGTGCATGGTCGTGATGTGGAAAGCACGGTGGAAGAAATACAACCCATTTTAGATGCAAATCTTAAACTTCCGGCTGGTTATTATTACACCTATGGCGGTCAGTTTCAAAACCTTCAAGAAGCAAAGGCAAGATTAGGAATTGCAGTTCCTGTAGCGTTATTGCTCATTATAATATTGCTTTACATCACCTTCAAAAGTCTAAAACAATCCTTTCTCATATTTACTGCCGTACCGTTATCAGCCATTGGAGGCATCATCGCATTATGGTTAAGAGGTATGCCATTCAGCATTTCGGCAGGTGTAGGTTTCATTGCCTTGTTTGGTGTAGCAGTATTAAATGGTATTGTATTGATAGGTTATTTCAACCAGTTAAAAGACGAAGGCATTACCGACATATATGAGAGAGTTAGAAAAGGAACAGCAGTAAGATTAAGACCCGTAATAATGACAGCTATGGTAGCATCATTAGGTTTTCTGCCAATGGCACTTTCTACAGGTGCAGGTGGTGAAGTACAAAAACCATTAGCAACCGTTGTGATCGGTGGTTTAATTACCGCTACCATATTAACCCTGCTGGTGCTTCCGGCACTTTATATTTTATTCAACACTAAAATCAATTTCAAACCAAATAAAATGAATAAAGCAAAGCCACCTGTCAATACTACGGTTGTGTTAGTGCTGTTTACATTTATCGGTTTATTTGCAGGAAAAACTTATGCACAAAGCAATCAAAAAACGTTGCAGGAGTGCATTGATATAGCACTTAAAAATAATCTGCAACTGAAAGTAGCAGACTTAAACATTCAGCAATCGCAGGTAATGCAAAAGACCGGCTTTAGTCCTGATAAAACAAACATACAACTCACCCAGGACCCTACCAGTGGCGGAAATATTGATAACAGTATTGGTATTACTCAAACGTTTTCTTTTCCAACAGTGTATGCCAATCAAAATAAACTATTGAAACAGGAAACTATGCTGGCTCAAAAATCAAAGCTGCTATCGCAAAATGAAATTATCAAAGAAGTAACCACAGCCTATTACAATTTGTTGTATGGCTTGCAAAGAGTAAAACTTTTGCAGCAGCAGGATAGCATATACAGCAATTTTCTAAAAAGGGCTACCCTTCGTTATAATACAGGTGAAACTAATCAGTTGGAGAAAATGCAAGCCGAAAGCAAATACAAAGAAAACCTTTTACAATTGAAACAGGCAAATACTACTGTAAGCAGTTATCAGTTGGCTTTGCAAAAGTGGTTGAACTCAGCCGAGCCAATTATGCCAAAAGAAAATGAGTTGGCAAAATTGCCCGATATTTTTATGGCTGATACTGCATCTATACAATCAAACCCATTAATTCAGTATTACAATCAAAAGTTGAATGTAAATACAGCACAGGTAAAGGTTGAAAAAAGCAAATTGTTACCGGATTTGAATGCAGGCTACTACCATCAAATGGTTGTTAGTGGTTTTGATCCTGCAAAAACTAACCGTAATTATTTCCCTGGCACAAGGATAGCAGGTTTACAGGTAGGCATAGGTATTCCTTTATTTTTCGGCTCACAAAAAGCAAAAATTAAGGCTGCTCAAATAAATACTACTTTAATTGAAACAGAGAAGCAGCAAACACTGCTATTTCTGCAAAGCAGTTATCTTCTTCAGTACAACGAATACCTGAAAGCAAAGGAAGGTTTACAATACTACGAAACCACAGGTTTAAAACAGGCGGATGATATTATCCGTATTTCAAACACGGCATATACCAAAGGTGAAATTGGTTACATGGAGTATATCCAAAATCTGCAAACCGCTATCAATACAAAACTGCAATATACCGATGCAGTAAACCAGTTCAATCAGTCCATTATATTGTTAAACTATTTAAAAGGGAACAAATAAAATGAAGTCAATTAATATAAAGTCAATCGCTGCAATTACATTTTTTGCAAGTGCAATTATTTTTTCTTCCTGCAAGCAAAGCAATAAAACGGAAACAAAAGAAGTGCCTAAAGCAAAAGAAGAAAATACAGCAGCAATAGAAGTGTCCGCAGAACAAATGAAGGCCGTGGGCATTGAGTTAGGTACAATAGAAATGAAAAACCTCAACAGTGTGGTAAAATCAAGCGGTCAGCTGGAAGTTCCCCCTCAAAACAAAGCCGATGTAAATTCACTGGTTTCCGGCATTATTAAAAAAGTGCTGGTATTAGAAGGCAGTTTTGTTCACCAGGGCCAAACAGTAGCGATTTTAGAAAATACAGACATAGTGAAGCTGCAGCAGGATTACCTGATGCTCAAAAAGGAATTAGTTTATACCGGCCAGGAGTACCAACGACAAAAGGAACTCAATACCGAAAGTGCAGGAACGGGCAAGATATTTCAACAAGCAGCAGCAAAATACGAAACAGATAAAGCAAGGATGCAGGGAATGGAAACACAATTACAGCAGTTAAATATCAGCCCTGCATCCGTAGCCAATGGTAAATTTGTAAGCCAAATTCCAATTATTGCACCCATCAGCGGTGTCATAGGGCATATACGAATTAAGACCGGCAGCTATGTAGATATGCAAACATCCCTGATGGATATTGTAGATAATTCGCAGGTGCATTGCGATTTGCAGGTGTACGAGAAAGATTTGTTCAAGGTGAAGAGCGGGCAAAAAGTGGTGTTCATTCTTACCAATCAAAACAATAAGCAAATCACTGGTACAATTTTCGGCATCAATCAGTCCTTCGAAAATGAAAACAAATCCGTAATTGTTCATGCCAAAATAAACAATACAGGTAGCATCAGGTTATTGCCTGGTATGTATGTATCTGCATTGATTAATGTAGGCAATCAAACGGTGCAGGCTGTTCCTGTTGATGCAGTCGTAAATGCAGAAGGGAAAACGTTCATTTTTATAGTAAGTGGGGAGGAAGAAAACACAGAAGAAAAAGGGCCTAAAGAAAAGAGTGAAAAAGCTATCGGTGCCAATCCTGAAAAAAGTATCCGGTTTAAAAAGGTTGAAGTAATTACAGGCGTAACAGAATTAGGCTATGTAGAAATAACACCGCTTGAAGAAATGCCTAAAGATGCGATGATAGTTACCAAAGGTGCTTTCTATGTTCTATCAAAAGCAGCAGGGGGCGAAGAAGAATAATAAAAGTATATTATGACAAACACAACACAATTCTCCGATGTTCAAAGAATACCGAAAAATGAAGTTTTAAACATGAAAAAATAAAAATCAATGAAAAATGTAAATCAACTTATGCAAGAAATAATCTCAATCTCTTCAACGATTGAATCAGATTATCCTGAACTATACAAATATTTGGATGAAACTCCCTTCAAGATTTGTGAAACCAATAAAAATGAAATCTGTATCTTATATTTAGAAGAATACCTTAAAACCCTGAAGGAACAACTTAAGGATTACATTTCCTCGCATAATAAATTAAACGGAAAAAAATGATAAATACAGATCCAAATCACGTTCATACCTACGATGCAGAAGGAAAGATTAGTTGCTGTACTTTAGAAGATAGAGTGTACGGTAAAGCTGGTGCAGATAATTTGCTACATGACATAAAAGCAAATGACAGTAAGCCTGTTCAAAAAACGGAAATAGCTGAAAGTAGTATACTCAAACAATATCTTCCGGCTATCATCAGTTTTAGTATGCTGCTTATTGGCATTGCCGCAGATAATTATTTTAAGCCTGCTTTTTTTACACAATATATTCGCTTTGCATGGTATGCAATGGCCTACCTGCCAGTTGGCTTTCCTGTAATAAAAGAAGGTTGGGAAGCTATTCTTAAAAAGGAGTTCTTTACAGAGTTCACATTAATGGTTTTGGCAACTTCAGGGGCCTTTGCCATAGGGCAATATCCAGAAGGCGTAGCCGTGATGTTATTCTATGCCATAGGAGAATTGTTTCAAAGTGCAGCAGTCAGTAAAGCAAAGAATAACATTAAAGCCTTATTGGATGTTCGTCCATCCTCTGCCAGTGTTTTTAGAAATAATAGGTACGAAGATGTAAAACCCGAAGAAGTTCAAATAAACGAAACTATTCAAATAAAGGCGGGTGAAAAAGTGCCGCTGGATGGCGAAATGCTAAGTGATGGCAGTAGCTTCAATACAGCAGCCCTTACAGGCGAAAGCAAACCAAAATCAATTTACAAAGGAGGCCCGGTATTGGCGGGTATGCTAAACCTTGATAAAGTAATTGAACTAAAAGTAACCAAAAAATTTGCCGACAGTTCACTGGCACGCATTTTAGACATGGTGCAAAATGCAACAGCCCGCAAAGCAAAAACAGAATTATTGATAAGAAAGTTTGCAAAAATCTATACACCCATTGTATTCTTTTTAGCCGTTGCGTTGGTTGTAATTCCCTACTTCGTTGTAAGCGATTATGTATTTGCACAATGGCTGTACAGGGCATTAATTTTCTTGGTTATCAGTTGTCCTTGTGCCTTGGTCATTTCCATTCCTTTAGGCTATTTTGGCGGCATTGGTGCAGCCAGCAAAAACGGTATTCTTTTCAAAGGCTCAAATTACCTGGAGCTTATAACCAAACTAAATACCGTGGTGATGGATAAAACAGGAACATTAACAGCAGGTGTTTTTAAAGTACAGGAAATTGTAACCAATGGAATGGACAAAAGTGAGTTCATCAAAACATTGGCAGCATTGGAAGCAAAATCAACACACCCTATTGCCAAAGCCATAGCCGAATATGAAAAGAACCAAACAAAGATGTATCAGGCAGAGGAGGTAGTAGAAATTCCCGGGCATGGTTTAAAAGGAAAAGTAAATGGCAACGATGTGTTGGCCGGCAATACCAGGCTGTTAAATAAATTCGGTATTAGGTACGATACGAAATTGGATGAAATTATAGAAAGCATAGTGGTAGTCGCCATAAATAATCAATATACAGGTTATGTGCTCATTGCCGATGAAGTAAAAGAAGATGCACAGGAAGCCATTAAGCAATTGCACCAAAATGGTATTACTCAAATTGTAATGCTTAGTGGCGACAAAAATTCTATTACGCAAAAAGTAGCAAAGCACATAGGTATAGAGTCTGCCTTTGGTGATTTATTGCCCGAAAGCAAAGTACAAAAGGTAGAAGAATTAAAACAAGACAAATCCAAAATAATTGCCTTCGTTGGTGATGGGATTAATGATGCCCCTGTTTTAGCATTAAGTGATGTTGGTATTTCAATGGGGGCAATGGGAAGTGATGCAGCAATAGAAACAGCAAATGTAGTAATACAGACAGATCAGCCTTCAAAAATTGTAACTGCTATAAAAATAGGAAGAGCAACCCATCGTATTGTTATTCAGAATATTGTATTGGCATTTGCTGTAAAAATTATTGTAATGTCACTTGGCGCAGGTGGTTTAGCTACTATGTGGGAGGCAGTATTTGCTGATGTTGGAGTTGCACTATTGGCAATACTAAATGCAGTTAGAATTCAAAGAATGAAGTTTTACTGAATTAAAGCACAAATTAATTTACCTATTCAAGTGTCGACTTTCATCCAAATTGTCTAAGTCGTAGTCCTCGAGATTGAATTCGAAGTCTTCATCACTTAAATGAATATTCCTTCTGAGTGGACCGGTATAGAACATGTTTTCATTAACAAATTCAATGTGTTGATTTTGGATTGCTGAAATTATCGATAGATTAAAAATAAGTTCTTTCAACGAGGTACTTGTAATTGCTACCAAGTCATTTTCTTCCAGTTTTAGTTCTTCCAATACTTTGTAGAATAACGCTTCATAGAACTTAACCTCCTTTAGAAGTCCAAGGTTTCCAATTGTATGCGAGGCATCAGGGTTAGTAAATGTTATATTCAAGACCTTTAATTTTGACAAATTCTCGCTATCAAAATTGTCTTCTATCTGAGTAAATCCTTGTAATCTCATTTTCGTGTATTCTTTACTTTCAATTCGTTTATTATGTTCTGAGATAAACGCTCAAATTGGGATTCTGAGAGAATGATTTTCTTCGAAATAGTCTTATTCTTGATGGTATTTTTCATAAATGTTCTTTACTATAAATACCGGAAAAAATGCCAAAATTTTTAAAATGGGTTTTCACCTTAAAAGGTGTTTGTAAGGTTTTAGCGGGTAGACATTTCCAATTTCCACTAAAATTTGGGCCGGATTTTAAACGGGGAATTGACCGGGGTCTAAAAACGAAGGTATTTCATATATAAGGGAGGGCCGGTTTAGGGACTTCCTCCAGGACCTCCAGCAGGGACTCCGTATGGGCACCCCTTTTATAGTTCATGTTACCAGGATAGGTACAAATATCCTTTGGGTCTCGGCAACCACACCACATATGATTCATTTCATTTACATTACCAACATCAATTTTTTGACCTTTGTAATCGTATTGATATGAAGACCAGTAATCTTTGATATTTCAACAGATTTGTAGTTCTTCTTAAGTAATTCCATTGCACGTCTATTTTTTGACTTGGATAAGAATTTTAGCGGGTCTTCGCTGGTACCATGTTTTCTTCCTAAAAATACGTTGCCTTTCAGTTTTGCCAATTCAATTCCTTCTTTCTGTGCCGACTTAATCATGTTACGATTCATTTCCGCTATTACAGACATCATGGCAATACACATCTTTGAAATTGGATTCTCAGTTCCATCATGGTTAAGAGTTGATAGACCTTGCTCAATAAAATGAACTGGTATTTTCCTCTCGACCATAAAATGAAGAAAATCAACAATTCCCTTCAGGTCACGACCGCAGCGGTCGATTTGCCAAAAGGATACAGAACCTACCAAATCCATTGAGATTAGTTTGAATAGTTCCTTTCCACCGGGTCTTTCAAATAATGCAACCGCTCCTGAGATTTTGTCCTCTATTACCTTATCGTAGTTGGCCTCTTGAACTCGTTGTCTATCTAAGTTTTGGTCAATCGAACTGGTACGAACATATAGAATACTTAGTTTTTTCATAATATTAGACTTATGGTGTTATAACCCTAAAATTATGCCTTAATACGCTAGAATGCTGCATTTTTTGTTCAATTTCTACATGTGAGAGCTTCACATTTCAAGGTATACTCTAATATTATGTTTTTGAGTTATGATTGAAGAAGTCGTTAAGGGATTGGTAAGACTTCATCATGTAATCGAACTCCTTCTTTGCATAATCCCGGTATTTCTTTGCCGATGGATGTTTGCCTGTCATCAATTCATGAAACTGCTCTTTGGTTAGTTGGGATAATGAAGTAATTGTACCTTTTGCCGGTGAATATTCATCTGAGGAAATGTCATTTTTTGTCATTTTTTTTAAAATGGATTGAGCTTCGAACATGGGTCAATTCCCACCTAGCCAATTTACGGTGAAATCCTTTCTTTTAGTGTACTAAAATTGTGGATGATGATACAAATATCCCAAGTATTATATTTTTTGTCTATTAGAAGTTACACCTACATCCTGTACGACAAAAACCTCCTTTAAATTACAGGAAGTGGGGTTAGATTTCTTAGCAATTCCTTAGCATTGAAGCCTTCCCTTTTTTATCCATTTTCGATATATTTATTAAAACGGTAAGAATTAGTTTGTAGTGGAGCTGATTGATACCATAAAGATTTAGAGTACTCCCCCTCATTAAAGTAACCGTCCACTACCGGTGAAATAATGGGGGATTTTTATTTACATGTTTTCTTATTTCAATGGTGGTATTAAAAACATTTACCCAAAAAGACACATCGACTTACCTACACTGGTAAGATTGATAAAGAATAATCCTGAGAAACTTAAAATCGAAAAGGTTCGAGAACTTAGAAGGACCGGAATGGATTATTCAACCCCTAAGAGTTATTTACCTTACATTACACCCAATTGTTTGGTAAGGATTCGGAATCTAAAAGAATCGGACTATAATCTAATTGCACCATCATCATATATCTACTTTGATATTGATGATTATCCCAATTCTCAAAAACTTAAAGACCGGTTCATTGAAGAATATGGTCATATCGCTTCTCTTATTTGTATATCATGTAGTGGAGGTGGGATTTCTATCTTCTTCAAGGTGACCAATATTCTCAAAAACGAGAATGACTTCCTTATTGCTCGACAATACATAATTGATAACATATTGGTTAATGAGAAGATAGATACCAATGCTGGCGGTATTGCACGTGCTATGTTTATATCTTCAGACCCTGATTTATTCTATAACTATGAGAATGAATTAGACATACCGGTGGAATTATTTAAAAAGGGCAGGAATAAGGAAGATAAGTGCCGGTTGGAAGAAAAAAAACCTAAAACTACAATGATACGTATCCATTGTGCACCTCAAGAACCATTTATACCTATTCCAATCAAGGAAGTTTTAGAGCAATTGATACTGGAAACACCAGTAAATGTAAAGAATCCAGTAGTAGATTATAATGAAGTTAATTACGTTGAGATACGTTTTCAATATCTAATTAAAGATACTTTAAAACATAAGACGTTTACCAGTATGATTCACAAGCTACTATTCCTTAACCCAGTTGCCGATAAACATTTGCTCTTGTCATATCTATATCATGTGAATGAGGAATATACCGGTAATAAGAAGATGGAGCTGCGTGAACTGATGGGTTTATTTGATACCGTATTTAATGGTGCAACATTCCTTGGAAACTCAAAGGTCAAGCCGGTCTTAAAACGTATCCATTACAACAAGGATTGCGATGCGACATTTAACAAACGTAAGGTTTCTGGTAAGATTCGAGGTATCCTAAAAGAGAACGAAAGCAAGCTGAAAATTAGGGCCACAATTGAGGAGATGGAAGCCAAAGGTATCCCCATTTCCAAGTCAAGTATATCCAAATATTCAGGAATTCACCGGGGAACTATCATAAAACACATGGATACGGACCTTCATGACATAAAAAAAATTATAGACGAAATCAACGATTCAATTGAATAGTGGCACATTTGGCCTTCGTTTAAATTACAAGAAGAAAAAAGTTGACAAAATAATTTGTATGAAAATAAAACTTCATATACATTTGTAAAAAATTACAAGGGAATGAAAAATAAGGATTCGGATAATAAGGAGCTAAAGAATAAAAACCTTAAGATGTTGACAGAGGATTTGGCAACATTAGACTTCATTAATGGGAAGTCATTCATGGCATTTCCCGCTGATGAAATTGAAGGTATGACATTACCTCAAATGATTTCTGCATACGAGTCAGGTAAGTTCTCCGCTAATATTTTAGATGGGTTCAGAAAGAAGGTGTTTGCTGAACGTGATAGACTGGTTCAAGATGTTTTGAATTTTTACACATCGAAACTTGAATTCAAGGATGCTGAGTCTTCGATGTCACCGGAAGAAATATTTCAAGTAATTGAAGAAAAGAAGATTCGCGTAAGACGACTAACAATGGTTCTTAAACCTGATTGCTATCAAACGATTACCAAAAAGGCTAACGGTGATGAATATGACTTGGTTAAACTAAACTGGATTGATGATGACGGTAACAAGTTCATCAAGGTCTCGAAGACATTTGGCCTGAAAGGAAAATTGGGTTTAGAGTTTTCCATGAAAAAAGTACTTAAAGACTACTTTATGACTGAAGCTGAACAAGTAACGGATTGGAAACAATTACAAAAGTTTGCCAGAGCAGTTAGAGCTGACCATGTTGCATCAATTGATGGTAAGACGTGGGTTTTTGAGTTCAAACTTAGTGACAAGAACGAGTTCATCAAAACAGCGTTAAGGTTTGAGTTGTGGGATAACTACTATCAAACATATCTTAACACAGGAAAGAATTAAAAAAAACGAGACGGATGAAAGTCCGTTTTTTAAGACCCAAATATGGTTGACAAAATATTTTACCAACTTTTAATCAGATTTATTAACAATTAAATTTTAACGCATGAAAAATGTAATTAATGTTGAAGTTATCGAAGTCGATAATATCAAAATTCACCCTTTGCTTGAGCAATTTGTGAAACCAAAAAAGAAGGACCACATCGAATACACCATGAATCGATTGGGTCAGTTTACACCACTACTTGGTAATCTTGTTGGAGATACCTTTTATGTTACAGACGGAATCGTCAGATTGGAAGTTGCGAAATCCTTAGGATTGAAAACTTTGCAATGTCTGCACATTAACATTCCTGATGAGGATGTGGTAAAAATCAGATTAACCAGTAATCAGCGAACCAAAATGTCATACAGTGAGATGATGCATTATGGAGAGCATATGTTAGGACTTATCGGGAAATCTCAAGGTAAGAAAAGAGATTTAATGGGTTTTGATTTTATCGACAAGGATGAACATTATGGACTTATTGGTAAAGGGAGATGGGAGTTGGTTTGCCACTTGCTAGACCTTTCAATTTGTGCATCAACATTAAGAAAGTTAATGGAAATCAAATGGTTTGAAGATGAGAATCCAGGGAATAAGGTAGGAATTATGGCTGGATTGGAAAATGGACTATTTACCATCTCAAAAGCACATGATTTACTTGAAGATAAGATTAAGAAAGAATCTAAAATCGAGGAGAGAAAACGTAGAGACTATGAAGGAAAAGTAAATGACGTCAGCTTTCATTTGTTCAACACTTCGTCATTTGACCTATCAAATATCCCTGATGGAAGTATGAGAATGTTCATCCAATCACCACCATATTTTCAGCTTCGTGAATACAGAAATCAACCTGATTATTTTATCCATGGTCAGGAAGAAACCTTGGCTGATTACATTAAGAACGAGGTTAAGTTTTATCAAGGAGCTAAAAGAAAGTTGCTTCCAAATGGAGTGATTGTGATTATCATTGGTGAGACTTACAGAGATGGTTATCAAGGTGTTTGTACCAAATTAGAAACTGCACTTGCTGAGGATGGGTGGTATATCCATGATGTAAACACATTTGTGAAGACAAATCAAAAGGCTACACCTCACGTGGCAAGATTTCTGAATTCAAAAGAAACCATCATCGTAGCAGGTTTAAAACCTGCAAATGAAACGCTATTCAATGACGTTACAAGACCCTCTTCAATCGGAGAATTCAAAGTGATTCCTGGTTCTTCAAGAACTACGGGAGGTAAAGGTTATTCAATGGCTTCTCCTGAGTCATCAATTACTAATGTCTTTATTGAGTCTGTATTTCAAAAGTCAGAATACGCGGATGTGGAAGATGAATTTTATCACCAGGCCCCAACATCTGTTAACATTTATGAGAAATTCATCCTTGGGTATAGTAATCCGGGTGAAAATGTAGGGGATTTATTCGTAGGCAGTGGTTCGGGACTGGAATCGGCAATTTTAAATGGTAGAAATGGGTTCGGCTGGGACGTTGACCATGAGTCAATTGATTTTTGTAATAAACGTCTTACAAAGCGTCTTGAAGAAAGAGAACAAGCGAAAATCGAATTATCGATTGCCGCATAAAGATAGTGCCAACCTTGGAGTGTATAAATTTCAAACTCCGCTAAACAATTTAAATTTTAAATTATGAAAAAAGTTACCGCTGTGTGCTCATTTTCCATTTTTTGTTACACACAAGTTGATGTATCGGATGATTTTGAGTTTGAATCTTCTGACCCCTCTGAGAGAATTGATGAATTGGAGTCTCTTTTGGGTGTAAGATTTGATGAACTTATTCCTGAGCCTCAAGTGAAAGCACATGAATCTATTAATGATTTGACTTTTGATATGTGGTATGATGTCTCCGTGGACTAATTATTAACGGCAGATAAAAGAGAAAAATTGGGATTTACAGGTGTTTAATCTCTCATTAAAGTTTCAAAAAATAGTATATGAAATCACAAAATTTTAACAAAGACAAACGATTAGTCAAAGAACAACTTGAGAAGAGAGGATTTGATTTTAAGTTAAAAATCTTTTTAGAAACAAATAGAGGATTTTTGGAGAAACGAGGTCGATTCTTTAGTGATGAAGATTGGGAGAAACAAATGAAATTATATGATAGGATGGTACTTGAATACAGAAATCACCCTTTGTACTATGTTATCAAAAAATCTCCCAAAATGGTACATCACAAAAATGTTAAATGACAATTTGAAGTACCAATATGAAATTAAAGGGACTTGGAATGTAATAGTTATTTATTGAGTTTTAATTAAGAAAAGCTGGTAAAAGCCAATGCAGTTGAAAATACAGAAAAGGCTTATCATTGCATTGAATGTCCTTTTTGTATTAAATATTGCCTCCAATTAAAGGACATAAAGTGAAAACAAATAATGAAGTTTTAGTGGATTTGAAGGAGGCCATCCAACCAGGTGGTCTCCAGTCAAACCTTGGTTACAATCAAGGTACTTCAAGAATTTCTATTAAAGAGCTTCACATTAAAAAAGGACACCATTGTAAACTGAATGACATCCTATTTTTCTGTCAAAAAATAGAAAATGGGGAAGTATTAGAACCAATAGAAGTCAATCAAAATAACCTGATTGTAGATGGGGTAAAACGATACTTTGCCTACAAGAGGTTGAAGTACAGCTTCGTTCAAGTTAAGGTAAGTAATGTATTCATTGAGGAGTTCATAGGCGATGGATTTAAAATAATTAAGTAAGAGTCATGTACCAGTTTTTTTCATTAAGAAAGTCTCAAAAAGACAAGAACACAGGAACCATCATTGAAAGTATTTTCGATGATAGAACACCCGTATCAAGAAAGTCAATTGGTTATAAAATACCGGTTAAACTTTGGGATGGGAACAATGAAAAAGTTAAGGTGAACGAAGAGGTGGATTACATTCTAATCAACAGTAGGATTCAAATGTTAAAAAACCAATTCAGTCAAAAAATTAAAACGCAGAAGAAATTTGACTACCAAACACCAACGTTAGTTGCTGAGAAAGAGATATGTTTTATTGAGTTCTGCAGGGAGATACTGGTAAAGGATTACGATTCTATCGCAACCCAAAACAAGTACACCACCATCGTCAATTCTATGGTTCTCTTCATCAAGGACCGCTACAACTTAGATAGACTTCCAATTGAAATTTTGCGTCGGTTTGACTTTATCTATGAGTATGCAATATTCATTGCAAAGCAAACCAATCGAATTAAGGACCCAACCGCTACAAAGAAAAACAACACGAGGTTCAACTACATTGTGGTAATCCAAACTCTTGTCAGGAAGTTTAATCAACATCATCCGCACCTTGAGACGATAAAGACGGACCATTACATTATCCAAGTACCAAAAAAGAACCTGGAGAAGATAAAGTCTCGCATGTTGAAAAAGGATGAAATAGATAAGATTATCAACTATCAGGAGATGGATGGTAAAAAGAGAATTAAGACAATGGAAGGGAAGTATCAGTTCCTATTTCAATTTTTTACCTCAGGTCTTCGTGTATCAGATATTCTGCTAATGAACTTTAAACATTTCGTAGATGGACGACTTGAATTGATTATTCAAAAGAACGATGATTTGTTATCTGTTCCTTTCTCCTTCAAATCTGCGAAGTTACTCTCTTACTTTTACCCAAAGGAATTTCAACAAGCCTTGGAATTAAATCCAATTGGTCAGTTAAATCTAAGCGTGATAGAATTAGAAACATTACTCAATATCCATACCGACAAGGATTTCGGTTCTTTGACGGTCTTGGACGTTGTCAATCTTAACAACCATCTTAAAAGAAACAAGTTTGGTGATTACTGTGAGGAGGTAATGATTATAGATGGTTTAATCCGTAGAATGGAGTCAATGGTTGCCTACTCAATGTGTGAAATCATGGGGGAGAAAGAACCAGGACATGTATTTGATTATCTCCCTTATGAGGAATTTAAAGATTTGAAGATTTTTGACAAGAAAAGGTTGAACCGAGACCAAATAAAACTACTGACAAGAGGTCGTTCCCGGTATAACTCAAAATTGCGAAGAATCGGAAGAGATTTGGGTATTAAGGAACTTTCAAGTCATGTTAGTCGCCATTCATTTGCTTACCACATGTTAGAGAGTGGTGCTTCAATTGAAGAGATTTCTTTTGCCCTTGGTCATGCAACGGTTCAACAAACACAAGGGTATTTGAAGCAGTTTCCACAGAAATTTGCTGACAAGGCAATCAAGGTCTTCGAGGACAGCTTTGAACTTTAGATTCATTTGCTACACAAATCTGCTTCACAAGTTCCCTTTTCACCTAAAATACAAAAGGACATCTCATTGCGAAATGTCCTTTTTGGTTGACCAGAGGTCATTTTGTAGCCCCGGCAGGAATCGAACCTGCATCTTAGGTACCGGAAACCTACATTCTATCCATTGAACTACGGAGCCAAGGGGTTAAAATTACGAAAACTTCTCCAACTGTTTAACAAGCACTCCGAAATCTTTCGGGTAAGGGGCTTCCACCGCAATAGGGCTACCATCCAATAAATTGAAACTCAAACTATGAGCATGCAGCGCTACGCGACGAATTAAAGGGAGTTCTTCTGTGTCTTGTTTGAGATGAAACTTCTTCTTCAATTCCGATAAAAAGATATCCTTACCGCCGTACATGGAATCAGCCACAATCGGTGCTTTCAAGCAGGCCAAGTGAATTCGAATTTGGTGCATACGTCCTGTAATTGGCATACATTCCACCAAAGTATAATTTTTATAAACTTTCAAAGTTTGAAACCAAGTTTCGGCATGTTTTCCTTTTGCACGATCTATGACCACAATTCCGTCTTTCAAAGGTAGAATGGGTAAATTGACCAGCATTCCATCCCAATCATGCATACCTTCTACCACGGCGTGATAGCGTTTGGCCGTTTCCCGATGTTCAAATTGCATGGAAATATGTCGGTATGCCTCTGGATTTTTGGCAATCACCAATGCCCCCGAAGTCTCTTTATCAAGACGGTGTCCCACTTGTGCATCATCGGAATAGGCCTTGGCCAATCGTAAAATGTTAGGAGCAAACACATCCTTGCGTTCATCCAAGGTGGAGATTCCAGAAGGTTTATTGATGACAAAAAAATCGCTGTTTTCGAAAAGGATAGCGTCCTCTATTTTCCATTTCATAGACAAATTTAGTTCGGTAGGCTAATTTTTCCTAAACTTAACCAAGGTGAATCGCCTAATCGTCTGTTTGAAGTTACTTGATCGTCCATCAATGTTTCGTTCGCCAACAAAGCAAATAACACAGCTTCTTTAGCTTCAGAAGCGATACCCAGTTGGTCGGATTCACTCACTTTCATGTTGGGATTAATCTTGGTTAAACGCTCCATCAATAGTGGATTTTTACTTCCGCCTCCACTGACAATTAATTGACATTCTAGAGAATGAAAATTGGGAATATAACTTTGCATAGCTTTGGAAATGCTTTGGGCAGTTAATTCTGTCAAGGTTCTTAAAGTATCTACTGGAGTTAAGGAATATCCATTTTCTTGAATGACTTGATTCAATAAAGCTAAATTGAAATATTCAGGCCCAGTGCTTTTAGGGAAGGCCTCTTGGAAAAAGGGTAAATTCAATAATGAGTCCAATAACGGAATATGCAATATTCCTTGACGGGCTAGCCGTGCATCTTTGTCGTAATGAAATCCAGGAAAATGTTGACGGACAAATGCGTCCAACAACGTATTTCCGGGTCCGGTATCAGTAACTAAAATATCTTTGGGATCTTGGCTACCAGACAAAAAAGTAAAGTTTCCAATTCCTCCAATATTCAATAAAATACGGTTTGCCCCTTTTTTAGAAAATAAAAAATAATCACCATAAACGGCTAATGGGGCGCCTTCTCCACCTCCTGCAATGTGTTTTTGTCTAAAATCTGACAAAGTAATAATACCTGTTAAATGGGCAATATGATCTCCATCACCAATCTGTAAAGTTGAGTCTGGCAAATTTCCGGAACGAATCGGACGGTGCATGACTGTTTGACCGTGGGAGGCAATGGCATCGACTTCTTGAGGAGTAATTCCCCAGTTTTGTAAACTATCTAAAATATATTGAGCATGAAGACGTCCAATTTGTGCATTCAGCGTAGATAAGCTAGGAAAATGAATCTGTTCTTTAGCAAATACCTCCCGTATCGATTGCTTGAATTCCTCTGAATAAAGTATCGTTTTATGTTGAACTAATTCCACTTGGGTATTGAGTCCAAATCCAGTGAATCGACAAAGTGCTAAGTCCAACCCATCCAAAGAAGTCCCAGACATCAAGCCTAGAATCAGCCGACTTGGCTTTTGAGCAATTTGAAATAATTGGGCTATTTGTGGATTCAATTTCTAGATGGTTTAAAAATGTTAACAGGTATGGGTAATTGGGTGTTTTAATCCTTTTGGAATTGAAGCTTGATTAATTAGGTATTTCACTACTTTTAGATTTGACAACTTTTTAAAAGTTGTCAAATCTCTTGGGAACCCTAGGAACCCAAGGATCCTTAAGACCTCTAGGAACCTTAGGACCTCTAGTACCCTTAGAAACCATATGAACCTTGTGTACCATATGAATTCTAACAGGAATTCTAATTGAAATTCAAATAGTAATTCAACTTCAATTCTTCAGCAAAGTTACAAAAAATGCATCTCTAAAGATGACATTAATTATCAAGCAAGTGATAATTAATTGATAATTCCACAAGCCGATTCTGTATATTTGTATCATTTTTTAAACAATTTGACATTCATGGCTTTAGATGTAATTATTGTCGGAGGTGGTATCGTTGGTTTAGCAACAGCTCAACGATTATTGGAAGCAAAACCCGATTTGCAAATCGCCTTATTTGAAAAAGAAAATATGGTTTCCCTGCATCAAACAGGGAATAATTCTGGCGTCATCCACTCGGGATTGTATTATAAACCAGACTCCTTAAAAGCCAAAAATTGCATTGAAGGTTACCATCAATTGATTGATTTCTGCGATCGTGAATCCATTCCCTATGAGTTGACGGGGAAGATTGTCGTGGCAAGTACCCACGAACAAAGAAGTCAATTGGAAAATTTGTATCAACGTGGCCAAGAAAACGGGTTGGAGGGATTAAAGAAACTTTCTTTGGCAGAAATGCAAGAACACGAACCTTATGTGACTGGAGTTGAAGGGATGTGGGTTCCACAAACGGGTATCGTGGATTATCGAGTAGTTGCGGCTAAATTAGCTGAAAAAATCCAACAAGCAGGATGTAGAATTCACTTGAATGAACAAGTAATAGGTATTACCAAAGGTATCAGCTATTCCATCGTAGAAACGGTGAAAGGTGTATATGAAACGAAATTAGTAATCAATTGTGCCGGATTATATTCCGACGAAGTAGCTCAATTATCGCAAAGAGAACCTTTGGATGTACGAATAGTGCCATTTAGAGGAGAGTATTTTAAATTAAGAAAAGAGAAAGAATATTTAGTTAAAAACCTTATTTATCCTGTGCCAGACCCTAACTTCCCATTTTTAGGAGTACACTTTACCCGAATGATGCGGGGTGGAGTGGAAGCTGGACCCAATGCTGTATTGGCCTTTAAAAAAGAAGGATATAAGAAATTAGGGGTCGACTTTAAAGAACTTTGGAATACCTTAACCTGGCCAGGTTTTCAAAAAGTGGCTGCCAAATATTGGGAAACTGGATTGGGTGAAATGTATCGTAGCTTCTCTAAAGATGCGTTTACGAAAGCCTTACAAGTGTTAATTCCTGAAATTCAAGAGCAAGATTTAGTGGAAGGGGGTGCTGGTGTGCGCGCCCAAGCTTGTGATCGTAATGGAGGTTTATTGGATGATTTCTCTATTATTGAAGATGCCAAAATCATCAATATTCTAAATGCACCTAGTCCAGCAGCTACTTCTTCCTTATCCATTGGTAAGACCGTAGCAAGCATGGCCTTAACTCGATTTTAATAGTTTTAGGGGCTAGGGGAACCCAAATTCACTTGGACACGTTCAAGAATATTACCTTCACCATTAGACCATTCTCAATGAAATTATTATTTACTTATTTAAGTCATTACCGCTGGCGTGTTGTAGGAGCCTTAGCTCTAGCTGCAACAAACCAGATTTTTTCATTGATGGATCCTTATATTTTTAGGAAAATCATTGATGATGTAGCCGCCGTGTATCGTTCGAATACACATACCATGGATCAATTCATCCAAGCAATTTGGCCTTTAGCCTTAGCTTCTGTGGGTGTTGCTTTCGTCTCTCGGGTGGCTAAAAATTTCCAAGATTACGTCATCAATACAGTTACCCAAAAGGTAGGAGCAAATCTCTATTCGGATGGTATTCGCCATTCTTTGGAATTACCTTATGAAACTTTTGAAGACCAGCGATCAGGCGAAACATTAGGTAAGTTACAAAAGGTACGTATCGATGTAGAAAAATTAATTACAGTCGGTATCAACATCCTATTTCAATCAGTCATAGCCTTGATTTTCATCTCCGTATATGCATTTTCTGTTCATTGGATGATATTACCGCTGTTTTTGTTGACAGGTCCGCTTATCGCTTTTGTTTCATCCGTGCTTAGTCGGAAAATTAAGACAATACAAATTCAAATTGTCAAAGAATCCACCGCCTTGGCAGGTTCTACAACAGAATCATTACGAAATATCGAGTTAGTTAAATCCCTAGGTTTGGCAGATCAGGAAATTCGTCATTTGAATGCGACTACTGAAAAAATCTTATTGCTTGAGTTGAAGAAGGTGCGTTATGTGCGTTCTATGGCATTTGTTCAAGGTACCTGCGTGAATTTATTACGTATGCTCATGGTCGTGGTTTTGATTTATTTAATTTACCAAGGTCAAATTACTATCGGTCAGTTTTACTCTTTAAATATTTATTCCTTCTTCCTATTCAATCCCTTGCAAGAGATTGGAAATGTCGTGAATACTTATCGTGAAGCGGAAGTGTCTTTACAGAATTTCGAACAAATTTTGAATATTCCAATAGAAAAGAAACCAGAGAATCCCAAAGCCATTTCTTCCATTCAAACCCTACAATTTGATCAGGTTAGTTTCCAGCATCAATCGGCCAATTCCGAAGCCTTGAATAATATTAGTTTTGATGTCAAAGGAGGAGAGACCATAGCCTTTGTTGGCCCGTCGGGTGCTGGAAAATCCACCTTGGTGAAATTATTGGTGGGTTTGTATCGTCCCAAAAAAGGAAAAGTATTTTATAATGGCGAGGAAGGGGAGCGTATCGATTTCGACCAACTGAGAAAGAAAATTGGTTTTGTGACTCAGGATACCCAATTGTTTTCAGGTTCAATTCGTGAAAATTTATTGTTTGTTAATCCCAATGCAACAGATGCCCATTGTTTGGAAGTTTTGGAAAAAGCAGCTTGTCAAACCTTATTGGCACGGGCCGACAAAGGTTTGGATACCTTGATCGGAGAGGGTGGAGTCAAAGTTTCTGGTGGTGAAAAGCAGCGTTTGAGCATTGCTCGGGCATTATTGCGTGACCCCAATCTATTGGTTTTCGATGAAGCCACTTCGGCTCTCGACTCTTTAACCGAGGAGGAGATCTCAGAGACCATTCGTGCGATCTCTCAAGAAGCAGAACATTTAACGATATTGATAGCACACCGTTTATCAACGATTATGCATGCCACACGAATTTATGTGTTAGAAAAGGGGCGTATTGTTGAGCAAGGTTCGCATGAACAGCTTATTGAGAGTAAAGGTTTGTATTATGCTATGTGGCGTCAACAAGTTGGAGAAAATAAATCCAGCGAAAGCTTGTAAGATACCTTTAAAAAATTTTGCAATTCCTTGATTACCCATACATTATTTGGGAATCTTTTGTTTCGAACAAATAGGATTGTGTATATTTGTTGTTTGAAAAAATTTCATACCAAAAGACTATGTCATTAAATAAATTCTCTAAAACTCTTACTCAAGAGATTACAAACCCTGCAGCTAAGGCGATGTTGTATGGAATCGGATTGACTTCTGAGGACATGCAAAAAGCACAAATTGGAATTGCAAGTACAGGTTATGAAGGTAACCCATGTAATATGCACTTAAATGGTTTGTCAGTCCATGTGAAAAAAGGGATACAGGAGAACGGCATGGTAGGTTTAATTTTTCACACAATTGGTGTATCGGATGGAATGACCAACGGAAACGACGGCATGAGCTATTCCTTGCCATCTCGTGATATCATTGCGGATTCCATTGAAAACGTAGTGGGAGCACAGTGGTATGACGGTGTCATTGCGGTAGTAGGTTGCGATAAGAATATGCCAGGAGCAATGATGGCTTTAGCTCGTTTGAACCGTCCAGGTATGCTTGTTTATGGAGGAACCATCAAATCAGGTTTATATAAAGGAGAGAAATTAGATATAGTTTCGGCTTTCGAAGCATTAGGTAAAAAATTCGCTGGTAACATTTCTGAAGAAGATTACGAAGGAGTTATTCGTAATTCCATTCCTGGCCCAGGGGCTTGCGGCGGGATGTATACAGCTAACACAATGGCTTCTTCTATGGAGGCTATGGGTTTAGTATTACCCAATTCATCTACCTATCCTGCAACCCACGAAGGTAAAAAAGAAGAATGTTTGGCAATCGGTGCAGCCATGAAAGTCTTGTTGGAGAAAAATATTTGTCCCCGTGATATCATGACTCGCCATGCTTTTGAAAATGCTATGACTGTCGTGATGGCCTTAGGAGGGTCGACCAATGCCGTTTTACATTATTTGGCCATTGCTCATTCCGCAGGAATCAAATTTACTTTGAAGGATATTCAAGATATCTCAGATCGTACTCCATTATTAGCTGATTTGAAACCTTCTGGTAAATATTACATGGAAGATGTCCTAGCGATTGGTGGTATGCCTGCCATTTTGAAATACCTGTGGAAAGAAGGTTTCTTACATGGGGAATGTTTAACCGTAACAGGTAAAACCATGGCGGAGAATTTAGCTGACGCTCCAGATTTGAATTTTGAAACACAAAAAATTATTTATCCAGTAGCTACACCTATCAAAGCTACAGGTCACTTGCAAATATTGTACGGCAACTTAGCCACGGAAGGTGCCGTTGCTAAAATTACCGGAAAAGAAGGAGAGCGTTTTGAAGGTACAGCTAAAGTGTGTGAGAGAGAGGAAGAAGTGATTGAGTTTATTTCAAAAGGTGAAATTAAACCTGGTCATGTGGTTGTTATCCGCAATGAAGGTCCAAAAGGAGGACCTGGGATGCCAGAAATGTTAAAACCAACCTCCGCTTTGATGGGAGCTGGTTTAGGAAATAGTGTGGCAATGATTACCGATGGACGTTTCTCTGGAGGAACGCACGGATTCGTTGTAGGTCACGTGACACCAGAGGCGCAAGAAGGAGGAAATATTGGATTGGTTAAGGACGGTGATAAAATTACCATTGATGCGGTAGATAATCAGATTATATTACACGTATCGGACGAAGAATTGGCAGAACGTCGTAAGCTATGGAAACCATTGGTTTCGGAGCATACTTCTGGCGTTTTGAGAAAATACATCAAAAATGTGTCATCTGCCAGTCTTGGTTGTGTCACAGATTTGTAAAAAATGACCATTTCAATTTTTTTCTAGATGTGTATGACTTAAATTAGTCGAACCATTTAACTGAAACAAAATAAAGACCAATTGTTACCATGGGAAAAACCCAAATAGAAGCTACTCAACCCACATCAACTCAATCCTCAAATTTTAAAACTGGGGCTCAAGCGGTTATGCAATCGTTGGTTGAGCAGGGGGTGAGTACCATTTTCGGATATCCAGGTGGGGCTATTATGCCTACCTACGATGCTTTGTTTGATTATCGTGATCAATTGAAGCACATTTTAGTTCGCCACGAACAAGGTGCTGGTCATGCCGCTCAAGGTTATGCCCGTATGTTGAATAAGGCCGGTGTTTGTTTAGTTACTTCAGGTCCTGGAGCAACTAATTTAATTACCCCTATCGCTGATGCCATGTTGGATTCAACGCCTATGGTATGTATTGTTGGTCAAGTGAGAGCTAATTTATTAGGTACTGACGCTTTTCAAGAATGTGATGTAATTGGTATGTCCATGCCAATCACCAAATGGAATTATCAGATTGTTGATCCAAATGAAATTCCTGAAATTATTGCTAAAGCATTTTATATTGCGGAAACGGGGAGACCTGGTCCCGTTTTAATTGAAATAACTCGTTCTGCTCAAGCAGAAATGATGTCGATTCCTTTTCAATACAAAAAATGTGAATCAATTATTTCCTACAAACCAAGATTAGAGCCTAAAGAAGAGCATGTGGAGGCGGCAGCTAAGTTGATTAATGGCGCTAAGCGACCATACATTTTGGCTGGTCACGGTGTGTTAATCTCTCAAGCAGAAAATGAATTAAAGGAATTTGTTGAGAAGACAGGTATCCCTGTTGCAACAACCCTCTTGGGAATGTCGGCCATGGATGCCGATCATCCACTTTTTGTAGGTTGGCCAGGCATGCATGGAAACTATGGAGCCAATGTTTTGACTAATTCTTGCGATGTATTGATTGCCATTGGTATGCGTTTTGATGACCGTATCACAGGTGATTTAAGTACCTACGCGAAACAAGCAAAAGTAGTACACATTGAGGTAGATCCAAGTGAAATTGATAAAAATGTGAAAGCAGATGCTCCTGTAGTGGGTGATGCCAAAGCAGCTTTAAAAGCATTATTACCTCTTGTTAAAAAGGCCGATCATAGTGAGTGGAGAGCGGAGTTTCAGAAATATGACGACGAGGAGTATGAAAAGATTACCAAGAAAGATTTATATCACGAAGGTAATCAAATCAAAATGGGAGAGGCCGTAGCCTTATTGTCTGACAAGACGAAAGGAGAAGCGGTAGTAGTTACAGACGTTGGTCAACATCAAATGATTACCAACCGTTACTATCGATTTAAAAAGCATAATTCCATCGTAACAAGTGGAGGAGCAGGAACCATGGGTTTTGCTTTGCCAGCTTCTTTTGGAGCCAAAGTTGCTGTTCCGGAACGTGAAGTAATTGCAGTAATTGGTGACGGTGGTTTCCAAATGACTTTGCAAGAATTGGGTACAATTGCTCAGAGTGGTTTACCCGTAAAGATCATTATTTTAAATAATAATTTCTTAGGTATGGTTCGCCAATGGCAATCCATGTTTTTTGATAATCGTTATTCTTTTGTGGAGTTACAAAACCCTGATTTCATTACCATTGCCAAAGGCTTTGGTATAGATGGGCATACGGTGAGCGACCGAAATAATTTAGGAGAATCTCTAGATACCTTATTGAACTCAAATAAGCCTTATTTATTGGAGATTATCTGTGAAAAAGAAGAGAATGTATTCCCTATGGTGCCTGCAGGTGCTTGTGTGACTAAAGTAATGCTTGAGTAGAAATTATATGTTAACAACTTACACTATATCGGTATTTACCACCAACACGATTGGTTTATTGAATCGTATCACGATTATATTTACGCGCAGAAGGCTGAATATTGAGTGTTTAACCGTTTCAGAAACAGAGCGTAAAGGGGTGTCTCGTTTTACGATTGTGATTCGCAATGAGAATCGAGAGATTGTGGAAAAATTGGTGCGTCAAATTCGTAAGATAACGGATGTACTGGCGGTATTTGGTTATTTAGACGATGAAATTGTGTTTAATGAAATCGCCTTATTTAAAATAGCCACACCTTTAGGCTCTCCGGCGCTGGATGTAAAAACCATTAATTTAGATTGGAATGCCAAAGTGGTTCATTGGGGTTTAGATTATGTAGTGGTTGAAAAAAATGGTTCTGAAGAGGAAATCAACGAATTCTATGCTTATTTAAAGCAATGGGAAATATTGGAATATATCAAATCAGGCCGAGTAGCTGTTGGTAAAACAGAAAAGGGTTTAGTGGAGTATTTACCAGAAGGTAATTGGGAAATTGTATAAAAATTGAAAGTATAATAGATAAGAATATAAATTAAACAAAAACGAAAATGGCAAAGATTAATTTCGGTGGGGTTGTTGAAGATGTAGTAACAAGAGAAGAGTTTCCATTAGAGAAAGCTAGACAAGTATTGGCTGATCAAACAATCGCAGTTATTGGTTATGGAGTTCAAGGTCCAGGTCAAGCATTGAACATGAAAGACAATGGTTTGAATGTGATTGTGGGTCAACGTAAAGGAAAAACCTATGACAAAGCTGTTGCTGATGGCTGGGTTCCAGGTGTAAACTTATTTGAAATTGAAGAAGCGCTTCAAAAAGGAACGATTATCTGTTATTTACTTTCAGATGCGGCTCAAATTGAAATGTGGCCAACAGTGAAGAAATATTTGACTGCTGGTAAGTCATTGTACTTCTCTCACGGATTCGGTATTACTTACAAAGAGAAAACAGGAATTATCCCTCCAGCGGATGTGGATGTATTCTTAGCAGCTCCTAAAGGTTCAGGTACTTCACTTCGTCGTTTGTTCGTAGAAGGAAAAGGATTGAACTCTTCATTTGCTGTATATCAAGATGCTACTGGTAAAGCTCGTGAAAAATGTATCGCTATGGCTATCGGTGTTGGTTCTGGTTATTTGTTTGAGACAGATTTCTATAAAGAAGTTACTTCTGACTTAACAGGTGAGCGTGGAACATTGATGGGAGCTATCCAAGGAATTTTTGCAGCACAGTATGAAGTATTGCGTGAAAACGGTCACTCTCCATCTGAAGCTTTCAATGAGACAGTGGAAGAATTGACTCAATCATTGATGCCATTAGTAGCTGAAAATGGAATGGATTGGATGTATGCCAACTGTTCTACTACCGCTCAACGTGGAGCATTAGATTGGTGGAGACCATTCAAAGAGGCTACTAAGCCAGTATTTGAGAAATTATACAATTCAGTAAAAACTCAAGCGGAGGCGGCTCGTTCAATTGATTTGAACTCTCAGCCAGATTACCGAGTGAAATTAGAAGCTGAATTAGCTGAGTTACGTGAATCAGAAATGTGGAGAGCTGGTGCTGCGGTACGTAGCCTTCGTCCTGAGCGTAGCTAGTTTATACGAGTTAAATAAAAAAGGGGCAATTCATTGCCCCTTTTTTTATGTAAAAAATCAAATAACGCTCCCCTTTTCCTAACGCTGGCAAGGTTTGAAACCTTGACAGCGTTGAGCGTTAAACGATTTTCAAAACTTTTTTATTGTCATTTCTCTATCATGTTCTTGATAATTCAATTTGCCTAAAGACTCAGAAGGCTGATAAACAATTTCAAAGGAAGAAAATGGATACATTTTTAGTAGATAAAATTGATTTTATTTAATAAAATTTTATTCTATACTTAGCTGCGTTAAAAGGTAATTTCACTTTATTTTTAATATAATTTAGATTTTTAATCTTTATAATAACTTATTATTCATTTTTTGTGGATTTTTAATCTAAATTTTAATCATTCCTAAAATGTTGATTTTTGGTTAATAATGTAATTAAAGGTAGTTTTGCTAACTAATTAACAGAAACAAACCTATGAATAATCGCATTCAAATATTTGATACCACTTTACGCGATGGTGAACAAGTACCCGGTTGTCAATTGAACCGTGAGGAAAAAATTGAAGTGGCGAAAGAACTCGAAAAATTAGGTGTCGATATCATTGAAGCAGGTTTTCCTATTTCTTCTCCTGGTGACTTTGCTTCGGTGAAGGCCATTGCTGAAGTAATTACAGAAGCGACTGTCTGTGGTTTGACGCGCGCAAGAAAAGAAGATATTGACGCAGCAGCTGAGGCTTTAAAACCAGCTCGTAAGCCTCGTATTCACACAGGTATAGGGGCTTCAGACGTCCATATCAAGCATAAATTTAATTCAACTCGTGAAAAAATAATTGAGCAAGCTATTTGGGCAGTAGAATATGCAAAATCCTACGTGGAAGATGTAGAGTTTTTTGCAGAAGATGCTGGTCGTGCTGATTTACCTTTTTTAGCCCAATTAACCCAAGCCGTCATTAAGGCTGGTGCTACCGTGGTTAATTTACCCGATACTACGGGTTATTTGTTGCCTCATCAAATGCACCACCGTATATCATATCTTTTTGAGCATGTAGACAATATCCATCAGGCTACTATTTCCATGCACAATCACAATGATTTGGGTTTAGCAACTGCCAATACCATTGCTGGGATTCAAGCTGGTGCTCGTCAAGTAGAGGTAACTATAAACGGTATTGGAGAAAGAGCCGGAAATACTTCTTTGGAAGAAGTAGCTATGATTTTAAATGTCCATAAAGATTTAGGATTTACTACGGGCATTAATCCCAAGCATTTATTTCCTATCTCAAATTTAGTTTCCAATTTGATGGGCATGCCTGTTCAAGCTAATAAAGCAGTAGTTGGTGCTAATGCCTTTGCCCATTCGTCCGGTATACACCAAGACGGATTCTTGAAACATGCTCAGAACTATGAGATCATGAATCCAGAAGATGTTGGAGTGCCTTCTTCCGCAATCCTGTTAACTTCTCGTTCGGGTCGTGCCGCCCTACGTCACCGCTTGCAATTACTAGGTTTTGAACTAGAAAAGCCAGAATTGGATAAATTATATACTCGTTTCCTATTGATGGCAGACGAGCGTAAGATGATTCACGATGAGGATTTAAAAGAGCTAGTAGGTTAGTTCATATTAGGTGCAGTTGCACTACTTACCAAGCTTATACCAGCTTGTTGTAAGCAAGTTAAAATACCTAAATTAATCTCTTGCTTAACGTTTTGGAATTTGGCAAAATCACTTGTTTGAACAAAAAATGTAACAGAGATATCTAATGAATATGTACCAAAGCCCTCAAATATAATTTTGGGGGCTTTTTTCTTGCAAAGTGGCTCCGCTAGAATAAGTTGTTCTATTTGAGGTATTACCGTTTGTATTTGTTCAGGTTTGCTTTGCAGTGAGCATGACAAAGTATATTTTGCCCTACGGAAATTTCGCTCACTCATGTTTTCCAAAGACTGTGAAGTTAATAATCGATTTGGAATCATAATCAAATTCCCATCCAATGCCCTCAATCTGGTACTTCTAAAACCAATTTTTTCTACATCTCCGGATATGCTTCCTACCTGAATGCTGTCTCCCACCACAAAAGGCAAATCCAAGAAAATTGTAAAGGAAGCAAATAGATTTTCCAAAGTTTCTCTAGCAGCCAAAGCTAAAGCCAATCCTCCTAAACCTAATCCTGTAATTAGCGCCATCACATCTACTTGAAACACCCTGCCAAGCAAGACAAATCCCGAGCCTGCAATAATAAAAACCATACCTAGGTCGTTCAGGAAAGGAATGAATTGTTGTTTAGACTTCTGCTCAACCCCCTGCCATTTTTGTTGGGCTATTAGAATAATCACCTTTAACATCCGAACCACTAACCAAGTAAAAGTGATGATGACAGCTGTTTCAAATGCTTTTTGCAATAAATATAATAAACCAAATTTTTCAACTGGATTGAAATGCCATGCACTGGGAACATGCAAATATTGAATACTGAAATAAAGAAAGATCCAAAACAACAAAAGCTCGACAGGCTTTCTCAATAATTGAATACAATCTTGGACTTGAATGAACTGATTGGGTAGAAAACGGAAGATGATTTTAGAAAAGGAATTAGAAAAGAACCTTCTCAGTACTAGGCCAATAATCAAGATACCTACAAAAAATAATATATCCTCCGCCGAATTTTCCAATAAATACCAATTAGCCAATGCTTCTCTCATCTGAATTATCAATTTTGACCCCAAATATAGAGAATAACTTAGTCGAATGTGAAAAAAAAGTACGACCTTTGCAGACTTACAGGCTAAGCTGTATGGTAAATTATTTTATGATTCTTCGTCCTTTGATTATCCAAAATTCTAAATTAAAAACAAGCCGTGCCTTGTTTTTAGCACTTAGCTTATTCATTAGTGCCGCTGTTAGCTTTACATCTTCTGCTCAAACCATTTTGAATTCGCCTCTTTCTTACATTGGTATGGGGGAATTGGATGAAGGTGGTAGCCCGAGTAATGCCATGATGGGCGGTTTAGGTGTCTCCAATTCCAATGGAATTTACACCAACATGATTAACCCTGCCTTATTGGCAAGAAACAGATATACCGTTTTTGAAGTAGGGGCCAAAACTGAACTGAAAGACTTACAGGATACTCGTCAACGCCAACAAATTTTTGGTGGAAATTACCATTCATTAAATTTAACTTTACCCATTTCGAGTCGTTGGACAGCTTCTATTGGTATTCGTCCTCACTCTTCCGTAGAATATGCTACCCGTTCATTCCGCCGTTTGAACCTGTTGGGTGTAGATAGTTTAATTTACAGTTATGATGGAAAGGGTGGAGTGACCAAATTAACATTAAACAATGGTGTACGAATTGGTAAAGAATTTTACTTAGGTTTCGGCATTGATTATTTATTTGGTACCGTGAATCGTAATGTGTCTACTCAGAATTTGTCTGATGGTCAATACTACAAAATACAATTAGAAAATCGAATTGATTATTCTGACTTCCTATTTAGAGGTGGCTTGGCATATCGTAAACAATTGAAAAGTGATCTTTATGTCAACTTAGGTACTTCATTTGACCTTAGTTCAACATTAAGTTCGAAACAATTGAAGCGATTCGCTATCATGGATCTTTCTGGTATTACTGCTATTAATGCAGATACCTTAAATAAGTCAACTCCATTTACACAGAATCTTCCTGTTACCCAGCACTTTGGTGCTAGTTTGGAGAAATTAGCCAAATGGATGATTGGGATTGATTATTCTAGAACAGATTGGACCAAAGTGGATAATAATTTAGGTCGCTCAACCAAACTTCCTGTAAGTACTCGCTGGTCTGTGGGTGGTGAATATACCCCTGATTTTGAAGCAATCTCCAATTATTTTAAAAGAGCAACTTACCGTGCAGGTTTCAGTTATTCTACTACTCCCTATGATTACATGGGAAATGGGAAATATGCCGTGGATAAATATGTTAGTCTAGGTGTGGCTTTACCTTTGAGAAATCTTTCTTACCTGAATATTGCCTACCAAATTGGGAAGCGCGGTGTATTGGCAGACAATGGTCTTGAGGAACAATACCAAAGAATTACCATAGGATTAACACTTAGTGACCTTTGGTTCCAAAAGGTGAAACTCAACTAACACGATCAACCCATGCGCGATTTGAGAAATCTCTTTTTGCTGCTTGTATTGTCAATTGTTTCTCTGGCTTGTCGAGAAGAAAAAACAGCTAAACACTTAATTTATGTGGGTCCGAAATCCGAATTGACGGATATCGATATGGTGTATTCTGATTCAGCCAGAACCGTAGTCCGTATGGTCACACCTTCCCAAATTACTTTGTATTCGGAAGATCGGGTATATCCCAAAGAAGTAAAACTATGGTTTTATGATAAAATGGGTAATGTTACTTCCCAAATTAGGGGTGATTCCGCACATTTTTTCAAGCAAAAGAATTCCTATAAATTGATGGGCAATGTCCAGATTTTTAACGTTCAACAAGAGGAAACTTTGAAAACGGATGAATTTACTTGGCTACCTGAGGAAAAGAGAGTGTTTACGGAGAAACCTGTTCAAATACGAACCAAAAAAGAAATCATTTACGGTGTGGGAATGGATGCCGCTCAAGACTTTACCCATTATTCCTTACGCCATGTCACAAATTCTGTTTTGACAGTAGAGAGTTTACCGACAGACTATTGACAGTTTTTAAGTGCCAAACGAGCACTATCTAAAGAAAATATTCGAGGATCATTTCCCCATTTATCTCGTAGGTAAGTAACAATTTCGGCGACATCTAGGGCCTCCAATTTGCTATTTCCTGGCATGTAATTTTGATACGATTTTTGGTTCACAAGGATGGCTGTTTTTTGGCCATTCTTAATAATACAAGCAATTTGACTCGCGTTTAATCTTTCCCAAAGATCTGTTTTAGCCAAAGGAGGATATAAATCTTTTAATCCAGAACCATCCTTTTGATGGCAATTTTCACAGTGCTTCTCGTATTGCATCATACCTTCCACCACATATTGTTGCCTAAAAATCTCTTCTTTACTCTGACAAGAAGATTGAATGGTGAGTATTGTTCCTGCTACTAATAGGCCAAGTATGGCTTGCTTGATTTTCATTTATTTTTCTTTCAATAATAGTTCTATGTCTTCCATCAAATGGTTGACTTCTTGTTCTTTTGTCCCATCATATATACCCCGAACATGACGCTGTTTATCCACTAAAATAAAAGCCCCACTGTGAACAAATCCACCTGCCTCATTTTTGTCCTCTTGGGCAGTAACCATGAAACTTTTTTGCCCCAGTTCGTAAATTTTGGATTTTTCGCCAGTGACCATATTCCATTTAGGAGATTTTACCTGTAATCTTGCAGCATAAGCTTTCAAGATGTGCGGTTTGTCAAAGTCTGGGTCTATACTAAACGATAATAAGCCCAATTGGTTTTCATTAGCATAGCGTTCGTACAAGCGCAACATCTGCGTTTTCATCTTAGGACAAATAGTAGGGCAGGAGGTGAAGAAAAAATCGGCCACGTAAATTTTTCCCTCATAATTCTTGTCACTAACCCAAGAAGAATCCTGATTTAGAAATTGAAAGGATGGTATCTGGTGATAAACGGTGTCCACTTTTCCCCCTTTTACCACAGTATCTTTGTGCCCCAGAATAGGTAAAGTTTTTTTCTCCTGACAAGCAGAAAATAGTAAGATAGAGAAGAATAAAAGTCTCCCCAACTTATTTTTTATATTGATTGGCGGCATGTAAGGTGGAATCTGTAAGTGTTTCTACTGTCTTTAATTTTTTTAATTGCTCATGTAAGTAAGTGAGCTTCGCTTTGAATTCCATGTTGGACAATGAATCAATGGAAAATTGGTGCATCCAATTCATCATTTCAGCATCAGCTTTATCCAAAGACTGAATTAGCTTTTTTACATGGACAGAATCAGGCCCTTTACTCAAGCTATCTAAACTCGTTTTTAACTGAATTATTTGTTCAGTTTTTGGCATTAACTCATCATGTAAGTTCATGACTGAATCATTTAGTTCTTTTACTGCCACATCCTCAGATTGACTACAAGATACTAAAGCTATACTTACAAGGAGAAAGTGGAATATTTTAAATGATTTCATATTGGGTATTTATCTATGATGCATTAGACTTCATTAGTTTGCGTACGTTTTCTTTCAAATCAACATAACCAGATTGTCCACCAATCATTTTAGCAATTTCATCAATTCTTTCTTCACCCACCAAGGTTTTTATACTAGAAACAGTCTTTTCTCCTTCATGATTTTTGTATACAAACCAATGTGCTTGTCCAGTTACCGCTATCTGAGGTAAATGTGTGATGGCAATCAATTGATGATTTTGGCTCATTTGGGTTAACATTTGCCCCATTTTAATGGCAATTTCGCCCGATACACCCGTATCTATTTCATCTAAAATCAAAGTCGGCAAAGCTCTCTTTTGTGCTAATAAATGTTTGATAGAAAGCATCAAGCGACTTAATTCCCCTCCAGAGGCTATTTGCTTAAAGGGTTTGGGTGCCAAACCTTTGTTGGCAGAGAATAGTAATTGTATTTTATCTTGACCTGTTTTTGTCAATTTGGTGCTTTGCACTTCCCAGGCCAACTGTGCATTGGGCATTCCTAATTGTTGCAAGGATGCCAAAAGTACGGCTTCAATGGAATCCAAGGATTCTAACCGGCTTTTTTGTAGTAAAATTGCTTTTTCTTGAGTCAACTTTTCTGCTTCAATAAGAGCTAGATTTGCTTCCTCTAAGGCTTGGTCAACATGTTCAAATTGAGCCAATTCCTCTTCAAATTGATTCCTTAAATCAATCAAACCAAGTATGTCTTTCGTTTGATACTTTTGTAAAAGTCGGTTCAAAAGATCTAGCCTTTTTTGGCATTTTTCCAAGGCTATAGGATCCGACTGAAAAGATTCAGCTTCACTTTCTACTTCAGCAGAAAGATCTTTTAATTCAATCCAAAGCGATTGGATTCGTTGGTTCCATTGGTCAAAGGATTGACCCCATTTGGACAAACTCTGACTTAATTGCCTTGCTTGTCCTATTTGTTCCAAAGCTGAAGCTTCAGATAAACTTATGTAATTGGCTAATTGAGCCAATTTTTCCAAAATCTGTTCTGAATTTTGTAGTCTTTGTAATTGCTCACTTAATTGCTCATATTCTCCCTCTACTAACTGAGCCTTATCTAATTCATCCCATTGAAATTGTAAAAAATCGATGGCTTGATTCCCTTGTTTGGATTTTTGCGCCAACTGTTCTTGATGCTGAAGTGCGATTTGAAACGCTTTGAATGCTTTTTCATATCCAACTTTTAGAACTTGATTTTGAGCAAAATCATCCACCAGTTCTAAAGCAAAATCAGGATGTCCCATCCAGCCATTATCCTGTTGAGAATGAATATCCACCAATTCTTGGCCAATCCGCTTCATGCTTTCCAAGGTGACAGGTGTGTCATTGATGAAACTTCTAGATTTTCCTTGGGGGTTAATTTCCCTTCGGATTAAGCAAGGGTCTTCAAAATCAATATCCTCTTGTTGGAATATGTCCTTCAAATGAGGATAAGCTGCTACGGAAAAAGTGCCTTCAATGACACATTTTTTTTGGTCGTCATACAAGCTTTTGATTTCTGCTCTTTGTCCTAATAGCAACGAAATGGCCCCCAATAGGATTGATTTTCCTGCTCCAGTTTCACCAGTTATCACAGTCAATCCTTCTGCCAGATGTAAATCTAGCTGGTCAATCAATGCATAATTTTGAACCTCTAAGTGCCTAAGCATGTATCTGAAATAGAAGCTTAAATTTACGGAAAATTATTTGTTGAAATATTTATTTACTCGCTCTTAAAGCTTTTTAAATTAATTTATCAATAATTTGTACCTTTGGAAAAATTTTTCGCCTTAGAATAATTAAACCAGACAAAATGAGTGTTTTAGTAAATAAAAATTCCAAAATTATAGTTCAGGGTTTTACAGGTACGGAAGGAAGTTTTCATGCCGAGCAAATGATCGCTTATGGAACCAATGTAGTCGGTGGTGTTACTCCAGGAAAAGGAGGAGGAACGCATTTAGATCGTCCTATATTTAATACCGTAGCTGAAGCAGTAGCTAATGCTGGAGCTGATACATCCATTATTTTTGTGCCACCAGCATTTGCAGCTGATGCGATTATGGAAGCAGCTGATGCAGGAATTAAAGTGATTATTTGTATCACAGAAGGTATTCCAACCAAAGACATGATTGTGGCTAAGGAATATATTTCTACTAAAGAATGTCGTCTAATCGGACCGAACTGTCCAGGTGTAATGACTGCAGAAGAGTGTAAAGTTGGTATTATGCCAGGTTTTATCTTCCAAAAAGGTAAAGTGGGTATTGTTTCTAAATCAGGAACATTAACCTATGAAGCAGTAGATCAGTTGACTAAAGCTGGTTTAGGTCAAACGACAGCCATTGGAATTGGAGGAGATCCTATTATCGGAACTACTACGAAAGAAGCGGTTGAATTATTAATGAATGATCCTGAAACAGAGGGTATCGTGATGATTGGTGAGATTGGTGGTGGAATGGAAGCAGAAGCAGCTCGTTGGATTAAAGCAGACGGAAATAGAAAACCAGTGGTTGGTTTTATCGCAGGTCAAACTGCACCAAAAGGTCGCCGTATGGGTCATGCGGGTGCGATCATTGGTGGTGCTGATGATACCGCAGAAGCAAAAATGAAAATCATGCAAGAATGTGGAATTCATGTCGTTTACTCTCCAGCTGATATTGGTGAAACGATGTTAAAAGCATTATCTGCTAAGTAAAATACTAAAGGATGATTCCTTTTATCAAAAAATCTGCTTCATTCCACGCACTCGTGCTACGATGGAGCAGATTTTTTTTATGGGCATTTCTATTCACAACTTCGGCACAAGCGGCTGTTTGGAAGCCTTTGCATTCCATTGAAAAAGAATGGTTGGTATATCAATCATCTTGGAATAGCTTTCTACCCTACATCCCAAGTCAGCATTATGCCTACCATTCAAAATCCATTCAACTGAGTAATCGGGAATATTATCAAGCCTATCTGACGATCAAACCCAAGGAAACCTATCATTTATTCATTGATGGTGCCTTTCAGCGTAAATTGGAGAAAGGGGAGTTGATTCGGTTTTCTTTAGATAGTTTACTTAAAGAACATCACAAAGAACAAGTAATTGCCACTTTTTATAGCAGTACCTTAGAAGGACTACCTGGAGAGTTAAGTATTGATAAAAAATTCGATCAAGTGATTGCGCAAAACCGAGAAGTCCAATTGTTTCTTAATCGTGCTTCTGGTGTGTACACGCATTTTTTCACGTTGGGATTTTTAGCGATTTTGGCGTTTCTAGGTTTACTTTTTGCAGGATTCAATCGCTATTTTCAAGTTTATTTCCGCTTCAGTGATTGGGTCAATTGGGAAAGTAAAGAAAATGCGATCGTAAAAAGCCCTTTTTCCTTGGCCAATTTATATGTCCTTTTTATTTTAAGCTTTTTGATTGCATTAATGGCATTTTATAATGGAATTACCTACCGTTCTGGAGATGCTTTTTTTGTCAATGAAGAAAACTATAGCACCCTAATGCCCTCCCTGTGGTTTATATTTTCCAGAACTTTGTTGGCCTACCTGATTTTTATTATACAATATTTTATATTTCAACTTTTCGCCAATTTATTTAAACTAAAATCAGTTGCCAATTTACATTTCTTTAAGTCCATTCAAGCTAATATTCAATTCTTTATCCTTGTTTTCATTAGCATAGGCTTGTATGCAGTATATCGGGGACCAGCCTATTCCATCGACTTAGAAATAGTTTCTTATTTATTGAATGCATATGTCATAATTCGTTTTGTGTATTTTACTCAAGTTTTCAATAAGGTTCTATCAGTCAATAGGTTATCACTTTATGCTTATTTAATTATTACAGAAGCCATCGTCATTTTATTTGGAATTCGAGAATTGATATTTCCACAATACACCTAGACTTAAGAGAGTGATTTTCAAGATTTTTTTTTGTATATTTGCCACATAAAGTTGACTTCTCTAGATTATCGAGTTAATACAAATTTGATTTATGAGTGAAATAGCTAACGTTGCTACCCCGGACATCAAGCGGTTAAAAAAAGTTAAAAGTATTTTAGTTACTCAAGCAGCACCTACTGATGCTAAGTCTCCTTATTTTGAGATTGAAAAAAAATATGGTGTCAAAGTGGATTTCCGTCCATTCATTGAGGTGCGCGGAATCGCTTTCAAAGATTTCAGAAAGCAGAAGATTAATATTTTGGAGCATACGGCCATCATCTTTACTAGCCGTAATGCCATAGATCATTTCTTCCGTATTTGTAAGGAAGCCAAGATTGAGGTGCCTTCCGATATGAAATACTTCTGTATTACAGAGCAAACAGCCAATTACCTACAGAAATACATTGTTATCCGTAAACGTAAAGTGTTTACTGGAACTAAGACAGCGTTGGATTTATTGGAAATAATCAAAAAGCATAAATCAGAGAAGTTTTTATTCCCTTGCTCAAATAAACGTCAAAAGGATTTGCCAGATTATATGGGAACGAATGATTTTCAATTGACAGAGGCTGTGATGTATGAAACGGTTTCCGCTGATTTGTCTGATTTGGAAGAAGTATTTTATGATGTGCTAGCATTTTTTAGTCCATCTGGAATCACTTCATTATTTGAGAATTTTCCTGATTTCAAGCAAAATAATACGCGAATAGCCGCATTTGGCTCTACTACAGCTCAGGCTGTAACGGATGCGGGTTTATTATTAGATATACAAGCCCCGATGCCTAATGCGCCATCCATGACAGGAGCTTTGGAACATTACATCAAGCAAGCAAATGCTTAAATCAAAAAGCCCCGGTTCGGGGCTTTTTTGTTAATATATGTCATGGAGTTTTCTCGTTTGAAAATAATGCTTATTTTTAGCCATCAAATCGCCTAACAAGCTAAAAATTGAACATGCGCTTCAACAAGCAACTAGTCTTACCCTCATGGATTTTTGTGTGCTTTGGCATTGGGCTGCTATTTTGGAGTCCAACCATGTTGGCACAACAAGATCCAGGTTTAAGCATGTTCCAACTCAATGCGATCAATCAAAATCCAGCTAATTCAGGATTAAGGGGCGCGTCCTTTGCCCAATTGCATTATCGAAATCAATGGACTCAGTATGAGGCAAGCGTAGAAGGACCAGGAAATCTAGGAACTCAACTGCTGAGTGTTTCTCTGCCATTTAGTAAATTAAATTTAGGAGTAGGATTGTTGGTTATGTCCGATAAGACCCCGTCTGGGGTGGGACAAAATTCCATGAAAATACAGTTGGCCTATCATTATACTGTAGGAGAAGCTATTTTATCTGTTGGTTTACGAGGCGGATTACAAGGAAAATCATTTGATGGTCGTGCCTATCGTATACGAGATGAGAATGATCCTATAGCTAGTCAGTTATCCGGTAAAGTAATTAGTCAAAATCAATTTGACCTTGGTTTAGGTATGCTTTATTCCAAAGATAATTGGCAAATAGGTTTTTCTGCCGATCACCTGACTTCTCCTACATTCACCATGGATACGCCACAAGGTAATATGCCCATTAATCTCGTGGCTGCTTTACACGGTTCGGCTGAAATCGCATTATCTGAGAATTTGGCTGCTATGCCATTCGCTCAAGTACGATATTATTCAGGAAACATTTTGCCAGAGGCAGGAAGTAGATTTGGGTACAAAGATTTATTTTGGATAGGAGGGTCTTTCCGCTTAAATGATGCCGCAATAGGTATGGCGGGACTTTCCTTATTGCAACAAAGATTGGATATTGGTTATTCATTGGACGTGTCCATGGTGCAAGCAGCGGTTAAAGCACCTTTGACGCATGAGATATTTGTTCGCTTTCAATTACCTTCATTTCAATCCAATGGAATTAAGGGACTTCCAGTAAGAACACCTAGGTTTAAGATTTTATAGGATTTCAGTTTAAGGCATAAAATTTTGTACTTTTGCTGAAATATTCCTAGAAAATGCTTTAAATTTGAGGAATTTGAATGAGTGTGGGTAGGGTATATGTGTGTAAAAACAATTTTTTAAACCCTGTTACGTTAACAAACAGTAATTTTAATTTGCTTCTATGAATTTTCAATTTGTTGAAAAGAGATTAATAGTAGGACTTTCGATTTTGGCAATGGCTGTCGTTTTGAACAGTTGTGGTTCCAAAAACTCAGGTGGTTCTAAGACGCTAAGTAGTAAGAAGGGCTCTTCGGGAAAAGGAATTTTAGGAATTGGCAAAGCTAATAAAGAAGTTCCTGGAGTTCAGAATGGAGAGATTGTTGCTACAACACGTAAGGGGTGGTCACAACCTACACCTTATGGTATGGTATTGGTTCCATCAGGGAGTTATATGATGGGGCAAGCCGATGAAGAAGTTTCACATGCAGGAGTAAACTTTAACAAACGTGTTACTGTTGCTGCTTTTTACATGGATGATACGGAAATCACCAACCATGAGTACCGCCAATTTACCTATGCTTTATTAAAAGATTCGGTTTCTGTTTTAGGAGAAGATAAAATCATGTCGGAATATTATCCGGACACAACGGTTTGGAAGCGTGATTTTACTTACCATAACGGTGATCCGATGACCGAATATTATTTTTCTAGTCCAGCTTTTGATCAATATCCTGTGGTCGGTGTTAGCTGGGTAGCTTCCAAGTATTTTTGTTTGTGGAGAAGTAAGTTGATGAATGATTATCGTAGAAAACAAGGTCAATTTATTTTACCTCGCTTTGAGCTTCCATCTGAATCTGAATGGGAGTGGGCAGCACGTGGGGGAAGAGCTTCAGCTAAATACCCTTGGGGTAATCCATACATTTCCAATGCCAAAGGTTGTTTATTAGCCAACTTTAAACCTCATCGTGGTAACTATGATGCAGATGGTTATTCATATACTGCTCCAGCCAATGCCTATGATCCTAATGATTTTGGTTTATACAACATGGCAGGTAATGTAGCAGAATGGTGTGAAGATGCCTATGCAGATAATGCTGTAGCTGTCACATGGGATTTAAATACAGTTAATAAAGATGCAGATGAGCCGAGAAAAGTAACTCGTGGTGGTTCATGGAAAGATATTGCCTATTATCTTGAAACTGGTACAAGAGCTTACGAATTGGAACAAAACAAACGTTCATATATTGGGTTTAGATGTATGATGCGCTATTTGGGACGTCCTAAACAAAATTAAATTTTACTCTTTTTCTAAAATTATATTACATTCTTTTTAACATGGAAAAATCAATCAATGTCATCGCTAGTTTTGGTGCGGCAGTAGTAATTGTAGGAGCCTTATTTAAAATTGTCCACTGGGATGGAGCCAACGAAATGTTGATGGTTGGTATGTTCACCGAAGCGGCAATTTTTATTTTGTTTGGGGTTTTGTACTTACAGGCAAAGCCAGAAAAATCGTACGATTGGGAAAAGGTTTATCCAGAGTTAGTAGGTGGTGCTCCTGTAGCAAGACCCACTTCAACTGGTGGTGTTGATGCGCTAGCTAGCTTGAAAGGTTTGGGTCCTGAGGTGGTAGAGGGATTGACTAAGAGTTTGAAAGGTTTAACCGAAACGGCGAATAGCTTACAAGATATTTCTAAGGCAACAGTAGCCACACAAGATTTTGTGAAGGCATTGTCTTCATCATCTGAGTCATTAGGTACATTAAATAAATCTGTATCAGAAGCAGCCAATTCATTAGGTGCTATTTCCGTTTCTTCTGTTGAAGCAGCTAAATATGCACAGCAATATGCGAAAGCAGGTGATCAATTATCTACATTGAACACAATATATGAAACTGAGATCCAAGAAGCTACTAAGCACTTGAAAGCCATCAACAGTTACTATGGTAATGTTAATTTAACCGTTGAACAAATGGCTGCTACTCAAAAAGATGCAGAGTTGTTCAAAACGGAATTAGCTAAATTGAATGCTAATATTCAATCATTGAACCAAGTATATGGTAGTATGTTAACAGCTATGAAAGGCTAATTTTTTCCACTTTAGCTTTGATCTCATAAGTATATGGCAAGTTTAAAAGAGACCCCCCGGCAGAAAATGATCGGGATGATGTATTTGGTACTCACCGCCCTGTTAGCTTTACAGGTTAGTGATGCACTTTTACAGAAGTTTACCTTGTTAAATAATAGTTTGGAAATTGCGAATCAGTCAGCAAGTTCCAAGAATAAAAGTATGGTTACTGGTATTGAAGAACGCATTAAAGATCTTCCTAATCCTGCTGCCTATGCTGATATTCTTAGAAAAGCAAATGAGGTTCGTAAACTGGCAGATGAATTGGTAAATCACATCGATGGATTAAAATCTAAGGTGATTGAAACGGGTGGGGGGATTGATCCAGAAACAGGAACGATTAAAAATCCAAAAGAGGAAGAAAAAGTATTTGAATTGATGGTTGGTGCTAATTCCAAAGGGGAGGCTTATCAATTGGTTCCTATGTTTGATCAATATGTTGCCAAATTACAAACTATTGCAGACCCAGGTACCAAATTCCCATCTTTAGCTTTAGCCGCCAAAGACGATCCTGTGGCTAGTCGTGATGCCGCACAGTCCAATAAAGATTTTGCTGAATTAAACTTTGAACATACCCCTGTACCAGCAGCTTTGGCTACTTTGAGTCAAAAACAAGCTGAGATTAGACGTTACGAAACGGAAGTACTAAGTCAATTGGCTTCTAAAGTAGGTGCAAAAGAAATTAAGTTTGATAAGGTATTTGCTCAGGTATCTGCTAATGCCAATACAGTAGTAGCTGGTATGGAATATCAAGCCGAGGTTTTCATCGCAGCAACGTCATCCGGTTTTACACCGCGAATGAGCTTTAATGGAGCTTCTATTCCTGTAGTGGATGGTCGAGGTCAAATTAAATTCAAAACTTCTGGTGGCGGATATGATGCCAATGGACTTTCTAAAAAGACTTATACGGCAACAGTTGCTTATATGAGTCCAGCAGGACCCAAAACAGAATCCATTCAAAAGGAATATTTCGTATTAAAACCTACTTATAATATTGAAACGGCTACTTTACCGGCATTATATTTAGGATGTGCCAACCGTTTAAGTGTGGTTAGCCCGGGTTTAGGAGCATTATGGAATCCTCAGTTCTCGGCAGAAGGTGGTGAAGTTATTCCTGGCCAAAATAGAGGTAAGGTCACTGTAGTTCCTTCTTCTGCAACCATTACGTTGAATGTGAACAATGGAGGTACTTTACTAGGAAAAGAAACGTTTAAAGTTCGTCGAGTACCAAGACCAGATGTACGCATCTTTGGTAACGGTGGAGAGTTGAATGAGAAAAAAGGTACTAGTGCTTCAGGTTTAAGAACTTTAGATGCTAGAGCTATTGCCGATGAATCATTTAAAGCAACTAATCCGGAGGATGCTAATTACCGCGTTGCTCAGGTTTATGTAGCTCTAGTGCGTGGTCAAAGAAAAATTGACGAAATAGCTAATTTGCCTGGATCAGGTTCAATTGCTAAGTTAGCCTCTCAGGCACAACCTGGAGACCGCTACTACATTGAAGTGAAAGAAGTTCAAAGAAAAAATTTCAAAGGTACTATTGAAACTATCCCTGTATCGATGGTTAAAAATATTCCTTTGAGTGATTAGGAAAACCCTGTATATGAAATCAGTCAATCAATTTTTATTGTTCGTTTCTTTGATCTGTGGATTTAGTGCCATGGCTCAGGAGAAACCAGTAGATGAATCTAAGTTGAATTCAGTGCGTCCCATTGATCCAGCGAATATTCATTATAAAGCTCGTTTATGGCGCCGTATGGATTTGAATGAGAAAATCAATCAACCATTTTTCTCAGTAAATAATGAGATTTCTAAATTCTTAGTGGAATGGGTTGAAGCTGGAATTCTAGTACCTTATGTAAATGATTCATTGGTGACTAAATTAACCCCTGCTCAGTTTCAAGAAAAACTTCGTATGGATGATTCCATTGGGGAAGGTAGTCTTTCTGAAGCAGAAAAAGCCGCTGGATTTGGAGCCGAAGGAGGCGATAAAAAGACTGCAGTTGATGATGGATGGGGAACAACTACTAAGCCTGCTGCAGACGCAAAAAAAGCAGATGATTTCGATACCAAACCTGTTGCCAATCTAGATTCGTATTTCTTTCCAAAAGAACTTTCTATCATTGAAATCAAAGAAGATGCCATCATTGATCGTCAGCGTTCGAGATTGTATTTTGATATTCAAGCGCTTACTTTAATTATTCCGGCATCTAAAACCAAAGCGGGATTTGATAAGCCTGTAGCATCCTTCCGTTATAAAGATGTTTATAAGTTGTTTAGAAGTAATCCCAACTGCATTTGGTACAATGCTGAAAATGAAACCCAACATAAGAATATGGCAGATGCCTTTGACTTGAGAATGTTTCAAGCTAGAATTATTAAGAAAGGAAATGCAGAAAACAAATTCTTAACAGACATTTATAGCTCTGATCGAGAAGGACTTTTGATGTCACAACAATTGGAATACAAACTATTGGAAATGGAACACGATATGTGGGAAAACTAAAATAGTAATCAATAAAAGGAAAGGAGGCTTAGGTCTCCTTTTTTTATGTCCAATTAGTTGATATTTATTGGTTATTATCAACTTGTTTGACCGCTTTTGTTTATTCATATTCGATATTGAGGCATTAAATTTCTAACCATGCAATGTCTTAAACAATTAGAACGCTTACATCGTATTCACCGATTAATCCAACAAGAATCGACAGGTTCTGCAGCTTCCTTGGCGGAGCATTTACACATGTCGCCCCGTCAATTGGGCAGCTACATGGAAGTTTTGAAGGATATGGGAGCTCCAATAACCTTTTGCTCAATTATTAAGAGCTATAAATACAGTTCGCCTGTTAAGTTTGATTTTGAATTACGTCTTTTTGTGTCGGATAAATTGGTTTATTCTTTAGATTAGTGAGATTACAGCTATTTTTGGACATGATTTATTTAAATTATTCAATTTTTTGATGACTAAGCTGTAACTTGCAGGGTAAATTGAATAATTAAGTATATATGTCGTATCAACGCAAGACAAAAATAGTAGCCACTGTAGGTCCAGTATCTGAATCAAGAGAATCCTTAATTCAATTAGCTAAAGCTGGAGTAAATGTATTCCGTTTAAATTTCTCACACGGAACGCATGAAGATCATTTAGAGCGATTAAAAACGATTCGTTCTATCAGCGAAGAGCTAGGTATGAATTTGTGTATTCTACAAGATTTGCAAGGTCCAAAAATTAGGACTCAGATGGTGGAGAACAATGGTGTTGTATTAGAAGCAGGCAAGCAACTCATCTTTGCGATGGATGAAAACTTGCTTGGAACATCAGAAAAAGTAGGTACCACGTATACATCGATGTATTTAGATGTAAATGTAGGAGAGCGTATTTTGATGGATGATGGTAACTTAGAAGTTAAGGTTCTTGCCATTGATAAGGAGAAAAAAGAAGTACTTACTGAAGTAGTGTATGGCGGTATTTTGAAATCAAAGAAGGGGATTAATTTACCTGGTACTAAGGTTTCTTTACCTTGTTTGACTCCTAAAGATGAGGCAGATTTATATTTTGGATTAGATCATGGTGTGGATTGGGTAGCTTTATCTTTCGTACGTAAAGCATCTGATATTTGGGATATTAAAGAAAAAATCAAAGCATACGGTAAAAATACCCGTGTGATTGCTAAGATTGAAAAGCCAGAGGCTATTGATCATTTAGATGAAATTATTGAAGCTACTGACGGTATCATGGTGGCTCGTGGTGATTTGGGTGTGGAGATGGATGGTGCTGTAGTTCCATACTTACAAAAAGTGATGGTGGAGAAATGTACAGCAGCGGGTAAGCCTGTTATTGTGGCAACCCAAATGTTGGAATCCATGATTCAAAACCCTGTTCCAACTCGTGCTGAAACATCCGACGTGGCTAATGCTGTGTTACAAGGTGCTTCTGCGACCATGCTTAGTGGAGAATCTGCTTCAGGTTCTTACCCAATCAAGGCGGTGGAAACCATGGCTCATATTCATGAGATTGTAGAGCAGCAACAAAATGCTATTTCTGTCATTAAAGGAGATGAAGTAGCGATATATTTCAAGAACCATGCTTTGGCACAAAGTTCTAAAGAAGTAGCTCTAACCGATCGTTTAATTGCTGGAGCTTGTCGTTTAGCACGTGACTCCAAAGCGAAAGCAATTCTTTGTATCACTAATTCTGGTCATACAGCTTTCCGCTTATCTGCTCATAGACCAAAGGCGGATTTATATGTATTTACATCCGACAAACAATTGATGTCTACTATGGGCTTACTATGGGGAGTAAAAGTATTCTTTTATGATCCATCTGCCGAAAGTGCAGAAAAGACGGTAGCTGCCATGGTAGATAAATTAAAGCAAGATCAATTATTATCAGCTGGGGACGTTTTTGTAACTACCTTGTCTATTCCTGCCCATTCGGGTAAGAAAACCAATACCGTGCAATTAGGGGTGGTTGAATAATCAACCCCTAATTGTTTATTTTTTGGGTGTTTAAAGCATGAATAAAAAGAATCCATTTCTTTCTAATCCTTTCATAGGTCTTTTTACTCTTTGGTCCATGTTTTGGTTCATTGCAGTTTTTCTGCTTTTTTACCCTTTTATTTTTATCCTACTTCAAAAGATTAGTTACCGTAAATATGCCGCTAAATTGGTACGAATATGGTCCAAATGTTTCTTCTTTTTTAGTTTTATCCGCTTTGAAGTAAAACACCACTTCGTACCCGATAAAAAACAGAATTATGTTTTTTGTGCCAATCACTTTTCCTTTCTCGATATACCGGTAATCGTTTATCTATTAGAGCATTATACCTCTTTTGTTGGAAAAAGTTCTTTGGGTAAATTGCCCTTGTTTGGATATATGTATGCTCGATTGAATATTTTAGTCAATCGCTCTGATAATGCAAGTCGTGCTGGATCCTTATCTAAAGCCTTAAAGGCATTACAATCTGGCAGAAGTATTGCTATTTTTCCCGAGGGAGGAATTGTATCTAAGAAATATCCATACATGGCTAAACCTTTGAAGGATGGAGCTTTAATTATGGCCATTCAGCAACAAATCCCTTTGGTACCTATCAGTTTATTTAATAATTATCAAATTTTCTCAGATAAGCCTTTGATGATTCGACCGGGTGTAATTCATGCAGAGATTCATCCTCCCATAATCACCAAAGGTTTAACTTTAGAAGATGTACCAATGTTACGAGAAAAATTGTATCATATCATTCAAGACCCCATCTTGAAATATTATTCTTTAGACGAACCTCAATAAATTAGGCTATGCGCCATTGGATATACATCCTATTCGTCAGTTGCTTTTTTCTTGCTTGTTCAGATCAAACAAAGGAAGAAAAGGCAGATTTGCCGCGTCCCAAAGGCTACAATCGGATTATTTTGCCCAAAGCCCAATACCAAGATGTAGAAAAAGGACATCCTTTTACTTTTGAAGTATCCAAGTATGCTACCGTTTTACCCGATACAGTTTCATGGGCTGAGCCTCATTGGTTATATATTTATTACCCCCAATGGCAAGCTTTTATTCAATTGACCTACAAGCCATTGAATAAGGATCAAAAGAAACTAGCTAACCTAATTAATGATGCTTATGCCCTAGCATCAAAACATCAAGGCAAGGCGCGAGGAATTCAAGAATACGTCATGACGACCCGTTCAGGAAGAAAAGCGGGAATCATTGAATTGGATGGAGAAGTGGCAACTTCCTTTCAATTTTATACGACGGATAGCGTAAATCATTATTTGCGAGGTGCGGTATATGTTAAAACAGCTACCCAAAATGATTCCTTGGCTCCAGTTATTCAGTTTTTAAAAAAGGACGCCATCCACCTTATTCAAACCCTGCAGTGGAAACCCTAATTTTTTAGGTTAAACCTAGGTTTGCCAGTACACGAATCTTTCCTTTTCTTTGTAGCTAGCATGAACGAGTCAACAGCATTGTCGTCTTCAGAGGAATCAACGGTTTTTGTGGATGCATTAATCCCTATACCTATACCGCGGTATTTTACGTATCGTGTACCAAGGGCATGGTCTGATTTAGTAGAAGCTGGGATTCGAATTGTCGTACCTTTTGGTTCTTCCAAGGTTTTGACAGCCGTAATTGTTTGCGTACACCATCAACCTCCTAAGCAATATCAAGCCAAGTATATTTTAGAAATATTGGATGATAGTCCATTAGTAACAGCCTCTCAAATCAAATTATTTCATTGGGTTGCTGATTATTATATGTGCTATCCAGGGGAAGTTTTTCAAATTGCTTTACCCGCAGGATTGAAAATTTCTAGTCAATCTAAGGTACAGATTAACCCAGCTTATTCTCTTGAAACCGACCTAAATGAGAAGGAGCAATCGATTTTTAATGCCATTCAAGAAAAGGGGTCTATGTCCTACGACGAGATAGCTCAATTAGCGGAAGTAAAGAGTCCATATCACTTAATTAAATCTTTAGTAGCCAAGCAGGCAGTTCTGATTTTCGATGAATTGAAAGATCGATATACGCCTAAGGTGATGCGTAAAATTCGTTTGACAAGTCCATATGAAGTAAAGGAGAAATTAGTGGAACTAATCCAGCAATTGGAATCCAAGCCAAAGCAATTGGCAATTATTTTACATTATCTCCAGTTTATCCCTGTTTTAAGGAATGCAGAAATAAATCAAAAAGGGCTAGAGAAGTCGAGTTTTTCTCAAGCGGAATTATCTGAAAGTTCTTTACAAACATTAATCAAAAATCAAGTTTTTGAAAGCTTTGAAGTGGTTGTGTCAAGATTTGGACAAGATGCAGATGATTTTATCCCGGCGGCTTTTGAATTGAATCAGGCTCAAAACCAAGCTTACCAATCGATCCTAAATCAGTTTCAAGAAAAAGATGTTGTTTTACTGCATGGTATTACAGGAAGTGGGAAAACAGAAATTTATATAAAGCTCATACAAGAAGCCTTGGCTAATGGTAGTCAGGTGCTTTATTTATTGCCTGAAATTGCACTAACAACTCAAATTGTATTACGTCTCAAACGAATATTTGGGGAGCAAGTAGGTATTTATCATTCTAAATTTTCGGATAATGAACGGGTAGAGGTGTGGAAATCTATTGTAGAGGGAAAATATCCCTTTGTAGTAGGTGTACGTTCTTCTGTTTTTTTACCTTTTTCTAATTTGGGTTTGATCATTGTAGATGAGGAACATGAATCTTCTTTCAAGCAAGCTGACCCTGCTCCTCGCTATCATGCGCGTGATGTTGCAGTGGTTTTAGCTAAACAACAAGGCGCTAAAGTGTTATTAGGTTCTGCTACTCCTTCCATCGAATCCTATTTTCAAGCTAAAGAGGGGAAATATGGTTTGGTAACAATCAAAGAACGCTTTGGAACAGCACAATTGCCCCAAATCACTTTGATAGATACCAAGTATGCTCAAAAAATGAAGCAAATGAAAGGTGGCTTTTCGGTAGATTTGATAGCCGCTTTAGAAGACAATTTCAATCGAGGAAAGCAAAGTTTATTATTTCAAAATAGGAGGGGGTATTCACCTTATATTCAATGCCAGGATTGTGATTGGATAGCCACTTGCAATCAGTGTGATGTAAGTTTGACTTTTCATGCCCGAGAACAAGAGTTGAGATGCCATTATTGTGGATATAGAGAGGGTTTATTACGTCGTTGCGCTGCCTGTGGAAGTACACAGTTAAAGACTATGGGTTATGGAACGGAAAAGTTGGAAGAAGAATTACAGCTACATATGCCCGACGCGCGAATTGGCCGGATGGACTTGGATACGACACGTTCTAAAACAGCATTTACTAGTTTATTGGCTGAAATTACATCTGGTAATATCGATGTTTTAGTAGGAACTCAAATGGTAGCCAAGGGATTGGATTTTGAAGGTTTATCTATGGTGGCCATTTTTGATGCGGATAAAGTCATTAATTTTCCAGATTTCAGAGCACATGAACGAGCCTTTCAATTGATTTGTCAAGTAGCTGGTAGGGCAGGAAGAAGAGAAGAACAGGGAAAGGTTTATATTCAGACTAATCAACCTACACATCCTCTTTTTGATCATATTTTACAAAATAAGTATGAGGCCATGTATGCAGAAGAAATCGTGGAAAGAGAAGGTTACCACTATCCTCCTTTCAGTCGATTGATTAAATTGACCCTTCGGAATATGGATGCTGCTCGAGTAGAAACAGCAGCGAGGCATTTAGGAGCAGCCCTAAAAGAGAAATTTGGTCATGGTCGAATACTTGGGCCGGAAAAGCCTCTGATCGAAAGAATCAGGAATCAATATGCTATGGAGATATTGATTAAAATAGAGAAAGGATTGGCATTATCCAAATTTAAAGAAGCCTTGAGAGAAGAGATAGATAGTCAATCTTCCCATCAAGCTTGTAAAGGAGTGCAAATCATTTTAGATGTAGATTGTCTCTAATCAACGTTTGAAAACGACATCTTCAAAAGGCAAACGATTTCTTTTTCCATAAATTCCCTCCTCAGTTCCTTTGCCTACTGCTACAATCATGTTGATTTCAGCTTGATTAGGGAGATTTAAGGCTCTTTTAACTAGCTTGGCGTCAAATCCTTCCATGGGGCAAGTATCAAATCCTTCAGCGGTAATAGAAAGCATGAACGTTTGAGCTGCCAATGCACAAGATTTATGTACCATTACTCGCTGGTCAGCCAAGCCAGCAAAACGCATGAATGGGTTATTAAACCCTTTGACAAAAGTAATGGCTCTTCGAATTAAAGTACTTAATCCCAGGATATCTGTTCGGTACAAAATAGGCATTAAGATTCCATAATAATCCAAGGCCCTTTTTTCAGTTTTACTAGGCTCTCCAGTAATGGATGATTTAATCTTATCGATGTTCCATTGAGAATGATTTTTCCAATGATCTTGTCGAGTAACGAATACGACTAAATGAGACGCTGTTCTTGCTGCAGATTGACCTAAACATAGCTTTTCATATTGAGCTTTTTCTTCTGAACTATGAATCCAATAAAATTCCCATAGTTGCATATTACTGCTATTTGGGGAGAGAATGGCACGTTCTAGACTTTTTTGGATGACTTCATCAGGGACTTGAATTTCGGTATCAAATCGTCTGTTAGATCTCCTTTTAAGTACAATTTCGTCAAAAGCTTGTGATAGATTCATCGACATATATTTCGACATAAATATACACAAATCCCTGGTGATTAAGGTTTTTTGTCTTCTAGTTCATAGCGGACATATGCGAATTTTGAGCCATCTGGAGACCATGATGGAACATTGATGCTACCTTGTCCTCCATAAAACGCTTCGGTTAAATCTTGAATTTTTTTATTCTTTAGATTCAAAAGTCTGAGCTTTACTTGATGTCCAAATGGGTGGCTTTGTTTTTGATCTTCCAAATAGCTGATAACTACTGCTTCTTTGCCATTAGGTCTGATATGTGCAAACCAAGTTGAGTAATCATCAAAGGTCAATTGTTCGGCATTGCTGCCATCAGGGTGCATGCGCCAAATTTGCATTTTACCCGTACGGTATGAATTAAAGTAGATGAATTTTCCATCTGGGCTATATTCAGGGCCATCATCTAAACCTTCCTCAGTTGTTAACCTTATTTCTTGTCCACCTTGGGTATCCATGGCATAGATGTCAAAGTTTTTATTTCTTTCGGCACAATAGACCATGGTTTTACCATCTGGTGATATTCCATGCCAATAAGATGGTCCTTGGTTGGTTAATCGTTGCGGTTGCCCACCTTGGCTGTCTACCTTAAAAATGAGCGACCCACTGATACCCGAACTTGGGTCCGAACTGGAAATATACAGTGTTTTTCCATCGAAGCTATAGCCATGGTCATTATTGCATTTTTGAATAGTTCCGGTAGGTAGTTGGCCTAACTTCACTCCACTGGGGCTAATTTTTTCCAAAAGACCTAGGCTATTAATCAGTAAATGAGAACCATCTACAGACCAATTGGGAGCTTCAAAATGGCGATGTTCTTTCAGGATTTCTGTACTTTTTTTAGTTTTTACATCAAAGATGTGTAATGAACTAATTACACTTTTGCCAGCTGGAATTTGCGATAAACTGGTCCAGCTAATACATAGTATTGCCAAGAGGTATGTGTATTTCATAGCTTAGATTTTGATGTGTAAAATGTACAAAAAAAAAGTCAGGACTTCTGTCCTGACTTTTTTAAATAACATGAAATAAACGACTAGTAGTTGTTTTGTTTCAATGTTGGTTTTCCATCTTTCTGAGAGTTTAAGATCTCATCATTTGGTAGAGGGAAATATTCATTTTTACCAGTAGTGAATGTTTTACCAGCTAAGTAACCTCTTTTGTTGTAGGTTCTTCCTGACATATCAGTACCATTTTTCGCTTCTTCAGCCATGTATTTGTTCAAGTAAGGACCTGCAATTCCCCAACGAACTAAGTCGAAGAAACGGTGACCTTCCATAGCAAATTCTAAACGGCTTTCCATACGAACTGCATTCAATGCGTAATCTTTTCCTTTAGCGGCAAATGTACCACTAGGATAAGGATTAACTACATAATTTACAGTTGGATCTTGTACAGAACCATTCTTAGCACGGTTACGGATGATGTTTACATAAGTTTCAGCACCACTCAAGTTACCTAACTCAGCTTCACACTCAGCAAGCCATAAGATCACTGAAGACATTTTCAATAAACGGTAGTTGTTATTAACTGCACGTTTTGATGTTGAGTGTGTTGAGCTACCTTCATCAGCTAAGTAGTACATCCATTTTTTACCTGTATAAGGACCAGAATAGTTTTGGTCACGAATCCAAGGGAAACCTGGCATTGGGCCCCAATCCAAGAATTGAACACCACGACGACCTACTGTCCAGTCTAAACGAGGGTCAACAGGAATAGATTTATTCAAGTTGAATTCAATTGTAGAAGAACGAATACCTTGATCGTTAGGAAGGTCAACCATGTTGTAAGTATCAGCTGTTCCATCCGCTTTATCACCAATTAATGGTAAACCATCAGAAGAAGTTTTGAATGCATTTACCAAGTTTTGAGATGGTAAATAGAATCCGCAACATCCACGACCTGGAGCATTGGCAGAATATGGCCAGTTCAAGTTATCACCAGCGTTACCGTTGTTACCAGTAGAACCATCATTTACAGAGAATTCAACTTCGAAAATAGACTCAACGTTATTGTTAGTCGTATTTCTGTAGTTATCATGGTAGTTCGTAACTAACTTCTTACCAGAGTTTTTGTAAACATCTTCTAACAACGTTTTAGCAGCAGCCCATTTCTTTTGGAAGATGTACGTTTTAGCTAAATAAGTCATTGCGGCCCATTTAGTAGCACGACCTTTCTGAGTTTGTACAGCTGGAAGGTTTTCCATAGCAAATTTGAAATCCGCCTCAATGTTTGGCCAAATGTCTTTATCATTTGGAATTTTAGTTGAGTTTGGATCATCACGCTTGTAGATAGTCTCATCGATGTAAGGAATCATGTTCCACATCTTTTTACCTTCAAAATGATAGTGACCACGTAAGAAACGAGCTTCAGCTACTACTTGTGTTCTTTCAGCATCCGTCATGTCTTTTACGTCAGTACTTTTTGCCAAAAGAATAGCTTCGTTTGCACGAGCTACACCATCATACGTGTGTTGCCATTTACCTAGGAAATAGGTGTTATCTGCCAACCAGTTGAATTGCTCAATAAAACTTTGTTCTGGTTGATCACCAGCATCCGTTCCTTTAACAGCATCACCTGAAGTGATACCACCAAAAACGTAATTGGAAATGGTTGATTGACGACCCGTATTACCAGCACCAACGCCGTCTAATAATGAGTACGCTCCAATCAATAATGCATTCACTCCATTCTTGTTGCTCAAGGAGGTTAATGAAGCCGCTCCTTGTGGCTGAATGTCGAAGAAACTATCTGAGCAAGAAGTGCTCAGTCCGACGATCGCTACTAATGCGAATGTGATTAACTTTTTCATTTTTTTATGATTTATTTTCAAATGATATCTAGATTAAAATCCTACTCTTAAACCAACATTGTATGATTTAGCTACAGGGAATGCACCTTCATCAATACCCATGTGGATATCTTGGTTGTCATTTCCTGAAGTTCTCAAGTTGATATCTGGATCTAAGCCTTTGTACTTACTAAATGTGAACAAGTTTTGACCTTGAACATACACTTGTAATGAGCTTAACTTTAACTTCTTAGTTACGCTAGAAGGTACTGTGTAAGTCAATTGGATGTTCTTGATACGAGTATAAGATCCATCTTCCACGAAGTAAGTAGAAATCTGCTGACTGAATGTGTCATTTGAGTTCAAACGTGGCAATTGAGCTACGTCACCTTGTTTCTTCCAAGAGTTGTACAACATATCCTTAGAACGGTTTCCTTGGAATGTGTTGAAGTCTGTCCAGTATTTCAAGTAGTTGAAAATCTCATTTCCTTGAACACCTTGAGCAAATACTGTCAAGTCAAAGTTTTTGTAACCTACGTTTAAGTTCAAACCGTAAGTGAAGTCAGGGTGAGGGTTACCAATGATTGTTTTGTCATCAGCAGTAATTTTACCATCACCGTTAACATCTCTAAATTTGAATACACCTGCACGAGTATAACCAGGAATTTGAGTTGCAGAAGCTGCTTCAGCATCATCCTTGATTACTCCGTCTACGATATAACCGAAGAAAGAAGCGATTGGTAATCCAGCCTTAGTTACAGAAATTGCAGGAAGACGAGTTGAGAATCCAAAAATCGATGCTTTAGGATCGTCGTTCAACTTCACTACGTTGTTTTTGTATTGGCTATACTGACCAGAAATCGAGTATCTCACGTCACCAATTTGGTTACGGTAAGTTACGTTGATATCAATACCTGTGTTGTTTACTTCACCAATGTTTACATAAGGAATAGACGCTGTTCCAGCTGTTTTAGGAATAGGTACCTGAGTTAACATGTCAGATGTAGTACGAGTATACCAGTCAAAAGCGATATCTAATTTGTTGTTGAACAAGCTACCATCAAAACCAATGTTGGTAGATGTATTTGTTTCCCAACGTCCGAATGAGTTACCGAATTGAGCAATATCAAAACCAGAAGCAATAGAGCTACCAGAACCTGCAATATCATACGCGTTATTGTTAGGGTCTGGAGTAAACAATGTATATGCATTGTATACGTTTGGAATCAACTGGTTACCAGTTTTACCCCAACCAGCACGTACTTTCAAATCGTTGATGAAAGTTAAATCTTTCATGAATGCCAATTCTGTCAAACGAGCACCTACAGAGAATGCAGGGAACGTTCCGTAACGGTATGCAGAAGAGAAACGAGATGAACCATCGCGACGTAATGTAAAGTCAGCTAATAAGAAATCCTTATATGAGTAGTTTACTTTTCCGAATTGAGAGAACAAAGCTGTTTGTGTAGCACCTGATCCAGCATTGGTTAAACCAGCAGCAGCACCATTGTTCAAGTAACGGTAAGATAAATCATCAAAAGCAAAGTTCGAACGAGATGCGTTGAAACCGAAAGCATAAGTAGAAACTGCTTCTGTACCTACTAATACGTTGAATGTATGATCACCAATCGTTTTGTTGTAGTTCAATGTATTGTACCAAGTTACTGCACGATCAAATGAGTTAGATACAGTTAAGCTGTTTGAGTTTCTTGCCTCAGCAGCTTCAATATCACGGTTGAAATAGGCCGACTGGTTGTAGTTATTGTATTCAAAACCTAAACTAGTACGTGCTTTCAAATCTTTGATGATTTCATATTCTAAGAATACGTTACCAAAAATGTGGCTACCTTTTGTAGGGTTATCTTTCTCTCTCCACTGACGAGCAAATGGGTTAGGAGCATTACCTAAGTTAGAACCACGTGAACCAGCAAATCCGTTTAAGTCAGATGAGTTAGTACCACCTAATCCTACTGGACCACCAGTGATATCGTATACTGGGATGATTGGTTGGATACGAATCGCAAACATGATTGGGTTGGATTCGTTATTGTTACCTGAAGGTACACCTACTTTTTCATCATAAGAAACAGTGAAGTTTTCACCAAAAGTCAAATTACCTTTTTTGAACTCTGTGTTTGCACGAACAGAGTAACGTTGGTAGCTAGTGTATTTCAAAATACCATCTTGGCTGAAATAAGAACCTGAGATAGCATATTTACCATATTTAGATCCACCTGTTGCTCCAATTTGATAATTCGAGATTTTAGCTGGTCCAAAAATTACTTTTTGCCAATCTGTTCCTTCTTTGTTTGCCTTTGTGATGTTCCAAGACGTTTTTCCTAAGTTAGGATCAGTGATGTCGTTGGTGTACGTGTAGTTAGCAGGTAAAGAACCATATACGTTTGGATAGATGTAATCCGCAATCGTTTGAGTTCCATCAGCTCCAAAACGGTATTGAACTGAAGGAGAAGTTCCTGCAGGCTTTCCAGCACCAATTTCAGACTCATAGTAATACTGACCTAATTCTTTTGTGTTCAATAAGTCCAAAGTTTTACCAACATCTTGTGTACCTGTGTACATATCAAAGTTGATTTTTGGCTCACCTTCACCACCACGCTTTGTTGTAATGATTACAACACCATTCGCAGCACGAGCACCATAGATAGAAGCCGCAGAAGCATCTTTCAATACTTGCATAGACTCAATATCACTTGGGTTAATTTGGTTCAAAGTACCTTGAGTTGGAACACCATCAATTACATACAGCGGGCTGTTGTTGTTGATTGAACCAAAACCACGTACACGAACCATTGTACCACCACCTGGAGAGTTATCGTTACCTACAGTTACACCAGACGCACGTCCTTGTAACATTTGAGTAACAGATGCAGATGGAACTGCTGTCAATTCTTTCGAACTAACCACGGCTACCGCACCAGTGATGTCTTTTTTACGTTGTGAGGCATAACCTGTTACAACGATTTCGCTTAATTGGCTAACATCTTCATCCAAAGAGATGTTGATGCTTGATCTGTTTCCTACTGGAACAGTTTTAGCCACATAACCTACTGAACTAACTGTCAATTCAGCATTGGCTGTTTTTACCGTGATGGAGAATGCTCCATTACCATCGGTTGTAGTTCCGGTGGTTGTACCTTTAACTAAGACGGATACTCCTGGAATACCGTCGCCTTTAGCGTCCTGTACAGTACCAGATACTTTTCGGTCCTGACCCCATGCTACCCAAGATACGGATAACATCAAAGCCATTAAAAAGACCACTCTGCTTACGTAGAAATTTGTTTTCATTTAGTAAAAGATTTGAGTGAAAATTTGATTTTGTCGACAAAAAATAGCCTTTTATCCACATAATCGCCTGCAAGTTAGGCCTTACAAAGTTAAGATTAGCACATTAGGGCAAAAAAATTTCACTTATTTAATATACACATCTTGCTATCAGGACTTTATAGGCAAGGTATATTTTGAATAATGGTGGTTTTATCCTTCGGCTTTGATTACCTTTGTCCTTCATTTTTTATTCTTGTTTAACAGTCAACCTTTACATTCTTTATGTTAAATCTTGTACTATTTGGGCCTCCAGGGGCTGGAAAAGGAACTCAGTCAGCCAAATTGATTGAAAAATATGGTTTAATTCATTTATCCACAGGAGATTTGCTGCGTGCTGAGATTACCGCAGGTACAAGCTTAGGTCTTGAAGCAAAGAAATTGATGGATCAAGGAATATTGGTTCCAGATTCTGTGGTTATTGGTATGATTGAGAATAAATTGAATGAAAATAAAGGAGCTGCAGGCTTTATTTTTGATGGTTTTCCTAGAACAGTTGCACAAGCCGAGGCTTTGGATGCCTTATTAGAAGGTCATCAATTGTCCATTAAGCACATGATTTCTTTGGAAGTCAACCAAGAGGAATTAACCCAACGGTTATTGGAACGTGGTAAGACTTCAGGAAGACCAGATGATCAAAATGAAGAGCTTATTCGTAAAAGAGTACAAGAGTACGGAGAAAAAACAGCTCCTGTAGCTGGATACTATGCTTCACAAGGAAAATTCCAAGGAATCAATGGTATTGGTGAGATTGAAGAAATATTTGGACAAATTGTCCGCATCATTGAAGGTTAATAACCTGCTATACTAAATTATGACATCCAATTTTATAGATTACGTAAAGATAAACGTCCGCTCCGGTAGAGGAGGATTTGGATCGTCCCATTTTCGCCGTGAAAAACACGTGCCTAAAGGTGGACCCGATGGTGGCGATGGCGGTAGAGGAGGGCATATCTATTTGGTTGGTAATTCTCAGCTTTGGACCTTACTTCATTTAAAATACCAAAAACACATCATTGCCGATAATGGTAAAGGTGGAGAAGGAGGAAGAAGATCTGGGGCTGAAGGAGAAGACATCTTTATTGAGGTTCCTCTAGGGACTATCGTAAAAGATGCTGAAAGCAATGAGTTTTTAGCCGAAGTAACAGAAGAAGGACAAAAGATCTTGTTACTTCCAGGTGGCAGAGGAGGCATGGGAAATACCCATTTTAAATCTTCAACCAATCAATCCCCTCGTCATGCGCAACCCGGAGAAGAAGGGCAGGACCGTTGGGTCATCATGGAATTAAAAGTTCTAGCGGATGTTGGTTTAGTTGGTTTTCCTAATGCTGGTAAGTCAACCTTATTATCTGTTCTTTCTGCTGCCAAACCTGAAATTGCTGATTATCCCTTTACTACTTTAGTTCCTCACTTAGGTGTTGTGGCATACCGAGATTACAAATCATTTGTAGTTGCCGATATTCCAGGTATCATTGAAGGTGCTTCTGAAGGGAAAGGTTTAGGTTTACGCTTCCTGCGTCATATTGAAAGAAACTCCATCCTTTGCTTTTTAATTCCTTCCGATGCCAAAGATTGGGGTAAAGAATATGAAATTCTTTTAGGAGAACTTGAGAAGTTTAATCCGGAATTACTTCAAAAGCAACGTGTTTTGGTTGTTTCCAAGATGGATATTTCCATTCCAGAAATGCAAGAAGAAATTCGGGCTAGCTTGCCAGCGGATTTGCCTGTGGTATTTATTTCTTCCATTACTCAAGAAGGTATTCAAGAATTGAAAGATGTTCTTTGGAAAACCTTGCAAGAGGAAAATGCTAAGTTTCAAGCCGAAAACGTAATTGCCCAATCCAAGCAAGAAGAAAACGATACTAACTCATTGGAAGAAGAAAATCCAATTTTAGAAGACTAAGCACGAATTTGTTCTGCAACAATAGCAATACCCTCATCAAAACTCCTAGGCTGATACCCTAGGATTTTTTTTGCTTTATCTAAAATAAACCCAGTTCTAGGGGGCCTTTTTGCTGCTTGTTGGAAAGTGGAAGAATCAGCTTTATTGATTAATTCAACGGGAAGTTGAAAGAAATTAGCCGTTTTTATGGCCATTTCATACGGAGTTAAGAAATCAGAACCAGAAATGTTGAAAATTCCTTCTGCTTCTTTTTGGGCAATTAACCAGCATCCAATCGCTAAATCTTCTGCCAGTGTAGGAGTTCGGAATTGATCAGTTACAACTTGTATTGACTTACCTTCCTCAAGCGATTTTTTTACCCATAATATAATGTTGGTTCGGCTCATATCTTGAACGATACCAAAAACCAATACTGTTCTAGCTATTGCCCAGCGAATGGAAGATGCTTGAAGTAATTTTTCTGCGGCTAGTTTACTCTCGCCATATATGGAAATTGGATGCGGTGTAGCTTCTTCGTCATAAGGACCATCTGCCCCATCAAAGATGAAGTCGGTGGATAAATGGCACATAAAGGTATCATGCGCCTCGCAAGCAGTAATTAAATAACGAACTGCTGTAACATTCAGTAATTCACATCCATCGGGGTCTATTTCACAAGTATCCACATTGGTCATGGCTGCTGTGTGAATCAAAACCTCAGGTTGATATTGTTGAAAGACTTCCATTACCTCTTTTTCCTGCGTGATATCCAAGGATACATAGGTGTAGCCTGTAGTTGACGCAAGACGGTTGGGGCCTTTAGCTGTTGCAATTAAATCAATGTCTGCCTGCTTGACCAGCAATTGGACTAGTTTTTGACCTAATAAGCCATTGGAACCGGTAATTAAAATTCTTTTTTTCATGCGAAATTTCAACAAGATTATGGATTTAACTCTGCCCTAATGGCTTGTAAGATTTTTCTAGCACCCGAATTTACCAAATCTCCCGCTAATTGTTCCCCTAAAATTTGAGGATGAGTACCAATTTGCGTGAATTCTATTTTTTGTTGCCCATTTAAACTCAGCACACCCCCCGTTAAATGAAGTGAACTTCCCTCTAAAACAGCATGTCCATATACAGGGACACTACAACCCCCTTCTAATTGATACAATAAACTTCTTTCGGCCAATAAGCATTTTTCTGTGTCTTCATGATTGCAGGCAACTCTAATTTGTTCCTTTAGGCTTGCATCCAAATTGACAGCACATTGAATGGCCACAGAACCTTGACCTACAGCGGGAACAAATTGAGATACATCTAAATGTTGTGTAATGTAGCCACTCATGTCCATGCGATGTACTCCTGCATAAGCCAAAAGCATTGCATCACAGGTACCCTGTTTTAATTTTTCTAGTCGAGTTTGTAAATTTCCTCGCATCTCAACTGCCTCATGCTGCGGGTAAAAATGCTGTAAAAATGCTCTTCTTCGAGTAGAAGAGGTGCCAATTTTTAATTTTTTTTGGGTATCTAATCGCAGATTTGGATCTAAACTTAGCACCACATCATGCGCAGCTTCTCTTTCAGTGTAAGCGATTAATGCTAAATCGTCTGGTAAATGGGAAGGTAGATCCTTGGCTGAATGTTGAGCAATATCAATTTCCCCTTGTAGGAGCATGGTCTCTAACTCTTCAGTAAAAACACCTTTGGCGCCAATTTTAGATAAAGATCGGTCTAGTACTTGATCTCCTTTAGTACTAATGGCCATCAATTCATAGGAGAATCCAGCCTTTTCCAACAAATGACCAATGTGGTTCGCTTGCCAAAGGGCTAATGCTGAATTTCGAGTTCCTATTCTAATATGCTGCATGTTTAGGCTTTTTGTTGTGCATGATAAATGCGGACAAATTGTAAGGATAAGTCCAAATGAACCATTTTGGCTCTAGCGTTTCTTTCCAAATGATAGTGGACATCTGAAACTTTACTAGACATTTTTTCAATCTTTTCTTGACTTAAGGTCTTTGAAAAATTATCGATGAATTTTTTTTCTTTTTCCAATGATTTTATCAACTGGGGAGCCCCAGAAATTTGATATAAACATTGCCTGAGTACATGTAAGCAATATTCCAATAGACCTTTTTGATCTTCCTTGGCAAAGCCATCAAATTGATCAGCTAAAATGACCAACTTACTCAGGTTTTTAGAATATACGGCACGCATCCATTCTGCGAACCAAGTGGATGTACTTAAGTTTTCAGTTTTTGACTTATCTAGAGCCCAGGAAATATTCCCTTCTGCACTCTGGGATAACTGTAAGGCTTTTTCTGAATCGATAGCAGCTTGTTCCACTAAAAAATCTGCTAATGCTTGTTCCTCCACGCTAGGGATTTTTACTCGCTGAGTCCTAGATAAGATGGTCGCGAGTAATTTTTGCGGTTCAGAACAAACGAGTAAAAACAAGGTAGTGGAAGGAGGTTCTTCTAAGGTCTTTAGTAGGGCATTTCCTGAGGAAGGATTTAGGGATTCAGGATTCCATAAAATAACCACCTTAAAAGGAGCTTCAAAGGGTTTCAAACTTATTTTGGGAATCAGCTTCCGGGTTTCTTCAACAGGGAAATTCCCTTGTTTATTGCCTTCTGCACCTAAATGAACGAGCCATTCTGGCAAAGTACGGTAAGGAGACTCAGCAATAAAACTTCTCCACTCTGGGAGAAAGATGTCGGATTCTGGTTCTTTCGTTTTTTTTGTAACTATCGTAGGAAATAAAAATACCAAATCCGGATGAACTGATCTTTTCATTTTTTGACAACTCGCACATTCTCCACAGGCATCATCCCCTTGTCGATCCGTACAAAATAAATACGTAGTAAAGGCTATGGCCATGGCTAATTGTGGACCTCCGTAGGGACCATGAAACAATTGAGCGTGAGCAATGTGCTGATTTTGCACTGCCGCACTCAATGTTTTTTTGATATCAAATAAGCCCGGAATATCCTTGAAAAGCATGCCTTTGGAAATGAGTAAACGAAAAGGCTAAGTTCGGAAAGAAGCCTCCTCTTTCCAAATTTCTTCCATGACCTGAGCTAGATTTTCAGGAATTGCTTGTTGTTTTAATCCAATCCATTGGCTGGCCACTTGTTTTGCCTTTTCCATTTGGTAGGTTTGAACCTGAGGGTATTCGCCCCAAGTAAACGAAGGGATGAATTTTGGTAAGAATGCCTGACTACTAATATTGATATGACAACCGACAACGCTGCCTGTATTAAACTTACTATGTATGCCTGTTGTTACGAAATCTCCCATGATAAGACCTAGGGCTCTTAAACCTGTGTTTCGCTGTGTAGCTAGGTGATAATCAAAGATGGAAACAGGTTTCAAATCGTTTTTTACATTGGAATTACTTGTTAGAGCACCCATGTTGACAAAAGAACCAATGACGGAACTACCGATATATCCTTCATGGGCTTTATTGCTGAAAGGGAAAAAGATGCTATGATTGATCTCTCCACCTACTTTGCATCCTGGTCCAATGGTCGTATTGGGCCTAATTTTGGCTCCTAGGTTGGTGGATGAACCTTTCAAGAATGCCGCAGGGCCTTGTATGATGGTGCCCATTTGAAGCTTAACCTCTTCACCTATGTAAATGGGTCCTTGACTTGCATCCAACATACAACCTGTTAGTTGGGCACTTGGATGTATGTAGCAAAAGGAAGGGGCTAGTATGATATTACCCAAGGCTTGGTATTTCTCAATATCAAAAGGGGCAGGTTGGATTTCGTGAAACAGAGCTGCCGACTGATGGTTTAATAAATCTTCAGGGTGCTTTATCCATTGGGCCGTTCCAGAGTATTCCATGGTGTTTTTAATGAACCCTAGATGGCTATGTTCTTCGCCAATATCAAGGGTAAAGGCCAATACTTGACGATCTTGAACTAAGACGGTATTGGGTTTTAATTCTTGGAGGGCTCGGACAATATTGGCATTGGGGAGTAGGGAGCCTAATATGACCAATTGGGTAGATGCTGGTGGGCAAACGGAATAAGACTTCCATTTGTCCTGTATGGTGCTGGTACCTAACCACAATTGATCTAAGGATCGATAGTAGCTTAGGGGCCTTAGTGCTTGCACTAGGAGAGGGTCATTATAGAAGGTGACGTTTTCCAGCATGCGACAAAAATACAATAAAAAAGCCTCCTTGAAACAAGTTCGAGGAGGCTAGGGTAATGTTTTTTGTTTGGATTAGTTTTTCTGAGCGTAACGCTTGTTGAATTTATCCACACGACCAGTAGTATCCAATAACACGTTTTTACCTGTGTAAAAAGGGTGTGATTGAGAAGAAACCTCAATTTTGAATACTGGGTAAGTAGCTCCTTCGAATTCAGTTGTTTCAGTTGTATTAACGCAAGAACGAGTTAAAAACTTGTAATCTGCTGATAAATCGTGAAATACAACTTCTTTGTATTCTGGGTGAATGTCTTTTTTCATGTTGGGTAGTATAATGACGATTCCCTGCCGTCTAGTTGTTTTATAATGAAACCTGTGGGATGAAGGTTTACGTAATTCGGGATGCAAAATTAAAGATTTTAAAAGGAAATCCAAAAAAATACATAACAATTTTTAGGGGTTTTTACCAATAATTTGGGCCTTAAAAAAATCTTAAAAAATATTTTCTGGTACTTTTCAAAGACGTGAATGTCGTAACGAATTGACATGAGGTTAATTGAATGTTGCATTTCAAATAAGCATCATTTTTTTATTTTTTTTGAAGAAAAAATAGTTTGCAAGCGGTGTTCTTTTTTTCTAATTTTACGTAGTGCCCAACCCCCCAAGGAGTATGCAATCCTTGGATGAAGTTAAAGCTTAAAAACAAAACCGCCAACCATTTTTCAAGCCCAGTTTGCTTGAATGTTTTAGATGAGAAATTTTCTAGAATGGGAATCTTTTGTGCTTTAACCAGGTTGTAACTAAATTATATAGACGCTAATTTTTCTAATATATCAAGTATGTACGTAATTAAAAGAGACGGTCGACGTGAATCTGTCAAGTTCGATAAAATCACAGCAAGAATTGAGAAGCTTTGCTATAGCTTGGATCCATTTTTTGTTCAACCTCTAGAGGTTGCTAGAAAAGTGATTACAGGGCTTTATGACGGGGTTAAGACCACGGAGTTGGATAACCTAGCAGCTGAGACAGCCGCTTCGTTAACCACCAAGCACCCTGACTACGCTGTGTTGGCAGCACGTATTGCCATCTCGAACTTACACAAGAACACATTGAAGTCTTTTTCGGCAACAATGAAGCGCTTGTATACGTATGTAGATCCAAAAACAGGTCAAAACGCCGCACTTCTTTCTAAAGAAATCTACGATATCATCAAGAAGAACGCTGTGGAGTTGGATGAAGCCATCATTTATGACCGTGATTTCGGTTATGATTATTTTGGTTTCAAGACCTTAGAGAAATCGTACTTATTGAAATTGGAAGGCCAAATTGCCGAGCGTCCTCAACACATGTTGATGCGTGTGGCTGTGGGTATCCACGGAGCTGATATCGCTGCCGCTATTGATACGTATAATTTATTATCAGAGCGTTGGTTTACCCATGCAACTCCAACCTTGTTTAATGCAGGTACTCCTAAGCCTCAGATGTCTTCTTGTTTCTTGCTAACCATGCAAGATGATTCCATCGAAGGTATTTATGATACGTTGAAGCAAACAGCTAAAATTTCACAATCTGCTGGCGGAATCGGTTTGAGTATCCACAACATCCGTGCGACAGGATCCTACATCAAAGGAACCAATGGTACATCCAACGGTATCATTCCTATGTTGCGTGTATTTAATGATACAGCCCGCTACGTAGATCAAGGAGGAGGAAAGCGTAAGGGATCCTTTGCTATCTATCTTGAGCCTTGGCATGCTGATGTATTTGACTTCTTAGAGTTGAAGAAAAATCACGGTAAAGAAGAAATGCGTGCTAGAGATTTATTCTACGCTCTTTGGATTCCAGATTTGTTCATGAAGCGTGTAGAAGAAAACGCTGAATGGTCTTTATTCTGCCCACATGAGTGTCCAGGACTTTCTGATGCTTACGGTGAAGAGTTTGAAGCATTGTATGAAAAATATGAATTGGCCGGAAAAGCTAGTCAAGTGGTAAAAGCACAAGAATTGTGGTTTAAAGTATTGGAATCACAAACGGAGACTGGTACACCATATATGTTGTACAAAGATGCCGCCAACAAGAAATCAAATCAAAAGAATTTAGGAACCATCAAGTCTTCGAACTTATGTACCGAAATCATGGAGTATACTTCCAAGGATGAGGTTGCAGTATGTAATCTTGCTTCTTTGGCATTGCCTAAGTACGTTCGCATGAACGAGCAAGGTGCTTTAGCTTTTGATCACGATAAATTATACGAGGTAACTAAGGCCGCAACTCGTAACTTAAATAAGATTATCGATGTAAATTATTATCCAGTACCTGAGGCAAGAAATTCTAACTTGCGTCACCGTCCTATTGGATTAGGTGTACAGGGCTTGGCTGATGTGTTCATCATGTTGCGTATGCCATTTGAGTCAGAAGCAGCAAAACAATTGAACAAGGATATCTTTGAAACCATTTACTACGCATCTATGGAAGCTTCCATGGAACTTGCGAAAGTAGAAGGACCTTATTCAACTTGGGAAGGTTCACCAATCTCAAAAGGTGTTTTCCAATTCGATATGTGGGGAGTAACTCCAGAATCAGGTCGTTGGGACTGGGAAGCGCTTCGCCAATTGGTGGTTGAACATGGAGTTCGTAACTCCTTGTTAGTAGCACCAATGCCAACAGCTTCTACTAGCCAGATTTTAGGTAACAATGAGTGTTTTGAACCATACACATCAAACATTTATGCTCGTCGTGTATTGTCTGGTGAGTTCGCTATCGTGAACAAACACTTATTGAAAGATTTGATCAAATTAGGTTTGTGGAATGAGAGTATGAAGAATAAGCTAATCTCTGCGAATGGCTCGGTTCAAAATATTCCTGAAATTCCTCAAGACTTAAAAGAACTATACAAAACAGTTTGGGAGATTAAGCAAAAAACGATTTTAGAAATGGCCGCAGACCGCGGAGCTTACATCTGCCAATCTCAAAGTTTGAACATCCACATTCAAGATGTCAACTTTGGTAAGTTAACATCCATGCACTTCCACGCTTGGAAGCTTGGTTTGAAAACAGGTATGTATTACCTACGTACCAAAGCTGCTGCTGATGCTATTAAATTCACCATTGAAAAACAAGCAGAAGTGGCAATTGAACAAACCAACAATGTGCATGAAAGCGAAATGCAGTATGCGAAACAACAAGCCGCATCTGCTGCTTCATTCACTGAAGCAGAATCGCAAAATAGAGCCGATATGACTTGTTCTTTAGATAATCCTGAAGCATGTGAGGCCTGTGGTTCTTAATCAAAAGCTGTTATTCAGTTTCAAAATGTGTTTAAAAATCACTTGATGGCAACATCAAGTGATTTTTATGTTTTTTAGCTAAACGTGTTCGATGAAAAATAAAGGCTTATTTGTATTGAGTTTTTTTGCTTTGATGCTCCTCGCATTGGGCTTAAGAACCTATCATATAGGTCAGTTTGGATTGTTTGGTGATGAAAAACAAAGCATGCTCCTAGCCGTAGGAAATACCAATTTTGGTGGCATGACCGATTTGCTAGCACCTCCCCAAACATTCACACCTGAGGATTTTTGGAAATCAAGAGGGCTCAAGGCTTGGTTAGATGCCGATGCCCGTGGAGATGTCAGTGGTAATAGCCTAGTACATGACATGATGCTCAAACTCTTTGCCTTTTTGTTTGGCAAAGAAGACGGTGTCCTTCGCTCCGTTTCTGTCTTATTTAATATCCTAACTCTTTGGCTTCTATTTTATTGGGCCAGAAAAATTCGCCCCCAATCACAAGGTTTCCCAATCCTCATCCTGGCTTTGGCTGTGATAGAACCCTTTTTTGTGATTTACAGCCAACAAGCTAGAAATTACACAACGAGCATATTCTTTACCACTGCTTCCAATTTTTACTTCTGGTCGGCCATGCAAGCCGAAAACCAGCAAAAAAATACCCGTAAAAAGTGGTTCATGTGGATACTCACGAGCGTGGCCGCTTTATTTAGTACCTACTTAACAGCCTTGGTTTTTGTGGGACAATTGATATTCTCATTAATTCAGAAAAATACTTGGGGCTTTTGGAAAAAGCATATTTTGGCAGGAATCATCGTCATCATACCTTTTGGTTTATGGATGCTTTGGGGGCCAGGTCAATATTTTTTAGCCTATCAAGCAGATGCGGCCAAACAATATCGGGAGTTTTTGGAGCAAAGTGGCCCCATAGCTGGTTGGATTGAGCCTGCCAATGCTAGTAATTTATTCAAAAGAACTGTTTCCATTTTGTCAGACCAGTTTATGTGGACCAATGACCTGTATGCTCGTCATGGATTTAAAATTGGGGCTATTTGTTTATTACTTTTTGGTGCAGGTGTATTTTCTTGGTTAAAAAGCTTGTCAAAAGAAGCACGATCTATTTACATCTTTGGTATTATTCAAATTGTATTACCCATATTGGTATTGATTCTTTCGGCTGTGAATGCAGGCACTACTACGGGTTACTTCTTGCGATATGCTAGTTTTGGATTACCCTTTGGTATTTTTATTTCAATAGGCTTGGCTGAGTATGCATTTCAACAAGCTATCTGGATTAGAATAGTAGCTAGTATATTTTTATTCATCCAGGTGAATTATTTGGTCCAGATATTTTTACCACTTTACTCAGATAAAGCACAAAAATACACCTTTGCCCATGATAGAAGATCAAATCCATACATCGAAATAGCTCAGAAAATCAAAGAGCAATATCAAGTAGGAGATACCGTGGTTTATCCTTCAAAAATGAATAATTTTTTGAATTCTGCTCATTTACAAGTTCGCGCAGCCGACGTTAGTGATGCCCAATTAACCAATGTGTACTTTGAACCAAGTGATTTATACATACAGAAAATAGATACCTTAATTCAAGATTCCGTGATTTTAAAGAAAAAAAATGGCAGAAGATTGCTTATTTTTGACTTTGAAAAAGGGAAATATAGATATTAGACGCATGACAAATGGAATTCCCCAGGTATCCTTCGTGATTCCAGTATATAACGAGGAAAGTAATTTACCCACCCTTGTGGAGCGATTGACCAAGATTATGGATCAATCACAAATAAAGTTAGAAGCTGTATTGATTGATGATGGTAGTCGAGATAATTCTCGCGCTATGCTGAAACAATTGGCCCTAACAGATCCCCGCTTTCATGTTGTTTTATTATCCCGTAATCACGGACATCAGTTGGCACTTACAGCCGGACTATCCGTTGCTCGTGGTACAGAAGGTGTATTCGTGTTGGATGGTGATTTACAAGATCCTCCCGAGTTGTTGGAAGAATTTTATGCCAAACATCTAGAAGGTTATGAGGTAGTATATGCCGTTCGAGAAAAAAGAAAAGAACCTTGGTATAAGCGTATGGCCTATTTTGTTTTCTACCGAATTCTGAAGAAAATAGCCAATGTTGATATTCCTTTGGATAGTGGTGATTTCTCCTTCATAGGTAGAAAAGTGGTGGATATTTTAAATCAAATGCCGGAAGAAAGTCGATTTATTCGAGGTATGAGAACTTGGATAGGTTTTAAGCAGGTTGGAATTTCATATAATCGTCAAGAGAGAGCTTTTGGAGATTCAAAATACACCTTTTCTAAATTAGTCCAATTAGCATTGAATGGGATTTTCAATTTTAGTGAATTCCCCATCAAATTTGTTTCTTCAGCAGGATTCTTAGCTATAGCCTCTTCTTTGATGTATTTCTTTTATGTGGTCATTAAGAAATTATTCATTGGTCAGGTAATAGAAGGATTTACCTCTTTATTATTCGTTATTATTCTATTTGGAGGGATTCAATTATTAGCCATTGGTATTTTAGGGGAATATATTTTACGCATCTTTTTTCAATCAAAAAGTCGCCCCAATTACATCATTGATCAAGAAATTTGTGAAGGTAAACCAGTGAAATAACAAATATGAAAGGGCCAAGATTGTTCTTGTTGCTGTACGGAATTGCCGCCTTCCTGGATGTCATTGTCCCTATGCTCTTTCCATCCTTTTCCCAAGTTCGATATCTGGCTAAACCGGCCCTAATGTTGTTATTGATGGCCTATGTTTTTGTTTCGAAAGATGTAGAACGTAAACCAACCATCTTGTTAGCATTGTTTTTTGCTTGGTTAGGAGATGTATTTTTGATGATTCCGGGTAGTAATCCATTATTTTTTCAATTGGGATTGGGTGGTTTTTTAATCATGCAATGGTTATATATTGATATGTTTAAAAAGCAGATCAATAAAGTGTTAAGTCCGGTTAATGGTATGACAATCGTCGTGGCTATTTATGTGCTGGGATTATTGAGTCTTCTATTGCCTCAAATGAACTTGGCATTGGCAATTCCTGTTATTGTCTATGCCATTAGTTTAGGAACAATGCTTTGGTTTGCCTCACAAAGGAAATCCAGTGTTTCTCTCTGGAATTATCAATGTATATTGGGAGGTGCCGTATTATTTGTTTTATCTGACAGCTTATTGGCTATAAACAAGTTTTATTATTCATTTCCAGGGAATTCCTTTTGGGTAATGTCCACTTATATTCTAGCCCAATTGTTACTCACGCAAGGTTTGGTTAAATTGCGTTCTTAATTAGATATTTATTTCATGCTTTCAACTGTTGAAACAACACCAGTCTTAGCGGAATTGGCTGAGAAAATTCAAGGATCTTTGTACACGGATACTGTTATGCGAACTCTGTATGCTACAGATGCTTCCGCATACCGTGAAATGCCTTTGGGGGTTGTTATTCCAGAAACACAGCAAGATTTAGAAACAATCATCCGATTTGCAGATCAGCATGCTTTGCCTTTGATTCCACGAACAGCCGGTACTTCTTTAGCTGGACAAGTAGTAGGGAAGGCCCTGATTGTGGATGTGTCTAAGTTTTTTAATCGAATTTTGGAGGTCAATCAAGAAGAATCCTATGTTTGGGTTGAACCAGGTGTAGTTCGTGATGTGTTGAATGTCGAGCTAAAAAAATACGGTTTATTTTTCGGTCCAGAGACCTCTACAGCTAATCGTGCCATGATTGGTGGTATGTTGGGAAATAATTCTTGCGGCTCTAATTCAGTGGTTTATGGGTCAACCCGGGACCATGTTTTGGAAGTGGAGGGATTTTTGTCTGATGGAACCTTAGTCAACTTTAGTGCTGAAAATCCTTTTGAAACGCTTAGAGGTTTGAAAGCTGGTACCCGATTGCATACCATCTATTCCCGCACCTTAGAAGCTCTTTCAGATTCTAAAAGACAGCAGGAAATACAAGATCAGTTCCCCAAACCGAGTATACATCGTAGAAATACGGGTTACGCGGTGGATATGTTGTTGAATACCGATGCATTTGATTCTAGTAAAGCTCCTTTTAACTTTTGTGCTTTGTTGGCCGGTTCAGAAGGTACACTTTGTTTTGCTACTAAAATAAAATTGCATGTCGATAAGCTTCCTCCTGCTCATTTGGGATTAGTTTGTGCCCATTTTAATACCATTGATGAAGCTTTACGGGCTAATTTAATTGCTTTGAAATTTAATCCATCGGCTTCTGAATTGATGGATCACTATATTTTGGAATGTACTAAAGCCAATCCAGAACAAAGACAAAATCGCTTTTTTGTAGAAGGAGATCCTGGTGCTATTTTGGTCGTGGAACTTCGTTCAGAGGATCCCAATGACTTAGCTTTTCAAGCTAAAGAAGTTGAAAAAGCGATGTTGGCAGAGAATTTAGGATATCATTTCCCTTACGTTACAGGTGAGGATGTGAAAAAGGTTTGGAATTTAAGAAAAGCTGGCTTGGGTTTATTGTCTAATCTACCCGGTGATGAAAAAGCAGTAGCGGTTATCGAAGATACTGCCGTGGATGTGAATGATTTGCCAGCTTTTATAGCGGAATTCAACGAGATACTTTCAGAAAATAATCTGTACTGCGTGCATTATGCTCATGCAGGATCAGGGGAGTTGCATTTAAGGCCAATCATCAATTTAAAGACAAAGGAGGGACATAAAATGTTCCGACATATTGCGGAAGAAATAGCCAGATTGGTTAAGAAATACCACGGTTCTTTATCAGGGGAACATGGTGACGGTCGACTTAGAGGTGAGTTTATCCCTTGGATGGTCGGGGAGTCCAATTACCAATTAATGCGTGAATTAAAGTCTTGGTGGGATCCCAAAGGTATATTTAACCCTAATAAAATTGTGGATACGCCTCCTATGGATAGCTTTTTGCGTTATGAGGCAGGTCAAATAACCCCCGAATTTAAAACAGCTTTCCGTTACCAAGATCAAGATGTTTTGCAGCATGCAGAACAATGCAATGGCTCAGGAGATTGTCGTAAAACACCCGTTTCTGGTGGTACCATGTGTCCAACTTTTATGGCAACGCGCAATGAAAAGGAAACGACACGCGCTAGAGCCAACATTCTTCGTGAATTTTTAACTCGTTCTCCTCAAGAAAATCGATTCGCACATGAAGAGATCAAAGAGGTGATGGATTTGTGTTTGGCTTGCAAAGGTTGTAAATCAGAATGTCCTTCCAATGTGGATGTGGCTAAATTGAAAATGGAGTTTTTATACCAATATCAAAAGGAAAAGGGATTACCTATTCGGAGTTGGTTGGTAGGACATTTCTCTAGCATTTCTTCAATAGCATCTAAAATACCGTTTGCGTACAACCTTGTAATGGGTACACCGTTTTTACGTCGAATGGCCAATCGAATTGTTGGTTTTCATCCGGACCGCACGATGCCATTGTTGGCCAATCAAACATTGAAAGCTTGGTTAAGAAATCGACCAAGTATTTCATCAAGTAAAGCTGTGTTTTTGTTTGTGGATGAGTTTACCAATTTTAATGATGCTGAAGTAGGGAGAAAGGCGGTTTTACTTTTGGAAGCATTGGGCTATGAGGTTAGAACCTTAGATCATCCCATCTCTGGTAGATCATTTTTATCCAAAGGGATGCTGGATGAAGCGAAGGAATTAGCTCAGAAAAATGTGGAATTGTGGAGTGATTTGGTGAGTTCAGACGTACCATTAGTCGGAATTGAACCCTCTGCATTATTAACGTTTAGAGATGAATATCCTGATTTAGTATCTGAAGCTTGGGTAGATCGTGCAAAGAAATTGGCTAAAAACGCACTTTTGTTAGAGGAATTTATTGCCAAAGAATTAGAAGCTAAGCGGATTTCTGCCAATCAGTTTACCCAAGAAAAGCGCTTAATAAAACTGCATGGGCATTGCCAACAAAAATCCATTAGCTCTTTAGTGCCAGCCAAAAAAGCTTTATCATTGCCAGCTAATTATGAAGTTCAATTAATTCCTTCTGGATGTTGTGGAATGGCGGGTTCTTTTGGATATGAAAAAGAACATTATGATTTGTCGATGCAAATTGGTGAACTAGTGTTGTTTCCTACCGTTCGAGCGCAGGCGGCAGAGGTAATCATAGCAGCGTCAGGGACAAGTTGTCGACACCAGATTCACGACGGTACGCAACGCGAAGCGAAGCATACCGCCGAAATCTTATTTGAGGCTTTGGTTTAGAGGTTTTTTTAAAATCTCCAGCGAACGAATGCCTCCATGGCTTCGTACTCTGCTAATCCTAATCTATTGTATATGCTTGCCGTTCCACGGTTACGCTCTTCGGCTCTTTGCCAGAATTCGCGAGAGTCATCTCCTTGGAATACCACACCATCTTTTTGGGATTGGTGTTTGAAGATACCCATACGCTTTTGGAAAACTTGATCGGGCGACATCGGTACGGCCATTTCAATTTGATCAATATCCCATTCTGCCCAAGCTCCTTTGTAAAGCCACACCCAACAGTTTTTCATGTACTCGCGGTGCTTTAATCGTTGAACAGCCTCTAGAATGGCATCCAAACAAACCTTATGTGTTCCATGCGGGTCAGCCAAATCACCTGCTGCATAGATTTGGTGAGGTTGGATTTCCTCAATCAAATTCATGATAATTTGTACATCTTCTTCACCAATCGGATTTTTACGAACAGTCCCTGTTTCATAAAATGGCATTTCTAAGAAATGGGTATTTTCTTTTTTAATACCTACGAATCGACAAGTGTTTTTTGCTTCTCCTTTACGGATTAATCCTTTGATTTCTCTTACTGAAGGAATATCAATTTCTGAATCGCGTTTGCTTTTTAAGAATTTGACAGCCTCTTTGTATATTTTATTGGCTTTAGGATTCGAGTTTTCAAATTTCTCATTAAAATCCACCACAAATTCAGCAAAACGAAGTGCTTCATCATCCGCTACGGCAATGTTACCCGTTGTTTGATAGGCCACATGCACATCATGTCCCTGATCATGTAAACGCTGGAAAGTACCGCCCATGGAGATGATATCGTCATCAGGGTGCGGACTGAATATGATCACTTTCTTTTTGGCAGGAAAAGCTCTTTCAGGGCGGTGAGTGTCATCCGCATTGGGTTTTCCTCCTGGCCATCCTGTGATGGTATGTTGTAAGTAATTAAATACTTCAATATTGATGTCATAGGCTTGTCCATAAAGCGATAGCAATTCGGAAAGACCATGTTCATTGTAATCTTTACTAGTTAATTTTAAAACAGGCTTATCCAATTGAAGGGCCAAATGGGTCACAGCCTTTTTAATCATTTTTCGATCCCAAGTAACAGAATCTACCACCCAGGGAGTTTTGATTCGGGTTAATGCGGCTGCAGCTGTTTCATCCAAGATGAAAGTAGCATTGTTGTGTTGTTGTAAATACGAAGCTGGAATATCTGAAGTGACAGGACCTTCTACCGCCCGAGCCACACTCTCCGCTTTATGTTCACCCCAAGCTAATAAAATCACCCGCTTTGCGTGCATGATTTTATCAATACCCATGGTAATGGCTTTCTTATGCACTTTCTCTAGACCTCCAAAATCAATAGCGGCATCAATTTTAGTGCTAATGTCTAGGGTCATTAATCGCGTTTTGGAATTGATTAAAGAACCTGGTTCGTTGAAACCAATATGACCATTTCGTCCAATTCCCAATAATTGAAAGTCCAAACCACCTAGTTTTTCAATTTTTTCATCATAATCCCGACAAAATTCTGGAATTTTTTCAATGGAAAGAGTTCCATCTGGGATATTGATGTTATTCAAGGCGATATCCACATGGTCAAACAATTGTTCTTTCATGAAGCGAACATAACTTTGAATAGCATCCGGCTGCATGGGATAATATTCATCCAAGTTAAAAGTGATTACATTTTTAAAACTTAATCCTTCTTCTTTGTGCATTCGGATTAATTCTTGATACACTTTTTTGGGCGAAGATCCAGTTGCTAATCCTAAAACTGCCGGTTTTTTTTCTTTGGCTCTTTCACGAATCAATGAAGCAATTTCCTGTGCAACGGCTTTAGAAGCTTGCTCGGAATCTGAATAAATACGAGTAGGTACTCTTTCAAAACTAATGGCCTGTTCCATGGTTAAAAAATTAAGGTTTAGAGGCTATGACGATTAAATCTAGTTCCAGTATATCAAACAATCGGAGTATGGTTTTGATGGCGGGATTTCCTTTTCCTAATTCAATGGAATGAATGGTTTTAATGGCAACACCGCTTTTTTCGCTCAATTCATCTTGATTTAGTCGAAGTGCGCTTCTTTTTTCTCGGATGATTTCGCCAAAAATTTTCAAGTCCATCGGTTTTCCTCTTGATTGTGATGTAAAAGTAGTACAAAAAATCAAAATAAAAATTAATCGGTAATATGTTACCGAATTATTTTTAAAAATACGAATCATTGGTTTTTTGCAGATTATCAGTTTTTGAAACTTTATTATCACATTGTAGGTTTATCTTTGTGTCAATCATTACACCCAAGTGTTCAATAATCTAATTCAATGAAATTTCGACATCTCATTATTATCATATTTAGTCTGTTTTACAGTACTTTATATGCACAAAAAGCTACTTTAAGCGGATATATCAAAGACAGTTCCAATGGAGAAGGTTTGATTGGAGCCAATGTTTACGTCAAGGAACTTAAAGTTGGAAATCAGAGTAATACCTATGGTTTTTACAGTTTAACTCTTGCTCCTGGAGAGTATACCTTAGTCTTTTCTTATACAGGTTATGAACGTGTAGAGAGGAAAATTCAATTTTCTAGTCAGTCACAGCAATTCTCTGTGGAGTTAAAACCTGCTGATAGTGAATTGGCTGAGGTTCGAGTAACGGCCAAGGCTGTTGATGAAAACGTCAAAAGTATTGAAATGTCTGTCAATAAAATTGATATCAAAACCATTAAACGAATCCCGGCTTTATTAGGAGAAGTAGATTTAGTGCGAGCTATTCAGTTGTTGCCCGGGGTAAGTACCGTTGGTGAAGGAGCCTCAGGGTTCAATGTACGAGGAGGAGGGGTTGATCAGAATTTAGTCTTAATGGATGATGCCCCGGTTTACAATTCATCTCACTTATTTGGTTTTTTCTCCGTTTTTAATCCAGATGCAGTAAAGGATGTTAAATTATTTAAAGGAGGTATTCCAGCCCAGTATGGAGGTCGAGTTTCGTCGATTTTGGACGTGAAAATGAAAGAAGGAAATACGAAAAAATTAGAAGTTAACGGTGGAATAGGAGTTATTTTCTCTCGATTATCCATCGAAGCCCCTTTAATTAAGGATAAAGCTTCTTTTATCGTAGCTGCAAGAAGATCATATATTGATATTTTGGCAAAGCCATTTTTAACTGGTAATAATGCCAATGCACAATTTAATTTTTACGATTTAACAGCCAAAGTCAATTATAACATCAACTCGAAGAACACGGTGTTTTTATCTGGTTATTTTGGTCGCGATGTTTTTGGAACAGGATTTGGCTTTAACTGGGGTAATGGTACTTTATCAGCAAGATGGAATCACGTGTTTTCCAATAAATTGTTTTTAAATGCGACCAGTTTTTACAGTAATTATGATTATTTATTGGATTCTGATTTAGAAAATAAAAGACCCAACGATTCCTTTCGTTGGACTTCCAACATTGTTAATTTAAGTTTTAAGCCAGATTTTACCTATTATATTACACCTGATAATACCCTGACTTTTGGTGGTCAAATTCTTTCCTATGAATTTAAACCAGGTCAAGCGGTAGCCTCATCCATTGGAGAGAAGAGAGAATTTGGTCAAGCTAATAAAAGGGGATTAGAAGCCTCATTTTATGTGGGGAATGAATTGAAGTTTTCTCCACATTTTTCAGCACAATATGGTTTACGTTATTCCCATTATGATTATCAAAGTCTAGATGGGGAATATTATAATCGTATTGCTGTTCCTATGTCGGCACAAAATCCTTCTGGATATGTATTACAGATCAATAAAGTAAATCCTGATCAGGTTATAGCGTCTTATGGAAATTTTGAGCCCCGATTGGCTTTGAATTGGACATTGAATGAAGCCTCATCAGTGAAAGCTAGCTTCAATCGCTTGTCTCAATATGTTCATTTGATGTCAAACACAGCTGCGTCTACACCTTTGGATGTATGGACAAGTTCTACAAATAATATCAAACCTCAAATTGCGGATCAAGTCGCCTTGGGTTTTTTTAAGAATTATGGAGAAAGTGGTAATGATTATGAGGCATCTGTTGAAGTCTATTATAAAAAGATGCAAAATCAAATTGATTATGCAGACCGAGCCAATTTGTTTTTAAATCCTTATTTTGAAAAGGACTTATTGTTTGGGGATGGTCGTGCCTATGGTTTGGAAGTCTTTGTGAAAAAGAATGTAGGCAAACTTACAGGATGGGTGAGTTATACATTAGCTAGGACGGAGCGAAAAATTGATGGTATCAATAATAATGAATGGTATACGAGTCGATACGATAGAACGCATACTTTAAATTTAATAGGACAATATGCCTTAAATGAAAAGTGGTCATTTGGCGCCAATTTTGCCTACATTACGGGAGTTCCTTATTCTATTCCAGTACAAAAATATGTTTACGAAGGGATAGCCTATCCGCAAACAATACCGGGTACTCGAGGCAATATCCGTGTACCGGATTACCATCGTTTGGATATTTCTGCCACCAAGAAAAATAAGAAAGGTTTATTTGGAAAAGGCAGCTCAGAATGGGTGTTCTCTGTGTATAATTTATACAATAGAAAAAATCCTTTTTCTGTTTATACTCGTCCAAACGAAACTAATTCAGCACAAACTGAAGCTGTTCAATTATCGATTATTGGGTCATTCGTTCCAGCAGTAACTTATAATTTCTCGTTCTAACATGAAAATCAAAGCTATTTATATCTTAAGTATTCTTCTCACGGTAGCCTTAAGCTCATGTGAAGATATTGTACAGTTGGAAAGTCCAAAATCCAATAATTTTTTAGTAGTTGAGGCTACTCTGACCAATTTGCCAGGTCCGCAGAAAATCATGCTGACAAAATCACAAGCCTATTTTGATAATTCAGCGGTACCTAAAATAAGTGGTGCAGAAGTCAAAGTCCGTGATAATATGGGCCAAGAATATGTATTTGTAGAGCAAAAAGATCAGGCAGGTACTTATGTTTGGCAACCTAAAACCTCGACCGAAGTATTGGGAAAAATGGGTATGACCTATCAATTATCAATCAATTGGTCCAATGAACAATTTACGGCCTCCGCAACCATGAGGAGAGTACCTACTATAGATTCCTTACTGTATCAGTTTGATGAGGCTTCGGGTCGCCAAAGAGGGGATGATAAACCCAAAGAAGGATATGATGCGCAATTTTTCGCCAAGGATTTTTTAGGCTTAGGTGATTGCTATCGAGTAAAAACATATAAAAATGGTAAGCTGTTTAATGATCCTTCCAGCATTTCAGTGATTTATGATGGGGCCTTTCAGCAAGGGGCAGCATCAGATGGTTTAACTTTTAATTTACCAATTCGTCGATCGATTTCCCCCGAATTGTATTTGGAGAATGATTTAATCAAAGTGGAATTGTATTCCATCTCTCAAGATCAATTCAATTTTTATTCTCAAGCTCGATTGGAATTAAATAATGCGGGATTGTTTTCAAGACCAGCAGCTAATATTCCTACCAATATTCAGAACTTGAATATGAATTCCGCTATACAAGGAGCTGGTTGGTTTGGTGTATCTGCTGTCAGTATATTTGAAACTAAAGTGGATCCTAAATTAGCCAGAAAAGGCCTGAAGTAATTATTCGAAATTAATGTACAAAGTTACGTTGTGGGTATTGATTCTACTTACTTTAAAGTAAGGATTGGTCGTTACAGAGGGTGTTGAATATAGATTGGCTATTCCATGGGAAAATCTAATTTCTGGTGTGAATTTGAAATATTTGAAAAACCCTTCAAATCCAAATCCATATTCTAGGGCAAAATCAACCGTTTGAGCACTTAAAGCAGCACTGTTTTTCTTGACATTAGCTTCTACTCCAAATTTAGATCCAGCTAAAACATACATCCGATGATTCATGCGTCGGATGGATTTAAATTTCAATAAAACAGGTATTTCAAACCAGGTAGATTCTCTCGATATATTTAAATCTTCTGCTGGTTTAGGTTGGATAAATGTGATTTCTCGATCATAAAGAGCAATGTTTACTCCAGATTTCAATTCTAAAAATCGATTGAAGGAATAATTTGCCAAACCCCCAATTTGAAACCCAAAATTTCTAGGTGAAATACTAGGTGTCAGGGTAGGGTCAGCCTCCATACTAAAATTGCTAGAGCTTAAACCAAACAAGAACCCAAAGTGAACTCTTTTATCATCATAAAATTCATTATTGATTCGGATGTACTTATTCCCTTGGGCCAATGAATGAAAGCCTATCAAACTGAATACTATGAGTATCAATAGCTTTTTCAAATTCCTATTTTGATTTTTGGCCCAAATAAATAGAACAGATACCTCCTGTCATGGGAATCCATTGCGTATTTTGATAACCAACTTGTTGGAAAATATCTAAAAAGTTTTGTCCATCTGGAAAGGCCTGAACAGATTCTGGAAGATAGGTATATGCCGCAGGATCCTTGGATATCAATTTCCCTAATAAGGGAAGAATGAATTTAGAATAAAAGGTATACAATTGCTTCATGGGGAATTTTCTTGGATTAGAAAATTCAAGAATCAAGCAATATCCTCCTGGTTTTAACACACGTAACATATCACTTAAACCTTTTTCTAGGTTTTCGTAATTTCGAACACCAAAACTGACGGTAATAGCATCAAAGCTTTGATCGGAAAAAGGTAGCTTTTCGGAATCCCCTAATTGTAAATGAATCTTATCTTGCAAACCTAGTTTTTTGATTTTCTCAATTCCGAAATCCAACATACCTTGAGAAATATCCACTCCAATGATTTTTTCAGGCTGTATCTTTAAAGCCTCTATGGCAAAATCTCCTGTTCCTGTGGCAATATCAAGTAAGGATTTGATCCCCTTGTTCTTCAACAAATTAATCGCTTTTTTTCTCCAGATTATATCGATTCCTCCACTAAGTAAATGATTTAAGAAATCATACTTGGGTGAAATGGAATTGAACATTTCTGCTACTTGTTCCTTTTTTCCTTGCGATTGATTTTTGTAGGGTACTACCATTGTTGATTGTTTGCTTAAATCCCAAACGTAAATTAGGGTCATTTGTTTCTGCAAATTACCAAAATTATTTGGTTAGGCGGCAGCCATTTGGAATACACCTACCAATATCCACATGAGAGTAAAGCTGATCAACATAGAAAAATTAACCAATGCACCTGCAATAGAAGTGTCAAAGTTTAATTCATCAGAATAGGTAATGAGTGTCATACCTACTGGAAGAATGATGCAGATAAGCATCATATTTCTAAAGTGTGTATCAAATGGAAGGCTATAATATAGAAATAAGCCAATGGATAAACCTAATATGTAGCGGATACCAAGTACTTGGAATACCTTCAAAAAGGATTTTTTGGGTAATCGAATACTAAAATAAATCCCCATTAAAAGTAAAACTAAGGGTTTGTTTCCTTGTGCAATGGTATCTACAATGCTGGTAAGAAATATAGGCAAGGGTATTTCTAATACATTTACCAGCAATCCAATGACCATGGCCTGAAAAGGGAAAAGCGACATGATGCGTTTGAATACATGTTTCCACATATTACCTTTTTTTCCTTGAGCAGAGAGGTAATTTCCCATACCATAGGTCAAAATGAAATTGATGAAGGAGTTACCAATGTCGAACATTGCCGCATAGGTTAAGCCTTTCCATCCCCAAATTCCTTCAATTAATGGATAGGCGAATAAGCCTAGGTTATATCCCGAGCAACCCATAGTAAGAATTCCCCGATATTCAGAACCCTCTTTTTTGAAAATATGAAAACCAACAAAAGAACATAAGAGGGCAAATAAGATACAAATGAAAGGCAGCCACAATAATTCGGAAGAGAATTGTACCTTAATCATGGTGCTAAACACCAAGGCAGGAAATGTGGTATGCATTAAAAATTTCGAAATCTTTTTGGCATCTTCTGTGGTGACAAATCCCAAGCTTTTAAGCAAGTAGCCTATGGAAATGACAACGAGAGCTGAACCAAAAACAAAATTGGGGGAATTCATGCGTGAAAGGGTGGCTTAGGCAAGGAAATGCGGAATGTACTTCCTTTGTTAATTTCAGTCGATTTTAAAATGAGTTTTCCCTCATGATAATTTTCAACGATTCTTTTGGCTAAAGTTAGTCCCAATCCCCATCCTCTTTTTTTGGTACTGAAGCCTGGAGAAAAGATTTTGGACATGTTTTTATTGGATATCCCTTTGCCTGTATCTGAAATATCAATGTAAATGACATTGTTTTTTCCTTCCGATAGCACAATTTGTATGTCTCCACTACCACTCATGGCATCTACCCCATTTTTGCAAATGTTTTCTATTACCCATTCGAATAAATAGCGATTCACTTTTGCTACTTGGTCTGGAGCTAACAAACTAATGACCTCGATGTGGACTTTACTTGAAATGCGGTTTTTTAAATATTGTAAAAAGGTACTAATCAACTCTTCTAAATTTTCTTCTTTCAATATAGGGGCAGAGCCAATGTTAGAAAACCTGGTAGTGATGGTTTCCAAGCGCTGAATATCCTTTGTTAATTCAATAACGATATTCGGATCTATGCTGGGTTCATTTCGAAGAATTTCCACCCAAGCAGTTAGAGAGGATAGGGGAGTACCTAATTGATGGGCGGTTTCTTTAGCTAATCCTACCCATACCCGATTCTGTTCTGCTCTTCTTGAATAAGAGAAAAAAATGTAGCCAAGGAATCCAATTATCAAAACAACAAGAAGTTGGGAAAGAGGGTAATACCTCAAGAGTTTCAAGAGTTTGGAATTCCCATAATAGATGTATTCTTTCTGAAATCCCATATCCATTTCAATGGGCTTGTTGTTCTCAGCAATAATTTCAGTCAATTTTTGCTTGAGTATTTCCTGCTTAGCTTCGGTTGAAAGCTGGTTTGACATAGGAATGTTAATGGAGTTTAGATGGCCAGACCCATCTTTCCAAATAACCGGAATGGTATTGTTTTCATTGATTTTTTTAATTCTCTCGAAAAAGAAATTAATATCCGCATTCTCATCACTCGTCATTACATAGCGTATGGTCTCTGCATATAACTCAATTTGTTGCTTCTCTCTTTCCTCTAATTTAGTCACTAAACCGTCTGTAAAATAGAGAGAAAAACCAGCCATGAACACACAAACCGCAAAAAAAGCCACCTTAAGCCATGTATCGCGGTTGTAAAAGGCTAGAGGTAAGGAGACTTCTTTGAACATCTGGATATTTTTCGAACCTAAAAAAGGCTATTCATCACAAAATAGTCACCGTTTATCCAAAAATCAAAAAAAAGTTTCTAAGGTACTATGTAATGCAAAGTACCTTACGTAGTTTTGTATCACATTAAAACACAGAAACCGATGGATATTGAAAATGCCAAGGTGCAGATGAGGAAAGGAATTTTGGAATTCTGTATTCTGCAGATTATTTCGCGAGGCGAGGTGTACGCATCCAACATGTTGGAAGAATTAACCTCTGCAAAAATCATGGTCGTGGAGGGAACCTTATACCCTCTTTTAACCCGCCTAAAAAATGCTGGGTTCTTAGATTATAAATGGGTGGAATCTTCCTCAGGCCCGCCGCGTAAGTATTACGTATTAACAGAAAAAGGAGGAGAATTTTTAGAAGAACTTCATTTAACATGGGATGAGTTACAAGGCTCTGTACTTCAAATAACCAATCCCGCCACCCCCAATTCATAAATCTATCATTGTATGAAAAAGACCCTTTCAATTAATATCGCAGGGATTATCTTCCACATCGAGGAGGATGCGTTTGCCACATTGGATGCATACATCAAATCCATCCATGCTTACTTCGAGAGTTTCGAAGGTTCAAAAGAGATTATTGCTGACATTGAAGCAAGAATTGCCGAGAAATTCTGGGGCATTCGTGAAGACGAAAAAACAGAAGCCATTTCATTGGAACATGTCAATGCTTTGATCGCCTCTTTAGGAACGGTAGCTGATTTTCAAGCTTTAGAAAGCGAAGAAGATAAGAAAGAAAACAGTTCATCGCAATCTCAGTCTACTCATTCAGAAAAGTCTATTCCAAATCAAAAAGTATTTAGACGTGATTTGTCTAGAAAAATGATTGGTGGTGTGGCTTCAGGTTTAGCTCGTTATTTACATGCTGATCCAATTTGGGTACGTTTATGTATGATCGTAGGCTTCTTTGGATTGATTCCATTATTCCATGTAGCCAATGTCATCTTCTGGGCCTATATTATTTGCTGGATTGCTATCCCTGGTGAAATCAATTTAGAAGAGGATAAATCCTTTCGCAAATTTTACCGTGATCCTGAAAAGAAAGTTATTGGTGGGGTAATCTCTGGATTTGCCGCCTACACAGGATGGGATTTAGGTCTACTGCGTGTATTAGCTGTATTATCTGTCTTGTTTTTTGGAACAGGGATTGTAGCCTATCTGGTGATATTGATTATAGCACCAGAGGCTAAAACCCTCACAGATAAAATGGAAATGACGGGTGAGCCTATCACTTTGGAAAATATTGAAAACAACATCAAGAAGAACTTCCAAAAGGAAGGAGAGGCTGAAGAAAGTGCTTTAACTCGTATCTTGTTAGTTCCATTTCGACTAATTGCTGCTTTCTTTGGCGCATTTAAAGGGTTTTTCATTGCTCTTCGTTGGATCGTTCAAATAGCATTTGGTATCATTTTAACGGCAATAGGTTTAGGAAGTATCATTGCCCTAATTACGGTTTCTTCAGTAGGATTTTCAGGTTTAGATCATGGCCAAGTTCAAATTGCTTTTGGTGAAGCCATTCCTTTATATTTATTGGCGAATGATTTGCCTTCTTGGACTTATTTAGCCTTCATCGCAGCATTTCTACCTATTTTAGTTTCCATCATAATCTCAGGAGTTTCTTTATTAGCTAACCGTAAATTTTATAATAGAACGTATAAATACATCGCTACTACCTTGTGCATTGTTGGTTGGATTGGTTTATTCGTAGCCTTACCAACAGTGGGAAGAAATTTTTCAAGAACAGCTTCTGTGAATCAAGTAAAAGACATTAGTATTCCATCCAAGCCCTTTGTTTTTGATGTGAAAAAAGAATCTCAAGAGTCTATTTGGGAAAAAATGTTAGGAAGTAGAGAATTGGTGGATGAAATCCTGGATGACGAAGATATGCACGATTATAACCGTGAAGGATTTACTCGTACCCAAATTACCATAGAAGGATATTCAGGGACGACCATCCAGGTAATAGAATTCTCCAAATCAAATGGAAAAGATCGTTTTGATGCTGAGAAAAATGCCAGAAGTATTAAATATGACTATTCCATTCAAAATGATAAAATCATATTTGATAGCCATTTCGGAATTACGAATCAAAAGTTCAGAAATCAACGCATGCGTGTGAAGGTATTGATACCTTTTGGACAGAGCTTCGGTATGACGCGTGATTTTGCATCCTATATTGAAAATGAAATTCATGGAGGATACTTTAACGAGAGTAATGGCGATTTATTTGTAGGATCACTTTGGAATTTTACTCCAGAAAAAGGCTTAACATGTATTAATCGTGAACCCATTGAGGATAAAGACGAGTCGTTCCATGAAGATCGTTCTTCTTCAGATGAGGTAGGTGTTAATTTTTCTATCAGTAAGGATTTAGAAAACTTCCAAAGCATTGAAGCCTTGAATACCGAAGGAGCTAGTATTCGTATCGTTCCTGGAGATAAGTATGTCATTCGTTTTGAGGGAAATGATAAACCAAGTTTTGTCACAGAAGCGAAAGTGGTTAATGGCGTTTTAAAATTGGACAAAGTACAATCAGGCGTTCAAATTGAGATACAATCTCCAAAGCTTTCCAAGGTAGAATTGGGAGGAAATGCCAGAACAGAAATCAAAGGATTTAATCAGGCTAAATTAGAAGTAGTCTTGCATAATTTCCACAGTGTTAATATCGATGGCACGACGGATTTATTGATTGCTTCAGCAGACCAAAATTCTGAGCTTATTGCTCCCAATTTGGTTGCTCAAAAGGCTATTGTCTCATTAAAAGATCAATCTAAAATGGATTTGCAAGTCATCAAGAATATCACAGGAAATAAATCCATGAATGCGGATTTAACTTATCCAAGTATTTCCAACTTACAAGTCAACATTAAAACACAAAAATAAAAGGAGGATCATGCAACCTTTTGATCTTTCGTTTCATCTTCTCTACATTCCAAAATAATAACAATCATGAAAACAAAATTCAATTTATTCATTTTCCTAGGTGCATTATTTGTGTCCATCGTGGCATTTGCATCTCCAGAAGATTATTCAAAAAAGTTTAAAGTATCAGGTTTTCAAAACTTAGACCTAGGTCAAGCATTTGAAATTAAAGTTAGCAAAGGAAGTGCATATTCGTTGGCAGCTTATGGCCGTCAAGAAGATGTGGATGATTTAGAAGTAGACATTGACGGTAATACCTTGAAGGTATCTTATAAAGACCGTAATTGGGGTTTTAATTGGGGTAAAAACCGTAAAAGAGTTCGTTTGGTCATCACTATGCCTCGTTTAGCTAATGCTGATTTTTCAGGTGCTTGTCGTGTGGATGTCGATGGATTCGCCAATGAAGAACAAATGAATTTTGTGTTTAGTGGAGCATCTAAAGGTCAATTGAATCAGATTAATGCTGACAAATTAAATGTGGAATTATCAGGAGCGTCTAAATTGAATATCAGTGGTCATGCTGGCAAATTAAATGTAGATGCTTCAGGTGCAAGTCACATGGAGGGAACTAATCTGATGGCGCGTGATACGGATGTTGAGGCAAGTGGCGCAAGTCATGTTAGCGTACAAAGTCAAAAGACATTGCGCGTTGATGCATCTGGTGCTTCCAAAGTATCATATAAAGGTGTTCCAACCATCAGCAAAGATTTGTCAGGAGCCGCTTCTATAAACCAAGTAAACTAGTTTTTTTCCCCAGCAGGTATCCTAAAATTCAATTGGTTACTTGCTGGTGGAACAGGACAAGCATATTCCGGATTGTACGCACAAAAAGGAAAGTAAGCCAAATTAAAATCCGCCTTAAGTTTTTTACCGTTTAGATTTATTAGGGGTATATCTAAGTACCTACCGCCTCCATAGGTTTCTGTGGGGGCGGTTTTGTCTTTAAATGGAAGGAAAAAGTCTCCATTGTCGTGCTGGTAAAGCTTTAAGCGAACCTCTTGTCCATTGATTTGGGCTTTAATATCTCCAATGTAAAGGATATCCTCTTTGGTGCCATCACTCATTGGCAAAGCAATTTTATCAACTTTTGAATTATTTTCTAAGTCAAATTCTATTAGCCAAGCACTAGAAAAGGGGAAATACTGAAGTCCTTTAAATGTTTCTTTATTCTTGATGGGTGAATCTTCTTGCTCTTTCATCGAAATGTCTTTTTCTTTTCGATGTTGCATGACTGCCAAAGAATCTTCTTGTGTTTTATTTACGCTTACAGCGGTGTTTTTAGGTAGACTAATAATCACCAAGACGATTGCGCCAAGAACAAGAATCAAAATCCATTTATTGAATTTCATAAGTTTGGGTGTAATTTTGAATTTAGGCAAAAATATAAAATTTAATTCGATGTTTACAGGCATAGTGGAGGCCATGGGCACCTTAGAGAATAGAATGGTTCAAGGAACCAATATCGATTTTTGGTTTAGTTCACCGTTTACGCATGAACTAAAGATCGATCAATCTTTGGCGCATAATGGAGTATGTTTAACTGTTGTCGAAATTACCGATAGTCAATACCGCGTTACCGCCATTGAAGAAACGCTACATAAAACCAATCTAGGTGAATTGGAACTTGGTCAAAAGGTTAACCTAGAGCGTTGTTTAGCTGCAACAGGGCGATTTGATGGGCATATTGTACAAGGCCATGTAGATACTAAAGGAGTTTGTACTCAAATCAATACTAAAGATGGGTCTTGGGAATATTATTTTGAATATCCACTTTCAAATGAACATATTACCGTGACTAAAGGCTCAATTTGTGTTAATGGAACGAGCCTAACTGTGGTTCATTCAGGCCAACATGATTTTTCTGTAGCCATCATTCCTTATACCTATGAACATACCGTTTTTCATCAATTGAAAGTCGGAGATTCTGTTAATTTAGAATTTGATATCGTAGGAAAATACGTTCAAAAGATGTTAGCTAGCTATTAGTCGATCAATGGCTTGATTTACCTTTTCAAATCCAAAACGCTGGTAAGCTGTATCTTTTTGAGCTTGAATTTGATCCAAACCTAAATTACCAATACTACCCAAATGGGTATGATGTAAGTTTCTTTGGCTGCCATCAAACTGCTTTTCTTCGATCATTTTACCAATTTGTTGGTATGCTTCCCGAAACGGAACTCCTTGAACCACAAGGCGATTCACTTCTTCTACACTAAAAAGTAAGTCGTATTTATCATGATTTAATAAATCAGACTTCACTTTCATGTGCTCTACTAGGTAGTGAGTGATTTCCAAGCCATCTAAAATCTCCTCAATTGCAGGCATTAAAAGTTCTTTGGTTAACTGGAACTCGCGGTGATAACCGGAGGGCAAATTGCTTGTTAATAAGTGCAATTGATTTGGAAGGGCTTTGAGTTTGTTGGCTTTTCCTCTCAATAATTCTGCCACATCTGGATTCTTTTTGTGTGGCATGATAGAACTTCCCGTGGTTAGGGAATCTGGTAATTCAATGAATCCGAAATTTTGAGAATTGTAAAGACAAACATCCATGGCCAATTTGCTTAAGGTACTAGCAATCTGACTGATGGCCGTTAATAAATAAAATTCTGTTTTTCCGCGAGATAATTGGGCATTGACCACATTGACATGTGGACTTTCAAAGCCTAGCAAATCGGTGGTTAATTGACGATCTAAGGGAAAGGAGGAACCATATCCTGCTCCTGAACCTAAAGGGTTTTTATTGGCTAAACGGAAGGCAGCTTCCAATAATTCAACATCTTCCACCAAGCTTTCAGCATAGGCACCAAACCATAATCCAAAAGAAGATGGCATGGCAATTTGTAAATGGGTATAGCCTGGAAGTAAATCTTTTTTATGTGCTTCACTTTTGGTAAGAAGTAGATTAAAAAGCTTTTCAACTGCTTCCGCAATTTCTTGGATTTCAGCCCGCATGAATAATTTTAAATCCACTAAAACTTGGTCGTTTCTAGAACGACCCGCATGAATTTTCTTTCCTAAATCACCTAGTTTTTGGGTTAGTAAATATTCAATTTGAGAATGTACGTCTTCCATTCCCACTTCAATTTCAAATTCACCTGCATCAATGGAAGCTAAAATAACCTTCAATTCTTGACATAAAGGACTAAGTTCTTCCTTTTTTAAAAGTCCAACTTCAGCCAACATAGTAATATGGGCTAAAGAGCCCAATACATCGTAGCGTGCCAATTGTAAATCGTAGATAGGGTCATTTCCTATTGTAAATTTTTCAATTTTAGCATCCGTAGTCTGATTTGCTTTTTGCCAAAGTTTTGCCACTTTCTTATGATTTATGTTGGTATTGAATAATCGTTTGAGATAATAATTGTTGATAGGTTTGAATCCCTTGTTTGATTTCATCTAAGTAAATGAATTCATCTGCAGTATGGGATCTACCGGAATGTCCTGGGCCGATTTTTACGGAAGGGCATGTCAATAAGGATTGGTCAGACAGGGTAGGAGAACCAAAACTGCTTATTCCTATTGCTTGGGCAGCTTGACAAACCACATGATTTTCATCGATACGGCTTGGCTGTAATCGGATGGATCTGGGGTTTAAGTCTGAGCTTAGTTCTTTTTTTAATATGTCAAGGATTTCTTCCAAAGTATAGCATTCATTTACTCGGCAATCAATGCTGAATTCACAAGTATCTGGAATGACATTATGTTGTTTACCGGCATGAATGATGGTGACTGTTGTTTTTACAGGACCTAAAACAGGGGATACTTTTTCAAATTTGAATTTTTCAATTTTTTGAATATCCTTCATGGCGACGTAAATCGCATTTATCCCTTCATTTCTAGCTGCGTGTCCTGCTTTTCCATGTGCCACTGCATCAATCACCATGAGTCCCTTTTCTGCTATGGCCAATTGGCAATCCGTAGGTTCACCCACAATGGCCCAATCAATCTTAGGAAAGTTGGGAGCTTGAAGAAGGGCTTCAATGCCATTTTTTCCTGAAATTTCTTCTTCAGCGGTGGCTGCAAGCACCAAATTAAATGGTAGGTTTTCTAGAGCGTAAAAGGAACAAAATGTTTGAATGAGGCAAACTAGACTTGCTCCAGCATCATTTGAACCTAAACCGATGAGTTTACCATCCATTTCTGTGGGAGTCCAAGGATCAAATGTCCATGAGGCATTTGCCTTAACAGTATCATGATGGGAGTTTAGTAAGACACTGGGTTTGTTCGGATCAAAATGTTCATTTTTTGCCCAAATGTTATTGAGGTATTGCTCCGATTTAATTCCCTTATTACTGAAAAAATCTTGAATTATTTTAGCTGTACCTTCCTCTTCTTTACTCAATGAAGGACAAGCAATCAATTGAGAAAGTAATGAGTAGGCTTGTAAAAAATCAGATTCTTGATACATTATGCTGTTATTCTAGTGCCACCTTCTTGGGATAATACTTGACTCGCGTGACAGAGTTTAACGGTATTAACCCCTTGGGAAATGGCTTTAATGGCATTTTCTAATTTAGGAATCATTCCTGCAGTAACAATTCCACTTTCCTTTAAATCCAAAAATGAAGATTGGTTGATGTGTGGAATAACAGAATGATCGTCATCTGGGTTACTTAAAACCCCATTTTTTTCAAAGCAATACGTTAGGGTAACTTCGAAAAATTCACTTAATGCGATGGCAATAGCTTGTGCCATCGTATCAGCATTGGTATTTAATAAATGACCTTCTTTATCGGCAGTGATGGGGGCAAAAATAGGATAATAACCTTGTTGTATGAATCCACTTAATGCTTTACTATTCACCTGTTCAATATCGCCTACCCAACCATAATCAATGGGCGAAGGATTTCTTTTTTTACTGATTACCAAGCCTGCATCAGGTCCAGTAAAACCTACAGCATTTTTCTGTTTAGCTTGTAATTGGGCAACCAAGGATTTATTAATCCAACCTGCATAGACCATGGTTACAATGCGTAAACTTGCCGTATCGGTAACACGTCTTCCTTCGATCATTTGGCTGGTAATGCCCAATTCTTTCGCCATTTCAGTCGCAATTTTACCACCTCCATGAACGAGAACAAAGGGGGCATTGATGCTGGCAATATCCTGTAAAAATGCTTCTAACAAAGAAGGATTGTCGATGACATTTCCGCCAATTTTAATTACCTGAAGCTTAGGTAGATTTAAACTCATATATTTAGAATAAGTAAGGACTTTCTTTTTTGGCCAGAGATAATAACATCTCTTTTAGAACGGTTTGAGCTGCCCATACGCGATTTCCAGCTTGCTGAATGACGATGGAATGATTTGAATCCAATACCGCATCTTCCACGACTACATTTCTGCGTACAGGTAAACAATGCATGAATTTGGCATCATTTGTTAATTTCATTTTATCCATTGTGACCATCCAGGCTGGATCTGAGTTTAGGATTTTACCATACTCTTGGTAAGATGACCAGTTTTTGGCATAGATAAAATCAGCTCCTTCAAAGGCTTCTTTCGGGTCGTAACAAATTTGAGCATTTCCGCTAAATTCTGGAGCCAATTCATATCCTTTGGGATGAGCAATGGTAAAGTCAACTTCCGAGTGATTCATCCATTCGGCAAATGAATTAGGCACGCATTGAGGGAGAGCTTTTACATGTGGAGCCCAGGTTAGAACCACTTTTGGTCGGGCCGTTTTCTTATATTCTTGTATGGTGATTAAATCGGTTAAGGACTGCAATGGGTGTCTGGTTGCCGATTCTAGACTTAAAATGGGTCTGCCGGTATATTTCATGAATTGATTTAATACCAATTCTGAATAATCGTCTTCCCGATTCACTAAACTTGGGAAACTACGTAGCCCAACAATATCACAATACTGTCCAATTACAGCGGCAGCTTCAGAAACGTGCTCTGCTTTGTCGCTATTCATAATGACACCTTCATTCATTTCTAATTGCCAAGAATCAGCACCTACGTTCATAACCATGACGTTCATTCCCAAATTTTGAGCGGCTTTTTGGGTAGATAATCGCGTGCGCAAACTGGAATTAAAGAACAGCAAACCTATGGTTTTATTTTTACCAATGAAGCAATCGGAATAGGGAGCTCTTTTCATTAAAAGGGCTTCATTGACCAATTGAGGAATGTTGTAAGCGTCATGTATGGAAGTGAAATGATGCATATGATTGGGTCCTTAGGGACTTTAGGCATTTATAATTCAGTAAAATTACCGAAAATTGCTCGAAAGGAAATAAAAACCCAGAATTATGTTCTGGATGATTGTATTTGGCGTTTCCAAGTAAACACTTCCATCCCTTGTGGTTGTTGAAGAGTTTTTTGTCCAGTTTGGATAAACCCATTCTTACTTAAGACTGCTTGGGATGACATATTTTCCAAGGGAGTTTCAGCTACTAGGTAGTGTAAATCTTTATCTTGACTAGCCCATTCTATGAGATATTGCAGAGCTTCGCTGGCGTAGCCATTTCCTCTGTATTTTTTATCAAGGCAATAACCCACTTCGGTAAAACCTTGGTCATTGGGCATGCCTGCAAGTCCAATTCCCCCTATAGAGCAGGACTTTTCTGTTAAAATAATTTCCCAATTTGTGTACCAAATAAAATCGAAAGGAAATTTTTTAGTCATAGGAAGCCAATAGTCGCGTAAAGCCATTTGTGTTTCTTCCTGAAAAAATGATTCTATTTCCCAGGTATTATGTTGTAAACCTATTTGAATTTCTAGGGCATTGCGTCCATGCTCTGCCCAAGTCGTCAATAATGAATGGTCCAGCGGAATTAATTGTAAACGTGGTGTTTTGATGACAATCATGTTTTATTGACGTTTTGCATCTTTGAAATTGACCTACAAATTATGACTATTGGTCGCAAAAAAGAAATTACTCAAAGGAATTACCTCAGTTTTGCATTCGATTTTAATAGTTTAAAATCAATTAGCCAATTTAAAAAAACTATGAGAAAATTATTCGCACTTATTGCCTTAGTAGTATGCGCTATGCAGGTTAACGCTCAGGTTCCAGGTGGAGCAGGTGCACCCGCACGAAGAGAAGCAGCAGCTCCTGTAGCAGCAGCACCGAAAGGTTCAGCCAAAATTGTTGGTTATGCCTTAGATTCCACAGACAATAAGCCTGTTGAATTTGCTTCGGTAGCTTTAATTAACAAATCGACTAATCGTCCTGTGGATGGTACGGTAGCTGACCAAGTGGGAAAGTTTACCATGTCCAAAGTAGCTGTAGGTAGTTACAAAATTGTTATCTCTTTCTTGGGGTATGAAAGTAAAACTATTTTCATTGATGTAACAGATAAAAAAGATAATCACGATTTAGGGGTTATTAAAATGCAATCATCGACTAAGATGTTACAAGAGGTAACTGTTGAAGGTCAAAGAGCCATGATTGAAGAACGAGTTGACCGTACTGTGTATAATGCAGAACGTGATCAAACGAATCGTGGTGGTGACGCAACAGATGTATTAAAAAAGGTGCCTATGTTATCAGTTGATTTAGACGGTAATCCTTCGCTCCGTGGTTCTACAAATATTAAAGTGTTGATTAACAACAAGCCATCTTCCATCATGGCATCCAATGTGGCTGATGCCTTGAAGCAAATTCCAGCTGACATGATTAAAACAGTAGAGGTGATTACTTCTCCATCGGCGAAATATGACGCAGAGGGTTCAGCAGGTATCATTAACATTGTTACTAAAAAGAATACATTACAAGGTTTGACTTTAGGTTTTGATTCAAGTGTGGGTGTTCGAGGATCCAATTTATCATTGAATGGTAATTTCCGTAATAAGACTTGGGGAATGTCATTAGGTGGCTTTGGTCGTTCTCAATACAATGTAACTGGTAAGTATGAAAATACGCAAACTACGAGAAGTCAAGGTGTGGAAACAATTAACCTTCAAACTGCAGAAAGTAGAACAAATAACTTGTTTGGTAATTATCAAATAGGTTTTGATTGGGACATTAATAAGCATAATTCCATTACTGCATCATCTAGATTTGGGGTAAGAAATGGAAATAACTACCAAGATAACTTACAACAGATTCGTAATGGCTTAGTTACAAGCTTAAGAAATACGAACTCTTCTGATGTTTCAGGCAACGTGGATTTGAATATTGATTATTCACATACCTACGATACCCCTCAAAAAGAGTTCAGTATTTTGTCGATGTACAGCCGCAGTAATCGCACGAGTGATTTCTACAATGATATCATGAATCCGAATGCAACGATGAGTCAAATCTTGAGTTCAATTAAAAATGAGAACTTGGCATATAATGAAGAGGCTACATTCCAATTGGATTATCAAACGCCAATCTTGAAAAACCAGATGCTTGAGTTTGGAGGAAAGGGTATTTTGAGAAATGCGTCATCCGATTACAAATCATTTATTAATCCTACAGGAAATAATGCAGCGGGTTACAATCAAGTTAATTTAGCTTCATTACCTACCAACGTATTTGATTACAATCAAAATATTTGGGGAACGTATGCTTCTTATACCTTAACCACTAAAAACAAATGGAGCGTAAAAGCGGGTGCTCGTTATGAGCATACGGATATTACCGCTAGTTTCTTGAAGAAAGAAGGGCAAAATTTGACCATTCCTCCATATGGAGTAATCGTTCCAAGTTTCAACATGTCAAAAACGTTTAAATCAGGAACATGGAGATTCAGTTATAACAAGCGTATTCAACGTCCATCGGTTCAATTCTTGAATCCTAACGTGAATTCGACAAATCCATTGAATATCTCTACAGGTAATCCCAATTTAGCTCCTGAGTACACGAATAACTTTGAGATTGGATACAGCAAGTACATTAAATCGTTCTATATTTCTTCTGCTGTGTTTGTTAGAAACACAACAGGTGCAATTAACCAGATTCGTGAGGTTATCGGAGATACGGTGAAGACACGTTCGGTAAATATTGGAAATGAGGATGCTTATGGTATGAACTTGAATATCAATGCCAACTTGACGAATCGTTTGATGATTGGTGGTGGAGCTGATTTCTCATATTTGAAATTGGCTAATAATGTACCAGATCCTTTGTTGAACGCAAAAAATGAAGGCTTGGTTTCCAACTTCCGTATTTTTGGTAACTATAACTTAGGCGGAGGCTGGGGAGCTCAATTGTTCTCTTTCTACCGTGCTAATGAAATTCAGTTGCAAGGAAAGCGTGGAGGATTCGGAATCTACAGTTTAAGTTTCAAAAAGGATTTCAAGAACAAGAAAGGAAGTGTTGGCTTTGGAGCGGAAAACTTCTTCACTTCGGCTATGATTATTCGTAGTGAGACAGTAACTCCTGTAATTACTCAGGTAGGTTATAACACAATGCGTAATATGAACTTTAAGATTAATTTCTCTTACCGAATTGGTAAAATGAGTTTCGCAGGAACGAAGAGAAAGAAATCGGTTAACAATGATGATCAGAAAGATGGAGGGGGAGATGCTACACCACAACCAGTTCAAGCTCAGCCTATGGGAATGCCAGGTGGCGGTGGAAGAATGGGTGGCGGCGGAGGCGGCGGCGGAATGGGTGGCGGTGGCCCGAGATAGATTTTGTTTTAAAGTAGTTTAGTGCTTAAAGCTGGGAACCAATGGTTTCCAGCTTTTTTTGCCCCCGAAAATAAGACAATTTATCGGAATGGGCTATTTGTTTCTTTCGATGGTATATCCCAGCAAATCATGGAGCGAGTTACGATACGTAGACTCTGGGAACTTATTGAGGATTTCTCGGGCCTCTTGTGCAAATTCATGCATACGTTGGGTAGCATATTCTAAGCCGCCTGTATTTTTGACAAATTCAATGACTTCACGTACACTTTGAGGATTTTCAGAATCATGTTTAATCAAATGAATGATTCTTTTTTTAGTACTAGAACTGGTATGCTGTAATGAATATATCAAAGGTAAAGTCATTTTTTTCTCTTTGATATCAATGCCTAAGGGCTTTCCAATTTCGGCATCACCATAATCAAAAAGGTCATCTTTGATCTGAAAGGCCACACCTACACGATCACCAAACTCTCGTGCAATTTGTACGTATTCTTCGCTGGCTCCAACGGATTGAACACCTACGGCGCAACAAGCTGAAATGAGTGTAGCTGTTTTTTTACGGATAATATCAAAATAGATGTCTTCTGTGATATCCAGTTTACGGGCTTTTTCTATCTGGAGTAATTCTCCTTCTGACATTTCACGAACAGCCGTTGAAACGGATTTAAGTAAATCAAAATCGTCGTTTTCAATGGAAAGTAGAAGTCCTTTGGATAATAAATAATCACCGACTAAAACGGCAATTTTATTTTTCCAGATGGCATTGATGGAGAAGAAACCCCGACGGTAATTGGAGTCGTCGACTACGTCATCATGAACAAGGGTTGCTGTATGTAATAATTCAATCAGTGCTGCGCCGCGATGTGTTTTTTCGTTAATTTCACCCATAACGCCAGCAGAAAGAAACACGAACATAGGCCGCATTTGTTTTCCTTTACGTTGAATGATGTAATTCATAATGGTATCCAATAGCATTACTTTGGACCGCATGAATTGGCGAAACTTGCCTTCGAAAGCTTTCATCGGTTCCGCAATGGGTACTTGAATGGATGAAAGCGAATAGGACATAATGTAGATAGTAGAAGCTTTGGGCTTTTTAATTTTGTAAATTTAAGACAATTTGGGACAATTAGTCCTTTCAATATTCAAATTTATGAGTAAGATATTGGCATTATCTGGAGGCTCGGTAAAGGGAGCTTTTCAAGCAGGAGTCATTCGAGCATTATTTGAACGAGGTTATGAACCTGATATGATTTATGGGATTTCTGCAGGGAGTTTAAATTCAGCTTATTTAGTGAATCAGCTGGGCCGTCAAAAGTTGAATGGCGAGCCCTTGAATTTTCGACAAGCTGGACAAGATTTGTGGGATTTTTGGGAAACAAGAATCACTCATCCTGAATGTCTATCAAAACCACTTAGTTTATGGGAGTTGGGCTGGACTGCATTGACTAAGAATTTTAGAGGTTTAGTTAGTACTAAGCCATTGCGCGATTTGGTAGAAGGTGTGTTGGACTTACGGAATTTGCAAGCTAGTCCGGTAGAGTTGCGCATTGGGGCCGTTAATATCATTGATGGAGGAATTCATTACGTAGATCCCAGCTATGACCATTTTTATGATTATTTATTAGCATCATCTGCTGTACCTATATTGATGCCTGTAGTTCAAATCAATCAGGAAAAGCGACGCAGCTTTTTGGATGGAGGTTTACGGGATGTAGCACCCTTACAAAAAGCGATTAAAGATGGAGGAAAACATATCGTTTGTATCAGTTGTCATACCCAAACCATAGAAGGCGGTATATTCGAAACGGGAGATTTGTTGGCCCTGGTAGACCGTGTCATGGATATAGCAGTCAATGAAATTTTGAATGCAGATTTAAAGGAAGCTCTGTTGGTGCAAAATCAACGCAGCGATTTATCAATCAATTCCATTCGTCCTATTCAACCAATTTCAATTGATATACGGAATTTCAATAAAATGGATATTCGTCGTATGTTAGAAATTGGCTATGCTATGGGAAAAGCAGAGGAGTATTTTTAGTGGTGATGGTTCAATGCCACCATCGTGTATAAAAAAAGCTAACCATGGAGGTTAGCTTTTTTTATTTAAGGTGTCTCGTCCTGAAATAAGTTGACACCAAGGAAAAAACAGCCTATTTAAGTCTAATAACCGACACTTTTTCTAGAAAAATCATGGGCTATCATCTTCATGAAACACTGCATACAGATGGGGTTGAAATGGCGTTAAAAGATGCTCT